>CAMFJH010000004.1 GCA_945956915.1 uncultured Francisellaceae bacterium | reverse complement strand
CTAGTTTCCTTAGCAGCATTTTACCTTAATTTATATTTTTGAGACAGCTTCTAGTATTTTTCTTGGGATAGCATTAGTAGTAATTGTGTATAAAATTGTTGATTGGGCAGGACTTAGGTTATTTAATAAGAAGCTTCAAGATGCTGAAAATTGTGCAAAAAAATCAAATGATGCGCAGCTTGAAATACAAGATCTATATGTCAGCACAGAAAGATTCAATTATATCACTGTAAACAAACTCGAGGCCTTGCAACAGCGTTCTAATGAACAAAAAAGACAATCTAAAATCCTTTTTGAGCAGGCTGACAGCATAAAGATTGAAGGTTCAGAAAGAAAAAAGGTAACACTTATAATTTTGGGATGTGAAGTCAGTACTGTATGGCTGTGCTGTATTATTTCACAGATGCACAATAATCAGAAAATGGAACTTTATGAAAAAGAGGAGCTGAGTAAAGATTATGTAAGTGAATTAATAAATGAGTTAGACATCCTTGTGGATAGGTACAGAACACAATATGTAAAAGAACCTACCAATATAGAAGTTAAAACTGATGAAGTAACAGATAGAAAAGAACCAGATTGTTTCGTCATAGAAACAGAATCGACCTCAGTTAAAAAGAATAACTCATCGTTCTTTCTTTTTAGTAAAGCTAAAATTGCACATAATGTTTGTGCTTTACATTTATTCTACAATAAAAAAACTTCATTATTCTTTATGTTAATCGAATATCTTGAACAAAGTGCACATAAAATTCAGCAGATAAAATTAGTGAATGATCGGAGTATGCCTGCTGGAAACAGTGAAAATATTACTATTGAAATTAAAACGCATGTGAATAATTCTTACTTGACACTATTAGATTTATTCGAGAACCATGCCTTGAGTTCATATCTAGTAACTAAGTTTCAAATCAATGAATTAATAAAAGATATTGAAAATGATATGCACAAAACTAACCTTGTGCCATATGATCTTCAGAGGCAAAATTCAAAAAATAATAACCATAATTTTAACAGTTGGATTGTGTCTAAGTTAGAAAAAATAGGAATAAGTGTTCTATATAGCGACTCATGCAATAACCTTTTTAAGTATCAGTGCCCAAGCTTTGTGTTAGGAAACATTGAAAAAACAAAAAACCTGATTGAAACTATACTCGCCAGTAATAATTCTTCTCTACTTGAACAGATTTGCATTAAAAACATGAATCTTTTAAATGTTGATATGCTTATAGTAGCGTCATGGATAAATTATATTCATGGTTTTGGTTCTTTAAAATCAATCACGATAGATAATTGTCAAATTGATTGTAGAGCCGTTTGTCATTTTATAAAAATAATTTCTGATAACTCTTTGGTTGGCATGGAAGATTTATCTTTATCTTTTTGTAAGATTGATAAGAAAATGGTTCATAATTATATTATTCCTTTATGCTCTAACGGATTTGATAAATTAAAACGATTAAAACTCAATGCGAATAAAATTACCTATTGGGATATTAGCGATATTGCTCCTCATTTATCAAAAATTTCAAAGCTTGAGTTATTAGATTTGAGTGGAAATTTTATTAAATGCGGGGAGGAACTGTTAGAAAAATTAACAAAAAAGTTTTTAGAATGTAGGGCTTTAAAAACAGTTTTAGTAGGTCAGAATTTTTTTGAAAAATCTTGTAAATCGAATTTTAAAAAAGAACAAAGTTCAAGACAAACTCCATTATATTATTATAAAATGTATCAAATAAAAGCTGCAGATACCTTAAGTATTTTATCAGAAAAAGAAAGTATTACATGCAATCAATGGTTAGTAGCTTTGGTTTGTAAAAAAAATTTTGAACATGCCATGATTTACATGGAAGGCATGAGAACGTGGGGTCAGCGTTTTTTAGAACGTTATCACATTAATGCAAGAAACATAGTTGGGGTTGCAGAAGTAGACAATCAAGACGATCATGTTGCCTTAAATCTTAATCCCAAAAATTATTATATCAACTTACATATTATTAACAAAGAAAAAGGCAAAGCTCTTCGTGAGTCAGTTAATAAAGAAAAAGGTACGAAAATAGATTATTCGAAATACGCTAGTTCCACACGAAGTAAAGGTAAACATAACTGTTTAACGTGGTGCCTAGATAAACTTAAAGAAGTGGATATTCACATACAAGAACATATCCTGGGCTTACCCAGTAGAACAGCTCAAAATAAGCGTATTTGATTTGATATTACCGATAACCAATGCATATTAAAAAATTTGATAACGCCTGATAAGAATAGTAAGATTGAATCTGTAAACTTTATCCATAACCTTTAAAGTGAGTTTGCTGAGGATAGTTTAACTAAAAAACTAAGATAGGGAGGGGAGAATTGAGATGGCATTAGATATTTCAACTAGAGTAATTGTGCGTGTGTGGGCCTCTCAAGAAAATAAAGCATTCCCTGGGAATAACGTAGGTCATGTATCTATAGAAACACCTGATATATATATGAGTTTATGGCCCGTTCCTTTTACTCAACAACAAAAAGATGAATACAACAGAAGCGGAATTCTTAAGCAAAAATATTTAAAATACTTTATGGAAAGGTCTGCTAGCTTTCTACAAAGCTATCAGGATGATTATAAAGCAGAGGGTAATATTGCCCCTCAAGTAACGATATCTTTGTACTCACTAGACTACCATATGATTGAAAATGAGTTTCACAACTTGAAAGCGAATACTGAAGGTTGGCGACTTATTGGTAGTAATTTATTTGTTCAAACATTAGAAGATACAGTTGGAACCATGCTTTCTTATTCTAAAATTCTAGAAAACAAAACAGAACATAAAAATATTGAAAATTGTGCTTCCTTAGCTGTGAAAATACTAAAAGCGGGAGGAATTAGTCACTTAGTAGATCTTTCTACATTCTCTACTTTTAGTTCACGAACTTCTTCGGTTATAAAGCCAGACGATCTGCTGACTATTTTAATCCCTGCTAAATTAGCAGAAGAAAAAGATAACCCGGAAACAGCAGCTTTCAGATTAAATAATGAAACACAGCTAGTACAACCCTCCAAATTTTGTGTTTTACTGTAAGAGCAAAAAGGCATTTTACGTGAGCATATGGTTCTGTCGCGAAAAAACTGCCACTGGGTTTGTGTTGAAATAAATGATGCATCTGCACTTTTAAGGCTGTTTATAAAAACAGCATGTTGACATAATGCATAGATTTAGTATGATATCTAAAATGACACGCAAATAATTGAGGCAATCAGTGATCACCCCCATAGGCGTTAGCGATTTTAGAACTCTAATCGAATATAAAGATTTAAATGGTAATCCTTATCTATTTATAGACAAGTCTATGATTGTTGCTGAAATACTCTTTAGTCCGCATGTGACCTTAATTACTCGCCCTAGGCGGTTTGGTAAAACACTTAATATGTCTTTGCTACATCATTTTTTTTCAAAAGAAGTCATGGGCAAACCGACTGGACATTTATTTAAAAATTTGGAAATATCCAAGCATCCAAGATGTATGCAATATCAAGGAAAATATCCTATCATTTTTTTAAGTTTTAAAGAAATAAAAGGAAATCATTTTGAAAAGGCATATGAAGATTTAAAAGAAATAATTAGGCAAGCATATAAAGAGCATGAAAGAACGATTTATGAATCGATAAACCTAACAGAAAGCGACAAAGAAGATTATTTAGCTATATTAAACAGAAAAGCATCAGATTCCCTTATTAATATTTCTTTAAAAAATTTAACACAGTATTTAACAAAAGTTTATGGTGTCAAGCCGATTATTTTAATAGATGAGTATGATACGCCTATTCAAACTGCTTATTTAAACAAATACTATGCTCAAATGGTTGAATTAATGAAGGGGTTTCTAGGATATGGACTTAAAGATAACCCTTATTTGGAAAAAGCGGTACTAACCGGGATATTAAGGGTTTCCAAAGAAAGTATATTTTCAGATCTTAATCATCTTAAGGTTTACACGCTCTTAGATCGCAGATACGGAGAATTTTTTGGTTTTACAGAACAAGAAGTGATTACGTTATTGGAAAAATCAAAGTTGATAAGTTCAAACAAAGAACAAGGTTCGCAGGATAGTCAATCATTACAAGAGGTGAGATCTTGGTATAATGGATATCAAGCAGGGGATTTAGTTATTTATAATCCATGGTCTATTATCAATTACATAGAAGAAAAAGGAAAGTTGAAATCCTATTGGGTAAACACCAGCGCCAATGCTTTAATCAAAACCATACTCATTAAATCTCCGAATACTTTTAAAATAGAGCTTGAGGCACTTTTTCAAGGCAAAACAGTTGAAAAGCTTATCAGTGAACATTTTGTGTTTGAATATTTAGATTCTAATGAGAATGCATTATGGTCTTTATTATTCATGTCAGGGTATCTAAAAGCAACGCCTATTCAAACGGTAAGCCAGGGTTCGATCTGTCAATTATCTATTCCCAATAAGGAAGTGAGCGATTTATTCCAAACGTTTATAGCAGAATGGTTGTCGGGCGTTAATAATTCTCTTCTTTTTAATCATTTTTTAAGTGAGCTTTTACAAGGTGAAATGGAACACTTCGAAGAACGGCTGCAGAACATATTATTAGTCACCTGTAGCGTTCATGACGTGAAAGGTAAGAATCCGGAAAAATTTTATCATGGATTTTTATTGGGGTTACTTTCAGGAATTGATAAGCGGCATTATACAATCGACTCTAACAAAGAAGCAGGGTTTGGTCGCTTTGATATTATTATCGCTCCGATTCTACCTCAGCAATTAGGTATAATCATTGAACTGAAAAGCATAGAACAAGAAAGCCCTATAGCTTTAAAAAAAGCGGCCATTGATGCACTCCATCAAATTGAGGCCTTACAGTATGATAAGACTGCTCTACTTAAGCATACAAGCAGGCTCCTAAAAATTGGAATCGCATTTTCCGCTAAAGAGTTAGCTATTGTCCATAAGTTTGGAGATGGATAAAATATTATAGAACTAAGCTATTTATTGATGCAGCAAAAAATATGCCGCTCCAAGCCTTACAAAACACACGACAATTCTAAACACCTTGGCCATATCCATTCCAAATTCACCCTTATTACAGCAGGATGAATCAAAACAAACGTCCTAATAGCATTTTTTCGTTACATAACAAAATATTATAAAACCCATTTTGAAAGATAATGAAAAAATTTAGATCTGTTGTGCACACTAAAGAAATAAGAAAGTATAGTAACTAAAATTGTTACAGGCTCTCTAAACAAAGATTCTACAGTACGATGTACAATCAACAGGTTGTGCGATAAAATCATCAAATCCATTTTGTTCTCCGTGAACAAACGTGGTGAGTGCCTTGCTGGATGGGTCTAAAGCATCTGGCTTGGCGCGGCCTGGTTTCCTCTTGCGAGGAAGCCAGTCTCATTAAAATACACTAAAAATTTATGTTGATCAACACCTAATTTTTTTATAATCCTTTGCCTTAAAAGCAGATTGGCTGGTTATAATAGAGCTATAAGTAGCCAATCTGGAAGAGAACAATGCAGGATAGAAAAAAAATCGTTGGTCGGCATGAAGAACAAAGAAAGATTAACAAAGCTTATTTGTCTAAAGAAGCTAAACTTATTGTTATGTATGGACGAGGTAAAAATACGTGTTTTTAAGGAGAAGACTGGCCTTAAAAAACAGATTTTCTTTGCAATGATCTTGGCTAATCGGCTGGAACAATCTATGTATTCAGAAGAGTTGGTGAGTGGTATAGCAAGCCTAAAGGATCTATACCAAGCGTTTTAGTATAGACCCTTTAGGCGATAGATCTAATTAAGTATTTTGTCCACTATTTGGCCAAGGAGAAAAAGGAAAGGGTTTTGTTTCGGTGTTGAATGAAATAAAACGTACGATATCATACAAATAGCGATTCAGGTTTTTAGAAAAGTCCCATAAATATTTATTGGGTTCTTTGAGGAAAATTGCCCAAAAGAACTGAAAAATAGAGATAGCAATACTTAAGCCCCAAACCCCGTAGCTAATGAAATAAAACACAATAAAATACAGTGCTTTTAATAATTTCTTTTGTATACTGGACTCTGCAGGCATCGAAGGCTGATGAATCGGTTGCGACATAGCAAGCTCCTGTTTTGTAGTATGCATGGATGTTGTGAACACTTTTATTTACTATAGCAGGAATTCTAGCTAAGCGAGGGCATGCGTTTATAATAACTTTTTCAAAAAAGTAGCTAAAGAGAAAATAATCGATCAAAGAAGCTAAATCCTATGGGTGTATTTTCAAGCTTTTTACCCAAAGCGATTACCTTAAACAATTCTCCCATTTCTGCTGGAGAAGTGAGCGTATGAATTGCGTGATTTTGCTGAGGGGATGGATTTTGAACATATTCTAATAGTCCGCAATTTAACAAAAAAGCAGCCTGAGTGGTATAACCTAAGACATCTAATTCAGCTTGAACAGCTGCATCGGCAACTGCTGTAAAATCCACATGTGCTGTGATATCTTCTAAGCCTGGATAGAAAAAAGGATCCGTGTGAGCTCTGTGTTGATAATGACACATTAAAGTGCCCATCGTTCTATCGGGATGATAATATTCTTGTCTTGAAAATCCATAGTCGATTAATAAAATAACACCTTGCCTTAAACATTCGGATACACTTTTTATCCAGGGTTTTGTGTGCAAATTAATTTCTGAAGTATAAGCTTCTGGAAATCTAGGAATGCTATCGGCATAAAGCATGTCTATTGCACTTGATAATGTATGCGATGCGGGTGTGTAATGTATCTCAAAACTGGGATATTCATTTTCAGGATGCGAATTAGAAATAACCATTTGTTCATGTAAGACACCCGATAGCATTTTAAAAATAGAGACAGGCATTGCATCTAATACTTCGTTGGCGACAATAAGACCGTCAAAAGGTGTTTTGGGTAATGTGAGTAGCCATTTTACACGGTGAAAATGTTCTGGGCATTTGTCCCTTAAAGTTTGTTGTTGGCGATTTTGTAAATCTGGACTTAATTCTAAAATATAATACTCTTTGGGCAAATATTGAGTTTGTGATAAAGCATTTAAAATATCAGCAGCCATTTTCCCTGAGCCGGCACCGATTTCTAAAATAGTATCGCAGCTTATTTGTTCACATAGGTCTTGATATTGTTTTGCAATACAGTAAGCAAACAAGGGGGAGAACTCTGGGGCTGTAATAAAATCGCCTTGTGATCCAAATTTTTGAGTACCAGCATGATAATAGCCAAGGCCTGGGGCATAGAGTGCATGACGCATGTATGCTTCAAAGGAAATCATACCCCCATTTTTTTGAATTTCTGTTAAGATAAAATGAGTTAAACGTTTAGAATGCGCTAAGGCTTCTATTGAAGGTTGAGGCAAAGATAAGGGGATTGTTTGCATGTTTGATACCGTTAAAACAAGTTATGTATTGAATAGTTTGAGTTTGATTATGATTGCCTATTTAATTGGCTCACTCTCTCCTGCGCTTAGTATTTGTCGATGGGCAGGCTTGCCTGATCCACGCACTGCCGGTTCTAAAAATCCAGGCACTACTAATGTACTACGATTAGGCGGTAAAAAGTTAGCTTTTATAACCTTGATCTGCGATATTCTTAAAGGACTTATTCCGGTGGGGATAGTGATGTTTTTTACAGCCAATCCAATTATGATTGGCACGGTAATCTTAGCTGTGTTTTTAGGACATTTGTATCCGGTATTTTATCATTTTAAAGGCGGTAAAGGCGTTGCTACCGCAATAGGGGCTATTTTAATGGTATGCTGGCCCGCAGGCTTATTGACCATAGCCACTTGGATTCTGGTGGCGTTGATTTTTAGAATCTCATCCTTGGCTGCATTAACGGCTGCTGTTTTGGCACCTGTTTATGTGGGTTATTTTAAAATCGAAGAGAAAGGCTTAGAAAATGGCTTGATTTTTGCAGGATTTGTGGCTGCAATGAGTGCTTTTATTATTTGGCGACATCAAGCCAATATTAAACGTTTGATACAAGGGATTGAACCTAAAATTCGAGCGAAGCCATAGGCCAGCGGGGTCTGGCTTGTATAATTAAAGAATCACTCGCGCCTGCTTTTAAACGTTGATAACCCACGTAAGCAATCATCGCTCCATTATCTGTACAAAATTCAAGCCTGGGATAAAACAAAGAACACCCTAAAGTCTCTGTCATGGTGTGGAGTTTTTCCCGAAGCCTTTTGTTAGCCCCAACACCCCCTGCAATGACCAGACGCTGTTGTCCGCTTGCTTCAAGAGCCCGCCTACATTTGATCATCAAGGTATCCACGACTGCTTCTTGAAAAGCCCAGGCGATGTCTGCTTTGTCTTGGTCAGTTTGTTCTGTTTGTTTTAAAGTATTCATAGCAGCCGTTTTTAAACCGCTAAAACTAAAATCAAGCCCAGGTTTAGTGGTTAAGGGACGTGGAAACACAAATCGATTGGGTGTGCCTGATTTGGCCAGCTCAGCTAATAAGGGTCCGCCTGGATAACTTAAACCCAATAATTTTGCAGTTTTATCAAAAGCTTCTCCCGCAGCATCATCTAAGGATTCACCCAGTACTTGATATTGACCAATACCCAAAACGTCTATCAGCATTGTGTGCCCACCCGAGACCAAAAGTGCCACAAAGGGAAATTCAGGCGCAGGTGATTCTAACATGGGCGCTAAAAGATGGCCTTCCATATGGTGAACACCAATGGTGGGTACTTGAAGGGCGAAGCCTAAGGCACGCCCAAAGCCTGCCCCCACTAGAAGAGCTCCAATAAGTCCGGGACCAGCTGTGTAGGCGATACCATCGATGTCTTTTAGGGAGAGTTGTGCCTCTTCGAGCACCTGATTTAAAAGCGGTGTTATTTTTTGAATGTGATCTCTTGAGGCAAGCTCGGGAACTACCCCCCCAAATTGCTTGTGGATAGCTATCTGACTATTGACTGCATGTGCCAATAATCCTTGAGAACCGTCATAAATTGCCACTCCAGTGTCATCGCAGGAGCTTTCTATACCCAAAATACGCATAAAATCTTCCAAATCATTCAACTATGGTCTAGAATAACATGCTTAGCTGTAATTTAGATTAACTTTAACCAACTAACTTAAGGGGTGTGATGATCGATGCCTAATGTTCGTATAAGAGAAGGCGAGTCCGTAGACTCGGCGATGCGTCGTTTTAAACGCGCGGTAGAAAAAGCCGGAACACCAAAAGAATTGCGTAAACGTGAATTCTTCCAAAAGCCTTCTGCGGTCCGTAAGCGTAAAGCCGCTGCTGCCAGAAAGCGCCATTTGAAAAAATTAGTGAGAGAAACCGGTGGTGGTGCGCCAGGCCAAAGGGGATAAGATGAGTGTAGAGACGGATACAGGCAGTTTAAAGGCACGGATCCTTGAAGAAATGAAAATGGCCATGCGCGCTCAAGCGAAAGAACGTTTAGGCGTTATTCGCTTGATTCAAGCTGAAATGAAGCAGCAAGAAGTGGATAAGCGTATTGTGCTGAATGATGAGCAGGTTTTGGCCATACTCGATAAAATGATTAGGCAGCGTAAAGAGTCTATTGTTCAGTTTGAAGCTGGAAACAGAGCTGATTTGGTCGCTAAAGAATCTTTTGAAATTCAGATCATTCAAGAATTTTTACCCGAAGCTTTGTCTGCTGAAGCTGTGCAAGTCTTGATTACAGAGGCTATTCAAGAAGTGGGTGCAAGCTCTATTCGTGATATGGCTAAAGTGATGGCTATTTTAAAACCAAAACTACAGGGAAGAGCAGATTTGGGTGAGGCAAGTAGCCTTATCAAGAATTTGTTATCCGGTTAGTGTAAATAAATGAACCCATAAAATGATGGGACATGTTCCAGATAGCTTTATAGAAATGTTGTTGTCTCGTGTAGACATTCTAGACATTATTAGCGAACGCGTCTCATTGCGTAAAGCGGGGGCTAATTTTCTCGGATTATGCCCTTTTCATGGTGAAAAAACCCCTTCTTTTTCGGTGAATGCTTCAAAGCAGTTTTATCATTGTTTTGGTTGTAATGCCAGTGGTGATGCGATTGCCTTTTTGAAAGCCTATGATGGCTTAAATTTTATAGAAGCCATTGAAGTATTGGCTGCGCGTTTGGGTGTAGAAATCCCTCGAGAGGCTCAGGTATCCGGGGGGGGGAATACTGCAGAAAACCATAAGGTACTGTATGAATTATTGGGCAAAGCGGCGCAATTTTATCAAAGCCAATTGCGTGAACATCCTGCAGCACCTAAAGCCATTGAATATTTAAAGGGTAGGGGCTTAACGGGTATTATTGCCAAAAAATTTGGTATTGGTTTTGCACCTGCTGCTTGGGACAGTTTATTAAAAGCCATTGGCAAACCTCCAGTAGAAGAGCGTGATTTAATTAAGGCAGGGTTAGTGATTCGGAAAGATGCGGCACATTGTTACGATCGATTTCGTGATCGTATTATGTTTCCCATTCGGGACAAACGGGGGCGTGTGGTTGGTTTTGGGGGGCGTGTGACGGGCATTGGGGAGCCCAAGTACTTAAATTCTCCAGAGACACCTGTTTTTAGCAAAGGTACCGAGCTGTATGGTTTATATGAAGCCCGTCAAGAAAACCGAAATTTAAGCCATTTAATTGTGGTGGAAGGGTATTTAGATGTGGTGAGCTTAGCGCAGTTTGGTATTTCGAATGTTGTTGCTACTTTGGGGACAGCATTTTCAGAAAAACATCTTGAAAGCTTATTTCGTACGGTTCCTGAAATTATTTTATGTTTTGATGGCGATAAAGCCGGTCGAGAAGCGGCTCACCGTGCTATGAAAAGTTGTTTACCTCAAATGAAAGAAGGGCGTAGGGTCCGTTTTACATTATTACCTGAGGGCAGTGATCCGGATTCTTTAGTACGTGCTGAAGGTGGGGGTGCATTTTTAGATCGCTTGCAACATTCCCAACCGCTTTCGGATTTTGTATTTGACACTTTAAGTAAATCATTAGACTTAACACAGATTGATGGAAGAGCAGAGCTAATTAACTTAGCTAAGCCTTTGCTGGCTTTATTACCAGTGGGTGTTTTTCAACAAATGATGTGGGATCGACTGGGTGAGTTATCTGGCTTTTCTGCTCAGCGCATTCAGGAGATTCAGGGTATTCAACCGATTTCTAAAAATAATTTAAAAAAAGTGGAATTTGGAACTAAATTTCCTAACTCTATTTCAAAATCTAGACTACCATTATTTTCACCGGCCATTCGTGCAGTGGCAATTTTAGGCCACTATCCAATGTTGGTTGGTAGACTTAAAAACGCGGAAGCATTGAAGAGAGTTGATATTCCTGGTATTCCATTGCTGTGTGCATTGGTGAATTTGATAACCGCTTCGCCTGCGATATCGAAAGAGGCAATTCGGGAAGAATTGTCTGCAGGATGGGCAGAGGCTGTGAATTGGGATGAATTGAGTGCCCTTGTCGAGAGTATTCCCGACAATGGTGTGGAGCAGGAATTGATAGGTGCTATTCAACGTTTGGATGAAAGGGTACAAGAGCAAGCCATGGAAACATTATTAGGCAAAGCAAGAGTGGGGGAGCTTTCAGAAAGTGAAAAAGTTCACCTAAAGTTTTTATTGGACAAAAGAGAGCAGGATCGGGTAGACTAGCTTATTTTTCGCTCTACATGTTCTTAATCTAAGATCACGAGATGGATGTTATGAATAAAAAAACTGATGTAATGGTTGTTGATACTGAGATGGATATAGATGTTGATGTTGATGCTGATGCTGATGTTGAAACGGGCATAGATGTTGAACTTGATCAACAAGCTGTGCAACTTAAAGCTTTGGCAGCGCTGGGCAAAGAAAAGGGATATTTAACCTATTCGGAAGTAACCGATTATTTGGCCGAAGAGTTGCTTGATCGTGAGCAAATAGACGAGATTGTACAATCCCTGGATGATTTGGGGATCACCGTATACGAGATGTCTTCTGAATTAGACACCATGATGTTATCCGATATGGATGAAGAGAAGATCTTGGGTCGTGATTTATTGGAAGAAGGCCCCCCCGCTTTTTTAACACCCGAAAGTGAATTAGGAAGAACAACCGATCCTGTTAGAATGTATATGCGTGAAATGGGCACAGTAGAGCTGTTAACTCGCCAAGGCGAAATTGTGATAGCTAAGCGCATTGAATTAGGTATGCATGAGGTATTATTTTCATTAGCGCAATATCCGCCGATGATCGCATTGTTGCTGGAAGAGTTTTCTAAAGTTGAAAGTGGCGAAACAAAAATAAACGATGTGGTGAATGGGTTTATTGATTTTGATGCGGTAGCTGCGGTCTCTGCAAATGCACCTTCTATTTTTGCGCCAGAAGAAGCGGGAGAAGCTGTAACCTTAGAAGAAGTGAAAGATCCGGATGCGATGGCTTTGGATGAAACGGTGGAAGGCACAGATGATGCTGTCGATGCCGTGGCTTTTGAAACCGAGTTAGACTTTAAAGAAGCGCGTAAGCGATTTACGGAATTAGGCGATTTGGTTGCTATTGCTCAAACATTAACAACAGAAAAAGGGCGTCATGATCCAGAAACATTAACAGCATTTGAAAACTTAGGGAATTGTTTAGTTTGTTTTAAATTGGTTCCTAAAGTGGTTGAGCGTTTAACACAAAATATGCGAGAAATGTTAGAGCGTGTACGTGAAAAAGAGCGCGTCATCATGGATCTTTGTGTAAATCAGCTTAGAATGCCGCGACAAACTTTCATCAATTCTTTTCCAGGTCATGAAACAGATAAATTATGGGTTCAACAGCATATAGAATCTAAAACAGCATACGCGGGTGCTCTGGCTGCGAATCAAGAAACGATTTTATCTGCTCAGCAGGAATTAGAAGCGATAGAGGATGAATTTGGCTTAGAGATTTCTGAAATTAAGGAATTCAACCGTCGATTATCGGTTGGGGAAGCAAAAGCACAGCGTGCCAAACGGGATATGGTCGAAGCCAATTTACGTTTGGTAATTTCTATTGCAAAAAAATACACCAATCGTGGTTTACAGTTTTTAGATTTAATTCAAGAAGGTAATATTGGGTTAATGAAGGCGGTGGATAAGTTTGAATACCGTCGGGGTTATAAATTTTCTACGTATGCCACCTGGTGGATTCGTCAAGCGATTACGCGATCAATTGCAGATCAAGCCAGAACGATTCGTATTCCCGTACACATGATAGAAACGATTAATAAGCACAATCGTATTCAAAGGCAGATGCTCCAAGAGATGGGTAGAGAGCCCACTCCTGAAGAAGTGGGTAAACGGATGGGCTTACCGGAAGATAAAATTCGCAAGATACAAAAAATTGCCAAAGAGCCTATTTCTATGGAAACGCCTATAGGGGATGATGATGACTCTCATTTAGGTGATTTTATTCAGGATGAATTGCAAGTGTCTCCTGCTGACTTTGCAACCGCTTCAGGATTACAAGAAGCGACCCGACGAATATTGTCTAGCTTAACGACTCGAGAAGCTAAAGTTTTGCGAATGCGATTTGGTATTGATATGAATACGGACCATACTTTGGAAGAAGTCGGCAAGCAGTTCGATGTTACTCGTGAGCGTATTAGGCAAATAGAAGCCAAAGCCTTAAGGAAGTTGCGTCAGCCAAGCCGGGCCTATCAGCTTCGAAGCTTTTTGGAGAATGAAAAGGAAAAAAAAGAGGGACAATAGAGGAAATAGTGTGATATCATAGGCTTTAATGTTTTTTCGGGCCCATAGCTCAGTTGGTTAGAGCAGGGGACTCATAATCCCTTGGTCCTAGGTTCAAGTCCTAGTGGGCCCACCAAGATCCCTACCCTTATCCATTCTATGCTTGTTGATTTAAATAGAAAAATGCGTTTTTCTATATATGTTATCTTGGACATGTATAGAAAAGTACGTTTTTCTATACATGTTTTGGTGTAAGGGTGCGTTTAAAAATAATTTTTGGGAAAACTATCGAGTTCTGGCAATTTGGACTAATAACTCACTCAAATGCCCAGCAACAACTAATATATTTTTGTGAAATTTATCAATAAATGAGGATGCAATTGTTTTCACTCGTTTGGGTACTCATGCAGACTTATTTGGGTGAACGGTAAAGCCACTATTTTCTAATAAAGCGGGTGGAGCAGAAGGAACAGGTCTTGTACGCAAATGAGGAATCGATTCTGAAGCTGCCCATAAAAGCGAGATATCTATATTATTTTGAGAAGAGTTAATTGGTTGAAGTGTACCCACATTAGTATCATTGTTTATGGTTAACTCTGTTAAAGACATTTCCTCTTCTTCTACACATCGTTCTAGCACATCTTGATCATTATTCGATTTACCATAAGTTTTTAAATTTTGGCATTGCTCTTCTGAAGCTACCTCGAACCAACGATCCAAAATCTCTTCTTTAATATGTGCAAAGTTCTCAGCTGTTAACACTTCTGCAATATTATTCGGATCTTCTAGTATAAAATCTTCCATATCATTCAACTCTTCATAATCACCAGTTTGAATTATATATGTTAGTCTTGTATCAGCATCATAATAATCGAAATGAGGCACAAATTCAGATATTTTAACGTTATCTACAAAATCCAGAAAATCATCAACCAGTTGCAATTGAGCGTTACGGGTTTCCTCATTTATTTTTGGACAATTACACCCCCAATTATAATCCTTAGTTTTGTACCCAAAATTAAAAAGAGGAATTAAGTCTATAACAAAATCTTCAATGTGTTCTTGCAAATTTTCATTAACGCGATCTAATAGATCTGCTATAGATAATGATTCATTAAAATTCTTTTCAAATGTAAGAAGCATAAAGTCAGCACCATATTCAAAGAATAATGTTACTAAGGGGAAATTCAAGCGCACCATAGCAATATGTGCTGGTGATAAGCCAAAGTTATTTACATTATTAGGGTCTGCTCCATTCTCTAATAATTTTTTTGCTATTTCTACATCGCCATTATAAGCAGCATTATGAAGCGGTGTTTCATCCCAAAAATCACGACAGTTTACATTAGCACCTCTGCGTAATAGAACATCAACTGCATTTTTTGATTTTTCTAGCACAGCCACATGCAATGGCGTTTCTTGATAATTATTTGTTAATTCAATTAACTCAGATTCATCTCGTTTGTTAAAGCTATCCAATAATACTATCAAACAGTAAGTCATATCTTGAATAGCAGCCTGGTGAATATATGAATACATATTGGATGGTCGTTTTTCAAATTTTGGATTTGCATACCAGTTGCCATCAAAATCATATTCCACCGGGTCCTCATTAAATCCAGAAAACCAGTATTTATTCGGATTATCTATAAATTTCTGAACGAGATCTTCTTCTTGTGAAAATTCTGAAAGATCCTTGTCAGAATCATCAGAGTCAAGATTAGAACTAATTTCTGAATCAGAAAAATTTTGTTCTTCAGATTCCGAAGATAAAGAGCTGCAAGAATGCTCTTTTTCTAATTTATGACAAACTGTTAGCAAGTTTAGTTTTCTTAGTATCTTTGCTTCTGGATGATGAGGAGATAAACCATTTTGTAACAATATTGCTAATGCTGTTGGTTTTTTTTCTGATATTGCCAACATTATCAGTGTTGCATTATAATAACCATAAAAGAATCCAGGTAATACAACATCAAAATTTCTATTCTTAATAGAGAGATATTTCGCTAATAATTGTTGAGATTCTGTTATAATAGCCATTGCAATTATAGAATTAATGTATTCCATATTTGCAATAATATCGACTTGTTGTAGAAGATCTTCTTCAAGTTGTAGTCGATGTATTAGTAACCATTCATCTAAAGCAGCCTTTGATACTTGAATCTTTAGAGAATGTGGTATCTCTTTCCAAAATTGACACGTGTTACCTTCTACGCAAGCAATTTCCCATTTTTGAGTCCAAAAAGACATTAATCCATGTTCAAAATAAAGATCGTGCTTAAATAGATAGTGATTATTTTTTTGAGTCACAATGTCATCTTGCATGAGTAAAGTTAAACCAACAGAAGCTTTAGAATATTCAATTCCCTTGCTTATCCCATATTGAGAACTAGCTATCTGAAACGCTAATTGATGCCATGCTAAACGTCGGGCAGATGAATTTCCGAGGCTTTTACCTGCAATATCAGACCTTATTAGTTCAGATTCCAATTCAGAAGCATCAGCTTCTACTAGATTCTCTACTGTATTGATGTTTGGAGCTTCTGTTAAATTAATAAGGCTAGAGATATAAAAAGGAATTCTAGCTAGTGTAGCAAAAGATTTTTTTCTGACAAATGATTGAAGTTGAGGAAAGCTTTTCGTAACATCGTTTAGCGAGAGTGGCTCTATAACAATTGTTTCACAATGTCCCTCTAACAATTTTTGAATTGCATTATTATCATATATTCCTGGCGTTGAAGTAAGTACAATAGTCTTTTTTGATTGTATTAAAAATTTAAATAGTTCTCTAATAGAATCTGAAAACGGCGATAATGCTTCAGCACTGTCAATTATTACAATCCGAATGGCGCTAATAAGATGAAGTGCATTTTTAAGCATCACTTTTAAAGAATCATCATTAAGAAGATCTGAAGCTGAGAGTACTAGGTATTCAATAGGATTGAGTTTTTCTAAAACTTTTTTTACAAGACTGGATTTGCCTATCCCTTTTCTACCTATCATTAAAAGTACGCCTGGTTTTTCAATGAATTCTTGAATTTTTGGTAATTCAGACCTCCACACCCAACGTTGTCGAGAATAATAGGAAATTCGAGATAAGCAAGCTTGGGTCCATCCTTGCAGTAATACAACATCACGACTTCGAGTTTTTGATTGTTCTAATAGCTCAAACATTAGATCTTGAGTAAAAATAGGAACTTTATGATCAGTGTAATCTCTTGAAAACCATTCATGTACGGCGTAAAATAAACAAACAAAGATTTGATCGCTTTGTTGTTTCAAAATAGTATTCAGGTTTTTTTGAATTCTGGTTTCTAACTCTGCCAAGCTTGGTTGATTAACTTGAAACTTAACTGAGGCAAGAAATGACTGAAATAATTCGTGTTTGCCAGCTTCATCTTCAGGAAATTTTTCGTTTGGCGCTTTGATTTTTAAATAAATCCAAGTTTGATCATACAATAGCTGATAAAGATCTTTTGTTTTTTTGTTAAAATTATTGACTAGCTCTCTGAGACAGGCAACTACGCTTTCAGAAGTAACATCTTTTGGCAAGTTGTTAAGTTCAAGCCTAAATTTAGGTTCAGCCAGATCCAATAGTTCTGTAAATGTGCCTTCTTCGTTGATGTAGCCAGCCTCTTTTAATAAAGTCCATATTTTTTTTGAAACGGTATGAGATTTCTCTTTATAAAAATTAAAGTTTAGAGTCATTGAGTAATTTGATTTGGGAGAAAAGTGTATAACTTCTTTGCGAGAAATAAAAGTAGGTTTGAAGGTATTACCTTGAGGAACAAGACAACTTCTTAATATATTATCTATAGAAGTATTACTGATGATAATGGAATGCAAATCTTGTCTTGGTACTTTTGGGGAACCTGAATCCCATTTGAACCAGCCAAGAAAAAATTTCCCAATATGCATTTTTTTATTTTTAATCTTTTTAGAATTGGGAGAATTTTTTTCTTTTTTTGTGTTAGCAGTATCAGCCGCATTTGGAATTTTGGCTTGTGGTTTGTCATCATTTAAAAAATCTTTAATTATTATAGGTTCTTTATAATATTTGCACTGGTAAGCTTCAATCCTAATAGCTTCATCTGATGTATTTTTTTCAATAATAGCAATGTCATCTAAATTACCATAGCCTGCTTTTTCTATAGAAGCATCAAATTTAATATTCGGATTTGCTACTATTTTTTTTAAGATTTCATCTATAAATACGAGCAACTGATATTCAGTACCACGAAAACCAGCTGCTAACAAGTGGTCCATCAAATACGAAGGTGGTTTCGATGGTTCAGGCATGCTATCGATTAGCGATTGGACTCTTATAGGATCAATTGTTTGGTTTGATGATACCGCAGGGATACTCGATGGGAGCTTTGAAGATCCAATTGCTTGATTTATGGTACAGCTGGAATAATTTGTAGCATTTTTTTTTGAACTTTGTAAGACTTCCATCAGTTGTTTTGCTAAAGCAATACGATATCCGTTAAGCACCTCAGGTTTTAATATTTCTTTATTTGGAGTTTGTAAATCCATGCCATAGATTATGTGAAGAAATTTTTGGTATTTTTCTTGTCGTGTAGATAAAAAATTTTCTTTGTATTTTATCAGTTCTCTTTTCAAAGCGCCTAGATAGGCACTCAAATCGTGAGGGATTTGATGCAAGATTTCAAAAAGTGTGTGTAATTCTTGTTGCGTGAGTTCGAGAACTTCGGTTTCTTTTAAGAGTTTATTTAAAGATAATTGATCTTCAGAACTAAGTTGCGCTTCTGATTCACTATCTGTGCGGTAGTGATCAAAATTATTATTTTTCTGCTTAATAAAGAATGTATTAAATTTTGTAATGTCAAAACTTTTTAATAGAGACATATCTTCTGTTCTTATTTTATTTTCATCTTTATAGATTTCACAATACTTTGGATCATCAAGAGGGAGGTTATTTATACGCCTTAATAAATCTCGAGCAACTACAATGCCACAATAAACACCTTTTTTTTGTCTGGGTAATTTATAAGTACTAGTTTTGTTGATATCTATTTTACTTTTATCGACTAATTTTTGGAGTAAATTCTCCATGAGTAGACTTAATTTTTCTTGAATTATGCCTCCTCCAAAAGGATCATGTGAAACAGCAGTGCAAGAAACAATATCTTTATTTTTATCGAAAACAAAATTCACTTCTCCTAAGTTCCAATGCCAGCCATCTAATTTATATGGAAATAGCAAACGCATACCCATTACATCCTTTAAAAGAGGTTGCTTTTTTACCCAGACAAGGTAACTCTGAAT
Source organism: uncultured Francisellaceae bacterium (assembly GCA_945956915.1). Taxonomy (GTDB): domain Bacteria; phylum Pseudomonadota; class Gammaproteobacteria; order UBA6186; family Azoamicaceae; genus CAMFJH01. Next base: position 117,228 of record CAMFJH010000004.1, on the reverse strand, counting down.
GTGTTCAATAATAGGATTAAGTGCTATTGTAATGTCAGTTAAAGCATTGCTGAGTGCCGGAGATAAAATAATCTGCCTTTGTTGTTGAAGCTTTATTAAAAAGTTGGAAAGAACTTGAGGACCTGGAGGGGTATAGCCTCCTGCTAATACAATTGATTCGAAAATCAGTGCATAAAGTTCTTCGTTTTGAGATTTAATAAGAAGTTTTTCATCAAAAGTTAATGGTAAAAATAATGCTTCCAAATTTTTATCGCAAGTAATATTATCGATGTTACCATTGATTGTTTTTACATAGAAAATTATAAATTTGCCATTAATTTTAGCAATAACTACTTCATTCCCTTTTTGGATGGCATCTGCAAAATTTTTTATTTCAGGTGACATTGTTAAACGGATAGGACATCCACTGAGATTGCCTATAATATTAGTTTCATTGAACTCTTTTCGTATTGAATCGTACCAATAGTAGTTATTATTTTTTAGCTGTAGCTCGGCATTAACACGATTGATTATGTCGTCATCATCATAAGCATAACTTAAGTTGGGTGGCTCTAGAATCTCTTCATTTTCTGTTTTTTTCTCAGATTGTTGTTGCGATGTTTGACTTTTAGAGTTGAGAGCTTGATCCAAGCTAAGTTCTATTTCCATGTGTGGCTCTATATTAAATTAAGGTTCGTCTTAAAAAATTTAAAAATGCCTCATTTGTGTGAGTCACAATATAAACATTCGATAGCCTATCATTCAACAAACTGATAGTTTTGTCAATTTCAGGTTGCCCAATTTGATTAATATCCATTTATATATTTGTTAGTAAAAGTTGTGATCGACAGTTATATAAAAATTCCGTGTCGCTTTGCTAACAAAAATTGCAAATTTTTTTGTAAGTGCGTTTATAACCAAAAATTTTGATGTTATTAGAATATTAGAGCCTTAGGCATCGATGGTGGGTCCTTGACTTTTGTGTTGCGGAGGATATAGAATTTTCTTATTCAAGAGACGTATTTTTATGACTATTTATTTTTATACCAAAACCGATGAGCATGGCTACTGCTCTAATTTTTCTACATTTGGAATTGAAATGGAGGGAAGGTTTTGGCCTACAGTTGAACATTATTTTCAAGCCCAAAAATTTTCTGACTTAGCCTATCAAGAAAAAATAAGCAGAGCCTTAACTGCTAAAGAGGCTTTAGTGCTTGGACATACCCGAAAAATACCTTTAATAAAAAACTGGGATGATATCAAAGAAGAACTCATGTATCTTGCCGTTAAGAAAAAGTTTTGTACACATGCAACAATAAAAGAGAAATTATTGGCTACTTATCCTGAAGATATTGTCGAGTCTTCTCCTCATGATTATTATTGGGGGTGTGGTCAAGATGGAACGGGTCAAAATAAATTGGGCCAGATATTAATGCGAGTTAGAAAAGAATTACGCGAAGAGATAATAAGGACAGGGTTAGGAAAATCTTAAAATACCGGATACTACGGCAAGTGCACCTATCACAGCAACGACATTGGCTACAATAAGTGGCTTGTTCTTTAGCATGAGACCATAAATTAACCAGCTGCTGACAGAAAGTAGACCAAATAGAAAAGCAGGCAAAGAAACATTTTCAGCTTTTTGCGCAGAAAAAATTTCATAGGCTTGTAGGTAAAAAACCATTTGACCCATGACACCAATAAAAAACATGTATTTTTCATATATGCGTTGCATCACTAAAGTATAGCATGGCTTAAATGTTTGGTCAAAAGTCTTAAACTGAAATCCTGCAAAATTTGACTACGGTATGCAACTCTGTTAATTTTGCTTATCTAGATCATAATGAGAAATCTTTAAGCGAATTGTGACTCATACACCGATGCATATTGGAGAGCTGAGGCATATGCCAGAATTACCAGAAGTCGAAACGGTTTGTCGAGCGTTAAAGCCAATCTTGGAAGGGAAGTCTTTATTAAAAATTCAAGTAAAGCGGCCTGATTTACGTTATCCTTTGCCTTCTAATCTTGAAAGTGCTCTTAAAACTAAAACCATCTATCGTGTAAGGCGACGTGCTAAATATATTTTAATTGATTTTAACCCCGAATTGACACTGGTATGGCATTTAGGGATGTCAGGACGTGTGATCATTGAAAAAGTTACAAATCCTTTAAAAAATCAGCGACATGATCATGTTATTTTTATAACGTCTGATGGTTATAAAATTATATTTCGTGATCCGCGTCGATTTGGTTTTATGCAACTGTATTCTACGAATGAGCTTGAAAAAGTAGCGCCTTTTAATTTGTTAGGACCCGAACCCATTGGAGACAAATCTTTTAGTGCAGCAATCTTACATACAGCATTAAAGCATAGATCGGTTTCTATTAAAAATGCATTGCTTAACCAACACATTATTGCAGGGTTAGGTAATATTTATGTTTCAGAAGCTTTATGGCAAGCGTGTCTCTCGCCCTTGCGTTCTGCAAAAACACTCAGCTTAAAAGAAACAGAGATATTATTGAAAGAAATTCAACAGGTATTAAAACGCGCTATTAAGGCTGGTGGTTCTACCTTGAAAGATTATGCTCAGCCTAATGGAAAATTAGAGTATTTTCAGTATGCCTTTAAAGTTTATAATCAAGCCGATTCAATTTGTAATAGATGCCTAGTAACGCCCATTACTAAGATTTTTCAGGGTGGTAGAGCAACTTATTATTGCAAAAATTGCCAACAGTAGGATTAATTTTAGCCAAGTAGGGATATAAAATGCCCTACTTGGCTAGAATTAAATTTGAAAATTTAGCCAAGTAGGGCTTATAATGAGGCTTGTTGGCTGATTTTTTTAAAAGGATATACACTTGAATCCACTACATATTGATATTAAAAGAAATTTTATAGGAAGATTATTTGAGTTAAAAAACTTAAAAAAAGTTGAAGATAACCAAGAAGCCACTATTGTTGTCCTATACGGAAGAAGAAGGGTCGGGAAGACGGAATTGATAGAACAGGCATTTAGGGAACGCAATTTATTGAAGTTTGAAGGCATAGAAGGGCTTAATGAAAAAGCACAATTTGCTAATGCAATGCAACAATTATCAATTTATTCAGATGATCCTTTGATAGCTAAAGTAAACATAGAAACTTGGAGTGAATTTTTTCAATTATTGGCAAAATATTTACTAAAAGGAAAATGGACGCTTTACTTAGAGGAACTACAATGGCTTGCAGATTATAAAGGCCGCTTGGTTTCTGAATTAAAATATGTCTGGGATAATTTTTTCAGGCACAATCCAAATTTAATTATAGTGTTATGCGGCTCTGCACCTTCTTTTATGATTGATGAAGTTATACACTCTAAAGCCCTTTATAATCGTTCACAATATGAAATTCATTTAAAAGAGTTTAGCTTAGATGAAACAAAAGCATTTTTAAAAAATAGAAGCCAAAAAGAAGTCTTAGATGCGTATTTAACTGTAGGAGGTATTCCAGAATACCTGAAATGGATTAACAAAGAATCTTCTGTTTTTTTAGGTTTATGTAAGAATTCATTTGTTGCTAATAGTTTTTTTCTAAATGAATATGAAAAAATATTTACCAGCAACATGGCTAAAAATAAAAATTATATAAAAATTATAGAAATTTTAGCCAAGAAAAAATTTGCTACTCGTCAAGATTTGTTGAAAATATTAAAAATAGAAACAGGCGGCACTTTAAGCAGTATATTGCTAGATTTAGAAAAATCAGGCTTTATTTTGAAGTACTATCCCTTTAATTTGAGTAGCAAAACAATATTGGTAAGATATGCGATTTCTGATGCCTATTTATATTATTATCATAAATTTATTCAGCCTATTCGTAAAGATATTGAAAATGGCACTTATAATGAAATGCCAACTAATGCTATAAAAGTAGATAATTATGCCAAGTGGTTAGGGTTTGCATTTGAGCGTTTTGTTAGAAAAAACCATACAATGATTGCAAAAATTTTAGGCTTTTCTGGTGTGCAGACAATGTGTATACGATTTGTGAAATTAAATATTTACAAACGCCGGTTGGCACCAAAGTGATCGCAGAATTTGAACAAAAGTTATCATTATTCCCCCATAAGCTGAACAAGACTATTCAAAAAGTTTTGATTTGTAATCAAGGGGTGGATGGAGCATTGTTCAATAGGCATTATTTTGATCAGATTATTTGCGCTGAAGAATTTTTTAAGGTTTAGCCATAGTAGTTTTTAAAATAAGAATCTGTTAATGTAATTTAAAGAGTGTGTAATAAAACTGATAGAGAGTGTAATTTTGAACGAGAGCTTAGCAACGATTGATTTAAACCCTTCGGGTGATCAGCCTAAAACATCAGTTATTTGGCTACATGGCTTGGGGGCAGATGCTAATGATTTTGTACCCATTGTGGAGCAATTTGATCTCTTGAATCAATATAAGGTCCGTTTCGTCTTCCCTTCGGCCCCTATGCGCAATATTACAGTGAATGGCGGTATGAGAATGCGTGGATGGTACGATATTGCTGAATTAGATCTGGCTCGTCGTGAAGATGCTTTGGGGATACAGGATTCTGCTTATTTGTTGGGTTTATTGATAGAAAGAGAAAAAGCTTTGGGTATACCTTATGAACATATTATCTTAGCGGGCTTTTCTCAGGGTGGTGCACTGGCTTTACATACAGGTTTACGTTATCCCCAACCTTTGGGTGGTATTATCGCGCTGTCTTGCTACTTACCTTTAAGCAAAACATTCCTAGAAGAGCGAAATACTGCAAATCAAAGAACCCCTATTTTTATGGCCCATGGTTTGTTTGATCCCATCGTACCTTTAGTGATGGGAGAATTGGCTAGAAACCAATTAGAGGAATTAAATTATAAAGTTAGTTGGAAAACCTATCCTATGCCTCATACGGTATTGCCTGAAGAAATTGAAGATATTGGACAATTTTTATTACATAGAATGTAATTCATTAAAATATGTAGTTTTATTACAAACTATGTAGTATAATAAATGTCTGCTCGCCTCTATGAATAAGACGAAAGCGTTTAATAGGAATAGTGGTGTGCTCTTTTGAGTGTACTTACCACGGTGTACTTACTATTTTTAACCGTTCTTTCAATCAAAGAATACATTTGAGGAGAGTTTATTTTATGTCATCCGAATTATTTGAAGATATTATTCCAAATCTTCATTCTAACGTTCATCAAAGTTTAAGCAAAGAAGGATTTGTTGAGGCAACGGGTATCCAAGCTAAAGTGATGCCTATTATTTTAGAAGGCAAAGATGTATTGGCTTCTGCCAAAACAGGATCTGGAAAGACTTTGGCTTTTGTATTGCCGATTGTGCAAAAATTATTGAATAACCCACCTGCTGATCCCAATCAAGGTAATGGACCTCGAGTATTAATTCTGTGCCCTACGCGCGAATTGGCGACACAGATTATGGATACTATTAGCAGAGTCGCAAAATTAACCAATTTAAGATGGGGCAGTATTACTGGGGGTGTGCCTTATTTTTCTCAAATTGCAATGCTTCGTAAACCCTTTGATTTTTTAGTGGCAACACCCGGTCGTTTAATGGATCATATGCGTGAAGGCAGAGTAAATTTTTCTAGATTAGAATTTTTTGTATTAGACGAAGCCGATCGTATGTTGGATATGGGTTTTATTAATGATATGGTAGAAATTGCCAAAGAAACACCCAGCACACGGCAAACCCTTTTATTTTCTGCAACCCTAGAAGGTAAGGTTCAAACCATTGCACGTCAATTCTTAAAAAATCCTGAACGGGTACAAATGGCTTCGGTTACTGATAATCATGCCTTGATTTCTCAAGTCATTTATTATGCGGATGATTTGTCACACAAGCGTGCCTTGTTGATGAGAATATTGGAAGATCCTGCCGTGTGGCAAGCTATTGTTTTTATCAGCACCAAACGTGCAGCTGATCGTTTGGCTGAAGATTTATCTATAAGAGATATTGCCTGCGAAGCACTGCACGGTGATTTAAAGCAAAGCCAAAGAACCCGTGTTTTAGATAAATTAAAACGTGGTAAAATTCGTGTGGTTGTTGCAACCGATGTTGCTGCTCGCGGGATTGACGTTAAAGATTTAACACATGTGATTAACATTGATTTACCCCGTGAACTGGATGGTTATATTCATCGTATAGGCCGAACAGGGCGTAATGGTAAAGCCGGTATTGCTATCTCGTTCATAGGAAGAGAAGATGTACCGCAATTGTCACGTCTTCAGCATTTTATCGGTAAGAAGCTTGAGGTGCAGACTTTAGCAGGCTTAGAGCCTAAGCGTGTTGCCGATAAACCCGCGCGCCCACGTTCTTTTAGCAGTCCAAAGCGCTCATTTGGTGGCAATAACAATAATGCTGGTCGCCAGAAACGTTTAGGCTCTGGACGTCAAGCGCAACGCGGTTAATTGACTGAGCATGAAAAGGGTATGATTTAATACATGCCCTTTTTCTGTGTATTTTCGAAAAAAGTTCTTGCATTTTTGTAAGTGATAAAAATAGCCTCATTTGCATTTGGAAATTGTTCGTAAAAAAATTCTAGTGCTTTTTCGTGTCGTGGTGTAGGATCATCCCAGGTGACTTGATAAGGTACAATGTTTTGACCTTCCATGACAACAAAATCTACCTCGCCTTTATTTAACTCATGCCAATAGAAGACTTGTTCATGTGTTTGTTTTAGATGTAAAAAAGTGAGTATTTCTAAACTTTTTCCAATATCTCGGCCCAGTGTATTAGTGATTGCAAAACGCATTCCAGAATCAATCGGGTAATATTTTTTTTGTTTAGTTAAGCGCTTTTTTTCAGAAAATGCAAAAAATGGACAGGCAAAAAGCAAATAGGCACTCTCACAAGCTTCCAAATAAGCTTTCACGGTATCTACAGTTAAACCTGTGACAGCCCCAATTTTTCGATAACTGAGTTCTGATCCACAGGTTTCAAAAGCCATTTTTGCTACTTGTTTTACAGCTTCGGGCGTGCGAGCATTCACTCGTTTCAGTACATCTCTAAAAATAATATCATTAAAATATTCTTGTAATAATTGATAAGGTTTTTCGAAGGTTAAGGGCCTTGGAAAGCCACCGGAGATTAAATAATCTTTTAAGCTTTTATTGGGAAAGCTTAAGTTAAACTCAGAAAAAGAAAAAGGAAATAATTCTAATGTAATATGACGTCCTGTTAAAGTAGTGCCGAATTCTCCACTTAAAAGTCTAGAATTCGATCCTGTTACTATATAATAATTTTTTTTTGGGCGTTCTATTTGTAGGTGGATCCATTTTTCCCAATATTCGACATTTTGAATTTCATCAAAAAAGAAATAACAGGGTATTTCGGAAGAAATTTTTTTTCGAGCCTGCGATTGGATACGTGTTAACAGATCGTAATTTAAATCATTCATTAACCTAGGATCTTCAAAATTACAATAATAGCATTGAGCCATAGGAATATTATAATGCTTGGGTAATTGTGAAAGCAGAGTAGATTTACCACAACGGCGCACACCTTGTATGATTAATACCAGATCATTATTTAAGGTTTTAGGAAGCTTAAGTTCTCGTGCTAATCCGGCAGGAGGCGCTGAGTTCCAAAAACTCCAACTGCTTAAAATATCTAAAAGGGCTTCGTCGGAGAGCATAATGACACCTTTGAGTTTAAAATTAAGATACTGTCAAGTATACTCGACAGAGAACAAATTGTCAATTATAGTCGACAGTGGGTTATATTGTTGATTATTATAATGTTTTTCAGTACAAATGAAATTATTTTTTGGAGGCAGGTTTTACATTTGAATAGGCACCCGCAGTGCTTTTAGTACTTTCTTTTGGGGTTTCTAAAATTGAATTTTTAATCTTATCGGTTACAGTATTGTTTTCAATATTTGCTTGAGTATGATAATTACTAATCATTAATAAGATAATGGCTTGCAAAACAAAAAGCACACTGACTTTTAATAAGAGGTTGCTGGCTAATTGTAATTTTTGGGTCATTTAAATTTCCTCGTTAATTTTTCTATCAATGATACGTATTAATTGTCTACGCTTATTTTCAATCATAAAACTACCGAAAGTTAAGAGTAAACCGCCGGTAACTAAAAATAAAGTACGATTTGGAAAAAGCCAAAAGCTATCGAAGTAACGGCTCAATATACCAGTTGCCATAAAAAGAAATCCTAAGTTCAGTAAAACCCGATCACATTCTTTATAGCCTACATAAATAACCCACCCTATCCCAGAGAAGAATAATACATTATAAGCCGCTGCAATTAAGCTCTTATATTGTTCAACAGAAGAGCCTAAATGGGTATTGAGTAAAATAATCAATAGAGCGAGAAATAACCAGCCTTGCCCCCAAATGAATGCTGTTGTATTAAAAATAATGGTTGAGCGCCATGCAATCCAAACCATAACACAAAGCACCAATAGCATTGCACTGATGGTTTCGGTATAACCAAACGAAGGGACTATATCAAAAAATAAACCTCTTTCTTTGGTGATATTGGTTGCAAAAGTGAGTGCAAATAAACTTAAACTGGCAAATACACAACTAAAGTGTTGAACGGTTTTAGCAAATATTTTGGTATAGGAATAGGTTTTTAAGACTTCGGCAAATAAAAACATGGCTAAACAGATTAGAAAATAAATCTGTATAAAAAATACATCCCCCACATACAGAGCCATGATACATAAACTCCAAGTAAAAAGACCCACCAAAGCGACTTTCAAAGCCGATTCCCATTGTTCATTGACAATGGGATAGAGAAATAAAAACCAAACTGCTAAAAAAGTCCAATGCACTGAATGTTGAAAATCAAACATTTCCATTGCTGTCCATAGCATGGTGAGTAGGATGCTTAGAATAAGTATCGTTTGAGAACGCATAAGGCAGGCTGTGAATAAAGCCATTAATGCCCAAGTTAATACCCCTAGAGGGGTATGGAGTTGAATTTGATAGATATGCGCGATCAGAAAAATATTAACGCCAAATAAAATGATTCCGAAAGTGACTAACGTTTGCCCCAAAGTATTTTTATAAGGTGTAGAATTTTTAAAGACATCCCCTAAGAAAAAAAGTGCAGCAAGAAAATACAGCAGGCCTTGAGAGCCTATTAAGAGTTGCATTTTGATTAAAGGTGCTAAATTACCCCACTGTGTGGCAAAAAAGGTAATAATGCCAGCACTGAGTAATACAATACCTACCCAGATAATAGTAAAAGGAATAATGCCAGTTGTTTCTTTTTGTTCTGCTTGCGAAAGCACAGAATCCAAGATTGCATATTCGGCATGGGGCTGGACCCATCCTTGTTGGATCCATAAGGGCAATTCTTTTTTAAGTCGTTGAATAAAAGTTGTATCTTCCATAGTATAATGAGTATAGTTGCTGGATATATAAGTTGCTAGTATGACTTTTAAATTAATAAATACCCCCCAAACATTGCGTTTGGTTAGCCGTAAAAGCGCTTTGGCTTTATGGCAAGCTCATCATGTCAAAAATTTATTAGAAAGCCTGTATTCGAATTTATCCATTCAAGTAATAGGTGTGAGTACAGAAGGAGATATAAATCTAGAAACTTCCCTGTCCAAAATAGGGGGTAAGGGTTTATTTGTGAAAGAATTGGAAGCCTGCCTTTTATCTGATAAAGCCGATATTGCTGTTCATTCTATGAAAGATATGCCTGCAGAAATACCTCAAGGTCTTTGTATTGGGGCTATTTTAGAAAGGGCTGATCCCAGAGATGCGATAGTCTTAAGTGCTCGTAATATGGCCAAAGGGATAAAAACCTTAGAGCAATTACCCTCTGGTGCTGTGATAGGGAGTTCAAGCTTAAGAAGACAAGCGCAACTACAAGCGATTCGCTCGGATTTATGCCTAAGATCGTTGAGAGGCAATGTAGACTCGCGCATCCATAAGCTGGACAACAATGAATTTGATGCCATTATTTTGGCTGTTGCAGGATTAGAGCGTTTAAATTTAGAGCATCGGATAAATGTTATAGTGGAACCTACAGCAATGCTACCCGCGGTTGGCCAAGGCGCTTTAGGGATAGAGTGTCGTACAGGTGACGAAGAGATCAAAACCTTAATTATGCCTTTACACCATTTGCCTACCGCATACTGCCTAAGGGCTGAAAGACAGATGAATGCTTATTTAGGTGGCAGTTGCCAGCTGCCTGTAGCGGGTTTAGCTTGCTTGAAGGCTAATGAACAATTACTACTGAGAGGGCTGGTAGGGTGTAGAGACGGCTCTGTTATCTTGCAGATGGAAGCCTTGGGTTCTGTTTATGAAGCAGAAAAGATAGGAGAACAAGTAGCCATGGGTTTATTGGCACAGGGTGCACAGGATATTATCGATGGATGTAATACATAAAGTTTTAGTGACTAGGCCTTTAGAATTTGTGCAAGGCTTATGCCAAGGCATTTTAGCCCTAGGAGCGGTTCCCGAATTGTTTCCAACCATTCATATTACCTCCACGCAGGACAAAGAGTCACTGAGAAAAGCCATTAAAGCTTTACAACCCCTAGATAGATTGATTTTTGTCAGCCGATCTTCTGTGCATTATGCTCTACCTATTATTCGATCGATATGGAAAGAAATACCACCTTTTATTTGGTGTGCAGTGGGTCCTGGTACAGTAGAAGCTTTAGCCAGCTTCCAGGTTTCTGCTGTTGTAGCCCCTTATGCCCCGCCTTATGAAAGCGAATCGCTTTTAGCCTTAAGGGAACTGCAACAAGATATTATCGAAGGTCAACGGATGATTATTTTTAAGGGTAATGATGGCCGGGCATTATTAAAAGAAGAATTAACAGCACGTGGGGCTTTAGTGCAGTCTTTACAAGTATATCAGCGTTGTTTGCCTAAGGTGGATATGGAAGAAAAATGGATACAATGGCAAAAAACATCTATCGATATGATTGTGTGCACCAGTACCGAAGGGATGAATAATTTGCTAAGCTTAGTGCAGAGGATTAAAGTGAATGGATCCGCAGTTAAGTGGCTTAAATCAATTCCTATTATTGTGATTAGTAAAAGAATGGTTGAAGCTGCTAACATTTTAGGCTTTCAAGCAATTGTATTAGCCTTAAGTGCGGAAGATGCAGCCATTATTCAGGCGATTAAGGAATTGAGAGAGGGAAATTCATGAGAATAGCATTGTTTAGCTTATTGCTCTCTATGGGCGCATTAGGATTGAGTGTGTTTCAATATCAACACTTTTTACATGTTCACCCTCCCATTGAGGCGCAGTTAGAAAAACAAGAAAAATCGATATTAGGAATAAACCAAAACATAGTCACACTTCAAGATTCGCTAAAAAAAGTATCTGTTGTACAAACGCAAGCGCTGAATCATCCTGTAGAGCCTGTGAAGGACATAGCTTCACAATATGCTTTATATGACATTGCTGCTATGATTCGCTTGAGTGTGATGCAATTAGAATTTACACAGAATACAAAAATTGCCGTTCAATTATTAAAATCAGCGGATAAAAAAATAGAAACTATCAAAGATGATCGTTATAAAGCTTTACGCGAAGCATTGCTTAAAGACATCATGGCCTTAGATAGCATAATATTGCCAGACACCCAAGGCATTTGGTTAAAATTAGGGGCTATTCTCCAACAAGTTGATAAATTTCCGACTCAGTGGAATATAGTGAATAAAAAAGAAGCCATTCAATCGGAATCTGAACATAAGCAATCAAAAATAGCGAACTCAGAAAGTACCTGGAAACAAGCTTTAAACCAGGGTTGGCATGAGTTAAGAGATTTGGTAAAGATACAGCGTCATGACAAACCCATTACACCTTTATTATCTGAAGAAGAACAAGCATTGGCTGTTCAACACTTAAAATTGATATTAGAACAAGCAAGATGGGCTGTATTGAATGTAGAACCTAAAATTTATGCCTCGAGTATAGAAGAGGCACAACAGTATTTAAGTCGTTATTTTGAAACAAGCGATGGTGCTGTAGAACAAGCTATGCAAGTATTAAAATCATTGGAATCTGTGGATATTAAACCGACATTACCCAATTTACAGGAAACAGTCAAGCAATTAAAAGCCATGGAAACTCAAGAAGCGGCTAATAAGACTTAAGGAGAGACTTTATGCGCATGGGGGTATTATTTTGTATTTTAATATTGGCCACAGTAGCCGGTGTTTTATTGCGCCAAGATCCAGGATATGCTTTGTTTTCTTATAAGCAATGGACGATGGAAATGCCTTTATGGCTCGCTATTTTAGCCATTTTAATTTTGTTGATGCTAACGATATTGTTCAGTTCTCTAGGACATGCTTTCAGCAATACAATGCATCATTTGCAGGAAATGTGGCACTATAGGCATATTAAAGCGTCTAGACGTCAAACAGATAAAGGTTTACTGGAGCTGGCCGAAGGGCGGTGGAATAATGCAGAGCGCTTCTTAATTAGGGGTGCAAAATACAGTGATACGCCCTTAATTAATTACTTATCCGCAGCAAAAGCTGCAGAAGAAAGTGGTTCTATTAACAGGCGAGATAAGTATTTAGAATTGGCCTCAGGCTTAAGTGAAGGATCAGAGCTTGCAGTAGGCTTAACGCAAGCGCAATTACAATTTAATGAAGGCCAATGGATGAAAAGCAGAGCTATTTTAGAAAAGCTCCATCAGCAAGAACCCAATAATGTTCAAATTTTAAAATATTTAAGCATGGTGTATGAGGCACAAAACGATTATCAAGCAATATTAAATCTATTACCCTTATTAAGAAGAAACCAGGTTATGCGTTCTGTATTTTTGGATCAACTGGAATTAAAAGCGTACCAAAGTCTTTTGCCTAAGCATATGCATACAGGAACGCCAGGGGAAGGGATCCAAGATACTTTACATTTTTGGAAAAGTGCTCCCCGTCACATTCGTAACAATACGGTTTTGCTAGCTGAGTATTGTAGTTTATTAATTAATCAGGGTTTACATTCAGAAGCCGATCATTTAATTAAAAATGCCCTTAAAAAAAGCTTAGATAACCATTTAATTTATCTGTATGGTGTTATTAAGCATAATCCTAAAAAGCAATTGGCCTTTGCGGAATCTTTTTTATCAGAAGCTATAGATAACTCAGTCTTATTATTAACTCTTGGGAAGTTAGCTTTCGAGAACCAATTGTGGGGGAAAGCACGGGATTATTTAGAAAAAAGTATTTCCTTAAAACCAACACCCGAAGCGTATCAAACTTTGGCACGTGTTTATGATCATATGGGATTAACTGAAAAACAATATCAATGCTATAAAAATGGCTTATTTTGTGCAACAGAAGTGCCTGTTTTTTTTGAATCATTGATTTCTTGAATAATATATTGCTGCCAGATGGCTTCCCAGCCTTCATGATGCGTGAAATTTTTATAGATTGAATGTTTTATATGTTCATATTTAGGCATTGTTTTGATAAAATTTTCTGATAAAAACACAGGAACAATCGGGTCTTTATCACCAATTAAATGATGTTGAGGAATGCGTGCAATTTTGTTTGCCACCTGTTTTGGATTTAATGATTTCTTAAGGGGTGTGGTTTTATGAAATGCGCTGAGTGCTTCGTGATCTAAATCGCCCGCAACGGTTATAATATGAATCACGTCATTTCGTCTGGCAGCGATTAAGATAGCAACAGCGGCACCTCCGGAAAAACCAACTAAGTGTATATTGTTAGCATGATATTTTTGTTTTAGAGCACTTACGGCGCTGTTCATAGAACGAATCACCGTTTCTGAAAATCGTTCATCGGTCCAAATCGCTGGTTTGCAAGCTTCATTGTGTTCACTATATTGGCAAGGTCTAGCTAGGTATACAACATTCGGTCTAGGATCTAAAAGTGCCAATTTTAAAGCCAAGGGATTATACGGCGTAGGATCGAGTGATACTTGTGTGCGAGAAAGCCATGCATGACCATCACCTTCTATATAAATGGTTAAGGTATTATTAGCTTGTATACTATTTGCCTTATAAAAAATACTTAAGTTAAAAAAAGCAGTAGGAATAGTAGCTTGCTTAAATGAGTGTTCATCTGTTAAGAGAGTTGCGTATTGTCTAGGATTTTCAAAAATCATAGCTCGAGAGCAACCTGATATTATGATTAGCAAAGTACAATATAAAAAGATTTTTTGTATCATGTAGCTATTCTAATGTATCCTAGAAACTTAAGGATAGAGCATTTAGGGTAAAGGATGTAGATGATATTTAAGCACCTGTTACATTATGTAGGTCGTATAGGAATAGGATTAAGCGCGCTGTTGTCGCCTACCATTTTTGCTATAGACTATGTAGTAACGAGCAGTAATACATTTACGAATCCTCCAGGAACTCCACCTGGTTATCCGAACAACATAGTACTACTAAACGCTTCAGCTGATACTTTAACGCTGGTATCTGGGGGCTCTTTAAATCCTCAGCCCTTAATTACAATGGAAGGTGGCACTACCCTTACGGTTAATGTAGGGGGTGCTTTATTTAGCACGACTACACCGCTAATTCGAAGTCAAACGTCTGGCCCCACAGCCGACTATAGAATTAACATTAATGGAGGTATTACGGCTGCAGGAATCGCTATAGATTTAACATCTTCACTACCTGCCGGTATCCCAACGCTTAACCTAAATTGTTTTAATTTTAACGGAAATATTTTGCTACCAAATAATGCTAGCTCACTTATTAATATTAATGGTGGCAACCTTAATGGTAATATTACTGGGCAAGCTGGCGCATTACTACCTGCCACTTTGAATATAAATGCTTCGATCAATACAACCGGTAATTTAGCGGGTAATTTAACCAACGTTGATCTTATTAACGTTAATAATTCTGGTACTATTTTAGGGACAGGAGGTCATACTATTACTGGCTATAATATTTTAACGTTAGCCTCCGGCACAACTATGAATGTGGATGCTGCGGTTACTGGTAATACTTTAAATAACAATGGTACCCTTAATTTCAATGCTGGTGGCAATATCACCTCAGCACTGAGTGGCACGGGCACTTTAAATTTAAATTACAGTTTTACAACCAATTCAGCGATTACAGGGACTCAAAATATCAATGTTGCGAGTGGAACTTTTACAATACAAAACTCAGTCTCTTATAATAGTTTGGTGAATAATAGTACCGTAACCTTAAATGCAGGTGGTTCAATCAGTGGAGGTATGAGCAGTACAGCTCCAGGATCCACTTTTAATATCAATACCGGTATGACAACCAGTGGTGCTTTCACCAATGTAAAAAATATTAACGTTACAGGTGCAACCTTAACAGTGGTAAATCCCATTACAGGCTTTGACAATTTAACATTGGCAGCTGGAGGCGCCTCGCCCTTAATTTTAAATGCGGGAGGGAGTTTGTCGGGCACTACGACTGTGCTAAACGATAATACCCTAACAGTGAATTCTGGAATCATTACCGGAGATATTACGGGCGCTGCCGGATCTACTGTTATTTTAAATACCAATTTTGGCACAGCTGGCAATATTAATTCTCTTACAAACATGACCGTAGCAGCAGGGACTACAACTACGGTGAATACCGGCAATACGGTGGCTGTAATGAACCTGACTGATCAAGGAACAACTTTGGTCAACGGTGGTACTTTAAACGCACCGAACATTACTGGAGGCGGTGTTGTCACTTTAAGTTCAGGAGCCTTAGGAAATACGACCGTTACTGGAGGCATACTGAATATACAAGGTGGTACAGCCGGAAGTGTTGCGGGTACTTCTACTATTAATTTAAGTGGTGGTACAGTAGGGCCTATTACCGGTGCTGCAGCTGTGCATGTGTTAGGAAATTTCACGACAACCAATCCGATTTCCATTGGTGCCAGCTTAATTGATGTACAAAATAATGCTGTTTTTACAGTAAACAATCCTATTACATCTGGGGGATTAACCGTAGGTGCGGGTGCAACGACGAATTTAGGTGCAGTCAATACCGGCCCCTTAACAAACAATGGGCTTTTAAATCTAAATGCAGGTTCGGATATCACGGGAACATTTACAAATAATGGAACGCTTGCATTGGCGGATGGTTCTAGAACGATAACGGGTGCATTTATACAACCCAGCAATGGTCGTTTGAATACCACGATTGATAGCAACCCGGCAGTATATGGCAATATTACTGCAGCAGCCGGTTCTTCCTTTTCGGGATCTGTGGCGCTTAGCTTAGCGAATTCTGCAAACATTGCAAATGGTGCGACTTTTGATATTGTTAGAGCGCCTGGACTGGTAGTGGGTCCAACTACGATTATTGCACCCAGTTCTGCAACCTTAAGCTTTAGCCAATCACCTGCTCCGGATGTGTATAGATTAGTGGCTAATCGAACACCCTTATCAAGCGCTGGTTTCTTGGGTAACGTCTTAGGTGTGGGTGCGGCACTGGAACAAATTCGGGCAAGTGGTACAGCAACACCAACGCAAGCTTTAATCCTGCAAAGACTTGATGGATTATCCACCGCAGAGCAAGTACAATTGGCTTTATTACAATTATCTCCAGAAGCCAATGGTGGTACCCTTTTAAGCACCATGCAAATGAATGAATTACCCTTTTTAAAAATTACCCGAGGCTTGCACTCTATGCGAGCTGCTAATGATTATAATCTAAATACCGGATATAACGCGGGTGATATTGCCGATGGACGAGGCTCTTATGGACCCTTTGTATTTGCAGGCAATACAACAGTTAAACAAAAAAATGGTATTCCAGGTTTTAATGCTTTAGGCAGTGGTGTAGGCTTTGTTGCAGATGTGCCAGTCACAGGTTATGGTCCTTTTTGTGGATCTCCTTTTTTGACCAAAGTGGGTGCTGCAGGCAGTTATGCCGGTACCAGGCTTAAAAATAATCCAAACATAATGGATTCTAATATAACCAGTTGGCAAGGTATTTTATATTTCACTGTTGATTATAATTTGTTTTTCATGGATGGTACGGTTGCCTGGGCAACCAATCATTATATCAATACTCGACATACCTTTTTAGGACAAAATGCTCGAGGGGATTTTTATGGTGAGCAAAAAACCTCACGTTTAAATGTAGGCTTAAATCTACCCATGGGGAATTTAGAAGTAGCTCCTTATTTTACAACACGTAATTTAAGAATCACCCAAAATGCTTATGTGGAAAAAGGTGCTCCCGGAGAAAATTTAGCCATTAAGCGTCGTACAGCTATTTCTCAACAAGGGGGCGGGGGCGTTAGATTCTTTGATGTGAGTCAAATAGAAGATTTTTTACCCGAACTCCATATATTATTTTTAACAGAGTTAAAAAGTCCTAATTTATCCACTAATGCAGTATTTGTGGAAGGTGGCCCCAGTTTTCTTACCCTAGGTCCACCACTTGCTAAACAAAGTGTCGTATTTGGTTTTAGTGCTGCAGGTGTTGTGGTTCCTGGTTTAGTCGTAACCTTAGCCTATGATTTAGAAACCAGAAACAATTTTTGGTCTAATTATGGCTCCATCAAGGTGCGCTGGATATTCTAGTTTCTTTGCATAAGCCTTTTCTGTAAATATAGAAAAAAGAGCATTTAAGAAAAATAATCTAAGTTCTGTGCAGAATTTAGGCCTAGAAGTTATTAAATAATGTTCGGGGTAATTTCCCTCTCCAAAGGGGGCAATCACTCCGAACATTGCTAGGCAGTATATCTCTTGCAAAAACTCGAACTGAGGTTACACATTTAATATCAAAGCCTTAGAAAATTTTTGACTTAAAATCGACAGAATGTAAATTTGAAGTCAAATAATTCAATAAGAAAATTTTACTTGAAAAACACATTATGTTATTTTTAAGTCATATAATTTAAACCTAAAGATGGCTCCTATGTTCATAGGTCGAAAAAAAGAATTAGCAGATTTAAAAGCATTTGGACAACGTAAAACAGCAGGACTACACTGCAAATTTCACCGATGTTGATATTAAGCATCTCTCCTTACTTTCAACATAAAACACAAAGAACCGAAGCCTGCCAAATTGATTTACTCATTCAAACACGGCATACTTTTTATGTTTGTGAAATAAAATTCCTTTAAGCGTGATAGATGAAGTGAAAGAAAAGATTAGAAAAATAAAAATCCCAACAACAACTTCTGTTCGACCTGTTTTGATATATGAGGGTGATTTATCTCATAATATTGTACAGGAAAATTTTTTCAGTCATATTATTTCGTTTAAAGATTTTTTAATCGACCCCATATGAGCATCATATGGGGTATTAAATTTTTCATAAAATTGAATAAGTTTTTTCTTTTTCTACAATCATTGGTTTCGCTGTGTCGTCTGTTGTGGGTACTAACACGGGCGCTTTAGTTTTTGCATTATACATAGGCAAGGTTGTGGTTCTATGTGCTTGGATTTGAGTGATAAGTGTTTCTCGTCTTTGTGCTGCGGGTTTAGAATCTGGAATGTCTTTTAATATCGCTAATAAACTGTCTAATTTCTCACCATGTTGATGGGTATACATTAGAAAATCATTACCGGCATCTTGTGCTGCTTGTAAACGAGCAAGCTGTTTTCCTACATCAGCGCCTTTCATGTGCAAACAATCACTCATTACAATACCTTGGAAAGTGAAACGTTCACGCAAATATCCTTGGATCCATTTTTTAGAAAAAGCAGCTATTTTATCATCCACTGCTGGATAAGTAACAAAATTTGTCATCATAGATCCTATCCAAAGATCTTTATCCTTCATTAAGTTCGCAAAGGGTTGTAGATCGATTTCTAAGGCTTCAATTGAACGTTCATCTTTGGGGGTTTCTACATGAGAATCTAACTGGCAAGTGCCATGGCCTGGAAAGTGTTTTAGAGTGGCTGGCATGCCGGCTTCGTTCATGCCCTTAATAAATGCTTGTGAAAGTTCTGTAACTATTTCGGGATCTTTATGATAAGCTCGGTTGAATTTTCCAATGACATTACTGGGCCCATCTAAATCAACAACCGGTGCTAAGCTCATATCAATACCGCATTCTAATAGTTCAGATGCCATGAGTTTTCCACCTACATAGGCTTGTTCTAGAGCAGATTTTTGATCTTTTTCATATAAAGTACCGTATTCTTTGGCGGAACGTAATTTACTAAAACCCTTGTTGAATCGCCATACTTTTCCCCCTTCATGATCAATCATAATAAGAATATTCGGATTGATTTCACGTATTTCATGAATGAGTTTTTTGAGGTCTGCCTTAGGGTTCTCTGCTTTTTCATTATAATTTTCGCGGAACAGTACTAAACCGCCTACTTGTTTGCTGGCTAATAGTATCTTTTCATTATCTGAGAGTGTGGTAGAAGCTAAGCTTACAATTAAAGGACCTACAGGCATTTTTATTCTCCTAACATTGTTGTAGATAGTGCCAACTTGTTAGCCGGTCGGGCTAATACCTATCATTTGTATCCTTGCACTTTCCAAGAATTAGGGGAGTGCTTTGACTTAGAAAAAGCATTATTTTCAGGGTGTTTGCCTTATATTTGGGCGAATGCTTTAACTTTACAAGACACTTTAGAATTCTTAGAAGCGTATTCTGATGTTTATCTGAGGGAGGAAATCCAGGCAGAAGGTATTAGGTTCCTTTGCGCGATTTATAGACATTGCCGCTAATAATGATGGTCAAATTGTAAATTATAGTAATATTAGCCGAGAATGTGGGGTTTCTGTTAAAACAGTGCAAGAATATTATCAAATTTTAGAAGATACATTTTTAGCGTACCGTATTGACCCTTGGATTAAAAGTGTGCGAAAAAGATCTATTTCACACCCAAAATATTACTTATTTGATTCCGGCGTTACCAATGCATTATGTCATCACTTATCTCATTCAGAAAAGCTAAATACTGAGGTAAGAGGTAGACGATTTGAACAGTTTATTGTTTTACAGATTATTGCATTAAATAATTATTATCGTTTAGGATTCGAATTGTTTTTCTGGAGAACCAATACAGGGCTTGAAGAGATAGATTTAATATTAACGCATATGCAAAAGCCAATTGCTTGTATAGAAATTAAATCTTCTGTTTTAATTAAAAATACGGATACGAATGGATTGCTTGCCTTTCGAAATGAATATCCAGATGCTAAAGTTTATATTGTAAGCCCCATAGAACGCCCTAGATTACTAGATTGTGGTATCCAGATGATACCTTGGCAGAAATTTTTAAGTCAAGAATTAAAAAACTTACTCTAAATCTTATCATTGGTTGTATAAGCAATAACATCTTCGCATGTTTATGAGCTTTAATAATGAGTTTTAGCATATTTTTAGCTCTACACCACTGACAAATGCTCGGGGTGTGCGTCTGTTTAGGGCATGGACTGTGAATACTTAATTGCTGGGACTGTACTTTTTCTTGGGATTGTGCCTGCGGGAACTCCTTTGAGTATTGTATAGTAATTTTAAACTATTATAATAATAGTTCAGATAAAAACTGTGTAGCATTGACAATTGGAATTCCCGATTTTTGATATGGTCGATCTAAAAATTTTACAAGTTGAATGGCTGGGTATTGATATTTTTCATAAAAAGAGTATAATGCCGGATTGAAATCTCTATTCGATAGCTTAACTTCAATCATTTGTGTGATTTGCTCTTGATAAACTAATACAAAGTCAACTTCCAGCCCTTCTTTCGTTCTTAAATAATGCAGGTTATATTCTTCGGCGAGTATATCCGTTTTAGCATAGGTATGCTTTAATAGACAAAGTGCAGTTAAATTTTCTAATTGCGCGCCTGCATTATCTTCTATTAATCCTGTATCAAAAAAATAAATTTTAGGTTCTTTTAGAAGACTTCGTGCAATATTTTTTGAAAAAGGTGTCACACGAAAAATAATATATAAAGCTTCTAAAATTTCAATATATTTTTTTACAGTAGTGGGGGAAATCGCTACATCTCTTGCCAAAGATTGGTATGAGATAGGCGATCCTACTTTAGTGCGCAATAAATTAAACACTAATCGCATAGCTTTTAAATTTTGAATATTATCAAATTCAAAGACATCACTACTTAATAAGCTATCTACATATTGTAAGCGCCATCGATTAGCATCCAAGGATGTTTCAGAAAAAAAAGGTTCAGGAAAACCACCTCGAATTTGTAATTTATCTAGATCAACGGGTATATTTGTTTGTAAGCATTCTGCAGGAGAAAAAGGCAGTAAGCGATGTTTAAAATAACGGCCTGCCAATGAATCACCTATTTGGGCAAAAATATCCAAACGTGCACTTCCTGTTACTAAAATACTCATGCTATTAGGTTTGGTATCATAGATGCCCTTTAAATAATTTTTCCAATCGGGCATTTTATGTAACTCATCTAAAATTAATAAATCGGTGTTGCCTAACCAACCTTCAGAATAAATAATTTCTTTATCCGATTGTTTGTCATAACTTAGGTAAAGGCTATTTGAAAACTCCGTAGCAATTTCTTTTGCGAGCCAGGTTTTCCCTACCTGCCTAGGACCTACTAAGAACACCATCTTTTTTTGTAAATCTTTTAAGATAATCTCTTTTTGTACTCTTCTCATTTTGACTATAATACATTAAAATGGAGAAAAGTCAAGACTTTTTTCCATTTAGCTGGAGAATAGTCATTATAACTGTATTTATAATCAGATATTCCTTTTGTCAATAAAGTTTCCAGATAGGGCATCAAGCTTTTATTAAAAAAAGAGCCTCCTCTTTCCTTGATTTCAACCTTCAGCTCAACACAAATGGTAGGCCAACTTTTAAGAACGATTAATCCGCCTTACATTGAACCCTCTCTATATTATTGGACACGGGAATTAAAAGGCGCCAATGCTGAAATTGACTATGTCATGCAATTTGGAACAAAAGTCATACCCATTGAAGTCAAAGCGGGTAGTACTGGCAGTTTAAAATCTTACATTTTTTTATGGAATCAAAAAAATTGTCTTTGGCATTAAGAATTAATTCCGATCTGCCCACTAAAGTGAAAGTAAATGTTAAGAATGCCTTAGGAGAAATCATTGAATATGACTTGCTATCTATGCCTTTTTATTTTTGCCATCAAGTTTATCGATTATTAAACCAAATGATGCAATAAAAGTTAACACTTTTACAAAATAAACTGGCTTAAGTCTTCGTCCTTGATGAGCTCGCCTAATTGAAGATCAACATAGGCTTTATCGATGGTTAAAGTCGTATCAGCCATTTCGGTTGCATTAAAAGAAACTTCGTCCAATAGACGTTCCATCACTGTATATAAGCGCCTTGCACCAATATTTTCCGTGCGTTCATTAATTTCCCAAGCAATTTCCGCAAGCCGTTTAATGCCGTCTTCTTTAAACTCTAAACTAATCCCTTCTGTGGATAATAATGCTTGATATTGGGTGGTTAAACAGGCATCGGGTTCTACCAAAATACGTACAAAGTCTTCTACTTTTAAAGCATTGAGCTCTACCCGAATTGGCAATCGGCCCTGTAATTCGGGAATTAAATCAGAGGGTCTGGATAAGTGAAAAGCACCCGAGGCAATGAATAAAATATGATCGGTTTTAATCATGCCATATTTGGTTGAAACTGTACAACCTTCTACAAGAGGCAATAAATCACGTTGTACGCCTTCTCTGGATACTTCGCCACCGCCTCGATATTCTGAACGCTGGGTGATTTTATCGATTTCATCCAAGAACACAATACCCGATTGCTCTACGCGTTCTAAGGCACGGGCTTTGATTTCATCATCATTGATGAGTTTGGCCGATTCTTCTTCTTTGAGTAGTTTAAACGCGTCTTTGACTTTTAATTTACGTTTACGCGTTCTATCAGAAGATAGATTCTGAAACATACTCTGTAATTGATTAGTCATTTCTTCCATGCCGGGGGGAGCCATGATCTCAACACCAATAGAGCCTTGAGTGGTTTCAATTTCTATGAAGTCTTCGTCTAGATCGCCTGCTTTAAATTTCTTACGCAATTCCCCGCGCGTTTTAATCGGTGTGGGAGAGGTAGGGGCAGAACCCTCATGTAATATACCCGTTGCATCTATCACTTCCGGTTTATGGGGCATAATGGTATCTAGAATTCTTTCTTCTGCAGATTTTTCGGCTTGTTTTTGAATTTTAGCGATAGCTTCGTTACGAGTAAGTTTAACTGAAACATCCATGAGGTCTCGTATAATCGATTCTACATCACGTCCTACATAACCGATTTCTGTAAATTTGGTTGCTTCGACTTTTATAAAGGGTGCATTGGCAAGCCTGGCTATACGTCTGGCGATTTCTGTTTTACCAACCCCGGTGGGGCCGATGAGTAAGATATTTTTAGGCGTAATTTCATATCTTAATTTTTCATCGACTTGCATGCGCCTATAACGGCTTCTAAGGGCGATGGCCACTGATCGTTTGGCGGCTGCTTGACCCACGATATGTTTGTCTAATTCTTGTACGATTTCTTGAGGGGTCATGATGAATAAAAAACTTTTGTTCATGTTGTTGTTCCTGGAATACTGTCAAGTTCTTCGATGGTAAAATAATGATTAGAAAAAACACAAATATTAGCAGCAATCGTTAAAGATTTTTCTACAATTTTTTTGGCATCCAGTTTGGTGTTTTGTATTAAGGCAGTCGCGGCAGCTTGAGCATAAGGCCCGCCAGAACCGATGGCCATTAAATCGTTTTCCGGTTCAATAACATCCCCATTCCCGGTAATCATCAAAGAGCTTTCTTTATCAGCAACAATTAATAATGCTTCTAAACGTCTTAAAGCTCTATCGCTTCGCCAATCTTTGGCTAATTCTACGGCTGCGCGCGTTAAATGCCCTTGGTAAGCTTCCAGTTTTTTTTCAAAGCGTTCAAACAAGGTAAAAGCATCGGCTGTACCCCCTGCAAACCCTGCAAGGACTTTATTTTGATACAAGCGTCGAACTTTGCGTGCATTGCCTTTCAAAATAAGGTTTCCATGAGAAACTTGTCCGTCTCCGCCCAAAGCCACTTGATTATTTTTTCGTACACAGAGAATGGTAGTGCCATCAAATTGTTTCATATAAAAATCCTTTAACGCTTTAAAATCAGTATGCCATGGATTTTATGGAGTTCTAATTGTTTTTTTTGATTCATGGCTATCACTTCCGTAGGATAAGGCCCTAAAACAACGCGGTAAGCAGTCACGCCATTGCGCATCTTTAGGGTATGGACTTGGGGTTTAAAGCCTTTAGTGCACATACGATCGGCTAACTCTTTGGCATCTGTGGGTAGAGCAAACACACCCGCTTGTACGATATAGTGTGCTGCAGCCAACTTGGATTGTACTTTGGGCCCTTCAGGACTCGGATTGGGTGCTGGCGCTAAAGGGGCAGGTATCCTCGCAACTGTCTCTGTCTTAATAGACACAGGTTGGGGGTTTTCAGGTTTTTTTGGCACAGCAGCGACAGTCGGTTTTGCGGGTGTGGGTTTTACAGGTGCCGCGCTCACCACAGGACTGGTGCTTAAGGGAGGCGTGCGAGGTGTCGCCGCAGGGGGTAACTGTACTTCCATGCCAGGCAATAAAGTATAAAACTCATATTTTTTTGAAGATTCTTTGGCCGTTTGCTCTGAGGTTGTTGAAGGTGTTGGTGAATTTTTAGGTTTAATAGTTGGCTGTGTTTGTGTACGAGAGAGTGCAAGGGTTTTGATTTTATCGATGGCTGCCGGATTATTCATGCCAGAATGAATAACAATGACGCCCACAATCCCAATTACAATCCCCGAGAGTAACCATACCCAACCCAAAGAGGGGGTATGCGTACGGTGTGTAGCCTGTCTCATACGGCGTACACGCTTAGAGCTATGGATACTCGTGAAATTTTCCTTCATAGTCTTCTATTTTATTTGCAATACAATAAGAATGTCCAACGGGTACTTTACCATATCCACCCGGAATATCTAATACGTAAGTTGGTTGACATAGTCCAGAGTAGCGTCCCCTTAAGGCTTTGATCAGAGCTTGCCCTTCGCTTAATGAGGTTCTAAAGTGTGCAGTTCCACGAACCAAATCCCCATGATGTAAATAATAAGGTTTGATTTTATTTTTAACAAATGTCCGCATTAAGGTTGAAAGCGTTTCTATATTGTCATTAACGCCTTTTAATAATACCGTTTGACTGATCATCGGAATGCCTGCATGAATGATGCGTTTACAAGCACTGATGGCAGATTCAGTAAATTCGTCGGGATGATTAGCATGCAAAGCAATGTATAGCGCTTTTTCAGTTGTCAAAGCCGCTAGCATTTCTTCTGTGATACGTTTGGAATCAACGATCGGGATACGTGTGTGGATCCGAATCACTTCTACATGTGGGATCTTGCTCAGCTCTGCAATAATTTTTTTTAATTGAGTGGGTTTTAGAATAAGTGGATCGCCACCGGTTATAATGACTTCCCACAATTTTGGATCTTCTGCAATATACTGATATGCTGTTTTTAATTCAGTAGGTGTTAAGCTTTTGCCATTGACCCCCAGTTTTTCTCGTCTAAAACAAAAGCGACAATAAACCGGACAAACCAAAACGGGTTTTAGTAAACAGCGATCAGGGTAACGACGCACAATACCTTTGAGGGGTGAAAAAGCATCATCACCAATAGGATCTGGCAATTCTTCAGGACTAATGTTTAATTCTTGAATATCCGGTATAAATTGTTTAGCAATCGGATGTTCGGGACCTTCTTTTAGGATCAATTCCCACATTTCTGGTGTAATAGAAAAGGCAAATTCTTTGTTAACCGTTTCTAAAACTTTTTGCTGTTCTTTAGAAATAAGTCCAGCATGATAGAGATCATTTAAAGTTATTTTTTTGTTATTTTCCATGCCAGCTAAAATACCACAATGATTAGCACATGTCTAGGGGATCCACATCTATGGACCATCGTAGGGATTTTGAAAGTACGGAGGCATTCATAATAGCAATTAAATGCTCAAAAGTTTTATGTAAAAGTCCACGATTAGAAGATTGCACCAAAAGCTGTGCACGGTGGTAACCTGCACGCTTTTCCATGGGGGCCTCGGTTGGGCCAAGTAGATAAAGTGCAGTACCAAAATGCTGCAAAGAGGTTTGTTTGACTGCTTTTAAAAAAAGGAGCGCTTGTTCTTTTTTTTTGGCATCTGCACGAATTAAAATTTGATGGCTATAAGGGGGTAGTTTGGCTTTTTCCCGTTCCTTAAGTAATTCTGTAGCAAAAGCCGGGTATCCTTTTTCTAAGAGTAAATTAATCAAAGGATGCTCCGGGTGACAAGTTTGTATAAGCACTGTGCCCAAACGTTCTGCCCGGCCTGCCCGACCGGCTACTTGTGTGAGTAGTTGCCCCATGCGTTCAAGACTTCGGAAGTCTACGCTGAATAAAGCACCATCTATGTCTAAAATACCCACCAAAGTTACTTCGGGAAAATGGTGTCCTTTGGCAATCATTTGAGTGCCAATTAAAATATTCGCATGACCTTCTTCTACAGAGGCTAAGGCTGTTTTTAAAGCACCCTTTTGAGTCGT
This sequence comes from uncultured Francisellaceae bacterium, assembly GCA_945956915.1. GTDB lineage: Bacteria > Pseudomonadota > Gammaproteobacteria > UBA6186 > Azoamicaceae > CAMFJH01. Next base: position 90,737 of record CAMFJH010000004.1, on the reverse strand, counting down.
TGTGTCGCGATCGATGCGCGTGATACATTGGGTGGGAAAATGCTTTTGCAATGTTTGTTCTAAACGTTCTGTGCCTATTCCTATCGGATGTAAATTTTGCGTTGTGCACTGAGGGCATTGTGTGGGTGCGAGGTGATTTGTTAAACAATGATGACATCTTAAACGGTTATAACGTTTATGAAAAGTCATCTTAGCATCACACTGTGTGCATTGTTGTGTCCACCCACAATCAAAACACATATAAACCGGTGCAAAACCTCTACGATTTAAAAAAAGTAAAACTTGCCCTTTAGCCTCTAAGTGCTGTTTTATAATCGCCAATAATTGTGCAGACAATCCTTCTTCTAATTTGTTATGTCGAATATCTAAAAGCTGTATGTTGGGTGGTTTTGCATTTCCTGCTCTTAGAGTTAAGCTGATTTTTTGATAACGTTCAAGCGTGGCATTATGGTGCGTTTCAAGCGAAGGGGTAGCAGTGCCCAATACCACAGGACATTTTTCTTTTTGAGCACGTACAATGAGTAAATCACGTGCTGAATACCGTAAACCTTCTTGCTGTTTAAAAGATAAATCATGCTCTTCATCTAAGATAAACAACCCCGGGTTTTGTAAAGGCACAAAAACAGCAGAACGCGTGCCCACTACAATCGGTGCAATGCCTTTTTTTGCAAGGTACCAAGCCTGGTAACGTTGCTTCTGCGTTAAATGCGAATGTAAGCTGGCTATGAGGACATCAAAACGTTTTTCTAAACGAGTGATCATTTGGGGTGTTAAACCAATTTCAGGAACCAAGATAAGCACTTGTTTAGAGGCTTTTAAAGCCTGTTGAATTAAATGGATATAAACTTCGGTTTTACCGCTACCGGTAACCCCTTCCAGCAAAAAAGTTTCAAAAGTATTAAAAGTTTTAGCAATAGAAGTAACGGCCAGTTGCTGAGCGGTATTTAAGCGGTGGCCTTCATAGATTTCAGTGTGTTCTTTGGTTTTTGTATGGATAGCGATATCCATTTTTTTACCCTTACGTAACCATTCGGGTATAGCGGCTTTTAAGATCTCGCCTATGGCACAATGATAGTAGTTTGCAGCCCATAGAATGCTTTCGAATAAAGCTTTAGGAAATAAAGGTTCTTCATCCAGCACTGCAATAATAGATTTCAATTTTTCTATTGGGTAATCCGAATCTGCCACAATATCGATGATAATCCCTATTTTTTCTTGTCTTCCAAAGGGAATTTTGACCCGAAGTCCTGGACATAAGCTAAGTGTTGGGGTTTCTGGTGCTAAGTAATCAAATAAGGCACGTATAGGATTTAAAACAGCTACACGTATAATATTAGCTTTCTTGAGTATCTTGTTCTGTTTGTGTAGCATATCCATAGGTGGGTTGCTCTGCCATTAATTTTTCTCGGATAAGGCGGCTTTCTTCTGTTTCTTCAAACAATTGCAGAGCTTCGTCTGTGCTTCTTCTACGGGTAGATAATCCTTTTACGATAACTACCTTGGTAAAACGACCGTGTTGGATGCTGAGTGTCGCGCCCACTTCAATTTCGCGTGAGGGAGAGAGTTTAGAAACTTCTTGTCCATTGATGGTATAGCGTATTTTTTTACTTTCTACGGCCACACGTGCCAGGGCACGTGTTTTAAAGAAACGTGCTGCCCACAGCCACTTGTCTAGGCGAACCTTTAGTACGCGTTCGCCTGATTCGTCGGAATCTTCTAATTCAGATTCTTCTTCAAAAAAAGTAAATGTATGTCCCATTTTTTTAGTTAAACACCTAATTAAATAGTCAAACTTTGTGCAGGCTGCAGTATACCAAATTTTGGAAAGGGTGTCAGTTTTATTTAAACTCAGGAATAATTATTCAAATAACTCATTACCTTTTTTCTCAGAGCTATGATAATATGCCGCATTCATAATCGTCATTAATGTTGTTTTTGTTTAGATAAAATTTTTAAGTTATGATCAGTATATCCAATTTATCCATGCTATACGGAGCAAGATTGCTCTTTGATGGCGTTAATCTAAATCTTATAGGTAATAATCGCTACGGAGTGGTGGGTGCTAATGGAACCGGCAAATCTACTTTTTTACGACTATTAGCAGGGGATGAAACACCCAGTATGGGTGAAATCACCATTGGCAAACGTACACAATTGGGTTGGCTAAAGCAAGATCAATTTCGCTATGAAAATAACACCGCTTTAGAAACGGTATTACACGGTAAGCCAAAATTATGGGAAGCCTTGCAAGAAAAAGAGCAATTATTAGCACAAGAAATCTTGGATACCAAAGCTGGGTATCGTTTAGCAGAATTAGAAGAAGTGATTGTGACTTACAATGGTTATGTTGCAGAAACCTTTGCCGCTACTTTATTAACGGGCTTAGGCGTTGATATAAACAATCATACTAAACCCATGCATTTATTATCAGGTGGTTTTAAATTACGTGCTCTATTAGCACAAGCTTTATTTTCAGAGCCTGATGTTTTATTACTGGATGAACCCACCAATCACTTAGATATCATGAGCATTGCTTGGTTAGAAAATTATTTAAAAAATAGCTTTAAAGGTGTGTTGGTTTTTATTTCTCATGATCAAAATTTTTTGAATAACCTTTCTACACATGTTTTGGATATCGATTATGGTGAAATTCAAGAATATGTAGGTAACTATGATCATTCACTTCAAGAAAAAGCTTTAATTGTTGAACAGAAATTGCATGCGCAAAAGTACTTGGAAAATAAAATAGCACACATGCAAGCCTTTGTAGATAAATTTAAAGCCAGTGCTACACGGGGTCGTCAAGCGGCAGCTCGAGAAAAGATGATTGATCGCATTGAATTGCCAGATATTAAAAAATCATCTCGTATCAGCCCTAATTTTCAGTTTAAACAAAAACGTCCTTCCGGAAAAATAGTACTTAAAGTTGAAGGCATCGAAAAATCCTTTGGCGAGAAAACAGTCTTAAAGAAAGTCAGTTTTAATATCAATAAAGGTGAAAAAATTGCTATCATTGGTCATAATGGCATAGGCAAGTCAACGCTTTTAAAAATTTTGCTAGCGCAACATACACCCGATGCAGGCAGTTTTGAATGGGGTTATGAAACTCATGTAGGCTATTTTGCCCAAGATCACCACGAGCAGCTCAACCAAAGCATGAGTATTTTAGAATATTTATCCGAAGTCAGAAATCATAGCTTCACTATTGACATCATTAGGAAAGTGTTAGGCCAAGTTTTATTTACCCAAGATGACGTGCATAAAAACATCTTAAACTTAAGTGGGGGTGAGGCGGCACGTTTGCTATTTGCCAATATATTACTAGAACAAAATAATATATTAATTTTAGATGAACCTACCAACCATTTGGATTTAGATGCTCGAAATGCCTTGGCCAAAGGCTTAAAGGAATTTGAAGGCACGATGTTGTGTGTAAGTCATGATAGGCATTTTGTGGCTGCAATCGCCAATAGAATCTTGGCTTTTACGGAAAAAGGCATTACCGATTTTCATGGAAGTTACGAGCAATACTTAAGTAAATATGGCGAAGATTATCTAAATCAAGCTTGGTTACTGGGAGAGGCGTATTAAAAGTTATTTGAATTCATATTAAATATCATCTACACTGCGTATGTTGAAAGCAAATATTAGCTAACAGGGAGAGTTTAATGAAGAAAAAAGAAGCAAACGATGAACTGGTCACTCATTTTGAGGAAGACTGGTTTGACGAAGATACCTTTGATGATCAACCAGATATGGATGTGATGGTAGAATTTCTGAAACTAAGAAGCTCGACTGCACTGCAGTTAACTAAGTTAGTTTTAGAACATTGTAAAAATGACAAGCTTACTAAAAAAGATGTATTTAATATTTTTTACGATGCAATAGAAGCCACAGAAAAATGTGGTGATCTAGAAAATACAGTTTCATAAAAGAATGTTAGGTAAGTTCCGCTTGTATTGAGTGGTGGATTTTATCATGTATAATTTTTAAATCATTTAAGATATTTTTCAAGTCTTTTTTCCAAATCAGGTTTTAGCTTAAGTAATGCAGTAATTACTTGGTATTCTGCAATTAATTTTTGAATACCCTGAGCTTTGTGATTAAAAGGATTTTTAATTGCTCGGATGAGAAGGTTTTTTGGTGTGTGTTCCATATCAATAAATTCAAGAATTTGTGTTTTATAGCCTAAAATTTCTAATAAGTGTGCCCGAAGTGCATCAGTGGTTAAGGCTGCAATTCGCTCTTTGATAATACCATGTTTTAAGAGTGGGTTGAGTTCTTTATTTTGTATTTGATTATAAAGTTCATGTTGACAACAAGGCACTGCTAAAATAACGGCAGAGTTCCATTGTACAGCTTTTTCAATGGCCGCATCGGTTGCGGTATTACAAGCATGCAAAGACACGACCATATCAATGGGATCTTTTGTATCATAATGTTCTATATCATTCACTAAAAAAGACAAATGATTAAAATTTAATTTTTTAGCGAGCGTTGAACAGTGTTCAATGACTTCGGTTTTCAGATCAAGACCCACAATTTTAAGGGAAAGATTGTGAATGTTTGCAAAGTAATGATACAGTGCAAAAGTAAGATAAGATTTTCCACAACCAAAATCAACAATATGAATGGTTTTTTTAAGATCCAATGTTCCTAAACAATCCTGAACCATTTCTAAGAAACGATTAATTTGTTTAAATTTATCATATTTTTTAAGCAACACTTTCCCTTCTGAATTCATAATGCCCAGTTCGATTAAAAAAGGAATAGGAGTGCCTTCTGGTAATAGATAATTTTTTTTGCGATTATGAGTGAGTCTGGCATTAAATACAGTATCTGGGGAATTTGAAATAGCTTTTTTTAAAATCGTGATCTTGCCTTTTTTAGAGGATAATAAATGATAATTAGCTTGAGGTGTTTGAATAATGGCTTGTTTAAAATTAACAGTAAGTAAGTGTTCAATTTGCGTGCTTAAGGTTTCTGGAGCAATATTAATATCTCGACTTTGTGTCCCTTCTTGAAGGCTGATTTGATAGTGTAATTTTTTTTTAATGATAAGGGGTCGAATAATGGCCTTCGAAGGCTTAATCATTTTGGGTTTGGAAAATTGAATACAGATAATAGCAGCTTCTGCTAGGAGAGTGTGGATAAGCGTTTCTATGTTATAAAATTTGTACATTCTGTATTATACATTCATAGGTAACTGAGTGACAGCCTAAGCGGTATAAATGTTAGTGTTAACTAGGCTATTAACCATTAGCCTAAAATACTGCTTTTTACCCACTTTTTCAAAAGGGGGTCGATAGCGAAGCTAGCGGGGGGATTTTTATCGTCTTGAGGGGGTATCAGGGGCACCTGGGCAGTTAAGAATCGTGAAATGCTGGTTATAAAAACAGCTTTTCGAAGCAAAATTTTGATTTTACCTTGCAATTTAGCTATGCTATCTTTAAATTGAGAGGTGAAAATGTACTTAGCTAGACATATTGAAAAAAAAGTAGAATTACTTTCCCAACATTTTAAAGTCATTTTAGTCACAGGTGCAAGGCAAGTTGGAAAAAGTACGATGTTAAGTCATATTTTTCCAAAACTAAAAAATATCATTTTTGATCCAGTACAAGACTTATATGGTGCACGAAGTGATCCAGATCTTTTTCTACAGAATTTTGCTTCGCCCATTATATTAGATGAAATACAATATGCTCCAGAACTATTACCCGCTATTAAACGTGTAGTGGATCAAGCTGATAAAAAAGGACAATATTTTTTAACAGGTTCACAAAATTTAAATGTTTTAAAAACTGTTTCTGAAAGTATGGCAGGGCGTGTCGGTATTATTCATTTGGATGGTATGACACCCTATGAAAAATCTCAGAAAACAAGTCTGCAGGAACATTGGTTATATCATTATCTTAAAGATCCACTTTCTCTAATTCAACAATTTACAAAAGGTGGAGATGTGCAATTATTTGAAGCTCTATGGCGAGGAAATTTACCTGGCCTTCTTGAGTTTCCAAATACTTTAGTGCCCACATATTTTTCTTCTTATATTCAAACCTATTTAGAACGGGATGTTCGCTTATTGGAAAATATTAAAGATTTAAATGAGTTTGATAGGTTTTTAGGGCTATCAGCTGCTTTAACCGCTCAAGAAATTAATTATTCACAATTAGGTAGAGAAATAGGTATTTCTCCTCATACAGCTGAAAGATGGTTAGCATTATTGCAAAGCACGTATCAATGGAGAGCTGTATTGCCTTACAGTGGTAATACAATCAAGCGTTTAACTAAAAAACCAAAAGGGTATATTACTGATACTGGGATTGCATGTTATTTGCAAAGGGTTTCTTCTCCAGAAGCTTTAGCTAGACATCCTTTATTAGGCGCACTATTTGAAACATTTGTTGTCAATTTAATTTTCAGTTTATCTAATGATTTAGAAATGAGCCCACAATTTTATCATTGGCGTACGGGGGGGAGAGCAGAAGTTGATTTAATCTTAGAAAAAGATGGAGCTCTATATCCTGTAGAAATAAAATGTAAAACTGTATTAAGTAAAAAAGATTTAAGTGGAATATATGCGTTTAAAGAAACGTATTCTTCGAATAATATTATGCCAGCTTTAGTAATTTATGCAGGTAAGGACTGTTATCAAATAGACAAAGACATTATTGCGTTACCTTGGCATACGCTTTGAATTTGGCTGCCCCTAACCCCAGAATAAGTTTTTAATTTAAAAGCTCATAACTGGGGTTACTAACAATTTCTTTTCCACGTGCTAAACGGAGTGAAATCTCAGCACTGGCAAAGGTTTTTATTGCACCCGAATCTGTTTTTAATAAAAAATGACCTTCGGAATTAACGCCTTGGCCTATGCCTTGAAAGTTCATAGCAGGTGTGATGATATTGACGCGTTTACCCAAACTAAGATCCCATGCATGCCATTCAGGCATAAATGCCCTAAAGCCTTCTGTTTGAAATTGTGTGAGCACATTGGTAAGCTCCTGTAGAAGGACACTCAGCACTTGGTTTTTATCAGGCATAGCTCTCAAAATCGTATTAAGATCTGTCCAAGGTTGGGTAATCAAGGCTGTTGCAGGCTGATTCAGATTTAAGCCAATGCCAATGATAGCTTGGGTATTTGGCTTGATATTCGAAGTCCGTGAAGGCCCTATTTCAATTAAAATACCAGAAAGCTTTTGATAATTCCATAAAACATCATTAGGCCACTTTAGGCCCAAAGAAGCAATTGACTGTGCCTTTGGGGCTTGCGTAGCTAATATTTGCACAGTATTGACAATGGCACAGCCAATAGCCAAGCTTAAGCCACTTAATCGAGCAATCGGAAATGGGAAATGCCATAGTAAAGATAAGTAAATATTATTTTTAGGCGAAACCCAGTGCTTACCTTCACGGCCACGGCCTGCAGTTTGTTGTTCGGCAATACACGCAATATTACGCTGATAGTATTGATGGTATTCGTTAATATCGGAGGCTAAGTTAAGGAGATAATCGTTGGTGGACCCTAAGGAATCAAACAATTCAACAGCATGGATGCAAGCAGGAACAGAAAAGGGCGGAGAAGTTCCGCCCTTATAGATTGAAAAATTCATCTTTAGAAATTACTTGATCTTCTTCTCTTCAAACCATTCATGCTTGCGTGTTTTAGGATCATATTTACGCAATTTAAGCTTATGCGCCATTTTAGGGTTTTTGAGAGTGGTATAAAAATAGCCTGACTCAGAAACAAGTTTTATTTTAACGGTTTTACTTTTAGTTGCCATGCTTTAATACTCTTAATGTTAAGATGAACACGCTTCGCTTTTGGCTTTTAATTCAGCCAGAACTGCATCTATGCCTTTTTTGTCTATAATACGCATACCTCTGTTAGAAACTAACAAGCGGATAAAACGATTTTCTAAAGGACTGAAAAATCGGTGCCAATGGACATTGGGTAGAAAACGTCGTCTTGTCTTCCGGTTGGAATGCGATACGTTGTTACCTGTCATTGGGCCAACCCCAGTTACCTGACATACTCTGGACATAATGGTTCTCCTCGTACTTCTAAAAGCTGTAGTGCTAAAAGATTATATAGTGTATCAAATAAATCAAGGTAAGAGTATACTCTTTCTTGCGTTTAAGTAAAAGTCTTTTCGAAATTATTTTGAGATTTGAGTGCTAGGAGTCATTTTTATGCAATTTAAGTTAGTTGCTTTGTCAGTAATTGGGCTGAGCCTTATGGGCTGCGGTACTTCTCAAACCACGATGCACAAGCGCGCATCGGGTGTCCAAACTCAAATGAGTGCATCAGTATTTTTAGATCCTGTGAGTTCGGAGAAGCATACTGTTTTTCTCCAAATTCGAAACACCTCAGATAAGCCTGCTTTAGATTTAGCTTACCAATTAGCAAAAGGTTTAGAAGCAAGGGGTTATCGGATTGTGCCTACCCTGGAAGAAGCACATTATGTTGTACAAGCGAATATGCTACAAGTAGGGAAGTCTGATTTAAAAGCAGCTCAATATGCCCTACATTCAGGCTTTGAGCTGGAAAATACACCCCCAGCGACAGAAACAGAAAAAGTCTATAGCATGGTGGCCGATGTACAAATTTCTGAGCGTACCGGCAGTTCTCGAGTGATGTCAGAGAAAAAATCTAGAACTAAATTGAAGCAAGTTTCAAATATGAAAGAAGTAACTTTTACTGAAAAAACGAATTGGAAGCGCTATCAAACACGCGTTCTTAGCACTTCAACCAAAATTAACTTAAAATTCGACAAAGCCGCACCTGCCTTAATAGCAGGTATTACACGTTCTATTGTAGGAGTCTTTTAATGTTGGGAAAAATACAACACAGTATTCAGCTTAAAATTTTAAATCCCAAAATAGGTGTAGAAATACCTTTGCCTCAATATGCCACTTCAGGTTCTGCAGGTCTTGATTTAAGGGCTTGTATCGAGGATACCTTGGTAATACACCCAGGGACTACGCATTTGATCCCAACCGGCTTGGCAATTTATATTGCAGATCCGCAATTAGCCGGTATTATTTTGCCACGATCGGGCTTAGGCCATAAACATGGTATTGTTTTAGGCAATTTAACCGGATTGATTGATTCTGATTATCAAGGAGAATTGCTGATCTCTTGTTGGAATAGAGGCACCGAAGCCTTTAGTTTAAAAATGGGAGAACGTTTGGCGCAGTTAATGATTGTACCCGTGGTACAAGCGCAATTTGAAATCGTAGATGGATTTCTGGAAACTGTACGCGCCAGTGGTGGGTTTGGTCATACGGGGCTTAATGAGGTGAAAATATGCAAGACAGTATAGAAATAAAAAGGGATCTAAAGGAAATATCAAAAGATATTTTTAGGGCCTATGATATTCGGGGTATTGTTAGTTCCGGCTTAAAACCTGAAGTTGTTCGAGAAATTGGTCGTGCTTTAGGGACTCTTGTTGTTAGAAAGGGTGAGCAACAAATTGTTATCGGTCGAGATGGTCGTTTATCAGGCCCGGCTTTGTCTGCTGCATTGATAGAAGGCATTCTTTCTACGGGTTGTCATGTAATCGATATTGGGATGGTGCCTACTCCGGTTTTATATTTTGCGACACATCATTTAAAATGTCCTTCCGGGGTGATGATTACCGGTAGTCATAATCCTCCAGAATATAATGGTTTGAAAATTATGATTGGTGGAGAAGCTTTATATGGAGAAGGTATTCAAGCTGTGCATAAGCTTATTGAAGCAAATGATTTTATTTTTGGTTATGCGCCGGGTGAATGTATTCAAAATACACAAATCATTGAAGAATATATTGAAGTCGTTGTAAAGGGAATAAACATTCCAGCATTGCCAGAACAAAAAAAGCTTAAAATTGTGGTAGATTGTGGCAATGGGGTAGCAGGTTTAGTTGCGCCAGCCTTATATAAAGCCTTAAATTGCGAAGTAATTCCTTTATATTGTGAAGTAGATGGGCTTTTTCCAAACCACCATCCTGATCCGGGTCAACCTGAAAATTTAATAGATTTACAAAAAGCTGTAAAAGCCCAACAAGCAGATTTAGGTTTGGCTTTTGATGGTGATGGGGATCGTTTAGGTGTTGTTGATAATGAAGGCCAAATTATTTGGGGTGATAGACAACTTATTATATTGGCAAAAGATGTGCTATCGCGTAATCCTAATGCTGCGATTATTTATGATGTAAAATGCACACGACATTTGCATTCTCAAATTACTGCCTTAGGCGGGAAACCCATTATGTGGAAAACAGGACACTCCTTAATTAAAGCAAAAATGCGAGAAACTGGGGCATTATTGGCAGGAGAAATGAGTGGACATTTGTTTTTTAAAGAACGCTGGTATGGCTTTGATGATGCCTTATATGCCGGTGCCAGGTTATTAGAAATTATTGCACAAACGATTGAGCACCAAACAGTTCAGGAATTGTTTTTAAGTATACCAGACAGTGAAAACACCCCTGAATTACAAATACAGGTTTCGGAAAGTTCTAAATTTTCTATTGTGGAAAAATTGGTTAATATCTGCCAATTTAAAGATGCCACGGTTAATACGATTGATGGTTTAAGAGTTGATTTTTCGGATGGATTTGGTTTAATACGTGCATCCAATACAACGCCTAATTTGATTCTTAGGTTTGAAGGGGATACCGTCTTGGCTTTAAAGCGCATACAGGAACATTTTAGGCAATTGCTAAAGTCATGTGATCCCAGTTGGGAAGTACCGTTTTAAAAATAATGTGGAGTAAAACTCATGAGACCCAGTGCTAGAAATAGAGATGAACTAAGAGATATCCGTATCACACGCAATTATGTTAAACATGCTGAAGGTTCGGTATTAATTGAATATGGCGATACCAAGGTGATTTGCACAGCCAGTATTGTGCCTGGAACGCCTAAATTTTTAAAAGGCACGAACCAAGGTTGGTTAACCGCTGAATATGGTATGTTACCCCGTTCAACCAATGAACGTATGCAACGCGAAGCCACACGGGGTTCACAAAGTGGGCGCACTCAAGAAATTCAACGTTTAATTGGTCGTTCCTTACGTTCTGCTATTGATTTATCAGCACTGGGTGATTATACCATTGCCATTGATTGTGATGTATTGCAAGCCGATGGTGGTACTCGTACAGCGGGTATTACGGGCAGTTGTGTGGCTTTGGTGGATGCAGTCAATTTTTTAAGACAAAGGGGCAAATTAAAAGTTAATCCTATAAAACATTTAATTGCTTCGGTTTCTGTGGGCGTTTATAAAGAAATCCCCGTTTTAGATTTAGATTATATCGAAGATTCGAATGCCAACACGGATATGAATGTAGTGATGACTGAAAAAGGAGAGTTCATAGAAATTCAAGGGACTGCAGAAAAAAGTCCTTTCCATATTCAGGATTTGCAAGGCATGTTAGATTTAGCAAAAGGGGGCATCAAAACATTAATCCAAAAACAACGAGAAGCCTTAGGAATTGATTAATACAGACTTATTTTTCATTGAGATTCAAGTCATAATCCACAATTAAAGGCGCGTGATCTGAAAAAAAATCGGCAGTATGAATAGTGGCTGCTTGGATATGGGGTTTTAGATTGGGTGTTACAACATGATAATCGATTCTCCAACCAATATTTTTCGCTCGTGCACTCACACTTCTTTGTGACCACCAGGTATATTGATCCGGTTCTTGATTAACCACTCTAAAGGCATCTACAAACTCTGCAGGACCAAACAGTTCATCAAGCCAAGCCCGTTCTTCTGGCAAAAATCCAGAAGTTTTTTGATTACTTTTCCAGTTTTTTAAATCGATGGCTTTATGGGCAATATTAAAATCGCCACAGATAATATATTGCCTACCGTCTTGTCTTTTTTTATCTAAATGCTGTCTGAATCTGGCTAAGAAATCAAATTTAATGGCTTGACGTGCTTCACCGCTGGTCCCAGAAGGCAAATAAAGAGAGACAATACTTAAATTACCAAAATCTGCTTGAATATAGCGCCCTTCAGTATCCGCTTCATGCCACCCTAAACCGCCTTTTGTAACTTTATCAGGTTCAACCCGGCTGTAGATGGCGACACCGCTGTATCCTTTTTTTTCTGCATCAAAAAAATAAGTATGATATTCATCAGGGAAGAAAATAGGATTTTCTTCTAATTGGTGAAATTGCGCTCGAATTTCTTGAAAACAGACCACATCCACATTTTGGCTAGGCAGCCAGCTAAAAAACCCTTTTTGAGCTGCGGAACGAATCCCATTTAAATTCATAGACATAACACGCATGTAAGGCTCCTAATTAACGGACAAGAATGATTTTTACATCTAATTTAATAGTTGACCAAATTTTATCTGCAGTGATAACAGGAATATTGTTAATTTGTCCTAGCGCTATACAAGCTCTATCTCCAAGGGATAATCCTTTAGTTTTTGTTAATGCTTTTAATTCTGCTGTTTGATAAGCCTGAATTTCATCAAAAGGTATTACTGAATGCACTAAATCGTGCATTAATTGTTTAATTTCCTTATCTGGCATCGAGATTCCCTGCAAAATGGATACGACTTCTGAAAAGTTAACTGTAGAGATACAAGCTTCGGGTAGGAAATCTATGACTTTTTCATGTCCATTTTCTTCATTAATCAATGCAATTAAAGCAGAAGCATCTAATACATATTTATTTTTCATGCTTAGCTTCAGACCTTCTTTCTGCTATCAGTGCATCTTTTAAAGAAATTTTTTGTTTATTATAATGCCGAACAGAAGCTTGAGCATTCTTAATGGTTTGTTTTAGCGTAGATATATGTATTTCTCCAGATTTTACCTTAAGTATAACCTCTTCACCTACATTTAAATGTAGTTCTTTGCGTATGAAAGAAGGGATGACGATTCTTCCCCCTTTAGTGACCATGGTTTTTGCTTCTAACATGACACAACTCCTGTTTTATGACCTAAAAATAGTATACGACATTTTAATTAAAATGACAAATAAATTGGTTTAGACATAAATGCGTATACACATAAAAAATAGCCTTTCTACAGGTAGCTTGTAGTGGCCTAAAACGGCTTGACACAGTTTAAAAAACTAACCTACAATGATAGATTATTTACTATACCATTTTTTATAGCTGTTTTAAGGCCTCTCAATGTCAAGCATAGCCAATCCAAATATCAAACCCTTAGAAAACAAAGGCATTTTCTTATTGCTGATGATTTTAATGAGTTCTGTGGGCCTAGTGGCCTCTGATATCTGTTTACCCGCCTTGCCTGAAATGGCTACTTACTTCGACTGTCAGCAAACCGATATTCAAGCCAGTATCACGGTTTATCTCTTTGTCTTAGCTTTGTCTTCAATACTCTATGGCAGGTTGTCTGATCGCTTCGGCCCCAAAGTTATTTTATTGTTTGGTTATAGCCTGTTTACGCTGGCGTCTATCTTTGCAGCACGTGCAGATACTTTGACAGAATTGATCGTGTTTAGAGGCCTGCAAGCCATGGGATCTGCCGTGGGTTCGGTTTTAAGCAGAGCCATTATTGCCGATCGTTTTAATAAAACAGAAACGGTAAAAATATTTACAACTATTTATCCTATTATTGGCCTATCACCTGCAATTTCTCCTTTTCTTGGGGGATATTTAACACATTTTTTTGATTGGCGAGCCAATTTTTATTTTTTAGCAGGCTTAGGAGTCGTCGTATTTATGCTGATTAGCATCTTTTTAGAAGATACTTCCCGTGATGCCAGGGCACAAAGAAATAAAGAATGCTCAGATTATGGATACACAGATGTTTTTAAAAATATCTTTTTTTTAGGATATGCTTGCATACTTTGTATGAGTTATGCCGTATTTCGTTGTTATACCAGTGAATCTCCTTTTATCTTTGACAAGCAAGGTTTTGTTGCGGAAGAAATTGGATATTTTTATGTGACTTTATCCATCTCCTACTTAATAGGCAATTTGGGTGCCAAAAGATTAATTTCCTTTTGTTCTATCGAGAAAGCTTTAGGGGTAGGTTTTTTGTTTTTTGTATTAGGGGGTATGAGCTTGGTTATGTCCGCCTATTTTTTTGCGGCAAACCCTTTGGCCATCATTTTACCGATGTCTATTATTACCATAGGTAATGGTTTTCTTTTCCCCATAGGCTCTGCTGCTGCGATGTCTTCAGTTCCCATTCATTTTGCCGGAGGTGCATCGGGTTTACTCGGTTCTCTACAATTGAGTATTGCGGCTTTAAGTGTATATTATATAGGCGGTGTGAGTGCAGGAAGAGCTTTGCCCATGTCATTGTATTTATTATGTATGATTAGTTTTGGTTTTTTAAGTTTTTTAGTGATGGTATATAGGGCTAAGCGTAGCGCTTTAAGAGAGTAAAAGATGGAAGATTTCAGCAAACAGGTCCCCTTAGGTACTTTGTATATTATCTCGGCAGCATCAGGGACAGGTAAAACAAGTCTGGTAAAAGCGCTGATTCAGGACGTATCTAATATACAAGGTTCCGTTTCTCACACCACAAGAGAAAGTCGTAAAGCTGAATTAGATGGGCAGGATTATCACTTCGTTTCAGAAGCTGTTTTTAAAGAAATGCGTAAAAAAGGCTTGTTTTTGGAATATGCTAAAGTATTTGGTCAATACTATGGCACCTCTTCTACTTGGGTTCAGGAAACCCTAAAACAAGGGGTTGATGTCGTGCTAGAGATTGATTGGCAAGGGGCAAGACAAGTCAGAGCGCAATTTATTGATGCCATTAGTATTTTTATTGTACCCCCTTCTGAGGATGCTTTAATCCAGCGTATCAATAAGAGAGCTCAAGATAACACAGATGTGGTAGAATCGAGGATGAAAGAAGCAAAGAATGAGATATCACATTATACTGAATATGATTTTCTTGTTTGTAACGATCAATTTGAACAGGCCTTAAGCGAACTAAAGACAATAGTCTTTTCAAATCGCTTAAAGTTAAGATCTCAACAATATCACCTTATGCATATTATGAGTAAGTTAATAAACTGATTAAGTGGAGTTTAGAAATGGCACGTGTAACAGTAGAAGATTGTTTAAAGAAAATTCATAATCGTTTCGTATTGGTCTTAGTCGCTGCAAAAAGAGCTAGACAATTGGCAATGGGCAGTGCTGAACCTACTGTTTCTTGGTCAAATGATAAGCCAACGGTAGTCGCTTTAAGAGAAATTGCAGAAGGATTTTTGGGTGAGGATAAAAAAGTTGAGGACACTCTAGCGTAAACGAAGAGGGTAACGTGGATCACTTTGAAGCCCTTAAGACTCAATTATTAACCTATTTACCGCAAGATCAAATTGCTGAATTCACCCGTGCCTATCTGTTTGCCAAAGAAGCACATACCGGTCAAACACGATGTTCAGGTGAACCTTATATTTCTCATCCTGTAGAAGTTGCCTGCATCTTAGCTGCAATGCAAATGGATCCTCAAAGTATTATTGCTGCTATTTTACACGATGTTATTGAAGACACCCCTTTAGATAAAAAAGCGATTGCAGAGCATTTTGGTGCTGAAGTTGCGGAATTAGTAGATGGTGTGAGTAAGCTTGCCTTAATAAAATTTGAAACACGCGCAGAAGCTCAAGCTGAAAATTTGCGAAAAATGATGCTGGCGATGGCCAAAGACATTCGGGTGATTATTATTAAATTGGCCGATCGTTTGCATAACCTGCGTACATTGGGTCATTTATCTTTAGAAAAAAGACGTCGAATTGCCCGAGAAACGCTGGAAATTTACGCACCCATCGCCCATCGCTTAGGTATGAACCATTTTAGAATAGAATTCGAAGATATCGGCTTTTCGCATTTATATCCTATTCGATACAAAGTCTTGGCCAATGCTGTTAGAAAAGCAAGAGGAAATCGTAGCGAATTGATTCATCAATTAGAAGACAATTTGAAATCCAGATTAAAGCAAGAAAATATCATACCCCTTTCTTTAATGGGGCGAGAAAAGCATTTGTACAGTTTGTATAAAAAAATGCAAAAAAAAGAATTAGCGCTTTCAGAAATCATGGATGTTTATGCGTTGCGTGTGTTGGTAGACAAAATAGATACCTGCTATCGGGTATTGGGTGTGATCCATCAAAGCTATAAACCTGTACATGGTAGGTTTAAAGATTATATCGCTATTCCAAAATCCAACGGTTATCAATCTTTGCACACTACGGTGTTAGGCCCTTTTGGCGTCCCTGTTGAAATTCAGATACGCACAGAAGAAATGGATCGTATGGCAGAAAACGGTATTGCAGCCCATTGGTTGTATAAAATTAAAGAAGAATCTATCAGCGATGCAGAAGCACGTGCCAAAAATTGGCTAAGCGGTGTGTTAGAACTGCAAAAAAACACCGGAAATTCTTTAGAATTTATAGAACATGTTAAAATCGATTTATACCCCGATGAAGTGTATGTCTTTACACCGGATGGAGATATTTTATCCTTACCTTCGGGCGCAACGATTGTTGATTTCGCTTATGCTGTGCATACGGATGTTGGAAATGCATGCATTGCAGCGAGAATGGATAGGCGTATGGTGCCTTTAAGCACACGTTTAAAAAGTGGTCAAACCGTTGAAGTGGTCACTGCAGAAGGCGCGCATCCCAACCCCGCGTGGTTAAGTTTTGTCGTGACTTCAAAAGCCAGAACCAATATTAGACATTGGTTAAAGACGCAAGAATTATCTGCGGCCAGGGATTTAGGAAAACGGTTATTGGATCGCGCCTTGGTGACTATTTCTTTAAAATTGGATGAGCTTTCAGCAGATAGACTGGATGGCATATTAAAAGAATTAAAATTTGAAACACTCGATGATTTGTATGAAGATATAGGCTTGGGTAACCAGGTTGCGTCTTTGGTGGCTAGAAAATTTATTCCCCAATCGTTGAGAGATATACAACAACCCCTGCATACGAATTCATTGCCTTTTGCTATTTTGGGTACAGAAGGCATGGCAGTGACTTTTTCTAAATGCTGTAAACCTATTCCTGGTGATGCGATTATTGGTTGCTTAAACGCAGGTCGCGGTATCGTTGTGCATCGTGAACAATGTAAACAAGTGATTGACATTTATCATGCGCCTGAAAAATATATTTTTTTACAATGGGCTGAGAACGTCGAAGGTGAATTTTATGTGGAAATACAACTGGATGTTTTAAATACACGCGGTATATTGGCTATTTTAACGAATGTATTAGTAGATTACGATGTTAATATTGAAAATGTACACATTGATAAACGAGATGATCGGCACAATACGCTTACTTTTTTAGTTCAAATTCATAATCGCGCTCATTTGGCACGCATTATGCGTCATTTAAGAACATTGGATAGGGTGACACGTGTTACAAGAATATTGTGATTTAAAAGAATTTATAGAAAACTTAGAGGTGGATAACGAAGCCATCGTCGATCAAATTACGCAATGGTCTAATATTAACTCGGGTTCTTATAATGTGCGGGGCTTAGAGCGCATGGCAGCTATTTTAACCCAAGCGTTTTCAGATCTAGGATGCGAAGGCACTGTCATGTCTTTACCGCCCTTACAAGAAATTGATAAAACAGGTCAAATGAACACGACAGATGTGGGACCGATGTTGCGGTTTTGGAAAAGACCAAAAGCACCTATTCAAGTATTATTAACAGGGCATATGGATACTGTTTTTGATATAGAACATCATTTTCAAACAGCGAATCGTCTTTCTAAAGAGATTCTCAATGGCCCGGGTGTTGCAGATATGAAAGGGGGGTTGTGCATCATCTTGCATGCACTAAAAGCTTTTGAAAATAGCCCCTGGGCTCAAAACTTAGGTTGGGAATTATTAATTAACCCGGACGAAGAAATCGGTTCGCATGGTTCAGGCCTTTTTTTTGAAGAACGTGCTAAATTCCATCAAGTGGGATTGGTGTTTGAACCTGCGATGGATTCAGAGGGCACATTCGCAGGCGAACGTAAAGGCAGTGGCATGTTTACCTTGGTTGTAAGAGGCCGTGCTTCGCATGCAGGGCGTGCCTTTGAGCAAGGTAGAAATGCGATTACCTTATTAGCGAATATAATAGGCTTATTAGATAATCTAAATGGTCAGCGAGAAGGCTTAACTTTAAATATTGGCCACATCCAAGGGGGCGGTGCTACCAATATTGTCCCCGATTTAGCGATAGCCGGCATTGACGTTAGAATAAAACACCCAGAAGATGCACAATGGCTACAGGCAGAAATGGATAAAATCATCGAGATGTTTAAGCAAAGAGAGGGGTTTAGTGTAAAATTACATGGTAAATTTACTCGGATTCCTAAAATGCTAAAGGATAAAACCTTGGCACTTTATGAAATGGTTAAGAAAATTGGTGCAGAAATAGGACAAACGATTATATGGAAACCCAGTGGAGGGTGTTGTGATGGCAATAACTTATCTGCAGCAGGACTGCCTAATATAGATACTTTGGGCGTTTGTGGCGGCGACATACACAGCGATAAAGAATTTTTAAGAGTCGATAAATTGGCAGATCGCATAAAATTAACAACTGCCATTTTGATACGTTTAAGTGAAGGACTTTATAATCGCTCATAACAGTGGGGATGCCTATGGACAATGGAAGGGTCGTAATACGGCCTGTGAGTATTGATGATTTAAACATTGTTTGTGCATTTGGAGAAGAGGCCGGGGTCGGGTTTACCTCTTTGGTTAATAATCGCACTGTTATGAGAAAAAAAATTGAAAAATCCATAGAGAGTTTTGAAGCATCCTCTTCGCACTCTTCTAAACTTTTCTTTTTTGTAATGGAATTTTTAGATCCCTTAACTAATCAAAAGAAAATCATTGGCACCTGTGCAATAGATGCGCCTCAAGCTAGCAGTTCTGTTGCTTACAATTATAAAATTGAGACGCTGGCACAAATATCTCAGAATTTAAAAGTAAATAAGCAACATGATATTTTAAGTTTATCAACCCATTACCAAACGATGTCTCATTTTACGGCTTTGTTTCTAAATAAAGACTTTAGAGGGGCTCATCGGGGTGAATTTTTATCACGTGTGCGATGTTTGTTTATTGCGGCATTCCCCGATTTTTTTTCAGACACGCTTTATGCGCAAATGCGAGGATTATTAGATGAAAATAATAATTCTATTTTTTGGGAATCATTAGGACGTTATTTTTTAGACATGAGTTTAAAAGATGCTAATTATCTGCGTGTGTGCGAAGGGGAACACTTTGTTAAAGAACTAATGCCTACTCATCCTGTTTATATTGAACTCTTGCCAAAAGAGTGTCAAAAAATAATAGGAGAGCCGCATAGAGATTCGCGTTCAGCTTTGCATTTATTGGAGCAAGAAGGCTTTAAAAACAGAGGCTTTGTGGATGTGTTTGATGCTGGCCCCGTGGTTGAAGTTAATAAAGCAGAATTAAAAACAAGACTAGAAAGTACAATATCTACGATTCACAGTCTTAAAAAAATTTCAACAGAAATGGTACCCAAAATGATTTCGAATACTCACTTGGCGTTTAGAGCGACAATGGGTAGCATAGAATGTATAGAACCGGGCTTGGTATCTATAGATGAAGAAGTAGCTGCTGTATTAAATGTGAATGTGGGAGATAAAATTAGATTTTGCGATTTACATAAACATCCATGGGAACAGAAAATATGCATTACATAGCGAACCAATGGGTACCAGGGGAAGGTAAAGACTTTGAATCTTTGAACCCTGCTACAGGACATTCTATTTGGCATGGAAAAGCGGCTACAGCATTAGAAGTTAATCAAGCTGTTATTGCTGCGAGAAAAGCTTTCCCTGCATGGGCAAAACTGAATTTTGATGCTCGTTTAGAAATGATTCAGCGTTTTTCTGAAAATTTAAAAAAAAATAAAATTGAACTACAAAAAATTATTTCACAGGAGACAGGAAAACCATTTTGGGAATCTGATATTGAAATAGGATCAGCACTTTCTAAATTAAATATTTCCATTGAGGCCTATCAAGATCGTTGTCAAATGCGCACAAAACAGTTAGGCGAAGCCAAATCTATCACCTATCATAAACCGCATGGCGTGGTAGCGGTATTAGGTCCTTATAATTTTCCCTTGCATTTGCCCAATGGGCATATTATTCCTGCGTTGTTAGCTGGCAATACAGTCGTGTTTAAGCCCAGTGATTTAACGCCTTGGGTCGCACAACTTATTTTAAATTGTTGGTTTGATGCCGATTTACCCATGGGTGTTATTAACATGGTTCAAGGCGGGGCCGAAACAGGGGCTATTCTTTCGCAAGATGCAGGATTGGATGGGATTTTTTTTACGGGCAGCCCTAAAACAGGTCTTATGCTTTCGAAAATGTATGCTACTAAGCCGCAAAAAATATTAGCATTAGAAATGGGCGGTAATAATCCTTTAATTATCGATAAGCCTGCTAATATTCATGCAGCCGTATACAATACGATATTATCGGCTTATATCACTTCGGGTCAACGCTGTACTTGTGCTAGACGATTAATTTTAACAAGAAATCCTGAGAATGAAAAATTTCTTGAAGCGCTTATAAAAGCAATTCGTAAATGCAGGGTAGGTCCTTATACCGATACGCCTGAGCCTTTTATGGGGCCTTTAATTTCACAAGAAGCGGCGGATGCAGTATTAGAATCTTACGAAGCATTGATAAAGCGAGGTGCAACAGTATTAGTGCCTATGATACGAAACAAAGAGCAACTTGCCTTTTTAAATCCAGGACTCATTGATGTAACTCCCATCAATCCCGCGGTAAGGGATGCAGAAATTTTTGGTCCCTTATTGCAAGTGATTTGGGTGGATGATTTTGAAGAAGCCATTAATGAAGCCAATCGTACAGAATATGGTTTGTCGGCAGGTTTGTTTTGTGATGATTTGCTGAAGTACGAACAATTTTTTACAGAAATTCGAGCGGGCATTGTCAATTGGAACAGACCCTTGACCGGTGCCAGCAGTCATGCACCTTTTGGAGGAGTCGGCAAAAGTGGTAATCATAGGCCCAGTGCGTATTATGCTGCGGATTATTGTGCTTATCCAGTTGCCAGTTTAGAACAACCCATTTTAAGCATGCCTGAAATCTTAACACCAGGAATACCTGTTCCATGAATGTAAAATGGTGATATGAAATGGAAGTGAATTTTGATGGTCTTGTGGGGTCAACACATCATTATGCAGGATTAGCCTTTGGTAATTTGGCCTCTATGCAAAATGCACAGTCCCTTTCTAATCCTAAACAAGCAGCGCTTCAAGGCTTAGAAAAAATGGCTTTGTGTATGCGCTTAGGGATTCCCCAAGCAGTATTGCCGCCTCAATCACGCCCTAATATGGGATTATTAAGAAGTGTGGGTTTTTATGGCAGCGATACAGCCATATTACAAGCAGCTAAAAGACAAGCACCGATGTTGTTTTCAGCCGCTTTCTCAGCTTCAAGCATGTGGGCTGCCAACAGCGCCACAGTGTCACCCAGTGCTGATACCGCAGATGGCAAATTGCATATAACAATAGCCAATTTAATTTCTAATATTCATAGGGCCCAAGAAGCTAAGACAACGCATCGAGTATTCAAAAAAATATTTGCGAATACAGATTGTTTTCAAGTTCACGCGCCTTTGTTAAGTACAGAAGCCTTAGCGGATGAAGGGGCTGCAAACCATAATCGCTTTTGCAATGCGTATACAGATAAAGGTATAGAATTATTTGTATATGGAAAAGAGTTTTTTTTAGAGCAAGAAAATACACTTAAAAGATTTCCAGCTCGCCAAACCTTAGAAGCTTCTTGCGCGATTACGCGTTTACATCACTTAAATTCCAAAGAAATTATATTCGCAAAACAAAACCCAGCTGTTATCGATGCGGGTGTCTTTCATAATGATGTGGTTACTGTTTCGAATCAAAATGTATTTTTATATCATGAATCAGCTTACGAAGATACCGATAGAGTGATGGGCTCTTTAAAAAAATTCTTTCCGGAAAATTTTTATTTTTTAAAAGTTTCGAATGCAGATTTAAGTATAACGGAAGCGGTGAGTTCTTATTTGTTTAATAGTCAGATAATAACTTTGCCAGATGGGAATATGGCAATTATAGCCCCCCAAGAATGTCAAGAATTTAAAAATGCACATAATATTTTATTAAACATTTTAGACAATCCAAATCCTATTCAGCACTTGCATTTTATCAATTGTAGAGAAAGCATGAAAAACGGCGGAGGCCCTGCTTGTTTGCGGTTACGAGTTGTATTGACAGAAGAAGAGCAAAAAATGAGTCACGCGCCTGTATACTTAACAGAATCTTTATATCAAACATTGGTGAACTGGGTACAGCAATACTATCGCGATAAATTAGCGATAGAAGATTTATTAGATCCTTTGCTAATACAAGAAAGCAGAGAAGCATTAGAAGCATTAACACACATTTTAAAATTGGGCTCCATTTATGATTTTCAATGCGACAGTGCAAAAAACGAATAAATTAAGTAGCATAATTGCTTTGCTTCGTTTAGATAAACCCATCGGTATTTATTTATTATTATGGCCTACCCTAATGGCCTTATGGATTGCAGGTAATGGTAAACCTGATCTTTATATAGTTTGTATTTTTACAATGGGCGTTATCTTGATGCGTTCTGCAGGCTGTGTGATCAATGATTTAGCAGATCAAAAATTTGATAAAGATGTTAGACGCACCCATTCTAGGCCTTTGGTCTCCGATATGGGAGGGCATCTTAAGCCCATTGAAGCAAAAATAATTTTTTGTGTCTTGTTATTATTTGCTTTATTATTGGTATCTCAATTGAATAAATTTACTATCGGGTTATCATGTATAGCCCTTATTTTATCCATGATTTACCCTTTTATGAAGCGTTATACGCATTGGCCACAAGTGTTTTTAGGAATTACTTTTAGTTTTGGCATTCCTATGGCTTTTGCAGCTTTGGGATCACCTATTGATTTACGAGTAGGACTTTTATTTTTAGTGAATGCTTGTTGGATCATAGCTTATGATACTCAGTATGCGATGGCAGATAGAGAAGATGACATAAAAATAGGTGTGAAATCGACTGCGGTTTTATTTGGAAAACATGATCGACTGATGATTGGTTTATTTCAAGTAGTAACTGTCAGTTTGTTGATAGGCTTGGGTAAAACATTAAATGCAGGTATATTTTATTATTTGGGGGTATTATTATCTGTTTTATTATTTTTATATCATCAATATTTGATTAGAAATAGAAACCCTGAAATGTGTTTAAATGCTTTTAAAAATAACCATTATGTGGGATTGGTATTGTTTGTTGGATTAGTCTTAGACTATGTAATATAGTTAATTGTGTAACAAACTGGTGTTTACTTGGCTTGCATAAGAGTCGGACATTGCTTCTATTTTCTTAGTAATATATACTTGGCATTTACAATATAGATAAGTTAAAGGATAAACCAATGCATAAAATTAGCCCTAGAGTTGATATTGCCTTCAAGAAAATATTTGGAGTTGAGGAAAATAAAGATTTATTGCTTTCTTTAATAAATTCTATTGTAGATAAAACAGATCAAATTGTAGATGTAACGCTTTTAAATCCTTATAATCCACAAAATTTTAAAAATGATAAATTGTCTATTGTTGATATCAAGGCTAAAAGTGAGACAGGCAAACGCTATAATATTGAAATACAAATTTGTGATGAAGCAGACTACGATAAAAGAGCTTTATATTATTGGGCAAAATTATACACTGAACAATTACAAGCCGGAGATGATTACTCTAGCCTTTCAAAAGCAATAGGCATACATATTTTAAATTTCACATCTGTTCTTAATTCAGATAAATATCACAATATATTTCATATTACAGAAAAACAAACAGGTGACAAGTATTTTGATAATCTTGAATTACATACCATTGAATTAAAAAAATTTTCCAATCAATCTCATGCAGATTTATCTGATATTTTGAAAAAAGTGAAGAGCGCTTTAGACGTATGGGTAACGTTTTTGACGCGTCATGATTTATTAAACAGGACGAATCTCCCTTTACAATTAGATGATCCTGCTTTAAAAAAAGCACTTAATGTTCTAGAAATAATGAATTTTACGTCAGAAGAGCGAGAAACTTACGAAGACCATATTAAATGGTTGAGAATGGAAACAAGTGCACTTAAAAAACAAGAATTAAAAAGCTTTGGGGCCGGTAGGTCTCAAGCGTTACAAGAAACAGCATTAAAGATGTTAGAAATGCACATGAGCCCTCAAGTAGTAAGTGAGTGCACAGGGTTATCTATTGAAGAGCTGGAAGAGTTATAAAAAACTTTCCAGCGATGTGCACTTATAAAACATTACAAAAATTTCTAGGTGTCCATTCAGCATAATAGGCTTCATTATTTTCTATATTTTGGACGGTTTCAATAGGGCGAACTTGCCTATTTTGAGATAGAAGCAATGGAGGCGTGGTAGGAATTACTTCGGTTGCTATAGTATTGCGAATATGAATCGCATGAGCACACGAATCAGGTTCTAAAAAGTAAGATAAAATAATATTTTACAAGTCGATTGCAAATGTTGGCACTAAGGCTGCTTGTAATGCAGTTCCTTTTTGGTTATCTGCTAGCATATTTTCCAATTGTACTTTTTGTTTTTTTGGGAATTCTTCAATACCTCCTATTTCTAGCAGAGGTGAATTAGTGAATGCTTGATAAAGAGTTTCAAAAGTCTTGGAACAAAGGTAGGAAAAATTATTTTCACTTAGATAAAGCCTGCATAATGTTTTAAATTGTGATAATGCATCACACAATATAGCAAATTTTGGAATGCTGTAGTCAGTTTCGCTATCTTCGTGTTTGCCTTCTTTATAAATTTTTGGAAAATTATTATCTTCTAAATAAAGAGTCGTTATTGTTTTACAGGGAGACAAAATGGCTTGTAAAGCTAAGGGGCTTTTCCCGAAATTATTAGAGTTTAAATTTAGGATTTTTAGCTCACACATTTTTGCTAAAGCCGTCCCGAGCTTTTTTCCATAATATGTATGCATCTTATTATTTAAAAGTATATTTGATAAATCTAATTCTTCTAATGTATGACATTCTGATAACATTTCAATAAATGCTTCAATCTTTAGTTTTTCAGTTCTAGTCATTTTAGAGAAATCAATAAGATTAGCACTTAGAGTCAGTTTTCTTAAGCGATATAACTTTGATAAGTTTTTTCCCAATTCTTTGAAACCAGTAATATTTGCATATTGAAGTCTAGTATCACTTAAATCAAGTATTTCTAACTGTGTGCAACTCCCAATAGCTTTTGCAAGCCTAACAAATATTTTATTGATAAAAGTACCTAAATCAAAGGATTTGAAATTAAGACTTTTGAGCATTTTACATTGTGCAAGACATTCGCAAAAACTAAGAAAGGTTTCAGCAGAAAATACGGTTACAAGTTTAGGGTCAATAGCTATTCTATTTGCTCTGGATGGCTTGTTGCAATGTGGTAAAATTCATTAAGACTTTTCCAATCATGTATATGCATTATAATTTCCCTCAATCAATAATTAAGTATTAAGAAAAAATTTATCATATTTTTACAAATGGGTAAATTAACTGATTTTTTACAGTACATAAACTAGAATATGAATGCCTAGAGTAAGGTGATTATCGCTTATGTAAATCATCTCGATTAAAGACTGCACCTTTTAAATCTAAGCCTTTCTTCATGCACTTTAAAGCGCGTTCACGCGCTTTTAATTGCTCTTCCGAAAATGCCTTGGTTTGTGAAACAGACGCAGTACTTGCATCTAGCTTTAAAGGATATTTGATATACATAATATAAACCTCTGACTGTTTTTAATTGTATAATAAATTACAATTTTTTTAATTCCAATACAAATTATATAGAAAATGAGTGTGTACATACATGCAATAATATAATATTTACTTAATACTTCCTAAAAAAGAAAGTATCTTGCATTTTTTAAATAGTTACTTTAAACTTATCTATAGAGATATAGTGAAATAAAGGGGTTGCGAATGCTGAATAGCACTGAAAAATTATTGGAACACGGTATGGGCGAACAGGTGTTCAAAAACTGGAATATCGAGTCGATTTTTGGGGGAACTCCTGCTAGACGCTATGCTTTACTGAATAAAGCTATAAAAAAGAAAGAGATTATTCATTTAAATAGGGACAATTATGTATTAGGGGCTAGGTATCGTACTAAAGCGCTTAGCCAGTTTTTTATCGCTAACCGCTTGGTAACGGGGAGCGTTATTTCATTTGAAACAGCATTGTCTTTTCACGGCTTTATACCCGAAGGTGTTAAGCTTATCATGAGCACTATTGCTATCGGACGTACCAGAAATTTTGTTACAGCATTGGGTGAATTTGAATATATTAAAATTCCATGCAATGCTTATGAGTTTTTATCTGGCGTACTGCGTAAAGAAATAAATACTAAACCTTTTTTGATTGCTACTCCGTTAAGAGCTTTGGCAGATTATGTATATCTTAGAAAAATTGATTGGTCAGGGATAGGTTTTTTGTTAGAAGGCTTGCGTATTGAAATGGAATCTCTAGAAGCACTGACTTCTAATGATTTTGATATAATAATGCCCGTTTATCATTCAAAACGAGTATTAAATTTTTTGCAACACTTAAGAGAAACATTGGGTAAATAAATGTCTAAAATTATTAATGAACGTTTACAACAATATTCTTCGTCATCACCTGAAGAAGAATCGAATTCTTTAAAAGAAATATTACAAGAGATTATTCTCTGTGGATTGTCTGATGCTGGTTTTTTTGAAGAAGCTGTGTTTCAAGGGGGCACCACATTAAGAATATTTTATAATCTAGGACGTTTTTCTGAAGACTTAGATTTTATTTTAAAGAAACCTAATCCGAATTTTAAATGGCAGCCCTTTTTAGAAGCTGTTGCAACGCTATGTAGCCAGTATGGCATTGTGCCTGAAATTATCGATAAAAGTAAGGCAGGTAATGCAATTAAAAAAATGTTTTTAAAAGATAATTCTATTGTGAAATTATTAAATTTATCTTTTCATCATCACTCTGGTCAGAAATTATTAATAAAATTAGAAATAGATACTAACCCTCCAGAAGGCTCAATCTCAGAAATAAAATATTTAGAATTTCCTTTGGCCGCGGCGGTTCAAATTCAGGATTTGAGCAGTAATTTTGCTGGTAAATGCCATGCGCTGCTTTGTAGACAATATGTTAAAGGTCGAGATTGGTATGATTTTTTGTGGTATGTGGCGAGAAATATAACACCCAATTTGAATTTTTTAAGCTCCGCAATCAATCAACAAGGTCCATGGGCAGGGCAAAATTTAGAAATGACTCCCAATTGGTTATTAGCAGAACTAGAGAGCAAAATTCATATGCTTGATTGGAGTAAAACTGCTAATGATGTCTCACCCTTTTTGAAGGAAGAGGATAGAAAAACTTTAAAATTATGGAGCGTTCATTTTTTTATGAGCAAAGTTGAAAAATTAAAGAGCACATTTGAACAATAGCTTAATAAGGAATGAAAAATTAGTTAATAAACTAAAATAAGTGTGTTTGCACGCATCTCATTACTCTAAAGGCCTTTACGAGCGATGTGGAAAGCTCTATACTAGGTTTTTAAACTGCTTAGATTGGAGAGAGATTATGTATACCTATTTTAGATTTTATCATTTTTGTATGAAAAACATTCAACACAGTCTATTAAATCTTGAGATATCGGAGCCTCTATCATGTCTATCCCTGCTAAAATCTCTAAAAAATTAAACGCCTTTTTAAAATCCTCATCGCAATTTCCCGCTGCTGCAAATACTTTTTTTTCTTTCTTAGTTTTTAGTTTTATTCTTTTAGGCACCCCCAGTTCTTATGCCGATAGTGTGCTATTACAGACTACTATTGGTATTTCTCAAATTGTAGAGCACCCTGCTTTAAATGAAGTGCGCGCAGGTATATTGGAAGCCCTAGCTAAACAGGGTTTTATAGAGTCTAAAAACCTGATGGTTCTATACGAAAATGCGCAAGGCAATATCAGCTTATCTTCACAAATTGCAACTAAAATGGTCAGTGAGAACCCAAATGTCATAATTGGGATTTCCACACCTTCAGCACAAACTTTATTACATGCGGCACAGCGTAACGCGCATCCCATTCCGGTTGTGTTTACAGCGGTGAGTGATTATAGAGCTGCTAAATTAGAGCCCGGATCTCAACATTATCCTATTACGGGTATTACAGATGCCCCTGATTTGGAAGCATTACTAGAATTAATGTCTGCGATGATGCCTAAAATGCAAACCCTGGGTGTATTGTATAATCCTGCAGAGGCCAACTCAGTGTCTACGGTACAAAAACTTAAAACCTTACTAGAAAGCAAAGGTATTAAAACACAAGAAGTCACGGTAAACTCGACTACAGAAGTTGGAGGAGCAATACGAAGTTTAGTAGGACAAGTGGATGCTTTTTATTTTCCACAGGATAATACCATTGTTTCTGCGGTTGGAACCATTACACAGTTAAATCCAGGCCCTATTTTTTGTAATGATCCCAGCCTGATCACTCAAGGTGTTTTAGCTGCCGTGGGTTATAATTATAAACAAGTAGGACTGGATACCGGCGAGCTGGTCGCAAGAATCTTAAAAGGAGAAGATGCCGCTTCAATAGAGGTTTCGCATCCTAGGCATTTAGAGAGTGTTGTGAACCTAAAGCTTGCTAAACAATGGGCACTGAATGTTCCAATGCAGCTTGAGCATTCGAAATTGCAATTAATAGATTAAGCAGTTATGATGAGTTTTTAAACCTTAGTTATAGGAGATAGTTATGTATACATTTTTTATGTTTTTTCTTTTTAGTACCACATCTTTAATTCACGCACTTCTTAATTCTATTTTATTGGAGAAAAAATCATGCCTCTCAAAAATCAAGCTTGCAAACAGCCTATAATTTCTAACCCGCTATTATCTGCCCGCCTTTTTGTCTCTCATTGTTCTCGCATCGCTTATATTTTTAGTCTGATTCTAGTCGTACTGGGCGTATCCAATACATATGCCGATATTAAAATTGGTATTACGCAAATTGTGGAACATCCGGCCTTAAATGAAGTTCGGGCAGGGGTGATGGAAGTGCTTGAACCCACTGAGAATCTGAGCATTTTATATGAAAATGCTCAGGGGAATATCAGTTTGTCTGCACAAATTGCCACAAAGATTTTAAGTGAAAAACCTAATCTTGTGATAAGCATTTCAACACCTTCAGCACAAGCGACATTACATGCTGCCAAACGAATCAATAGCACGATTCCCATTGTCTTTACGGCGGTGAGTGATTATAAAGCAGCCCAATTAGAGCCTGGCACTTCGCATTATCCTATCACAGGGATCACCGATGCACCCGATATAGAAGCCACAGTAGAATTGATGTCTGAAATGATGCCAAAAATGAAAACCCTAGGCTTGCTATACAATCCTGCAGAGCAGAATTCAGTTTCAACAATAGAAAAAATAAAAGTTTTGTTGGCATCCAAAGGCATTAAAACTGAGGAAGCCACCCTAAACTCAAGCACGGAAGTTGCAGAAGCCGTACGGAGTTTAATGACGCATGTGGATGCCATTTATTTCCCGCAAGATAATACGGTTGTCTCTGCTATTGAGACTTTGGTGCAATTAAAACCCGGTGCAGTCTTCTGTAATGTGCCTAGTTTGGTTGAAAAAGGCATTGTGGGTGCTGTGGGTTATGATTATAAAGCAATAGGAAAAGAAACCGGTGAATTGGCGCTTAGAATCTTAAAAGGTGAAGAAGCCAATACAATTCCTATTGAACATCCTAAAAAATTAGAAAGTCGGGTGAATGTAGCTCTAGCAAAAAAACTGGGTTTAAATCTTCCTACGCAATTAAAACAATCTGAACTACAAATCGTGGAGTCAAAATGAATACAATTCAATTTTTAGGTGCGCTTGAAATGGGGCTCTTATATGGGATCGTGGCAATTGGTGTCTATTTAACCTTTAGGGTTATTAATTTCCCCGATTTAACCGTAGACGGCAGCTTCCCCTTAGGAGCGGCAGTCAGTGCCACTTTAATTGTGAATGGGTTTTCTCCTGTTATTGCGACAATCGCTGCGGTAATAGCAGGTGCTATTGCAGGATTTATCACAGGATATTTACATGTTCGTTGGCGCATTTTAGGATTGCTTTCGGGCATTCTTACAATGACTGCTCTGTATTCTATTAACCTTAGAATTATGGGTAAGCCCAATATTGCAGTGCCAATAGAAAGTACCTTATTTACACACTCTTCTGTTATTTTGCCTGCTTTAGGGCTTGGGGTTGTGGTCTTAATTATTGTATTGGTTTTCTTTTTAAGAAGCCAATTTGGTCTAGCATTAAGGGCTACGGGCATTAACCCAAAGGTAAGTCCTAGTTATGGTGTCAACGTAGGCTTTATGACTTTGGTGACCTTGAGTTTAAGCAATGGTTTTGTTGCCTTGGCGGGATGTTTATTTGTACAAAGCCATGGTTTTGCGGATGCCTCTATGGGTAGCGGTACCTTGATTATGGGCTTAGCGTCTGTGATAGTGGGTGAGACTTTATTTCACAGCACAAGAATTTGGGTATTGGTTTTAAGTTGTGTATTAGGATCGATACTGTACCGTATTGCCATTGCATTGGCATTAAATACGCATTTTGCAGGGTTACAAAGTTCAGATTTAAATTTGATCACTTCATTATTGGTGGTTTTGGCATTATTATTGCCTCAAATTAAAAAAAGAATTTTGCCCAATAATATTAAAAAAATTCAAAGCAACAGAGGTGCATCATGATAGAGTTAAAAAATATATCAGTGATTTATGGAAAAGGCAGTGCATTGGCGCATGAAGTATTTAAAGATTTTTCGTTGAAAATAAAAACTCATGAGTTTGTAACGGTTATTGGTGGAAATGGTGCCGGCAAATCTACGCTCATGAATATTATTTCAGGTGAGATATGTATTGATTCTGGAAGTATTTTTCTAGATCAAAAAGAGGTAACCCACCTGAAGCCTTTTGAACGTGCAGGCCTAATCAGTCGAGTGTTTCAAGATCCTTTACTGGGCAGTTATGCAGATTTGAGCATAGAAGAAAATTTGAGTGTGGCCAATTCCAGAGGTAAAATACGAGGCTTAATTCCAGCTTTAAATACCGCTTTGCGTGAGAAGTTTCGAGCCATTTTAGCCGATCTTGGCATTGGCTTGGAAAACAGATTACACGATAAAATGGGCTTATTATCGGGTGGGCAACGTCAAGCGGTCAGTTTGCTGATGGCCACCTTGCAGCCTGCTAAAATTTTGTTATTAGATGAGCACACAGCAGCATTGGATCCTAAAATGGAACAACTGGTTTTAAGCTTAACACAAAGGCTGGTGAATGAATTTGAACTTACAGCTTTAATGATTACGCATTGTATGAAACAAGCCTTAGAGTATGGGAGTCGAACCTTAATTATGCATCACGGGAAAGTGGTTCGAGATTTAGAAGGACAAGCCAGACATGATTTAGGATCCGATGAATTAATTGCTTATTTTTGAGGCTATTATGGATGCGGTAAGTTACACTCAATTTAGACAACATTTAAAAACTATTGTTGACCAAGCTTGTGATCAACATGAGCCCGTAATTATTACCAGAAGTTATGGTAATAATGCTGTCATTTTATCTCATGAAGATTATCGAAGCATGTTAGAAACTTGTTATTTGCTTAAAAGTCCTAAAATGGCTGAACGGATTCGTGAAAGTTTAAAAAGCTTTTATGCTCATCAAACTGCCGATATCCCTATTAAGACTAAAAAATAAAAAAATTTATTCGTTTTTAAAACAAGCACGAAAAGCATTTGCTAAATTTTCTAGTAATGTTACATAGCCTTGTATATTTTGAACAGATTGTCCTAAAGGATCTAATTCACCTGTATGTGCATTTGTGCCTTCTAAAATCGTTTGCACAATTTTAGATTGAAATTGGGGCTCACTAAACACACATGTGGCGTGCGTATCTTTAATGAGATCTTGAATTTGTTTAACGCGCTTTGCACTGGGCGGTATTTCAGGATTCAAGCTAATAGCGCCAACACCGTCCAAACCATAACGATGTTCAAAATACTGATAGGCATCGTGAAAAACAATAAAAGGGATTTTTCTAGAAGATTTTAATTGATTTTTAAGATTGTCATTCAATTTATCCAGCGTTATTTGCGTGACTTGGGCATTATGTTGATATGTTTTCGCATGCATAGGATCAGCTTTGGATAATTCATTGGCGATCTGATCCACTAGAACTTTAGCATTCAGCGGATCTAACCAGAAATGCATATCCGGGTGATCATGGCCTGTGTGATGTTCATGATGATGATCTTCATGTCCTTCATGAACGTGAGGTTCGAAAGCAGCACTTGTGCGTATCGACAATAATAGCAACCCAGGAGAATCTACCAGTGCAATGTTGCGTACAGAAGATTTAAACTGTTTTGTATTGTCTAAAATTTTAACTAAAAAGGTTTCCAGATCAGGCCCTGCCCAAAAAATCAGATCAGCATCGTATAATAATTTAGCATCCGAAGGTTTTAAAGCATAATGATGAGGCGAGGCACCTGCTTGTAACAAGACGGTGGGTTTAGCCACATCACCCATAACACTACATACCAAGGAGTACAAAGGAGGAATGCTCACGACCACTTTAGGGGTATTGGCTGCCTGTAAAGCGGGTGTCGCACAAAGAAATGCTAGGCAGAAAAAAGAACAGAGGATATTTTTTACTTTAAAAAGTTTCATTTTTAACTCATTTTGTTGAAAGGGGTGTGTTACAATTCTACCATGAATACGCCCAATGTACAGGATTCCCTTCTTATTGATGTTAGTCATCTTAATATATTTATTGAGCAGCAGATTATTTTACAAGACATTCATTTGCAGGTACACAAAGATGAAATTGTTACTTTGGTGGGTCCTAATGGAGCGGGCAAATCTACTCTAGTGAAAGCTGTGCTCGGACTGATCCCGCTTAGCAGTGGGACGATTTATAAGAAACCGGGTTTGCGTATGGGGTATATGCCGCAAAAATTGTCCATTGAACCTTATATGCCTTTAACTGTGCAGCGATTTTTAGAATTAGCGCCTTTGAAATCGTCTTTAAATGCGATTATTGAAGAATTGGGGATTAAGCATTTATTATCTTCTCCGATGCAGGCGATTTCGGGGGGAGAATCTCAAAGGGTATTATTGGCCCGTGCCTTATTAAGTCATCCTGAATTATTGGTTTTAGATGAGCCTGCCCAAGGGGTGGATGTTGTGGGGCAGCAAGAATTGTATCAATTGATCATTCGAATTCGCGATCGATGGCAATGTGGTATTTTAATGGTTTCTCATGATTTACATATGGTAATGGCTGGCACGGATTCGGTGATTTGTTTAAATAAACATGTATGCTGTTCAGGTTTGCCCAGTGCTGTGAGCCAGCATCCAGAATTTATAAAATTATTTGGTGATCAAGAGCCCGCTGGTTTGGCCATGTATACCCATACGCACAATCATCGTCATGATTTAGGAGGCGATGTATGTCCTTAGAATTGGCTTTAGATTTTATGGGAAAAGCCATGTTAGGGGGAACAGGTATTGCTGTGGTTACCGGTCCCTTGGGTTCGTTAATCGTATGGAGACGCATGTCGAATTTTGGAGATACGCTCGCGCATTCTACATTATTGGGCGTGTGTTTTGCTCTATTATTGAATGTCAATTTATACTTAGGCTTGATTGGTATCTCAGTCATTGTAGCTGCATTGTTGACCTTGTTATCGCAACAACGCAGACTGGCCAATGATGCGCTTTTAGCTATGATTTCTCATACGACTTTGGCTACCGGGCTTATTTTAGCGACTGCTTTACCTGGCATCCGAATGGATTTATTGGGACTATTGTATGGTGATATTTTAGCAATCAACAATACTGATATTCTGTGGATTTATGGAACAAATATAATTGTATTGGGATTACTCATAAAATTATGGTCACCTTTATTGTCTATTACAACGGATGAATCCTTAGCAGCCGTAGAAGGTATCCATGTGGTACGCTTAAAATGGATATTGATGATGATGATGGCCATTGTTTTTGCGATAGCCATGAAATTAATCGGCGTACTGTTAATTACTGCATTGCTAGTGGTTCCTGCTTCAGCAGCTCGACAGTTTGCAAAAAGTCCTGAACAAATGGCATGTCTTGCAAGCTTATTGGGTATCGTCTCTGTGATCTTAGGTATTATTTTTTCTGGGTGGTGGGATTGGCCTGCAGGCCCTTCAATTGTAGTTGTATCCGCACTATTATTTATCTTAAGTTTAATATTCTCAGCACTACCTAAATATTTTTCATTCTCTTAAGCATTTAATTCAGAGCTAAGATCGTTTAAGCTCAGTCCTACCCATTGAATGTCGTATCCTGAATATGATGCTATCAGTGCCTTGGATTTTTGCTTTAATAGAGGGATATTTAATTTTGTTTTATTTAATTTAATGTCAGCAATCACACAGATTTTATCCATATCATTAATAGCCACTAGATCAATTTCATTTTTATTAGCTTTTTCCCAATAAGAACCAACTTTATTGTATTTTTTGCTAGCCCAAAACAATTCATGATAAAATTTTTCTAGCATAACACCTGAATAAGTTGTAAAGTCACGATCAATTATCTTCCTTACGTAATCAAAGTTTTCATTTTCTATAGTGCTAAAATTTTTGTAAATAAATCTAAACCAGAAATTTAAAAAATTGTCTATAAGCTTATATTTTTGTAACTTAGAATTTTCTTTTGCATTGATAGGCTTATGTTTGGCGATCACCGCATAATCTATCAATAATCGTTCTAAATACCCGCCGATATTTTTTTGCAAAATAGATTCCAATTCCCCTCTGCCAGTGTATCCAGTTGCTATAAGTTGCAATATGGAAAAATATGTATAATAATCTTTTCCAAATTCCTCTATAAGTACATGTTTTCCTTCATGTAAAAAAGGTGAATTGATAGATAAAATAAAGTTTAAGATGGTGTTATAATCATAAGCCTGATTCGATAGAAATAAATCTACATATTTAGGTGTGCCACCTGTAAAAATATAGTAATCAAATAATGTCTTAGATGATAATATTTGATTTTCATCTAATATAGAAGATAATGTTTGTATAGAGAAAGACTTTAAACGCATAATTCTATCTGCGCGCCCAAACAAAGGTTCTTTATTGTTTTCAAATATTTTATGCATTAAAGAGTAAACAGACCCCACTAGTATAAGTTGTAAGTGGCTGGTATGCTTATTTAAATCCCATAGTTTTTGCATATCAGAATAAACAGTGGAATTAATATTATAAAATTCTTGAAATTCGTCAATAATTAATATGAATTTTTGTTTTTGTGCAATAGAGAGTAAGAGCTCAAATAATTTGTTAAATGTTTTAATTTCTCCAAAAATAGGCAGGTCAAAAGTACTTTTAATTTCATCCAAATATTCTTCACATAGCAAGGACTCTGCTTTTTTAGATACAAAAAAATATAAACACGGATTTTGAGGATGAGTTTTTGCAAAATGTTGTACGAGTAAAGTCTTTCCCATGCGCCTACGTCCGGTAAGGACGACCATTTGGGCTTGCTTGCCAGCATGCGAGAGCAAAGTGCTTAGAGTCTCTAATTCAAGTTCACGATTATAAAATTTCATATAGTAACCTCTGTTATCGTAACCAAGATTACTATAGCAAAAATAAAAACAATATGCGAATCGATTGCGAAATAAGTGATAGCTGTAATTAAGGTCTGTGGTGGCCAGAGCTGGAATCGAACCAGCGACACAGGGATTTTCAGTCCCTCGCTCTACCGACTGAGCTATCTGGCCTAAAGGGTAGATGAATGGCTATTTAACACCATTTTATCTTTAAGCGTCAACTTTATTTTCCAAGGCTTCCAGTAATCGTTTTATAGGCGCCGCAATGCCTCGATTTAAGGGTTTACCTATTGTATGCCAATAATGAGAATCTTTATCAATAGTTTGTTTGGAACTCAGTTTGATTTCTACATAGATTGGAGATATGTCTAAATTAAAATGGGTAAAGCAATGTCTAAAACTTGGCAACGTTGTTAGTTTTTTAACTTTAAAGTTATAATGTTTTTGGATCCATTTTTGAATTTGCTGAGTATCTTCAAACTCACATTCAGGAAAGCTCCAAAGTCCACCCCAAATGCCTGTACTGGGTCTTTTATATAATAATACCTGTTCTTCATCTTCTGTGTGAATAAACATTAAGAGGCGGGTACTTTTAGTAGGTTTAGCTTGAGTAGGCTTAGGAAAAGGATAAAGTGCTACAGTATTGTTTTGATAAGCCTCACAAGTATTTTTTAAAGGACACACCTGACAATTTGGTTTTGAGCGTTTACAAACAGTAGCCCCTAAATCCATCATGGCTTGAGTATAATGGTGAACCCGATTTTTTGGGGTTAAGATTTCTGCTATGCCCCATAGTTTTTGAGTGACAGCAGGTAGCCCCGACCACCCTTCAATAGCAAAATAGCGGCATAAAACACGTTTTACATTACCATCCAAAATGGGGAATCGTTTTTGGAAGCTTAAGGCCAAAATGGCCCCTGCAGTAGAACGGCCGATCCCCGGGAAGGCCATTATTGCTTCTAAAGTATCTGGCATAATGCCTTGGTAATTTGCTTGTATTAATTGTGCTGTTTTATGACAATTCCGTGCTCTAGAATAATACCCAAGTCCTGTCCAGAGCTCTAAGACACTGTCTAAAGGCGCTAAAGCTAGGGTTTTGATATCCGGGAATTGAATAATGAATCGTTGGAAATAGGGGATTACTGTTGCAACTTGTGTTTGTTGTAACATAATTTCAGAAATCCAGACTCTATAGGGCGTTGGATTGATTTGCCAAGGCAAATCATGTCTGCCATGCTTATCAAACCAGTTTAAAATTTTTTTGTGAAAAGACATGCTAAATTAAAATGAATGTTGGGTTTCAAATAAATTTTCAAAAGTTTTTATAGAAGATTCTTCAACCGCTTGTTTTTGCTCTGGCGTGTTGTGACTGAGTTGTTGAACCGCACTTTTAAAATAAGCAGTTAATTCAGGATGAATCAAAGGGTCTTGTAAACTGCCTCTTACAGCAATTTTTAAGGGGGTGTTATTAAAAAATGCTTGCGCTTCTTGATTATGCTTATTCTCATTTGCGGGATCAGAATTTAAGGTTGCTAGAGCATGAAAATCCAGAGAGCCATCACTTAGATTCATAGTGCCATGGCCTTTAATGCTTAAGCTTTTTTGTGTTAATCTAAGATCTTGATTGATCAATATACCCTTATCTAGAGTCGCTGTTGCTTCTAAGACTGTAAAAGGGGTGGATAAGGCTTGATGCGTATTGGCTTGCGTTTTCCATTCTGATAATTCAGTATCCAGCATGAGTGTGGATTCAACCAATTGTTGCTTAAACGGTAATTTGATGAACGATTGAACAGAAGCTTGTATATGTTCCAGCAAAGGTATCAGTGCAATGCCGGGTATATTGCCTTCTGTGACAGAAATTTTGAGATGGCCTGTGGGTGGCGCGTTTACTACAGTGTTTTGCAACTCGAAATTGACGATGGCCTCTCGCATGTTTGGGCCTTGTAATAGGCCGTTTAAAGTGCGTTCGCGTGTGCTCACTTGAAAATGGCCACGTAAGATAATCGGATCTTTATTGGCTAAAGTGTATTTAAAAATAGCATTATTTAAAGCCAAGCTTTGATTTTCAGCAGACCATTTCGAATCTGCTTGTAGAGAAAGTGCATTATTAATACGAATATCCATTGTACCGGAATAATCGCCTAATAAAAAACGCCAAATATTGGGTTTAAGTTGTACATTTTCTAAGGTTAAAATTAAGGATTTGTCAGGATCATTATCTAGGATGCAGACATTGTGTGCTTTAATGGTTAAGGGAAAAATGCCCCAATGAATTACGCCAATTTTAACTTTCTCATCGGTGTGTTGGCGCACAATTTTTTGAATGGAATCTTGAGCCAGCCTAGTAACCGCGCTGGGATTAATCAATACTAGGGCAATAATGGCTAATAAAAGGCAGCCTATCAATGTGAGGCATGCACTTAAAGGCTTAATAAAATGTTTTACAATCGTATTCATTTGCTACCCTTATCATTTAATTTAACCATTATTACAGGCTTTGCGCCTAAAATACTGTTTAATCAATCAAAAGAACAGTATCCTGTTTTTTGCTAATGTAGTCAACCTACAAATATGCTATATTTTAGAGATAAGGCAAAAGTAAGAAGAGGTTTAAGTATGAGCACCCATAACATGTACCATCAAATGATCCGTGCCTTATCCGATCGCATTGTACAAGCTCAGAGACCTATACGCATTCTAGATGCCATAAAGTGGGATGCTGAAATTCAAGAGACTTTTTTTAGGCAAAAATGTAAAGCCTTGCCTGCTGTGAGCGAAAGTTATTATGACAAAAACCCTCTCAAATTTGATCCTCAAGCCAAAATAGAAGAATTTTACCAAATTGAGAGGGATATTTGCAGACAGCTAGGTCAGTTTAGCAGTGTAGGTTCTATTATGCAGCGTATCTGTAGGGAATACAGTACGGTGGTATTAATGCTGCAAAATCGAGGCAATAAATATTTTTCTCGCTATGCGCAGCAATTATATGGAAGTTCAGATGATGCTTTTTATGCAGGTGCTCCGACGCTACAAGATTTAGCCTTGGTTGTTTCGAATTCATTGTCTTATATTCAAAAGCAAACTTACGGGGAGAAAGATAAAAAAAAGTACAATGGTGAACAAGTGGTTGAGCAATTGAGCAAAAAATTGGGTAAATATTTTGCTGACAAAAACACACCGATTCAGATTATCTTAAGTGATGGCATTTTAGCAGATGCAGCAGCGGGAGCCGAGTGTATTAAAATTCGCAACGGTGCAAAATTTTCTAAACGAGAAATTCGTGTTTTAGAAGTACATGAAGGATGGGTGCATTTAGGCACCACCTTGAATGGTTTAAGTCAGCCCACCTGTACTTTTTTAAGTAAAGGGCCTCCTTCTTCTACTGTGACTCAAGAGGGATTAGCCATTATTATGGAAATCTTTACCTTCTCGTCTAATCCTGAGCGTTTACAACGGTTGATTGATCGCGTAAAGGCGATAAACATGGTAGAACAGGGGGCTGATTTTCTAGATGTGTTTAATTTTTTTAGAGAGCAAGGTAATACAGAAGAAGACAGTTATACAAAAACCACGCGGGTTTTTAGAGGCAGCACGCCTACAGACGGGCCCTTTACTAAAGATTTATCTTATAACAAAGGGTTTATTCTGATTTATAATTACATTCGTTTAGCAATTCAAAGAGGATTATTGTCTCGTATTCCCTTGTTGTTTGTGGGTAAAACGACCTTAGAGGATTTACATATACTCAATGATCTCGTAGAAGAAGGGGTTGTGGTTCCACCTAAATATTTGCCGCCTCAATTTAAAGATTTAGCAGCTTTAAGTGCCTGGATGTCTTATTCGTTATTTTTAAATCAACTGGATCTTAAACGTTTAGCATCAGAGTATAAGGGTATTTTATAAATGGCAGGCTTCTTTGGTACACCATTTTGAATTAATAACATATTGATAAAACTAGAGAAATTTAAAGAATCTATTATTTGATAAAATTTTGCGTCGCAAATGCGACGTATTTGCGACGCAAATAATTGACTTTTTCAGAATTTAATTATACACTAAGCCCAGCTTACTGGATAAAGAGGTCATTTATAGTGAATAAAATGCTTGATTTAAAACTGAAATGCCAAGAAGGCGAAGGGTTTAAAGTAGAATTCAAAGAGAGATTAGCAAATCTTGATCGGGAAATCGTTGCTTTTGCCAATGCTGCCGGCGGAGAAGTATTAGTGGGTGTAAGCGATGATGGTGAAATAAAGGGGGTTGAAATCACCAACAGATTGTTGAGCCAGATACAGGATATTGCCCGTAATTGCGATCCCAGTATTCAGATTGAGCTTCATAAATATCCAGAACAAGGCGTGTTGGTTATCTCAGTCCAAGAAGGAGATAATAAACCTTATAAATGCACGGATGGTTTTTTCTTACGTATCGGCCCTAATTCTCAAAAATTAAAGCGAGATGAAATTATACAATTTATTAATCAATTAGGTAAAATACATTTTGATGAAATTTTTAACCAAAAATTTAATTACCCTCAGGATTTTTCTAAGGAAGCTTTTCAAGCTTATCTTAAACAAAGTGAGCTTTATTTAAAAGCACCACAAGATGATATTTTACTCAGCTTAAATTTAGCTAAAAAACTAGAATCCCATTTGTTAATGACCCATGCTGGTGTTTTATTTTTTGCGAAAAATCCTCAAGCGTATTATCCTGAAGCATTTATTACTGCAGTCAAATATAAAACAAATGATCGGTTTTCTATCATTGATAAAAAAGATTTTATAGGGTCACCTATCTCGCAAATTGAAGAAAGTATGATGTTTGTATTACGTCATATGAGTATGGGTATACATATTGATGGAAGCCAATCTGCAATGAGACAAGAACTTTATGATTATCCTCCAACGGCTATTCGCGAAGCCATCATTAATGCGGTCACGCATAGAGATTATTTATATGATGGTTCACATATTTATATTCATATGTATCCTGACTATATTGATATTGAAAATCCAGGCGGGTTATATCCTGGTTTAACCATTGCTGACTTGGGTCGTCGTAGTATAAGACGTAATCGATTAATTGCTGATTTATTGCACCGTGCCGGATACATTGAGCGTGTAGGCAGTGGTTTTGAACGTATGCAAGAAGCGTTATTAGAAAATAACAATCCACCCCTCGAAGTGAAGGCAACGAATTTTTTTGATATTCGTTTTTATAAACGCATTCCAGATATTAATCTTGCGAACTTAACAACTCGACAGTTAGCGATTTATTACTCTTTTGTTGAGCGTAAGCAATTGACTAAAAAGGATATTGTAGCAGCACATCATATAAGCCCAGATACTGTCATACGAGAGCTAAAGGAATTAATAAACTTAGGTCTTATTCGAAAACAAGGAGAAGGAAAAGCGACATCTTATTTATTGATTTAATTCGTATTTGGATTAAATTTTTAGTTGTTTTTATAAAACAGACATGGTATACTGCCGTATAATTATTTGTGGAAGGTATATATTATGAAGTATTTAGATGGTGCCTTAGATCCAAAATTAGCTAAAAATCTGATTGCAAAGATAAAAGAGGGCTCTAAAGGTTTAGATATTCAACCTTTAAGAGGGCATTCACATTTCTTTAAAGCTCGTGTGAATATTCACGATCGAATATTTTTTAAATTAGATGAAAAAACACAAGAGCCTCAATTATTGGCCTACTTATCTCATCAAAAGCAAGATCGCATATTAAAAAATCAACAGTATTTAAATGTGTATTTACGTTCGATAGGGGTAAAGGATCTTAAACTTGAAGATGTTAAACAATTTGATGCAGCATTCGATAACTTTCAAAATGAAAGCGATAGGCAACACGTAGAAAAACAATTACTCGATAATTGTGGAAATCAGCTTACGCCCCTACGATGGACAGGCACTCATCTAATTAAACTGGATGATATACAAGAAGCAGCGATTGATATATTTCGCAGTCATTTAATACATGGTATCCCTGGAAGTGGGAAAACGACCGATTTACAAGAATTATGTAAAGAAGCCTGTAAACAACAATTATTGTCACAAGGTGAAATAAAAGAGGGAGAGGAACAAAGACATATCTTTTTAACACCTAATTTTAAACTTGCAGAGAAAATTGCCACTGCTGGGTTGGCCTTTGAATTATCTGAATACCGATTTTTATGTGTTCAAGATCTTAAAACTTTTGCTAAAGCCATAGATCCTGTGATTGCCATGCTAGAGTTAGAGTCTAAAGAAGAGATAGAAAAAAATACTCTTATCACAGCACGAAGAAGTGTAGATGATTTTATAGTTTGGTGCCAAATGCAGAACATTCCTGTAGAACAACCCAAAAATCAAGATAAGAAAAAATCTTTGGAAGCTGAAGATTACTATATTCTATTGTATCAAGAGTGTAACACAATAGCCTGTTGTGAAACCAAAAAGGCATACACGCATGATTTACCATCGCAGCGATCTTTCTTTAAAAAAGATGTTAAAGCCAGAGAAAAACGATTTGATATTTATGCAAAATATTGTACTGAAGAATTGATGGGAAGTCACATTCCAAAAGATACTGAGGAAGTACTTTCGGATACAATAATGCCTTCTGCCGCTTATCAAAGAGCACAAGCCTTGGGTAAGCGCTTGGGTTATGATTTGAATTTCTATGATTTATTGCCTGCACTACGAAAACAGAATATTCATACGCTGTATTTGGATGAGGTGCATAATTATCCCAAACTATTTCTTTCTGCTGTTTTGTCGCTGGGCTGCAAAATTCAAGCAGCCGGAGACAGTGATCAAGGCTTATATGATATTTTATTGCCTTTAGAACATCTTAGACAAATTTTTAATTTCAGGGCTAAAGCAGAGCCAGAAGCATTTAAAGTGCATGCATTTATGACTTCCTATCGAGCATCCCAAGCGGTTGCAAAATTGCTTACAGAATGGTTAAGATTTCAATACACCTGCTGTCCAAGCACCGATCCATTTGCAAGTAAAGAGGTTCAGATACCGCCTAATACCATCCGTGGATCAGTCAATTATTTTAAAGGCTTTAATTCTGAAACAGGAAATCTTGAACTCGAAGTTATCGAAAAATATAAACTATTATGTGCAAATAATCCTAATATGGCTTTTGTAACAGCCAGTGATGAAGAAGCAGAAGTTTTGCAAAAAGCACTCGATACACCTCTTGTTTTAACTGCAGATGAAATTTGTGGCTTAGAATACACACATCTTGTTATTGTGGGTGATATTCTTAAGAAGGTGAAGTCCATATTGGAAAAACGTCCCAAGCTAAAAGCAAATACTCAAAAATCTACCCGGCCCAAAAATAAAGAAGAAAGTGTCCCAGGAGAAGAGTTGGTTTTAGAACTTCACAAAATATATGTTATCTTAAGCCGTGCTGTAGAATCATTGGATATTGATAAATGCAATGATTTAGAGCAGCTGTTGGATCTCAAAGTACGAGATAATCTATGTATTCAAGAAATGACTGTACAAGAAGAACAAAAATATGAAGTAGAATCTACAACTCTACGATCAGCAGAACAAAATCATATCGATTGGATTACACGATGCAATGAGTTTATTCAACAAGCCCTTTCAGAAGGTTTACATAAAAAGAAAAAAATTTCCTTTTTGCAAAAAGCCAAAAAGATATTTGAAAATGAGAACCTAAAAGCCAGTGATATACAATTATCGCCGGATGTGAAATTGCCGGAAGGTTTTGAATGTTTTCTGCCATCTAAACCAGAATCCTTAGTAAAAGCTTTAGTGACACCCAAGTTATCTGTTGATATTAAAGAGCAATATCTTTTGTTTATTAAGACTGTGTTGCAAGACTTTAGTCTTAAAAATGTTAAAAATTTATTTAATAAAAAAGATGTTGTTTTCGAAAAGCTTTTATTTTTGCCGTTTGCAGATGAAAATGAACATCCTACGACGCTATGGAATAGCATTTTTAACGATGAAGATAAAACAAAATTGTTTTTGATAACTGCTGTGAACCCGCAAAACCCTGAGTATGAACGAAAGTTACAATTGATTCTTGATGAGAAGGGCTTAGAAGAAACGCGAAACAGTGTTCATTACTGCAGAATGGTTTGCATGAGTAAGCTCTGGTTGTTTAAGAAAGAGCCTGAATTTCAAAAAATAAATCAAATCGTTAAGGAGTTAATTTTTAGTGTCACCCTAAAAGACCAAAAAGTCGTAGGTAGAATATCTGACGAATCTTATTATGCTATGGCTCAACGCGCATTAATGATAGAATCCATTAAAAATAACGAGACAAAAAAAGCAGAGTGTATAATCAAAGCGCTCTCCCCTACAGCGCTTAATAGGATAGATGAAAATGAACTTTCTTTTCTTGATCGTGCTGTAACATGGAACCGAGAAGAGATAGTCGATCAATTACTTCCACACATTGACAATTTAAAAATTCTATTTAATGCGCTTAGAATCGCTGTGGCAAATAACTATCGATCCATAGAAGGAAAAATCAAAGAAAGGCATTTGGCTATAGCTGATAATAAAAGTTTATCTACAGATCCCAGTGCAAGATATAGTGAGGTGAACTTTATTCGACGGATGTTGGAAGATTTAAGCCCTTCTAATGTTGAAAATTTATTGGGAAATAAAGGATTTTTATTTATATCTTTTGAAGACACGGATGGAATTTTAATAAATGCCTGGGATAGTATTTTTAGCCATCCAAAAAAAGCTGAAACTTTTTTAGTAATAGCCGTTCAAACTGTTGAACGTAATGCTAAACTGCGAGATATTGTATTTGATGAAGCACTGACTCCAGAAAAAACGCAAGAAAGCTCACATTATTATATGTTGCTTCTTTTAACTCATCTGTGGATCAAAGAACAAAAGCCAGAACATAAAAGTATCAATCAAATAACAAAACAATTAATCTTGAGGGTAACGCAGATTCAAGATTATGGGATGTCGGAAGCGCTTTATTATGCGATTGCTGCACGTGAATTGATAATACATTTATCTAAAAAGATATCTTCTGGAGAAAATGATCAAAAAACGTATCGACAAATTGAGCACCTTGATAATGTTTCAAAGTTTGT
This sequence comes from uncultured Francisellaceae bacterium, assembly GCA_945956915.1. Lineage (GTDB taxonomy): Bacteria > Pseudomonadota > Gammaproteobacteria > UBA6186 > Azoamicaceae > CAMFJH01. Next base: position 45,886 of record CAMFJH010000004.1, on the reverse strand, counting down.
TTTGTATAAACAATTTTTAGAAGCAATTACAAGATCTGAGGTACAGATAGTAAGTATGTTGACTCAGAAGAAATACTATGCTGTAATTCAAGACGTGATGAGAGACAAGCAAATGGGCCCGGCCGATCTCACACTAGCGGCAACGCTAGGAGATGCGGCCATAGTCAAAATACTACTTAATCTGAGCGACTTTAAGCAAATAAAAGCTGCACTTGAAATACCGGATTCTAACTATAGTCCTCTCATGCGTGAAATGATGCAGCTAAGATTGGAAACTTTAGGTGCGCTTGAAAATGCATTAGCACCTGAATCACCTGTCCCAATCAAAACGATACAGCCCATATTGCCTTCAAGCAATCCGGCTAGAAGGGAATCAATAACAGAATACAAGGCCAAAAAAAGCTTAGAAAGACAATAAGATAGCATTAAAATAGTAGAATGTTAAGCTTGAGTTTGTGCTTTTGTAGGTAGGGTATTTTTGTAATGTAAAATAAAAATACTGCCAAATATCATAGCAATACCTAGCCAAACTGCAGGTTTATCGGGGAATTCACTGAAAAACAAATATCCCATCAAAGCGCTTAAAAAGCATCTTAAAAAACCAAAAGGCGTTAAGAAAGTCACTTCAGCCAAGGCATAGGCTTTTGCAAAAGAAAGATGCGCTAGGCTTGCCAGTAATCCCAGCAAAATAAGCCAAGGCCAATGATGTGCGCTGGGCGTTTGCCATTCAGTTAGGGCAAAAAGTAAAGAGCAGGGTGTCATAAAAATCAGAAGATAAGCGGTTAGTGTGGGTGGCTTTTCACCTAAAGAACCTAATTTGCGTACCATTAATTTACAAACAGCCAATACCAATGCAGAACCAATGGGTAAAAGAACTGCCCAGCCAAAAGTACTACTGGCATTAAAAGCTAAATCAGGGCGCGAAATGATAAAAGCACCTGTGATACTCAAGCTGATGGATAAAAAACGTTGAAGCGTCATTTTTTCTTTTAAGAAAAGCCATGCCCCTATAACGGTTAAAATAGGACCTGTAAAATTTAAAGCCAGAGCCTCGGTAAGGGGAATATATTTCAGAGCCTTATACCACAGTAATATGCCTAATATAGCCGTAAGAATTCGTATGCTATGGTACAAAGGATAGCGTATGGTGCGAAGCGAAAAACTAAAGGTATTTTGATTAAAAATCCAAAAGCTTAATAAACATAAAGTGCCAAATAGATTTTGAAAAAAGATAATCACCGATTCAGAGTCTAAAACACCTGCAGGGCATATTTTGGTTAAATAGCGAACCACACTGTTGATACCTGCAAAACACGCACAGGATAAAAACTTCCAATAAACTGCTTGCCACTGAGTGTTACTCCAGAGACGGGGTTTTAAAGCAGGGGCTGTAGATGAGAAATTTTCTGTTGACATCGTGTGTAAGTACTCTCCTAGTGTGCAGCTTCCCAATTATCTGCCACACCTATATTTACATGTAACTTAACTGACAGCTTAATAACATTTTCCATGATTTCTTTTATTTTAGCAATAGCCACTGGCAAAATAGTTTCAGAAACTTCAAATACCAGCTCATCATGGACTTGCATTATCATATGCATATCCCATTTTTTTTCGTGAATGAGTTCATCAATTTGAATCATCGCCAATTTAATAATATCTGCATTGGTGCCTTGCATGGGCGCATTAATCGCCGCACGCTCTGCCGCTTTTCTAATATTCATTTTCGGCGATTTTACATCGGGTAGATATAAGCGTCTTCCAGTCACAGTTTCTACATAACCGGATTCAAAAGCTTCTTGTCGAGTTTTATCCATAAACTGTTTTACGCCTGGGAAATAATTAAAATAATTATCAACAGTTTTCTTAGCTTCTTCTTGCGAAACGCCTAATTGCTTAGCCAAGCCAAACACCGACATGCCATACATCAATCCAAAATTAATCGCTTTGGATTGCCTGCGTTGTTCATCACTGACGGCTTCTAAAGGGACATTGAATACCCCTGCTGCAGTCATGTTATGAATATCGATTTCTTGTTCAAAAGCTTCTTGTAAGCCTTTATCTTGGGAAAGATGAGCCATAATGCGCAATTCTATTTGGGAGTAATCGGCAGCCACTATTTTCTTGCCGCGAGGTGCAATGAAAGCGCTTCGTATTCTTCTGCCTTCGTTACCTCTAATGGGAATATTTTGTAAATTGGGATCAGTTGAAGATAATCGACCGGTAGAAGTTACCGCTTGCTGGTAAGAAGTATGTACCCTGCCTGTTTGAGGGTTAATTTGAGCAGGCAGGGCATCGGTGTAGGTGGATTTTAATTTACTAAGACTGCGATATTCTAAGATAAGGGCTGCCACAGGATAATTGAGCGCTAATTCTTGTAGAACGGGTTCTGAAGTAGAAGCTTGGCCAGAGGGTGTTTTTTCAAGAACAGGATATTTTAATTTGCTAAACAAGATTTCTTGTAATTGTTTAGGGGAATTCAAATTAAACATTTCGTCGGCCAAACTAAACACTTCTTGCTCTACTGCTTGCATGCGATGTTGTAATTCGACACTTTGTTGGGCCAGACGTGCAGGATCAATTAAAACCCCATGACGTTCCATACGTGCCAACACGGGAACTAAAGGCATTTCAATCGTTTGAAAAACATTTTTTTGTTTGGGTAAGCTCTCTAAAGTTTTCCATAAAAGTTGATGTACTTGCAAAATGAGATCGACTTCTTCGGTAGCATAAGCGCCTGCTGTCTCTATAGGGATTTGGTTAAAAGCAATTTCTTTAACACCCTTGCCTGCGATATTTTCATAAGATGTAGCACTGTATTTTAAGATACGTTGTGCAAGAGCATCTAGGGTATGTTGCCCAGAAGTGCTGTGCACAATATAAGATTCTAACATCGTATCAAAAGCGATACCCTTTAAGTTAATCTCATGATTGGCCAGTACTTCTATATCGTATTTAATATTATGTCCTATTTTAAGTAAATTCGAATCTTCTAATAAGGGTTTTAAAGCTTCTAATACAACTCTGGATTCTAGCTGAGAAGGGGCATCCATATAATCATGTCCAAAGGGAATATAAATGGCTTCCTGAGCTTGAATGGCAAAAGCAATACCTACAATCGAAGCCGAAATATAATTGGCAGTTGAAGTTTTAGTAGAAATAGCTAGGATAGATGAATTTTTTAATTTTGGAACCCAGGTGTTTAATTGTTCTATGCTTAAAATAATTTGATAATCTTTTGTGATTTGCTCGTTAATTTCAACGGTTTCAACAGCAGAAAATTCGGGTGTTATGGGCATTTTATTGAGCATTTGTAACCAGGATTTAAATTCAAGTTCAGTATATAAATTTCTTAATCGAGTGAGATCAGGTTGTTTTAATTCAAAATACTCAGGGGTGTTTTCAGGACTGATAGCAATATCCATATCCGTTTTAATAGTCACCAGTTCTTTGTATAAAGGTAATACGCCAAGGTTTGCTCTTAAGTTTTCGCCTACTTTGCCTGTTATTTCATCTGCGTGCGCAATAATATTATCCAATGTATGATAAGCCTTTAACCATTTTACGGCTGTTTTAGGCCCTACATTGGGAATACCGGGCACATTATCCACAGAATCCCCAATTAAACTTAAATAATCCACCATCGATTCGGGAGGGACTTCAAATTTTTCAATGACTTTTTCACGATTGTAAATCGTATTACTCATGGTGTTGATTAAGATAATATGATCATCGGATACCAGCTGTGTAAAATCTTTGTCGCCTGTAGAAATTAAAGTGAACAATCCTTTTTGTTTGGCTTGTTTTGCTAGGGTGCCAATAATATCATCGGCTTCTATGCCGGGTATAATAATCAAAGGGATTCCCATGGCTTGTATCAGCGCATGTAAAGGTGCAATTTGGGTTTGAAGCTCATCGGGCATTACCGTTCTATTGGCTTTATAAGGCTCGTATAGCGCATGTCTGAAATTTTTTTCTTTACTGTCAAAGACCACGGCCATTTTTTGAGGGGAATATTCTGTCATTATTTTTTTTAGCATATTCACCACACCATAAATAGCCCCTGTAGGTTGGCCTTTAGAATTGGTGAAGGGTGGCAGTGCATGATACGCTCTGAATAAATACGAGGAGCCATCGATTAAAACAAAAGGTGAAGGGGGAATAGTAGACATAATGCAGTGCTCGTTGTGTTTTAAGTTTCTTGACAGATTAACCACTCATTTAATTTGGCTTTCAGGGCTTCAATACCAAGCCCTGTGAAAGAAGAAAATAATTGTACCGAAACAAAGTCGGCGTGTTGGATAAGATCTCGAGTGACCTTTAATAGCGTATTTTGAGCCGCTCCTTTTTTTAATTTATCAGCTTTGGTTAACAAAATGTGTATCGGTAAATTTTGAGAACCCGTCCATTCAATCATTTCCCAATCAAATTCTTTTAAGGGATGACGAATATCCATCAGCAATACAATGCCTTTTAAACTTTCTCGATTAACAATATATTCTGCTATAGATTTTCCCCACTTCTCTTTAACCGCATCGGGTACTTTAGCGTAACCATATCCAGGGAGATCGACTAAACGGTGCAGGGGATCCAATTCGAAAAAGTTGAGTAACTGAGTCCTGCCGGGGGTTTTACTGGTGCGCGCCAAACGATGATGGCCGGTAAGGGTGTTTAAAGCAGAGGATTTACCTGCATTAGAACGTCCAGCAAAGGCAACTTCGCTTCCTGTATCCTGTGGACATTGGGAAAAATATGCCGCGCTTTTTAAAAAGTGTATTTGATTGTAGTTTAAGATGGCCATTCGGTATAATAACCTTTATATGATCATTTTGAAAATGGGTGTTGAGACAGGAGACAAGGGATGGTAATAAAGCTTTTAGCGAAAAAGTTATTCAGCTTAACTGTTTTTGTCAGTATGGCTGTAGTCGCAGAAGTTCCTACCCTCTTGCCCACGCCCTCTACTCCTACCGCTATTACACCCTCTATTGTTGGAAAAGTACCTGCAAAATCGGAAGTCTGTGCAGCCTGTCATGGCGTAGATGGAAATAGTAGCGTTGGAATGTGGCCAAAACTTGCGGGTCAGCATGAAGACTATATAATTAAAGAGTTAAAGGAATTTAGAAAGGCTGACAAAGGGGGTAGAAACGATCCAAGCATGGTTGCCATGGCCCAAGGTCTTAGTGATGAAGATATTCAAGAGTTAGCGAGTTTTTATGCCAGTCAAAAAGCCACACCTGGGGGGGCAAAACAGGAATTGCTTAGCTTAGGCGAAAAAATCTACAGAGGTGGCAATTTGAAAACAGGGGTTAGCGCTTGTATAGCGTGTCATGGGCCCACGGGCGATGGCAATATTCCGGCAAACTATCCCAGGTTAAGCGGTCAGCAAGCTGAGTACACTGCAACGCAGCTTAAAAAGTTTCGTACGGGTACTCGTTCCAGTGATCCAAACGGTATTATGAGAGACATCGCAAAACGGATGTCGGATGAAGAAATTCAAGCAGTGAGTGAGTATGCATCAGGTTTACATTAAAAAATTAGTTTATGGCAGCTGCCTTTTGGCCTTAGGTTTATGGACTTTGCAGTCTATGGCGAATGCAGAAGAAGCGCCGACACAGCCTGCGGTCCAAACTGCTGTAGAAACACCTGTGCCTGTTCCTGCAGTGATTGAAGAAGGGAAACAATATCATCGCGTGCCCATTGCTGTTTCTCAAAATCCTCGTGTGCAAGCTTTTATCGAGCAGGATCCTGGAAAAATTCAGATAATTACTTTTTTCAGTTATGGGTGTTATGGGTGCCAGCAACTTTATCCGGTGGTTAATCAATGGGCAAAACTTAAAGAAGCCCCTGGCAGCCAGACACCGATTGTGATGTATCGGGTGCCTGTGGTGTTTCATCCTTCTTGGGAACCATTGGCTAAAATATATTATGCCCTTAAAACGATGGACTTATCAGATAAATTAGATGCTGATTTTTTTACAGCCGTTAATCAAAATCATATTGATTTTTCTAAAGAGGGAGTATTGGAAGATTTTGTAAAAGTGCGAGGGATTGATCCTACCGCATTTATGGATACTTATCGTTCTTTTGCTGTAAACAGGCAGTTTACGCAGAGTTCAGAATTAAGCCTTGCCTATCAAATTACCATAAGTCCTTATTTTGTAGTAAATACGCCTGCAGGTAGTTTTGCGACTTCTGCAGTAATGGCTGGCAGTGCTGAAGGTTTGTTGAGAGTTTTAGATCATTTAATTGCTTTAAAAACACCTCCGTAGATTAAGATTCTACAAAGCGTATCGTTTACAGGATGTAAATAAGGAGTCAGATTATCATGGAAAGATTATTTAGCCTTTCTTTATCGTTTTTATCGTTTTTATCGTCCTGCAAGATTCAGATTACTCGAATTGCCCTTGGGCTAATAGGTATCCTAGCCGTTTCTTTACCTACACATGCTATAGATTATCTAGTGACGCTTACTACAGACAACCCTGTTGCTGGAGGATTTACAAGTGTGACTGCGGGAGAATTACGCTATGCGCTCACTCAAGCAAATTTAGGCTCGGGGAATAGAGTTGTTTTTAATTTAGGAAGTGGGGGCGGTACAGTCACCTTAACTAAAGCCTTACCTGCCATCACCCAAAGCATGGATATCACGACAAATTTTCCAGCGGCTAATCTAACAATAAATGCAAATAATACAGGATCTATTTTCTTTGTTTATGGTACACCAGCAGGCGCTGCTCCTTCCTATACACCCACCCCTATAGCTGTCAATATCCTGGGAGGTACTAGTGGTTCTTTAACCCTTCAAAATGGCGTGGCACAAGGGGGTACTGGTGGTGGCGGTGGTATGGGTGCTGGTGGTGCATTATTTATCAACCAGGCGATGATTGTCAATTTAACTAATGTGAATTTTAGTGGTAATCAGGCCATAGGTGGAGATGGAACGAATGGTGCTTTCGCAGGAGGCGGTGGCTTATTGAATGGTAATGGTGGAATTGGCAATGAAGGACCAGCGATTGGCGGCGGCGGCGGCGGGGTATCAGGTTTAGGCGGTTCAACAATCAGTAATAATGGTGTTGAAGGTTTAATTATAAACGCTGCATCGGGGGGAAATTCTAGTAACGGAGGGTTGGGGGGTATAAATGCAGGTGGTGGTGGTGGTGGCGGCGCTTCTAGCCGACGTGGTGCTGGGGGAGGAGTAGGGGGCATGGATGGGGGTACTGATGAACATCCTCTTCCCGGCGAAGGAGGTTTCGGAGGTGGTGGTGGTGGTGGGGTTGCTGGCACTTCAGGTGCAATCGGAGGTTATGGCGGTGGTGGCGGTTCGGGGCAGAATATAGGTGGTGCAGGAGGATTTGGCGGTGGTGGCGGTTATGGTATTTCAGGAGGTGGGGCTGGGGGCACAGATGGGGGTGCACCTGCATTGGGGGGTGGGGACGGCGATACAACAACAGGCGGCGGTGGCGCTGGATTTGGGGGCGCTATATTTGCAGGGGGAACGGAAGACGGTGGGGTAGCATCAACGCTAACGATTAGCAGTACACAAGATCAGGCGTTTAGTAATAGCTTTGTTCAGTCAGGTGCTGGGGCTAATAATGGTAGTCGGGGTGGCGCAGATTTATTTATAGGTGCTGGTGTTACCGTTCAGTTTCAATCCCCAGCAGGTGTTACACAAACTGTAAATGGTAATCCCTTAGTAGCAGGTATTACAGGGCAGGGTAGTATTTCACAACAAGGTGCAGGCGATTTAGTTATAAATAGTGCAAATAACTATAGCGGTGGCACACTTCTAGGTACAGGTAATCCTAGTACTTCAGGTTTTATTACAGTAGGCAGTAATATGGCTATAGGAACAGGATTATTGACTTTGAGTGGAGGTACTCTACGATCCAATACTACTGCTTCGATTACGAATAGCATTATGTTAACCGCCCCTTCTTTTATAGGGGGTGCTCAAAATTTAACTATTGTATTACCTGATATCAGTTCTTTAGGCGCAAATTTACTTACTGTTAACAATACAGCGAATACTATTACCATAGGCGGTATCGGAACCTTAAGTGGAACAGGTGGTGTTACTAAAACCGGTGCTGGGACATTGGTTTATGCAACCATGCCCAAAACATACACTGGGCTCACGACGATCCAGGCGGGTACATTACAAGCCAGTGTGGTTAATATGTTGCCGACTACCAATGCACTGGCAATGACAGGGGGAACATTTAGCTTAGTAACCTTTGACCAAACCCTCGGAATTTTTTCCGGCACAGCAGGCACAGTCAATTTAGGAACCGCCACTTTTACCGTAGGATCAAACAATAGCAATTTTACTTTTGGAGGCAGTATCATCGGAACAGGTAGCCTTACCAAAACAAGCAATGGAACATTCACTCTAACAGGTGCCAGTACTTATTCAGGTAATACTAATTTAACAGGTGGTAGAATTGCAGCAGACAATAATACAGCCTTAGGTACCAGTACTTTATTTTTTAGCAATGGCAGTACTTTATTGACGAATGTGGGGGTTACCTTAGGAAATGCCTTTACAGTTAATGCTTCGCAAGGCACCCTTGGCGGTACACAAAATCTAACATTAAATGGTGCAGGCACTTTGAATGGGCTTTTATCTATCACCAATTCAGCCTTAACCACTTTGAACGGGGTAATAAGCGGTCCGAATGCTATTAATGCAAATCTGAGTAGCGGGACTTTGTTATTAACTGCAAGCAATGGATATGCAGGAGGTAATACACTGACGAATGGAACCATTATTGTAGGCAATAATAATGCATTGGGTATAAACGTAACTCCCTTCGGTTTGGTATTGAACGCGGATAGTTTTTTACAATCTAATGGTGCTTACACTATTAATAATGGTTTCATAGTAGGCGCTGCAGGCTCAACAATTAATGGATCTCATGATTTAGGAATATTGGGGACTGGTATATTAAATGGTACTTTATCGGTTACTAATTCGGGTATAACAACTTTGGCCGGGAATATTAGTGGGCCAGGATCCATTGTTGCCAACACCGGTAGCGGCACTTTATCATTACTGGGTAATAATAGTTATTCGGGTGGTACTACCTTAACAAGTGGTTATGTAAATGTAAATACGAATACAGCTTTAGGCACAGGATTATTAACCTTTAATGGTGGAACTTTATTGAATTCTGCAGTTGTTAGCTTGGCGAATCCTTTCACAGTCACAAGTGCCGGTGGAGTTATAGCTGGCCCTCAAAATATTACCCTAAGTGGAAATGGTGGTTTAAGCGGTGCATTGGTTAATATCAACGGTAATACTACAACTTTAAGTGGTAATTTAATTGGTGGCGGCAGTATTACCCAAACCTCAGGCCTTATGGTATTAACGGGAACTAATAGTTATACAGGCGGAACAGTGGTTACCGGTGGTGTATTACAAGGCAATACCAATAGCTTGCAAGGTAATATTTTAAATGATGCCAGTGTGGTGTTTGATCAAAATTTTACAGGCACTTATGCTGGAATGATGAGTGGTACGGGCACTTTAACCAAACAAAATACAGGAACGCTTATTTTAACAGGTCCAAATACTTACTCTGGAGGAACCACCGTTACAGCGGGTGTTTTACAGGGAAACACCAGCAGTGTACAAGGTAATATTCTAAACAATGCCAGTGTGGTTTTTGATCAAAATATCAACGGTGCTTATACAGGGGTTATGAGCGGTACCGGGACTGTCACTAAACAAGGAACAGGCATTCTAACACTTACCAATAATAATTTATACACGGGATTAACAACTGTCAATGCAGGAGCTTTGTTGGTAGATGGCTCTTTGGCCGATTCTGTCACGGTGAATTCTGGTGGTATTTTAGGCGGTCGAGGTTCTATTGCTGGTGCTGTGATCAATAATAGTGGAGGCACAGTATCGCCTGGTGATCAAAGTATTGGAACCTTAACAGTGGGTAGTTTCTTAAATAATCCTGGTGCAACTTTAGGGATACAATTGAATGGTACGCAGACAGCATTGCTGCAAGTCACACCGGGTTTGGCTACAATTACAGGCAGTACAGTATCTTTTACGCCACAATTAGATGCCTATTATTCAGGCACAACCTATACGTTTTTAGCATCTAGCACTGGTGTTGTAGGGCAGTTTAGTACAGTTAATTTTACCAATAATAATTTAGGTCCGTTTCAAACACAAGTGATTTATAATCCAAATAGTGTGCAGTTAAGAATTCTAAGCCCCTTCAACCCACAGCTGCCATGCTTAACACCGAATCAAAGTAATGTTGCTCAATACTTGAGTACCTTACCTTTTCAAGCAGGTACTGATTTGGGCGCAGTCTTAACAATTTTAGCCGGATTGGATCCTTGTGGTGCTAATGGTCCCTTTGAGCAAATCAGTTCAGCAGAAACAGCAGCTACGTATTGGGTTCTTGCAGATGATATTGCACAAACGCATCTTGTGAACACAAGACGCTTGGATATTTTAAGGCATTTTAAGAAAACAAGAAAACGATGCGAGCAAGAGAAAACTAAAGATTATGCACAGACAAATGGTGTAGTGTATTCAGGATATGCTGCAGGGGATTTATGGCCTAAAAAAATCACACGAAAACAAAGAATGCAAAAACGTATTTTGGAGAAAAAAAAGGAACAAGAACAAGTTTGCACTCAAATTGAACAACATTTAGATAAGCAATTCAAAGAAAAAGCTACAATAATTTCTAAAATCACTAAAGGCAATTTCTTAGACGCTTGTGGTCTCCCTGAAGGCGATGCATGGGCTAGAGGCTTTGGCAGTCAATTTCAACAAAATAAGTTGAGCAATAGTAGAGCCTATAATTCCAAAAATAATGGATTTTTATTAGGTATGGATTATGACATTTGTGATGAATGGTTCTTTGGTTTTTCAGCAGGTAAAGTATTTTCTCATTTGGATTGGAAAGGCAATCCAGATAAAGCGCATCTGAATACCGCTTTAGGATCGGTATATGCCAGCTGGTATAACGATTCTGGTTTTTATTTAGACAGTTCTTTGGTTGCGGGGGATTCGAATTACGCCCTGAGCAGAAATTTAAAGTTTGGGACCTTAAATAGATATGCATCGAGTCATTATCGTGGATTTTCAATTTCTCCTTATGGAGGGGCAGGCTACGTTTTCGATATTAATGATACATCAGATGCAGAAGTTTTTGGAAATGTAGAATATATTGATATTCGAAGAAACGCTTATAACGAAAAAGGTGCTGGAAGTTTGAATTTGGCAGTAAGGCATAAGCAAGTGGGCTTTTTAAGATCTGAAGCAGGTATTGGATTAAGCAAATTGATTGAAACCGATATTGTTTCTGTATTGGTTAAAACTAAATTAAGTTATGTTAACAAAAGACAAACTCAAAAAGGGACTTTAATAGCGGGATTGGTAGGATTTCCTGGAAATTTTGCAGTTACCAGTTATACACAACCTAAACATCAGGCGGCATTAGGTATTGGCGTGTACAGTCAATTCTGCACCTCAGGATTTTGGAGTGTCTTCTATGATGCAGAATGTGGCTCTAAAGCCATGATGCATGCAGGCAGTGCTAGAATTGGATTTTTATTTTAAGGATGGGGTGAAAAATATACATTATTGCAAAAATAGTGCCATCAGATCATTTAAAAATCGATTACCTAAAGCCGTTGGTTTGATATGATGATTGTCTATTGTTAGCAATTTTTTTTCTATTGCTTTATTTAGACCAGGTTGTAAATGCATGATATCTAATCCTGTTCGGTCTTTGAACAAATCTATAGGAAAACCGTTGATTAACCTTAAAGCATTTAGCATAAACTCAAATACCAATTCTGATTCCGTTAATATTTTTTCACCTGCGATCATTGAATCTTGAGGATTCAGATACTGTTTAGGGGTTTTAGCTTTCCATAGACGTGAGATACCTTTGTCAGGATGTGTAATTTTTCCATGCGCTCCAGCCCCTATCCCTAAATAATCGCCAAATTCCCAATATTGCTTATTATGATGACACTGAAAGTTTGGCTTTGAAAAAGCAGAGACTTCATATTGTGAAAATCCATAATTTGCTAATAAATCAAATCCCGCTTCTTGAATCTCAAAAATAGCATCATCGTTGGGTAAAACAGGAGGTTTATGGTGAAAAAAAGTATTGGGTTCTATGGTTAAATGGTACCAAGATAAATGTGTGGGTGAAAGGTCTATTGCTGTTTGTAAATCCAACATGGCCTCTTGAAGAGTTTGTTGCGGTAATCCATACATGATATCGATATTAAAATTATCAAATCCACCTGCTCGGATGGATTCAATGGCTTTGTAAATATTGTCGGCATTGTGAATACGCCCTAGCTTGTTTAGTTGCCCATTGTCAAAGCTTTGAGCACCGATGGAGATACGATTTATGCCCGCTGCTCGATAATCTTTAAAAGATTTATGCTCCAGCGTGCCAGGGTTGGCTTCCATCGTGATTTCTATATTATTACGGTGGGGTATTTTATCAAGCACATGGCTTAAAATGCTTTCAAAGCTTTTAGGGGAAAAAAGACTGGGTGTGCCTCCACCAAAAAAAATACTGCTTAAAGTTTTACCCTGCACCCAGGGCAAATCTCTAGCCAAGTCTTCAAATAAACGTTCAATATAGTCTGCTTCTGGAAGTTCAGATGTTTTTTGATAAGAATTAAAATCGCAGTAGGGGCATTTTTTAATACACCAAGGAATGTGAATATACAATGAAAAATCGTGCTGTTTCATGCAATACTATGTAGTTAATCCGTCTATACTTTGAATGGATACAAATTGAAATAGTGTAACAGAAAATCAACAGTTGAGGTAAATATTTGTGGATATAACAGAATTACTGGCCTTTGGTGTTAAAAATAATGCTTCTGACCTACATTTGTCAGCGGGCGTACCCCCCATTATTCGAGTAGACGGGGATATTCGTAGAATTGATTTACCCCCCTTGCAGAATTCTGAAGTTCATAATTTGATTTATGATATTATGAACGATAAACAGCGAAAACAATATGAACAAAATTTAGAAACTGATTTTTCGTTTGAAATTCCCTCTTTAGCAAGATTTCGTGTGAATGCCTTTAATCAACAAAGAGGGCCAGGTGCTGTTTTTAGAACTATTCCGGCGAAAGTGCAAACTTTAGAAGAATTGAAGCTGCCTGCCATTTTTAAAGAAATTTGTGAATATCCAAGGGGTATTGTTTTGGTCACAGGACCCACCGGTTCTGGTAAAACGACTACCTTAGCGGCTATGATAGATTATATTAATATCAATCGCAGTGATCATATTTTAACGATTGAAGATCCCATTGAATTTATTCACGAGACAAAAAAATCACTCATTAATCAACGAGAAGTGCATAGAGATACTTTAGGGTTTTCTGAAGCCTTACGTTCTGCCTTAAGAGAAGATCCCGATGTGATCTTAGTGGGAGAACTCCGAGATTTAGAAACCATACGTTTGGCTTTAACTGCTGCAGAAACAGGCCATTTGGTTTTTGCAACCTTACACACCACTTCAGCTGCTAAAACGATTGATCGTATAGTCGATGTCTTTCCTGGTTCTGAAAAAGAAATGGTACGTGGAATGTTATCCGAATCTTTAAGAGCTGTTATTTCTCAAACATTATTAAAAAAAACGGATGGTGGTAGAATCGCGGCCCATGAAATTATGATTTGTACCCCTGCTATTCGTAATTTGATCCGTGAAGCTAAAGTCTCTCAAATGTATTCTACAATACAAACGGGTCGAGCGCTGGGCATGCAAACCTTAGATCAAAATTTACAAGAGTTAGTTCAGCAAAATAAAGTCTCAAAACAAGATGCACGTGCCAAGGCTGAAAACAAAGAATTATTTAATTAAAATGCTAAGAGGCATAAAATGAGCTTGAGAGAACTATTGCAACTGTTGATAGCAAACAAGGGGTCTGATTTGTTTCTGGCCCCGGGTTCCTCTCCAGCTATAAAAATTGATGGAAAATTAGAATCTGTAGATGTACCTCCTTTAACGCATGAATCTGTGCAAACATTGTTATTTACTGTGATGACTCCAGAGCAGCAAGATGCTTTTATGGAAGATAAAGAATTTAACTTTGCAATCAGCATCGCAGGCTTAGGCCGATTTAGAATAAGTGCCTTTTTTCAACGGTCGACCATAGGCGCTATATTCAGAGCTATAAAATCGCGTATACCCAGTTTACAATCCTTATTATTACCCACACAATTAGAAAATTTGGCTTTAACTCAGCGGGGACTGGTACTTATTGTAGGTGCCACGGGTACTGGGAAAAGTACAACCTTAGCAGCTATGATTGATCATCGAAATATGCAGGTAGCAGAACACATCATTAGCCTTGAAGATCCGATAGAGTATTTACATAGAAATAAACAATGTATCGTCACACAGCGCGAGGTGGGTATTGATACAGAATCTTATGAAATTGCCTTGAAAAATACCTTAAGACAAGCCCCCAATGTTATTATGATAGGCGAAATTCGTACCCGAGAGACCATGAATTATGCTTTAAGCTTTGCCGAAACAGGTCATTTGTGTGTTTCAACTTTACATGCCAATAATGCAGATCAAGCTTTAGAAAGAATTATGAGTTTTTTTCCGGCAGAAAGTATACGTCAATTAAGAATGGAATTGTCGATGAATTTAAAAGCTATTGTGGCACAACAATTAATTCCTAAACTGGATGAAACAGGTCGCGTTCCTGCAGTTGAAATTTTATTGAATACGCCCATTATTGCTGATCACATACGTTCGGGTGATACCCATGCGATAAAAGAAATCATGGCTAAATCTAAAGAACAGGGTATGCAAACTTTTGATCAATCTTTATATGAGTTATATACTGCAGGTAAAATCAATTATGATTCTGCTCTACAATATGCCGATTCTGAAAATGAATTAAGGTTAATGATTAAATTAAATACAGCTCCCACAAGTTCTGTGGGTCGATCAGATTTTAACATGAAAGATAGCTAACCAACAAATAAATTATTTTAAAGTACCTGTAAAATTGGTATGCAACAGATGAATAATACAGGTACTTTTAAATGCAACCCATCAATAATACAGCTACTTTAAAATAAGCACAAAAGATTAATTTGCCAATAGTCCTCTAATGGCAGCTAGATGTGAACGACCCTGTTCTTGACGGGTTTCAGGGGATATGACTTGATCATTGCCTTCCCAAACTACATCTTCTTTGGGAAGCTCTTCTAAAAAGCGACTGGGGACGCAATCGCTTTTATCCCCAAAGCGTTTTCTTTGTTTTGCCAGTGTTAGTGTTAGGGTTTTTTGTGCACGTGTCATACCTACATAACATAGACGCCTTTCTTCTTCTATGGATTCTTGTTCAATGCTGTTTTTGTGTGGCAAAATGTCTTCTTCCATACCCACTAGAAAAACATGTGGAAATTCTAAGCCTTTAGCAGCATGTAAGGTCATCAGCTGTACAGCATCCGGTGTTTTTTCTTCGGCAGATCGCTCTAAAATATCCATCAATAAAATTTTATTTAAAACTTCTGCTAAGGTCAGCGCTTCTGTAGATTCAGCATTGGATTCTGGATTGAGTAAACGTCCAATCCAAGCTAATAAATCTTGAACATTTTCCATGCGCTTTTCAGCTGTTTTGGGGTGCGTACAAATGTCAAACAACCAGGTTTCATAACGAATGTGTTTTACCATGTCTTGAATGTTGGCTAATACATCGCCTCTTTGAATATTGTCTGAAATTAAGGCCAACCAATGCGTAAACTGTTGAAGTTTTTCTAGAGACTTACCCGCTAAAGTTTGTTCTAAACCCATCTCAAAGCTGGCCTCAAATAAACTGACATTACGTGTTTTAGCATATTCGCTTAATTTTTCTACCGTAGCAGGTCCTATCTCGCGTTTGGGCACATTGACTATACGTAAAAAAGCACAGTCATCCTCTGGATTCACCAAAATCTTAAGATAAGCTAAAATATCTTTGACTTCGGTTCTCGAGAAAAAAGAAGTACCACCGCTTAGATGATAAGGGATATGATGTTCTCTGAGTATTTTTTCAAAAATACGAGATTGATGATTGCTTCTATAAAGGATTGCATAGTCCCTAGATTGAGTCCGATTCTGAAATTGATGGCTTAATAATTGAGCCGCTACTCGGTTGGCTTCGTGTTCTTCATCTTGGGTTAATAAAATACGAATGGGATCGCCTAGGCCTTTTTGACTCCAAAGATTCTTTTTAAATAAACTCGGATTATGATTGATCAGTTGATTGGCTGCTCGCAAAATAATTTCGGTTGAACGATAATTTTGCTCTAATTTAATCACTTTAAGATTTGGAAAGTCAGCTTGTAATTGCATTAAGTTTTCGGGTCTAGCCCCTCGCCATGCGTAAACCGATTGGTGATCATCACCCACCACAGTCAAAGCTCCGCGTACGCCGCTTAATAAACGAATCAATGCATATTGACTGGCATTGGTATCTTGATACTCGTCAATTAATAAATAATGTATTTTATCTTGCCATTTATTTAAAATTTCATTATTTTCTTGGAATAATTGTAAGGGTAATAAAATGAGATCATCAAAATCTACTGCGTTGTATGTTTTTAATTGTTGTTGATACTCTTTATATAAAACTGCGGCAGAACGATCGAGATCATTTTCTATTAATTTTAAGGCTTCTGTAGGGTTGATAGCACTGCTTTTCCAAAAAGAAATTTTTGATTGTTGTAATGCCAATGTGCTGGCATCTTCATCAAGGTTCATATCCGATTTTAATTCTTTTAATAAGCTTAAAGTATCTTCTGTATCAAAAATAGAAATATTTTTCTTAAAGCCCAAGGATTGATACTCCGAACGAATAATTTTAAGGCCCAAGGTATGAAAAGTAGAAATCTGAAGACCTTTGGCGGCTTTGGCGCCTAAAGTCTTAGCGATCCGTTGAGCCATTTCACGGGCTGCTTTATTGGTAAAAGTCACTGCAAAAATTTTAGAGGCTTTATAGCCACAGGTATTTAATAAAAATTCAATTTTATGTGTAATAACCCCGGTTTTGCCAGTGCCCGCACCGGCAATAATCAATAACGGACCTTCAAGGTAATGAACTGCCGATTGTTGGACGCTGTTTAGGTGATTAGACATAGGCTGGCGTCACAAAGCGATCCATTTTTCTAAAAGACAAAGCTTCTGAAAGGTGAACAGTGGTGATATGACTGGTGTTTTCTAAATCTGCAATGGTTCTTGCCACACGTAAAATACGATGGTATGAACGTGCACTCAGACCAAAGCGTTCCATCGCACGTAAGATTAAGGTTTGAGATTCAGGGCTTAAAGAACAATTTTCTTGTATTTCAGCATTATTCAGTCGAGCATTTAATTTTTTAGATCGATCATATTGTTTTGTTGCTGCTTGAATGACCCGCTCGCGAATGGTGGCACTGTCTTCTTCTACTGTTAGAATACTCGATGGCTGGTTGATTAAAGCTTCAGGCACTAAGCTTTGTACTTCAATATGCATGTCCAATCTATCCAATAAAGGTCCTGAAATACGTGAACGGTAAGCGCGTACTTTATCAGCACTGCATTGGCAACGCCCTTTGGTATCCCCTAAATATCCACAAGGACAAGGATTCATTGCAGCCACTAATTGAAAGCGAGCGGGGAATTCCGCTTGTCGTGCTGCACGCGAAATAAGAATGGTGCCAGATTCTAAAGGCTCACGTAAAACCTCTAAGACTTGTTTATCAAATTCGGGTAGTTCGTCTAAAAAAAGCACACCATGATGTGCTAAAGAAATTTCACCAGGCCTAGGGTTAGAACCTCCACCTACCAGGGCAACACCCGAAGCCGTATGATGGGGCGAACGAAAAGGTCTTTTTCCCCATAAATACGGCACGCTGTTAGGAATTAAAGAATGCACAGCAGCCACTTCTAAAGCATCTTTATTAGAAAGAGGAGGCATAATAGAAGGCAAACGACTGGCAAGCATGGTTTTACCTGTACCAGGAGGTCCCATCATTAATAAACTATGCCCACCAGCGGCTGCAATTTCTAAAGCTCTTTTGGCATGGGGTTGACCGCGTACATCTTTGAGATCTAAGGCATGTATTTCTTGTATAGCTCGAATGGCAGGATTGGATATATAAAATTGCAGGGGTTTATGTTTTTTAAGATGATTATATAAATCTAAGATGTGTTCTACAGCGATTATTTGGTTATCACCTAATAAACTGGCTTCTTCTGCATTTTGTAAAGGCAATACTAAAATTTTACCTGCATTTCTTGCTTCTAATGCCAAAGGGAGCGCACCTTGAATGCCAAGCAACTCTCCAGATAATGCTAACTCGCCTGCAAATTCAAATTGATCTAAACCTTTATTGGGGATCTGTTTTGAAGCCGCCAAAATACCCACTGCAATCGGCAAATCGAATCGACCGCCCTCTTTAGGTAAATCTGCGGGTGCTAAATTGATGGTCACTCGGCGATTCGGAAAATCCAGATTGCTGTTTAGTAAGGCACTGCGGACTCTATCTTTACTTTCTTTAACAGCAGCTTCGGGTAAACCCACAATCGACAATTTAGGTAAGCCCAGAGAAATATGAGTTTCTACAGTAACTAAGGGTGCTTTGATGCCTGCAGAGGCACGGCTATAGACAACAGCAAGTGACATAAAATTCCTATTAGATTATCCCGTGAATCGAATGATGGGGAAACAGCATACCTGAAAATAGAAAAATTTGCTAGTATGTTTTGAAAAAAATTTTGATATCTTGCTTATATTAAGGGCCTCTTAACATTTCTTCAGTCAGTATATAGACTGTTTCTGGGGTGGCATATAAAACCAATACATCACCAATTTCTATTTTCATCTCTGGTGCAGGATTTGGGAATCGGTGACTGGCACGCGTTAATACTTTAATAGGATTGGGCAGTTCAGGATTTAATATATCTTGAATACTCTTACCCACTGCATAAGCATTTTCAGTAATTGTAATAACATGTAAGCTCTTTCGAGATTCTTCTTCGTCTTCAAGTAATAAATTTTCGTCACTACCTCTAAATACACCTTGAATCATTTGGTAGCGATCGGCATGAATGGCACGTATTTTGGTTAGAATTTTGTAAGCGGGTACGCCCAAAGTTAAAAGCAAATGTGAAGCAAGCATTAAACTCGCCTCTAAAGATTCTGGTACAACCTCTGTTGCACCTGCTTCTTGGAACATTTTTAAATTAGAATCGTTCTTAGTTCTGACAAAAACAGGCACATCAACTCTAAGAGAACGAATGTGTTGTAAGGTTTCTAAAGCAGCGGGTTCATCTGCAAAACTAATCACCACCATGCGTGCTCTGCCTAACCCGGCATTTGCTAGAACATCCGGGTGTCTTACATCTCCTAAGAAGGCATGTTCCCCCGCCAAAGAAGAAGTCGATATGCGCATAGGATCTAAATCCAATGCCACCGAAGGGATCTGTTCTTGTTCTAAAAAGCGAGCCAGTATCTGCCCTACACGACCAAAACCACAAATGATAACATGATCTTTGAGTTCGCTGGCATGCTCTAATAATTGATAAGGCTGTTCATCCTGATCTTGTGGAAGTGGTTCTACTTCTGGAATAGGAAAGAACCATTTGCCAATCGCTTTATTGTATTTAATTAAAGTGGGTGCTACCACAATACTTAAGACCACAGCAGCGATAACGACTTGGCTGTGTATGGGATCCAGTAATTTATTTTCAACCGCCAGTATTAAAACCACAAATCCAAATTCACCCCCTTGGGCTAAAATCAATCCCGTTCTAAAAGCTTTGGTAGTTGTGACACCCGCAACCAGTTTGGTTAATCCCATAATTAAGAGTGTTTTAGCCGTGATTAGAGCAACCAGCAATAACAATACCCAATACCAATGAGATGGGAATAAACTTAAATTAAATAAAGAGCCCACAATAATAAAAAACAAGCCCAATAACACATCTTTAAAAGGACGAATGTCAATTTCTATTTGATGCCTAAATTCAGTTTCACCTAACATGAGGCCTGCTAAAAATGCGCCTAATGTCATCGAGAGTTCAACATGTTCTGTTAACCAAGAAGCCCCTAATACGACAAAAAGTGCTGCCAACATAAATAATTCACTGGAATGGGCTTTAGCCACTTCATGAAACAAAGGTCGGATAAGCCATTTTCCTAGAAAACCCAAAAAGACACACACAGCAATACCTTTACTTAAGGCAATTAATAAAGGCATTAAAATAGGCGTGTTTTCAGGACCTGCCATGGCAGGAATTAAAATTAAAAATAATACCGCGGCGAGATCTTGAAACAGTAAAATACTGATGGATAGACGCCCATGGATGGTATGCAATTCTTGTTGTTCAATCAATTGTTTAACAACCACCGCGGTAGAAGAAAGTGCAAGTGCGCCTGCAGTGACAAAAGCAGTTTTAGGGGGCAGATCAAGTAACCAACCGATTAAAGTGGCAACCAAGGTGCACACAAACACTTGCAGTCCACCTAAGCCTAACAAAGTATGCTTCATCGCAAGAATGCGTTGTAAAGAAAATTCTAAGCCTATGGTAAACATTAAAAACACGACACCAAAATCGGCCAAAAAAGTAAGGTCTTGGAAACTGGGAATAAAAGCCATACCCCCAGGACCGGCTAACATACCAACAAAGAGGTAACCTAAAATAGGTGGTAGATGAAAACGACGGAATAGGGCAACCATGCCAACTGCGAGTCCCAATAAAATTAAAATGTGGCCGAACTTATCCATCTGCTTATAAACCCATATGTCTTATTAAATATGTCTTATTAAAAAAATTAAATGCTGGACTTTTCTAGTATAGCAATTCGGCGTTCGAGTTCTTCTAATTTTTGATACGCTCGGTTTAGCACTTCTGTTTGAACATCAAACTCTTCACGTGGAATAAGCGCCATTTTATGCACTGCTGCTTGCAGTCCTTGTTGAAAAATGTTTTTAATCATGGAGTTATTCTATAGAAATTGTTTCAGAAAAGCAAGAAAGAAAGCCAAAAAATTAAACAAGGTATGATACACTTATTTTAATAACAGAGAGATTAATGTGCATAAAGACTATCATGATTGGCTACCTAGCGTTTTAGAGCTTGCAAACAATGCTGCAGATTGTATTCAAACATTCTATCACTCTAAAACACATGAAAATTTTGAAACCAAACTCAAAGAAGATTTATCGCCGGTCACTTCTGCAGATCTTTTCGCCCATCAAATTATTATGGAAGGCCTCTTGGCTTTAACCCCCGATTTACCTGTGCTTTCTGAAGAAGGTGTTATCTCTTCCTTTGATGAACGTGCACGATGGTCTCGTTATTGGCTGGTCGATCCTTTAGATGGCACCAAAGAGTTTATCAATGGTACGGATGAGTTTGCAATCAATATTGCTTTAATTGAAAACCATATCCCGGTCTTAGGGGTGGTGGTCGTACCTATTTTACAAGAGTGCTATTGGGCACTCAAAGGGTATCCTGCATACTATAAGCAAGGTGAGCATGCATCTAAAGTCATTTCAGTGAATACAGAAATTGGCCAAACACTAAAAGTCGCGATTAGTCGAAGATCTAAACACACAGATCAAGAACTTAAAACATTTGTAGAACGCTTAAAATTATCCTCCCAAGGTGTACCTGAGATAAGCTTGATTGAATGTGGAAGCGCATTAAAAATATGTTTGGTGGCTTGTGGCCTTGCGGATATTTATCCTCGATTTGGGGATACAGGAGAGTGGGACACAGCTGCGGGTCAGTGTATTTTAGAGGCAGCAGGTGGGATCTTATGTGATATTAAAGGCAATTCCTTGAAGTATAATACAAAAACATCATTAATCAACCCTGAGTTTATGGCTATTGGACCAGTTCAGCTGTATGACATTGTCTGTGGATAACTTTCCTTTTGACCTTTAAAGACATCCTTCACTTGTTGGGGGCTCTTGTAGGTCTATTTACAACCTTAACATGGGTTTAATGCATAACTTTGTGGATAACTCTGTGAGTAAATTGTGTGCTTTGATAAATCATGATAAACATTCTAAGTATCTAAATAACAAAGGTTTATATAAGTATATGTTATTTAATAGAAATATTTTAAAAAAGATAGCTTCGCTCAATTTGAACGGTCTTTTTTTGTTATTCAAATGATTATTTTCCTAAAAAAGTATTTGTGCATAACTTTTTATTTTTTTTTAAGAAATGGCTTAAATCCAAGAGAGTTCAGTAGTTCAGTTAGATATAATGAGTATGAAACCTAATTTATCTTGTGGATAACTTTGTGTATATTTTTAGAGTCAAGCTTTTTTTAACGATCAATTAAAAGTGCTAAGTCTTTTTTAAGTGTTTCTATTTGATAAGGGGGGGTAAATAAGGCTTGTAATCGTCCTTCAGGGTTGATAAGCAATAAAGTTGCACTGTGATCAATAATTTTTTGGCCCTTTTCATTTAAAGTTGGTTCTCTAAAACTGTAAATGCTCATATTTTTACTCAGTTCTTCTATTTGAGTAGGGTTTCCAGTGATACCGATAAAGTCAGGATGAAATCGACTTAAAAAATTCTTTAGTTTAACTGGGGTATCGACGGTAGCATCTAAAGTGGCAAATACGAACTGTGCTTTGGGATCCAAGCCCTGTGCTGTGAATGATCGCCAGACACCGCTGACAATAGCAAGGGTTGTGGGGCAAATTTCAGGGCAATCTGCATATCCAAAAAACATAAGGGTCCAATGGCCTATCAAGCTTTTTTGTGTAAAAGGATTTCCATTAGAGTCTTGTAATGAAAAATTGATCAATGGCTTTGTGGGATTTAAAACGGTAGCAGAAGCAATCGCTGGTGTTTCGGGTACGGGTTGAATACTTGGCTTTTTATTTTCTATATAAAACACAACGCCTAGAATGATAGCTAAAACAAGAAATGCACTGACTAAACGTTTCATAAAAATTTATCTATCCTACTTAAAAAATTATCCATGAGTAAAAAAATAAATAATACCAGTAAATACCAAATAGAGAAACTAAATGTTTTTAAAGCATAAGTAGCTGACTTTGATCGAAGAAGAACTAAGGTATGGCCTAAAAATAGTGCACCCAGTATACAAGCGAAAATCAGATACAAAAAACCGCTCATGCCCGCTGCAAAGGGCAGTAAGGTGACTGCCCATAACAAACAGGTATAAAGCACAATACATAATTTGGTAAAAAACACGCCATGTGTTACAGGTAGCATAGGAATATCGGCATTCGCATATTCTTGTTGTCGATAGATAGCCAGGGCCCAAAAATGCGGCGGGGTCCATGTAAAAATAATCAGCACAAGTAACCAGGCATAAGGATGCATTTCATTACAAACGGCTGCCCATCCCAAAAGAGGGGGGGTAGCACCTGCAGCACCGCCAATCACAATATTCTGAGGGGTAGCGCGCTTAAGAAATAGCGTATAAAAAAGTGCATACCCTAATACCGTTAGTATGGTTAAATAAGCAGTTAGAGGATTTACCCAAAAAAATAAAATACTGATTCCACTCATGGCTAGCAAACCTGCAAACAACAATGCTTTTTTAGGGCTGATTTTACCACTGGCGATGGGCCTAAAGAGCGTACGTGTCATTTTTGCATCAATATGTCTATCTGCCAAATGATTAATTACTGCCGCAGCGGCTCCTGATAAAGCAATGCCCAGAGTACCAAAAATCAGTGCATGCAAGGGAAGCGTTTCTGCAGCCAATGCCATACCCACCCAAGCCGTGATTAGCATGAGTAATATCACTTTAGGTTTGCAGAGATTATAATAATCTACAAAAACAGAATCTTTCATAAGCTACTGAATAGGGGCGTGTATTTTAAAATTAAGCGCAACTAAAGCCAATAGTAACAAGGCTGCAACAGCATTGTGTGCGACTGCAACCGATAAAGGTAATAAAGCAAGTACATTGCTGATGCCCAAGAATAGCTGAACGGATAATAAAATGGAAAAACAAATCACAAATTTTTTCATATGATTTTTATAACAGAGCAAAATAAGCCAAGCAAAAATAAAGCTAATCACAAGGGCACCTATCCGATGCATCATATGAACAGCAATACGAGCCTCAAGGCTTAAAGAAGGATTTAAAAATTGAAAAGCCTCTTTAAAATAATTGCTTGAAGGTAAGAGTGTCGCAGAGCTATCCTGACAATAAGGAAAATCTGGGCAGACCAAAGCTGCATAATTTGCGCTGGTCCATCCGCCTAGCGCGATTTGTAATACTAGAGCAATCAATGCCAAAAAAGCGAGCCTTTTAAAAAGCTTTGCATTTGGAATTGGATTTTTATTTTGGGAAATAGAAGAAATAGTATTTAGTTTTAGTGTTAACCATCCCAGTCCTGCCAATGTACTTAATCCGCCCAACAAGTGGGCCAGTACAATAATGGGATATAATTTTAAAGTCACTGTCCACATGCCTAGTAAGGCTTGAAAGCCCAATAGTATGACTAAAAAAATCGGTAAACAGAGGGGTTGTTTTTTTTCATCTCGATTAGCGATAGCCCATATTGCAAGCGAGAAAATAATCAAACCTAAAAATCCTGCCACATAGCGATGTGTCATTTCTATCCACGCTTTGGTGGTATCGGCAGAGAGCGGTAGATTATTGGCACTGGGCACAATCAATTTACCATAACACCCTGGCCAATCAGGACATCCTAATCCTGCATCCGATAAACGCGTGTAAGCACCGAGTACGATCACAACAAAAGTGAGTAAAGTAGCAAAAGCGGCTAGATTTTTTTGCGATTTAACCCACATGCGACAACCTTAACAGACGTTTAAAATCTTTTAAAATGCCTTTGGCTGCTGAATCGGGTGGATAATAGGCGACCAACCAACCTTGGGGGTCGATAATCAACGTACCCCCTTGCACACTTGCTTTAAGCGCAGTGATGATCTGTGGATTAATCGTCATTTCGTGTGGAATGACGCGTTCTCGTTCTTTACCTAAAGCGGTATAGACGGCTGCCAGTGTATTTTTTAATGCTTGACAGCTTGCATCGCAGGTTTCTGGATGTAAATAAATCAGTTGCCATTTACCCAGGTGATTAGTATTAAAAAAAGCTAAGCTTTGAGAACGGATGGGTGGATTATAGAGTTGCCCTGTACAAACATGCTGGAAGCTAAAATGCCCTCTTCCCAGATAAAGTGCTATCGCCATCAATAAAGGTGCGCTAAACACCAGAGCCAGGCCATAGGCGGTCCAGGATCGCTTTTTTTCATTTAATTGCTTGTGTGTCGACATTTGTTATTTCATTCCAATAGATGATTCACAGCATAACGCACTCTTTAGGGCAGAGTAAATGCTGGCGAGTGTCAAAAAACTATGCTATATGAAATAGTAATTGAGGAAACTTGCTTAAAAAACACAGGGCGAATGTAAATGTAATAGAATGGAAAGGAGAGAGCATGAAAAAAAAATTAGCATTATTGGCAAGCCCGCTGGTTCTATTATTATCAGGTACCGCTGTTGCGAATATGAATTTTATGGATTGCTGGTGTCCTAGCTTCTATGCAGGAGCAGATGCGCAAGCAAGATATATGCCCTTTCAAAAAGATTTTGGTGGAAATATATTGAATAAAAACTATCCTCAAGGTAATTTCTTTGCGGGTTTTAAATTAAACAACTGCATTGGTATTGAAGCAGGATATGAAGTTTCAAAGAAAAAAGTTGGAAATAAAATTCATGCTCCAACAGATTTGGTGTTTGGCACTACTGTAGAACCAGTAGATCCTCCTGCTATAGTAGGGATAAGAGATATCAGTCATACCACTTCTAGGATAAATGGGTGGAATTTAAATTTAGTAGGATTTTTACCCGTATGCTGTGAAGAATATAATTTAAGTCTTATTGGGTCTGTTGGCTTAACTCATCTAAAAATGAAAGTAAGTAATAGACGTACAAATACAATAACAGCATCTGTATTTGATCCAATCACAGGTCAACCGAGTAGTTTTGAAGATATACTGGATCTTACGAATCGAAAATACAATAAGACTAAGACTGTTTTAAGGCTCTCGGGGGGTATACAACATATGTTGTGTGAGTGTTTTGGTGTTCGTGTAATGGTCAATTGGGAGAATACTGCCAAGCTAAGTACCCGAGGACGCGACATTGAAAGCAATCTGCTTCAAAAAAGTATCGTAAGAGCAAAAAATAGTTTTAATTATGGGTTAGGTGTTTTCACAACATTTTAATTAATGCATATAGAAAAGGGTGAGGAAACTCCTCACCCTTTTCTATTTATTTGTTCTTAAATCGTTCACGTGCTGCCGCTACTGCGGGATTTGTACCGCTATAAGGAGTTGCTTGCTGACCTGCACCTGCTGGGGCATTGGCTATTACTAGTGCATGTTGAGTAGCTTGAAGTTGTTCAGTTAAAGCAGCAATATTGCGTTGGGCTTCTTCTGTGGCTGCTAAATTATTTAAATTGGCGAGTTGTTCGGCCTGTTGAGATTGTGCCAACTGTCCTTTAAGTTGTGCGATTTCTCTTTCAGAATTTTCTTGGGCCACACGATGAGCACGCTCCATATTTTCTTGATTTTCACGAATTTGCAATCTGACTTCTGCAATCTCTTGGTCTTTGCCACGTATGGCTTGACGAAAATTTTCTATTTCGCGCATTGCTTCTTGAATTTTTGCTTGATTCTCTGCATCCTGCATTTGTGCCTGTCGTACTATTTCAGTAATTTTAGATTGTGCTTCAGCTTCGTTTGCTTGCGCTTGATGAAATTGAAGTCTGAGAGATTCTGTTTTTGAACTTAAGGTGTGGTTTTCCCTTTGTAAAGCACCATTCGCTTCTTCGCTCGTGCCTAAGAGATTTCTTGCGTTATTAACAGCGTGTTTTAACTGTTCAATTTCTCCTGTTTGCATTGCAGTTTTTTTGGCAAGTGTGCGTATAATCTCCAGAGTGTCCGTCTGCTTAAGTTTTAATGAGTCAATTTCTTCTTTTGCATTTTGTTTAGTTCTATTTAATAAATCTCTTAAGCCTGTATTTTCATCTGCAAGTTGTGTTACTTCGCGTTCAATTTTTTTGTTATCGATAGTTTTCTGATGTGTTTCACTTTTTAATCTTTCAATTTCTGTTCTAGCAACAATAGAGGTTTCTTCATGTTCCACCTGAAGTCTTGTAATCTGCTGGGTATGCTCAGTGAGCATGCTGGCCATTTGTTTATCTTTTTCTTGCATTTGTGTAATTAATGAAGCTCTGGCCTCTTGTAGTTTCTCAATTTCTCTATCTTTTTTACTAACGATCGATTCTAAAGCTTGGGTAGCCTCTGTATTTTGACGAACAGTTTCTTGACTGTTACCTAGATCAAATCTCAGTTTATTAATTTCCTCGGCCTGCGTATGGGTTTCAGCTTGTAGAATATGAATGTAACCCTGTGCTTTTTTTAGATCCTGAGCTGAGGTGTGAAGATCTCGTTCTAATGCTGCAATTTTTCCTATTTGCATCGCAGTTTTTTTCGCAAGTTCAGACATACGCTCATGAGCATTCGTTTTCTCAAATTCTAATGTAGCAATAGCTTCTTTCTCATTTTGTTTATTTCTTTCTAATAACTTTCTTAAGTTTTCATTGTCGTCTGTGGATCGATTAAGTTCGTCTTGAATTTTTTTATTATCGGCAGTTTTTTGATGTATTTCTCTTTTTAATCTTTCAATTTCTGCTGTGGTCATAGAAAGAGCTTCTTCGTGTTGGAACCTAATTTCAGCTACACCACGCTCATATTTTGAATTAGAAGTTTCTAATTCCGATTTTAAAGATTCCATTTGAGATTGTGTTTGTGAACGTTCTTGTCGAAGTGTTTCTACTTCTCCTTCAACTTGGCTTAAGTGCGATAAGGTTGTATCATATTTAGCTTTAAGTACTGATAGTTCTTTTATCTGTGCTTGTTGTTCTTGGAGTTTTAGCGTTTGTCGTAAAGATGTATTTTGAGCAGCGCTGAACCTACTGTTTAAAGCATCCATTTCTTGCAATAGACTCTCAGATTGTTTACGAGATCGTTCTGTTAATTCGGTATTTAGAGTAATATTCTGTTTTCTACTTGTAGCCAGTTCTTGCTCTAGTTGAGTTATAAGCTCTTCTTTATGAGTTAATTTAGTTTCTAGTGCTCTAGAGCTAGCTACGACAGCTTGAAAGCGTTGCATGGATATGGCATTGTCTGCTGCTAAACTTGCTAACTCGCTTTGAACTTTGCCTTCCAAAATGTCATTCCAAAAGTTATAATCCAGATCTAACTGTGATATTTGTTTTTTTGCGGCTTTTATTTTTTCGTCTCTTAGTGATAAATCTGAGTCTTCTGAAAAGCTTTGAATATTTAACTCAATTTGTTCTTTACGTTTACGGTTGCTTCTTAGAAGCAATTTTATTTCTTCTGTAATTCGTATTCCTTGTATAGGTTTGGTAGGGGAACCTATTTTGGCCTTAGTGGCTTCAATTTCATCTTCAATATGTTTCTTTTCTTCACTCATAGCAGCACCTTTTTATGCGGTTAAAACAATACAAACATTAAGACTGACAATAATTTATTTTGTTCGATCACAAAACAATTGTTAAAGCTAAGCTATTGATTTGTTAAATGATATTGATTCCAGCCTGAACGCATTGATAATAATGAGTACACTATAGAACCCCTGTAACTACTTGCCTATCCGACAAACAACCTACTTTGTATTACTTATTATGTAAAAGGTCTTCCTTTGGCGCCATTTTTGAAGGGCTGCATATAATTACAGTTTACTTTGTCGTCAGTGTAAATCATTATGAAAAGGGTATAAGCAAGTAGGGAATGATAGATTGTAATGAACATTTCTTTTTGGATAAGTTTTTTAATCTTGGTCCTGTTATTGTGTATTATTGCAAGCTTGATGGTTAGCTTGTTTTTTTTAGTACGCGATCAGGGCAAAACTAAAAAAACAGTCAAGGCTTTAACCTTTAGAATTGTGTTGTCTTTTGCTTTATTTTTATTGTTATTTGTTTTATATGCGATGGGGGTTATATCACCGCATGCGATTTTAGGAAATCCTCCTATAACCAATACACAAAAATAAATAAACATAACCAGACCACATCCACAAAATGCCAGTACCAGGCAGCGGCTTCGAAAGCAAAATGTTTTTCTACGCTAAAATCACCTTCTAGGCAACGATAAAGAATAATACTTAACATAATTGCGCCAATCGTTACATGGGCTCCATGAAAACCTGTGAGCATAAAGAATGTTGTGCCATAAATGCCTGAGTGTAAAGTAAGATTAAGTTCAGTGTAAGCGTGATGGTATTCGTAAATCTGAAAGCTCAAAAAAGTAAAACCCAAGAATATAGTCGCTAATAAACCTATGACTAGGTGTTTGCGGTGATTGTTTTTTAGAGCATGATGTGCAAATGTGATGGTTGCACCAGAGCTTAATAACAACAGGGTATTGAGTGCTGGAATGCCCCAAGTGGATACAATACCGCTAGGGCTTGGAAATAATTTAGGATTGGGATTTTGTAATAAAGGCCACGCTGCTGTAAAGTGATCCCATAACAGCGTGTGGGTAGACAATTTTGCACCAATGCCCCCTAACCAAGGTACAGAAAAAATGCGGGCATAAAACAAAGCCCCAAAAAAAGCTACAAAAAACATCAGTTCTGAAAAAATAAACCAGACCATTCCCCAACGATAAGAACGATCCATCTGAGCATTGTGAAGACCTGCGCGACTTTCATGGATCACGATGCTAAACCATCCAAACATCATATAAGCCAGAATCAAAGCACCTGCAAAAAAGATATACGGTCCACAACTATGTTCATGGATCCAATTGACAATGCCGATGACGAGCGTAAAAAGTCCTATTGAACCCACAATTGGCCAATGTGTATTTTCTGGAACATAATATAGTTTAGGGTTGGGTACCTCATCCATAATAAACTCCTTTAGTTTTCTGTGACATCAAATAAAGTATAAGATAAGGTCAGTCGTTTTACCTCATCGGGTAATTCAGGTTCTAACCAAAATCGTAAAGGAAGATGCATGGCTTGGCCTGGTTTTAAAGTTTGCTTATTAAAACAAAAACATTCCAGTTTTTTTAAATATTTAGCCGCGACACCGGGTGTGATGCTGGGGATGGCTTGAATGGTGATCGTTTTGTTAGTGAGGTTTTTAACATGATAAGAAGTTAGGGTGAGCGCCCCTGTTTTTAATTGAATGGCTGTGTGTTGGGGGGAAAATTCGCAATTTAAATTTCGATTCCGGTTAACATCAAATTCTACCGTAATCAATCGACTGTTGCTAAGGTCGGTGTCTTTGTAACGAGAAATGGCACTGGGACCTTTTATCTCGACTTTGCCATTAAGACCTGTCACTTTGCAAAAAACATTGTAAATGGGCACCAAAGCAAAGGTAAATCCAAACATGCATAAACAAATGACTAGCAAAATTTTTAAGGTTTTTCGGTGTTTATGCATGTGCTTTTAGATTAAGAAATGATTGGAGGTGTACTAAAAGTATGATAAGGTGCTGGCGAAGGCACAGTCCATTCTAAACCTTTGGCCCCTTCCCAAACTTCTGCGGTAGCTTTCGGGCCTCCTCGAATGGTTTTAATAACTATGTATAAAAACAATAATTGACTAAGACCAAAGACAAAAGCCCCCGTGCTTGAGATGCGATTAAAATCTGCAAATTGTAAGGCATAATCGGGAACACGTCTTGGCATACCTGCAAGACCTAAAAAATGCATGGGGAAAAAAGTGATGTTGAGCGAAATGGCAGATAACCAAAAGTGAAATTTGCCTAAGGTTTCGCTATACATATGCCCTGTCCATTTGGGTATCCATAAATAAACCGCAGCCATAATCCCAAAAATAGCCCCTGGAACCAATACATAATGAAAATGGGCGACTACAAAATAGGTGTCTTGGTATTGAAAATCTGCAGGTACAATGGAAAGCATAAGGCCTGAGAAACCACCCATGGTAAACATGACTAAAAACGCAATGGCAAATAACATAGGCGTTTCAAAAGTGAGTGCACCTTTAAACATGGTAGCTACCCAGTTAAAAATTTTAACGCCTGTGGGTACAGAAATAAGCATGGTTGCAAACATAAAATACAGCTCGCCCCACAAGGGCATCCCGGTGGTAAACATATGATGTGCCCACACCGTGAACGAAAGTAGTGCAATGGCTACAGTTGCATACACCATGGAAGGATAACCAAAAAGTTTTTTACGGCTGAAAATAGGAATAATTTCCGAGATAACCCCAAAGCTTGGCAAAATCATAATATACACTTCAGGATGTCCAAAGAACCAAAAAATATGTTGAAACATAACGGGATCCCCCCCCCCGCCTGCATTAAAAAAACTGGTTCCAAAATGTCTATCCATTAATATCATGGTCACAGCACCGGCTAATACGGGCATTACCGCAATCAATAAAAAAGCAGTAATTAACCAGGTCCATACAAATAAAGGCATTTTCATGAGCGTCATGCCCGGGGCCCGCATATTTAAAATGGTTGCAATCACATTGATGGCACCCATAATCGAAGAAATACCCATTAAGTGTACGGAAAAAATAAAAAAGTCTGTACTTTTAGGCGCATAAGTGGAGGATAAAGGTGCATAGAAAGTCCATCCAAAATTAGGCGCAGAACCTTCCATAAACAGTGTGCTGATCAGAATGGAAAATGCAAAAGGTAAAATCCAGAAAGACCAGTTATTTAATCTGGGTAAAGCCATATCCGGAGCACCAATCATTAAGGGTAACATCCAATTGGCAAGACCCACAAAGGCCGGCATCACGGCGCCAAAGACCATAATTAACCCATGCATGGTGGTTAATTGATTGAAAAAATTAGGCTCCATCAGTTGCAGACCCGGTTTAAAGAGCTCTGCACGCACTCCTAGGATTAAACTGCCACCGATTAAAAACATACAAAAACTAAACCACAAATATAAAGTTCCAATATCTTTATGGTTGGTGGTAAAAACCCATCTTAATAATCCAGGCGCTGGGCCGTGTTCATGATTGTGATCAGTCGGGTTATGTATGGGATGATCAACAGCAATACTCATGGGGTTTTCCTTTTACTTTCTAACCATTTATTAAATTCAGCTTCGGTTTTGACTTCTAATACGATAGGCATAAAACCATGATTAGCGCCACACAATTCAGCACATTGACCTCTAAAAGTGCCGGTTTGATCAATCTTTGCCCAAGCCTCATTGATAAAGCCGGGTATAGCATCTTTTTTGATCCCTAAAGCAGGCACCCACCAGGAGTGTACAACATCATTGGCGGTGGTTAGAAAACGTATTCTTTTGCCTACGGGGACAACCAAAGGATTATCGACTTCTAATAAATAATGCTTGCCTTTGATATCTTTGTTTTTGATTTGATCTTGGGGCGTGGTTAAATTACTGACAAAGCGTAGATCTTTGCCTAAGTATTCATATTCCCATCGCCATTGATAGCCTGTGATTTTAATAGAGAGATCCGAATCCTGAGTGGTATCATGCATCTTGATGAGTAATTGTGTGGCAGGAATGGCCATGCCGATTAAAATTAGAAAGGGAATAATGGTCCAAATGATTTCTACAGTGGTGCTTTCGTGAAAATTTGCTGCCGTGACGCCTCTGGATTTACGGTGCCAAATAATGGCATAAAACATCACACTGAATACGGCAACACCGATAATGACACAAATCCAAAAAATGGTCATATGCAGATGATAAATGCCACGACTGATTTCCGTTATACCACGTGTCATGTTTAATGTATAGTCAGCACAGACGCTGCGTGAATACGTTAAGCCAAGGCAAAGGGCGAGGAGCCAGCGTCGTAAGCCTAACCATGACATGTAACGTTACCTCCCTATAAAGATTTATTCTAACATTGCACAGTGATTTTTACATGGTTTTCTGATTAAAAGTCAGTAATATATTCAGTAATATATAAAGAATATTAACTAACTAAAGAGGCAACTGTTCGGAGTTTGTCTGCTTATTTTTAGACCCTCGCCCGGCAGAGCAAGGTGAGAATCAAATTTAATAACCATAAAATAACTTGAAATAATAATTCAATCGTATTAACATATTTACCCTGTACCCTTATCTAGGGTATACTTATTATATCAGTGATAATTATAGGAGTATGAAAATTGCTAAAATTATTGAGGTAACCAAACATGAGTACTAAGCGTAAAGCAAGTGCAGCACTCCAGTTTTTAGAGATGCTCACTGGCAAAAAACTTACCCTTTCAAACTTATTGCTCGCCATTCGGCAAGGTGAGAAAATGTCACAATCCGAATTCTCTCAATTGTTAGGTGTATCCAGACAATATTTATGCGATTTAGAGCATGGCAGACGTTTCTTGAGCCCAAGAACTGCTGCAGAATATGCAACAAAATTAGGCTATTCACCTCAACAATTTGTGCGGTTGTGTTTACAAGATTTAGTGGATCGAGATGGGTTAAATTTAACTGTTGATGTGCGTAAAGTAGCTTAAAATATTAATAGTAAAGTTTAATCAGCTTAATTATTTTGTGCTTAACTTGGCCTAACATTCTACCATTATTTTTACACGGTCTTCTAATCTAAAGGCCGTCAAACAATTCCCCCATACGCAGCCGGTGTCCAAAGGAAATACAGTCGGTTCATCGCTCTGGCCTTGTAAGGAGGCCCAATGTCCAAACAAAATATTCAGATTTTGGCTTTGTCTATTGGGTATCTTAAACCAAGGGTACAAACCTTGGGGTGCAGAATCTGCAGGCCCTACCTGGGAAAGATCTAAACGGCCTTCTGCATCACAAAATCTAAGACGCGTAAAACAATTGACGATAAATCGTAATCGATCCCATCCTGTTAATGTTGGATCCCATATATTAGGTAAATTGCCATACATGTGTTTTAAAAAATCTATCGCTTGTGGCCCCTGTATTAGGGTTTCAACTTCTTTGGCCAATGAGAGTGCCGTTGATAAATTCCATTGGGGAGGAAATCCTGCATGCACCATCGTAAAATTAAGCACCGGATCATGATGTATTAGAGGTTGATGAGAAAGCCAGTTCAGTAAATCTTCACAATCGGATGCATGTAAAATATCCTC
Organism: uncultured Francisellaceae bacterium; assembly: GCA_945956915.1. Classification (GTDB taxonomy): domain Bacteria; phylum Pseudomonadota; class Gammaproteobacteria; order UBA6186; family Azoamicaceae; genus CAMFJH01. The sequence continues at coordinate 11,730 of CAMFJH010000004.1, read as the reverse complement.
AAAAGTGTGTGCCGGTGGTTTGTAGGGTATTGTTTTTTTGGCAACCGCCAATAGGGTTAAATCATGATTACCTAAAACAGTAATGGCTTGTTTTTTGAGTGATTTAATAAAACGTAGGGTTTCCAAAGACTCCGGGCCGCGATTGACCAGATCACCTGTAAACCATAAAACATCGGATTTTTCATTGAATTGAATTTTATCTAATAAGCGCATCAAAGGTCTAAAGCAGCCTTGAATATCCCCGATGGCATAAGTACTCATCGTTGATTAGATATGTAATTGCTGATGTTGATAAAATCCTGAACTGTCAATGCTTCTGGTCGTAGATTAGGATCAAGGCGTAATTTTTGATAATCAGCATCACATAAATAATGCTTTAAAGCATTATGAATGATTTTTCTTCTTTGATTAAAAGCTTCGGTACTCACATTCTGTAGAGTTTGAAAATCAGAGACGGGATAGGGCGCATTCTGATGAGGCGTTAGCCGAATGATTTTAGATCGCACTTTGGGGGCAGGACGAAAAGCATTCGATTCTACAGTTAATAAGCTTTGGGTTTGGCATTGGGCCTGTATCATAACCGATAATCGACCATAAGCTTTGGTATGGGGTTTTGCAGTCATTCTATCGACCACTTCTTGTTGTAGCATAAAATGCATATCTTGAATAATGGGTGCGAAGTTTAAAAGATGAAATAATAAAGGGGTCGAAATATTATAAGGCAAGTTACCCACGATTCGAAGTTTTTGGTGATGATAAAGCTTTGCAAAATCAAAGCTTAAGGCATCTTGTTGATGAACTGTGATTTTATGGGCTTGCCCTGATTGTAAAGTATGTAGGTTTAAAGCTTCTGCCAAATCACGATCGATTTCAATCACATCTAAATGATTAACCTGATCAAGAATTGGTTTTGTCAATGCGCCCAAACCGGGACCAATTTCAACCATCGCATCGTTTTGCTGTGGATGTATTAGATGAACGATATTGTCAATGACATTTTGATCAATCAAGAAATTTTGACCAAATCGTTTTCTAGGTTTAATCATAGCACCGCGTTCAATAAATTTTGATCTCTGCATCTTGTCGAATACGTTTTAACCAAGCAGTTAATTGATCTTCAAATTTGCGCTGATATAAAATGTCCATGGCTTTAGCACGCATAGCTTCGGAAGTATTTTTTTGCATTTTACGTTCTATGACTTGAATCAAGTGCCAACCCAGTTCTGTTTTAAAAGGTTCGCTAAGCTCTCCAGTTTTTAGAGAAGTCATTTTGCTGTAAAAAGGTTTGATAAGAGATTGCTCTGTTACCCATCCTAAATCACCGCCTTTAGTAGATGAGGCGGGTTCTTCTGAATACTGTTCTGCTACTTTTGCAAAAGTAGCAGCACCCTTTAGGATACGATTTCTTAAGTCTGTTAATCGTTTCTTGGCTTCTGAGTCGGATAATTTATCCGTATTTTTAATTAAAATTTGCCGAACGTGCGTTGCAGGTTTAGCACTCTCGTGGGATACCTCACCGGGCGTTCTTTTTTCCAGCAATTTGATAAGATGAAAACCCCCTGCATTACGAATAGGGCCTTGAACTTCGTGTACGGCCATGGATAAGGTTTGCTTGGCAAAGAGTGTGGGTAATTCGGTGCCTTTTTTCCACCCCAAATCACCACCGTTTAGGGCTTGCGGCCCTGCAGAGTGTGACATAGCCAAGGTTTTAAAATTGGCTCCGGCAGCCAATTGTTTTTTCAGGCTTTCTACTTGCTGTTTGGCATTTTCTATTTCCGAAGGTGTCGGGGCTTCAGGAAGAGCGACTAGAATATGGCCTAATCGATATTCGCTACCCGTTTTATCTTGCCCTTGAGGAGAATTTAAAAAATGTTCAATATCGGTTTTAGAAATTGAAATTTGTTGACCGATTTCTTTTTGCTGTAATTTGGAAAGGGTGAGTTCTTTTTTGATAGTGTCTCTAAAATAATCAAAAGGAATGCCTTGTTCTTCTAAAAATTCACGCATTTTAGCTAAAGGCATGCCATCACGGCTTGCCAGATCGTTTAAGGTTTGATTAAGAGTTGTGTTATCTATTTCGATACCGGTTTCAGAAGCCAATTGTAATTGTATTTTTTCTAAAATCATGCGTTCCAAAATTTGCTTTTTAAATTCTGCCATGGGCGGCAATTCAGCCTCACTTTGTTTTAAGCGCAATAATAATAAATTGGTTTGATAATCCAGTTCTGATCCTGTAATCGTATCATTGTTTACAATGGCCACCATTTTATCCAGGCTTTGAAATTTTTGAGGCGCAGCACTGGATTTTGGGAGGGCATGCACCTGAATAGCATTCAAGGCCAGCGTCAACGTTATTAGAGCGTATGTACAAGAACGAACAGTTATCATCATTTCACCTATAAAGCTTAGTGTTGAACAGTATGCTGATATTTTACCTTAAAAGGCGTCTCCACGCCACCGATATCCAGGGATTTTTTCTGAAAGCATGGGTTGGATTTTAGTGCCCACGTTTGTCAAGCCTTTAAACACGAACTGCAATTGGAAACGCAGTTTGGGTTTTTGAGAATTGGGTTGCAAAGGATTATTAGGGGGTAAAAAGCGAACAACAGCAAATCTAAAGGCTGTACAGCAGCCCTGCTGCTCAAGGCCCAATAGTAGGTCGTTGGTCTTATGACGCACAATATCATAATGCCAGCGGCCTAAGAGCCGCCATTGTTCAGTTAGTCTCCAAGCATACGACACATCGGTTTGATCAAGGCGTTCAGGCTTACACGTATTTGGATTGATAATATTGATATTGTCCCGTATAAACAAATATCGGAGGTTTAGCACATCTAGGGGGTCTGGGCTGTATTGTAAACTGATTGATCGTTTGTCTGCCCTTTTTTGATCAGGATCCCATTCCAATTCTGTGTAGAGCGACCAATCATTTTTTAATCGATACGACATTCTACCCACTAGCGCAGAATGGTGAGCATTTTGTAAAAGATTTTCAGGTTTATAAATATAGACTTTGCGATCGCTTAAATAAAAAATTTGTCCAAGGGTAATATTTAAACGTTCTATACCCGTTTGTACGGGTAAAAAACGTTGAGTCAATCCCAAGGTTACTTGATTGGTATCGCCTATGCGATCAAAACCACTGAAGCGATTGTCTCGATAGAGCTGGTTAAAATCAAAGGGTATAAAACTGCTGTCGAAAACAGGCAGCTCGTTTTGGTTGCGATAGGGCACATATAAATAATAAAGACGGGGTTCTAAAGTTTGAATATAATTGCATTGGGCAAAGTGTAAATTGCGTTCAAAAATAAGACCCGTATCCAGATCAACAAGAGGAATATTGCGTTTAGGGTGCGCTATCGTTTGGGCATTGCTTGTATTTTGGTTGCAACTTAGATTGTTTGGATTTTGTGGGTTTCGAGCATCAAAATCATAATAATTGTTCTGAAGCGATTCGCAGAGCAGGTCCCATTGAAGACGCGGGGTAAAAAACCAACCCGGCGCAGTTAAGGGTAAATAGAGACTAGGACGTGTTTGAAAGCGATTGCCTGTCACAAAATAGTTTTTTTGGATATGATCAAAATGTGTAAAATCGCCACTTAAATTTGCCATCCACCCGTAAGGGAGTTCAATATCCGTTTTAGTCAAAGCAAATTGTGGAAGGCGTTTATAAATGGGTGTTGTAACGGGCCCATTATAAGGATGTAGGGTTTGGTATTGTTGAAACCGTAAGACATTATTCCAATCACAATCCTGGTACAATAAATCCGCTTGTTGTAATTGTTGTGTCGTGCTGGCAGCATTCAGTGAATTCCCCAAATCCATAAAATAATTATCATCTTTTACCCACTGGTAAATAACACGACTTTCCCAATGTTGATTAAAGCGAGTAAGGTGCCTAAAACGAAGTGATTCACGTGTGCAATTGCCTTTAAGGGCGAGCACTTTTGGATCGTTAGCGCTTAATCCGGGATGATTATATAAATGCTCTTTCTGAAAAGCTTTGTAAGTCCAATCATGGGGTAAAATAGAAGCTTCTAAATCGCCATCGCTGTTCGGGAATAAATAGCGAAACAATCCGCGGGCTTCAAGACCGCGTTTACTGTAGTAGGTTGGCGTTAATAAAGCATCATAATTAGGCGCTAAATTCCAATAAAAAGGGGTACTGAATTCAAAACCTGAATTGTTTGTAAAACCACCGCTTGGAAATAAAAAACCCGTTTCACGTCTAGAATCAATCGGAAAATCAATATAGGGAAAATAGAAAATGGGGGTGTTTTTTAGATATAATTTTGCATGCCTTGCCTGACCTCTGCCTGTGATTTTATTCAAAGTGACTTTAGAAGAAGCCAAGTACCAGGTGTTTTGATAAGGATTGCAAGTGCTGTAACTTGCATTTTGGAGTTCCATATGGGTTTTGCCACATACCGTGATTTGCTCGCTGCTGCCATGGGCATGTCGAGGGTAAAATCGAAAATGTGCGTTTTGCATGGTTTGAATATCTTCTGTTTTATTAACAGTGGCCAAAGGCCCATCGATACGTAAGCCAGGTTCTATAATTCGCACATGACCAGAAGCGATAGCGGTTTCAAGTTGTGTATTTTTGGAATCGCGATAGAGCTCTAGCTTGTCAGCAAAGAGTTGTCTATTGCCTTGTATCAAATGCACCTTGCCCTTTAACTGTGTTGGGCCTATTTGGGGATAAATCCCACTCTCGGAACTGGCGCTAATGGGTTGTTGGGCAAGGAACTCAGCACTTTGTCCTGGATAAGGAGGGGATAACTCGCAATAATACCCTTCACATAAAGATTGGCATTCGGGTACCGTTATCCAATCATCATAGACCGTTTGGGGTACACAGAGGCCGTAAGCTGTTTGGCTTGATAATAGCCAAGTACTTAAACTAAAAAAAAATAGGTAAAATAACTGTTTCACGAGCATAACATCGCATAGAATGGATGGAACTGCAAGATTTTAAAATTTTCAATTAAAGTCAGGAGACTATCATGGATTATCCAGCACTGCTTGACAGCTGGCTAGGATCATTATTTAAGGGTGCATCTTATACCTGTACCCCCCTTGCTGGAGATGCCAGCTTTAGGCGCTATTGGCGTGTGCGGGTGGGTATTCAAACTTTTGTAGTGATGGAGGCCCCACCCCCTGAGACCACAGTGCCCTTTATAGAAATCGCAGGCTTGTTGGCTAATGAGGGCTTATCAGTGCCCAAGGTATTAGAGCAAAATATAAGCTTAGGTTTTTTACTGTTATCAGATTTAGGAGATAATCTTTATCTACCGGCTTTAAAATACAATCGAGAAAATAATGCCATTGCAATAGAAAGTTTATATCAGAATGCGCTCACCGCTTTGATTAAAATTCATCGTTGTAAGCCGGTAGGCTTGTCTTTTAGTTTTAACACTTTTGATATACCCTTTATGATTGAGCAATTGGCTTTATTTGAAACCTGGTATTTGAAAAAACATTTAAACATAATAATAGAACAAGGGCACTTAGACGATGTTTTATACAAGATTACACAGTTGATTGATGAACAACCCAAAGTATTTATTCATAGAGATTATCACTCACGTAATTTAATGATCTTAGAAACAGCTAATCCTGGGATTTTAGATTTTCAGGATGCCATGATGGGACCCATTACTTATGATCTGGTGTCTTTATTTCAAGATTGTTATATTCAATGGCCAAGAGAACGTGTATTGCAATGGGTTCTAAGCTTTAAAAAACAATTGATTCAAGCTGCTTTATTAAATCCTTCGGTATCGGATAGGCAATTTATACAGTGGTTTGACTGGACGGGTTTGCAAAGACATTTAAAAAATTTAGGTATTTTTTCAAGATTACATCATAGAGATGGGAAATCAGGGTACTTAGGGGATATCCCTTTGGTCTTAGAGTATATTCATGCAACTTGTGAATTGTATGCAGAATTAACACCCTTGGCAGCATTTTTAAAAAACCTTTCGGAGCACTCTAAAACATGCGCGCTATGATTTTAGCTGCAGGTAGAGGCAATAGGATGCGACCCTTAAGCGATTCTATACCCAAACCGTTATTATTGCTCCACCACAAACCCTTGATTGTTTATCATCTGGAAGCTTTGGCCAAAGCGGGTATCCGTGAAATTGTCATTAATTTAGGGTACTTAGGCCAACAGCTTGAAGCAGCCTTGGGTAATGGGAACGCTTTTGGAGTTGATATCCAGTATTCTTATGAAGATCCGGTTTTAGAAACCGCAGGCGGAATTAAAAAGGCCTTGCCATTGTTGGGGGATCGCTTTATTGCATTAAGTGCCGATATTTATACGCATTTTGATTTCGCTCTTTTAAAAGCCTATGCGATAACAGCCTTGGGATCTTGGGCACATCTTATTTTAACACCCACACCGGTTTATCATCCAAAGGGAGATTTTGGATTTCTTGAACAGAGCACCTTGTTGTCGAATAAGGTATCAGAAGTGCCTGTCTTATATAATTTTGGTAACATAGGCCTATACCAGGCTGCGTTTTTTGATGAATGCCCAGAAGGCGCTTATCCATTAGGGAAATTGTTTTTGCACGGTATTGCACATAAACAAATAACGGGTGAATTGTATGAGGGGTTGTGGCATAATATCGGCACGCCTTCTCAACTTACAGAATTAAATAACAGTACTGAATTTATGTTGGATTAAAACGAGTGAATAAATGGGAAAAATAATTGGCGCATTTTTAGGCTACATGCTTTTGGGTACAGTAGGCGCGCTCTTGGGTATTTTTATTGGACATATGTTTGATAAGGGCTTAACACTGCATCTGCATACCATGCCCCGTTCAAGACCCGCAGATGTTCAAAGGGCTTTTTTTACAGCCACTTTTTCTATCATGGGGCATCTTGCTAAAGCCGATGGGCATGTACAACCTGATGAAATTGTAGAAGCCCAACGCATAATGGCGCAGTTGGATCTTAGCGAAGCTTTAAGAAAAGAAGCCATACAACTATTTAATAAAGGCAAGCAACCTGGTTTTAATGTGGATCAGGTTTTAGAAGCGTTATTTGAAAAATGTCGCTCTCATAAAGATTTATTACGATTTTTTATAGAAATTCAATTAGGGGCTGCTTTATCTGATGGCGCATTACAGCCTGAAGAAAAAAGAGTCTTGCTCCATATTTGTGAATGCTTACATTTTTCGCCTCAAGAATTCGAGCGCTTGTGGGCGCAACAATGGGCCAGTCAAGCTTTTCACCAATGGTATAGCGGGGGCTTTCAACAACAAAGTAGGCAGTATGGTGGCTACCAGCAACAGCATAGAAGCTATCAGGGAGGTTCCTCAAGGGGAGGCCACCATGCAAGCCACGGGCCTTCAGGATTTTCCCTACAAGATGCTTATGGTGTTTTAGGGGTATCAGAATCTGCCAGTGTTTCTGATATTAAAAAAGCGTATCGAAAATTAATGAACCAACATCACCCGGATAAGTTGGCTTCTCGTGGCTTGCCTGAAGGCATGATGAAAATGGCTAAAGAAAAAGTCTTACAGATCCGTTCCGCTTATGATTTGATTCGAGAAGCACGAGGGTTTAAGTAATTAAACTACCTTATTTTATTTCGGATGAGAGATTTTGTGGGCTTTGACTTATACTGTACTCAAAGGATCTAAGATAAAGTTGCCTAAGGAGGATGCTGTGAATAAGCCAAAGATAATGACAAAGATGATACTGATCCTCTTATTAGGGTTTGGTTGTGTAAGCTCTGTTATCTCGGACGAAATTTCAGGCACCATTGCAACCGGATGGGGTACACGCAACATTGTACCTTTGCGCTTAAATTTGCAACAAACGGTAACCGATTTTTGGAACCCTGATCCCGAACGTATTTGGCCTTTTAAAGGCTATGTGGACGGTAGCTTTTATTATTTATCCTCTAATCAAAAACCTACTAATCGGGTTACAGCCCAACATCTTAAAGGGTTCACTGTCGGTGGTTTTTTTAGGTTTTTTAGAGAGCCCACTTTTTTAGATGAAAACGCTTGGCCTTATATCGATGTAGGCTTAGGGGCAGGTTGGCTTAGTCAAGGAAAAATAGCCGGTCGAAATTTAGGCATGCACTTCCAGTTCGAAAGCAAATTAGGTGCAGGCATTCGTATAGGCAGCCGTCGACAGTTTGATATAGGTTACCGATACACCAATTTTTCCAATGGTTTTTTAAAACATCCTAATGCTACAATAAACCTTCATATGATAGTATTGGGTTATTGGTATCAAATGTGAATAAAAAAAGGATCTAGTATGTCGAATTTTTTGATTGCGCCTTCGATTTTGTCTGCAGATCTGGCACGCCTTGGAGAAGAAGTGAATGCAGTGCTTGATGCGGGTGCGGATTGGATTCATTTTGATGTGATGGATAATCATTATGTACCTAATCTAAGCTTTGGTCCTGTTGTTTGTCAGGCTTTAAGAAACTATGGTGTGAGCGCACCTATTGATGTGCACTTAATGGTAAAACCTGTTGATCGCTTAATTGAAGATTTTGCAGAAGCCGGTGCCAGCATTATCAGTATTCATCCTGAATCCACAGAGCATCTGGATCGTAGCTTAACAAGAATCCGTGAGAAAGGTTGTAAAGCAGGCTTGGTCTTTAATCCTGCAACGCCCTTATCAGTCTTGCCTTATGTTTTAGATAAAATAGATTTGATTTTACTGATGTCTGTAAATCCAGGTTTTGGGGGACAAAAATTTATAGACTCTGCATTAAATAAATTAAAAGAAGCACGTCGTATTATCGATGCCAGCGGATATGATATTCGTTTGGAAATAGATGGGGGCGTGAATTTAAATAATCTAAGCGCCATTCGAGATGCAGGGGCAGATACTTTTGTAGCAGGCTCGGCTATTTTCGGTACAAAAGAGTATAAAAAAACTATCGATCAATTCAGAACAATATTGGCGACTTAAAATGAATCCTAACGATAAAAACACGCATTTTGGTTATCAAACCATCCCTGCTTCTGAAAAAACCGAACGGGTCGCAGATGTTTTTCATTCTGTAGCTAAGCGTTACGATATCATGAATGATTTAATGTCTTTTGGTTTACATCGACTTTGGAAACGTATGGCCGTTGCCAAATGTAATGTAAAACCCAATCAAACTATTTTGGATTTGGCTGGAGGTACAGGAGATATTACGCGTTTGCTAGCCAAAAAAATGGGTAAGCAAGGCCAAATTGTTTTATCAGATATTAATGATAGCATGATGAATGTGGGGCGCGATCGCTTATTGGATGCTGGCATTATAGGACCTGTGCAATGGGTGCAGGCCAATGCAGAGTATTTGCCTTTTCCCTCCCTTACTTTTGATTGTGTGATTATCGCTTTTGGTTTGCGAAATGTCACCCATAAAGAACTCGCAATTGCTGAAATGAGCAGATGTTTGAAGCTTGGAGGGCGAGTGGTGATTTTAGAATTTTCTCATCCCACCATGCCAATATTATCTTCTTTATACGATGCCTATTCTTTTTCAGCACTACCTTTAATGGGAAAATTAGTTTGCCAAGATGCCCAAAGCTATCAATATTTGGCAGAATCGATTCGTATGCATCCTGATCAAGAAACGCTAAAGGGCATGATGCAAACAGCAGGATTAGAAAACTGTAGTTATGAAAATTTACATCAAGGCATTGTTGCGATTCATACAGGATTCAAATTATCATGATACCTGTACTATTAAATTCAGCTGCAATTTTAATAAATCAAGCCTTAAGCCATGATTGCCATGCTCCTGTGACTCTACAAAAATTAGAAGATGCTTGTATTCAAATAGAGATTGAAAACTATAATATTTTTATTTTGTTTGATATGGGCGAGCTATTATTATCTACCGAGTGTCCTGAAACGCCCAACACGATTATTCAAGGACCTATCAGTGCTTTTGTAACACTTGCATTGTTTAAAAACCCACGTGAAGCTGCGAATCAGGGATTGCGTATTGAAGGCGACACAGCAATCGCTGAGGCATTACAAAATTTGTTTTTCAGCTTGAATATCGATTGGGAACAATGGCTATCCAACTATCTTGGAGACACAGTAGCTTATCAATTGACCGATGGCCTTAGTGCAGCACGCAACAAGACTCAAGGATTGTTAAGTGCAGCTTCTGAAAAAACACGCGATTACTTACAATCCGAAGGAAAATACATGCCAACACCCACAGAAACAAGTACTTTTCTCAACGACGTAGATAAATTACGTGCAAGTATAGATAGGCTTGAAGCACGAATAAAAAATTTAGAAGAGTAATTTTTTTTTGTGACCCTCATCTGCCTGCCGGCACCTTCTCCCGAGAAAAGCGGGAGAAGGGACCACAAACAAGCATTCTACTATTAGCTGACGCTATCACATTTTACTTTAAATTTAAGAAGTCTACACGAATTAGACCAAGTTTATTTATAATTTAAATTAAAAAAATATTTTTTAAAAATATCAAAACGCTAAGGTGTGGTTCCTTCTCCCGCTTTTCTCGGGAGAAGGTGCCGGCAGGCGGATGAGGGTCAAAAACTAAGGTGCACACTTTATTGATAATTTTGTATTTATGTTCATTAACTCTTCTTTAATGTTTAATAAACTTGAATTTTCTTTCCAAGTATCCAAACAAGTATCCACTTCGGAAAGAGCTATATTAACATCAATAAGATTATTTTTAATGATTTTCGATGCTTCTGCAAAATGTTCCACTTGCATTTCTGAGTTCTGCTCTGCTTTCATTGCATCATATAGATGCTGACGAAATTCTGCGACCCTGGTAATTCAGGAGCATTAATACTATTTGCGGCTTTTGATATAAGCAAATTAGGGACAGGCGCATTAATAATTGCATCTAATTGTGCATTTAAATTCATAAAAAATTGTCTAAATGCGGTTCCAGGTGTTCCAAAATTGAGTCTTAGGGTAAGTACTTGTTTTGCCAAAGTTGCTTGATTACTCAGTGCTAAATCTACACCAGAAGCTAATAACGCGCTTGCTAATGTTCGTTCTACTGCAGCACTGTCGCCAAGACTTCGAGTGTATGCATTTATTTTATCTAAACAGATTAAAAAAGGTGTTTTCCCTTCTTTATTAGGTGAGTTAATAATTTCACTTGAACACGGTATTAATTTTTCCGCCAAAGCATATCTTTCTTTTTTGATTGCATGGGATAGTAATGAATAACCCCCATTATTTTTTTCTGACAATAGCTCTCGATATTCCTTGTTATCTAACACTTTTAATAATCTTTCTTCATAACCAAGTTTTGCAGTATCTAACTCTGTCATCAGAACTGCCAACTTTTCTTGAGCAGAACTGGCTAATTCAAAAGCTTGAATGAATCGTTCATTTCCCTTTGTCATGAGTGAATCAGTTCGTATTTCAGAAGAATACGAAGAACTTAAAATTTTTGAACCGCCATTAAAAACCTTGGATTCATTTGTTAGCTGATCATCTATAAATTTACAATGCTCTTCATTGAGTGATCCATCGCAATTATGTGTACTATAAACTTTATAGTTATTGATGGGTCTATGTTTTTCTTTAAATTGCCACTGTGTATGTGACACGTGTCTATCAGTTTTCGCTCTATACGCAACTGCTGATGCTAAAGCTGCTCCTGCAATTGGAGCAATCAACCCCCCTGTGCCTACCAACGCACTAATGTCCGGGGAAAATTAGTCATAATATTCTCCGGGGAGCCATTGTAAA
>CAMFJH010000003.1 GCA_945956915.1 uncultured Francisellaceae bacterium | reverse complement strand
TTATTTGGGAAAATACTTCTTTAGCAGGCTATAAGGTGTTTTTCAGGCTCGACTATTTAATCCGCTAAAGACATCAGCGCCAAATTGCCTCCGGATGCAGAGGTATTCACACTTAAAGAGCGCTCGGTTGCCAAGCGTTCTAAAATCCGGGGGCCTCCTGCTTTGGGCCCTGTGCCCGAGAGTCCTTCTCCTCCAAAGGGTTGCACACCGACTACTGCACCTATCATAGAACGATTCACATACATATTACCCACATGCAAACGCTGATGAATATAGTCGATAGTTTGGGTAATACGGCTGTGTACTCCTAAAGTTAAGCCAAAACCCGTATTATTAATGCTCTCTATAACTTTATCCAGTTCAGAGGCTTTATAACGAATCACATGTAAAATAGGACCAAATATTTCTTGAGTTAAAAGCCCTATATGCTTAATTTCATAAGCCCGTGGTGCAAAAAAATTCAAATCAGGTGCTTGTGCTGGTAAATTACATTCATGTAATAAAAACGCTTCCTCTTTTTTACACAATGTGTCTAAATATTCTACGTGCTTCAATAAACTTTGGCGGGCAGATTCATCAATCACCGGCCCCACATCCGTTGACAACAATAAGGGATCATTTATCGATAATTCAACCATCGCACCTTTTAGCATTTTAATCATACGGGGTGCGATATCTTCTTGTAAAAATAAAACACGCAAAGCAGAACATCGCTGTCCTGCACTGCCAAATGCAGAGGTTAGTACATCTGTCACTACCTGTTCGGGCAAAGCCGAAGAATCGACAATCATCGCATTTTGACCACCGGTTTCAGCAATAAAAGGTACGATAGGACCTGGACGAATCGCTAAGACTTGGTTAATACCTCGGGCTGTTTCCGTAGAACCCGTAAACATCAAACCTTTAATACGAAGGTCTTCTGTTAGACTTGCACCCACAACACTGCCACTGCCCACTAAACACTGTACAACATCCTTAGGAATACCCGCTTCATGTAATAAAGAAACTGCATATAAAGCAATTTTAGGCGTTTGAGAAGCCGGTTTTGCAACAACTGTATTGCCTGCTGCCAATGCCGCTGTTATTTGACCAAGAAAAATCGCCAAAGGAAAATTCCAAGGACTGATACAAGCGATCACACCCCGACCATGCAAAGTTAATTGATTATGTTCACCCGTAGGTCCTCTTAAAACGGCAGGTTTAAAATCTTCACGTAAACGCACACTGTAATATCTACAAAAATCCACAGCTTCCCGAATTTCTGCTACTGAATCTGCAACGGTTTTACCCGCTTCTCTAATTAATAGGGCCATAAGGGTTGAACGATTGTGTTCAAGGATATCCGCGGCCTTGTCTAAATAATAAGCACGTGTTTCGATAGGTTTATGGGTCCAAGCTGAAAATGCTCGATCGGCTTTTTGAATGGCTTCATCCACTTGTTCTTTATTCAAGGGATTCACTTTTTGGTTGGCAATATCTGGCAACTGGTTAATCACTGCTTGTAACAAAGGTTCCGTTTCAAGGGTGTTACTAAGATCCAATCCTACAGAATTTAAACGAGCCTCCACTGTTTCTCCTATTTTTCCATATAAATTCACAGGCAAGGGAATTTTAGAATGCGGAATACTCTGTAATGCTTTAGTTTTTTCAACCGGATCGATAATCAATTCTTCTATGGGTGCTTCTGCATCAATAATCCGATTAACAAAAGAGGTATTGGCACCGTTTTCCAATAAACGCCTAACCAAATAGGCCAATAAATATTCATGCCCACCTACAGGCGCATACACTCTACAGGGCCTATTTAAATTATCTTTGCCTACAATGCTGTCATAAAGGGTATCGCCCATTCCATGTAAACATTGGAATTCGAATTGGGTTGAATCACCCGCCATTTCTAAAACTGCAGCTACCGTATAAGCATTATGTGTTGCAAATTGAGGATAAACAAAGGGTATCGCAGCCAATAATTTTTTAGCACAGGCTAAAAAAGAAACGTCAGTAGAACTTTTACGTGTGAAGACTGGATAATTTTTTAAGCCTCGTTCTTGAGCCCATTTTATTTCAGAATCCCAATAAGCACCCTTTACCAATCTTATCATCAATCGACAGTCCGAACGTTTGGCTAAATCAATCAACCAGTCTACCACAGCACTCGCCCTTTTTTGATAGGCTTGAACGGCTAGGCCCAAACCCTTCCAGCCTTTTAATACTGGATCCATGGCTAAGGCTTCTATTAGTTCTAAAGAAATTTCTAAACGATCGGCTTCCTCTGCATCGATGGTTAAGCCAATATTTCTGACTTTGGCCTCTAAAGCTAATTTTTTTAGCTTTGGTAATAATTCTGTGAATACGCGATCATGCTTCACCCATTCATATCGAGGATGTAGCGCAGATAATTTAACTGAAATTCCAGGCCCTGCAATAGGTCCTAATTCACTACTGGCTTCCCCAATCGCTTCTATAGCTTTATGATAAGCATTTAAATAAAACTCGGCATCTTGTTCGGTCTTTGCGGCTTCGCCTAACATATCATAGGAATAGCGATAGCCTTTTTCTTCCATTTTTCGAGCTCGCTTAATGCCCCCATGAATGGTTCTGGACATCACAAATTGTCGACCCAGAATTTTCATGGCTTCAGAAACCGCTAAGCGTATCACCGGCTCTCCTGTACGTCCTGCCCAACGTCTTAATGTATTCACAAAAGAATTCGAATGTTGCTCTTCAGGATCTAATACTTTCCCGGTTAACATCAAAGCCCAGGTAGCTGCATTCACAAATAAAGAATTACTTTTACCAATATGCTGCTCCCAATCCGGTGAAGTTAATTTATCTTTAATAAGGCGATCAATGGTATCTGAATCCGGAATCCGCAATAAAGCTTCTGCCAAACACATTAAGGCAATGCCTTCTTCAGAAGATAAATCATATTGAAACATAAAAGCATCAAGTCCACCTTTACCCACACGACGATCCCGTACTTTTTGAATCAAATGACGGGCTTCGTTTTGTATTCTTAAAATTGCCTCAGGTGGGAGTGTTGCTATGGGCAGCAAGGCATTCACACATGCTGTTTCATCCATTCTATAGGCATGTTGAATGCTGTGCATTAAAGCATTTTTTGTAAGCATAAAGTTTCCTATTGGTTTTTTAAGTGGTTTGACACATCTGATTTACTTTTTCAAATTCTGTTACAATTTCAGCAGAAGGTGGCTTATCCAACAAACTGATACTCACTACACCTAAATAAGACATAAAAGTACCGGGTAAAATAGCGTTCATTTGTGCATCATATCCCAGAGCGTGCCATACCACAACCGTCAGAGCACCCAAAACCATTCCTGCAACAATTCCATTTCGAGTGCTGCGCTTCCAAAATAAAGACAAGACCACCGCCGCACCAAAAGTGGCTCCTAAGCCTGCCCAAGCATATTCGACCAGTTCCATGATACTTTGTTTGGGCACCCGCGCCAAATAAATACCAATCCCTGCAATAAACACACACGTTAAACGACCTATCCACACCAATTCTCTTTGGCTTGCATTGCGCCTAAATAACGCTCTGTAAAAATCTTCGGTCAAAGCACTGGATGCCGCCAACATTTGTGAGTCAATGGCACACATACTCGAGGATAAAATGGCCGCCAAAATAAGACCCATAATCCAGGAGGGAAAAACTTGTTCGCCTAAAGCCATAAAAACGGTTTCTTTATTGTCTAAAGGACAATTACAAAAGTGGATAGCGCCCACAACACCCACCATGACGGCACCGATCACAGACAATGTCATCCAAGAAATACACACCCGCCTAGCCAAAGGAATTTCTTTGACACTTTTAACGGACATAAAACGCACCAAAATATGAGGCATACCAAAATAGCCTAAGCCCCAAGAAAATAAACTAATAAAGCCTAATACACTCACATCTTGCCAAATATCTAAGTAATGCGGTTGATGTGCCAATATGGTTTCCAGTCCTTTATCCCATCCCCCTGCTTGTTCTATCGCAAAAAAAGGCACTAATAGGAGGCAAATTAGCATCAAGTTTCCTTGAAAAAAATCAGTCCAACTGACTGCTAAAAATCCACCAATAGAGGTGTATAGCATAATAATCCCCGCAGTCCACCATAAAGCTTGGGCATAGTCTATTTCGAAGGTTCTACTGAGCAATATGCCTCCTGCAGTTAATCCAGAGGCAATATAATAAACAAAGAAAATCAAAATCGCAAAAGCTGCGACCACACGAATAGCTTTAGATTTGTCTCTATAGCGATTATCCAAATATGCAGGAAGTGTCACAGAATCATTGGCTATTTCAGAATAAATACGCAAACGTTTAGCTAAAAATAACCAACAGGCATAAGCACCTATCACAAGCCCTATCAATACCCATATTTTGCTTAGACCTGAAAAATAAATAGCGCCAGGAACGCCTAATAATAACCAGGAGCTCATGTCCGAAGCCCCAGCACTTAAAGCGGCTACGGCTCCCCCCAACGTACGGCCGCCCAATACATAATCCGATAAACTTCGTGTAGCTAAATAGGCAATCACACCCACTAACATTACACACGACAAGTAAGCAAAAAATGCTATTAAGGCAGGCACATCGCCTTGAATATCAAATAAAGTATCCACGAATAAAAACCTCTTATTTAGTGTTTAATGAAAAGTGTTAAAATATTTCCTTAAATTAATGGTGTACTTTTTGATAGGTACCTATCATTTCTGCTTGAGCAATAATATGGCCATCCATTGCTTTTTCTATTTCTGCTTTAGTAGGATTCGAAAGTGTGGTTAAGACTGAATCTAGAGCATACAATTTGAAAAAATATCGATGCCTTCCAATGGGTGGGCAAGGCCCACCGTAACCCACTCTCTTCCAATCATTTAAACCTTGCTCTGTACCCATAGGCAAGTTTGCTGCAGAGATATTTTCAGCTAAACCGCGGGTGTTAGGGGGCAAATTATAGAGCACCCAGTGTACGTACCTCATTTTAGGGGCATTAGGGTCTGGAGCATCGGGATCATCTACTATTAAAACTAAGCTTTTAGCATTTGCAGGTACACCTTCCCAAGATAAAGGTGGGGAATAATCCTCGCCTTCACAAGTGTACTGCATAGGGATGGTTTCTTCGTGCACAAAAGCAGGTGAATTGATTAGCAAAGGCATAAGGAATACTCCCATTAACATGATTTATTCAGCTTTATTAATTTTGTTCAGGCGAACGAAGCTGATTTAAGGCTAGCAAAATTTCATCTAGAATATCGACTTGTGTATCAGAATGCATATTTTCCTCTTCAGCGACCTCTCGTTCCCTAACATCATATGCCCATCGTTCCAAAAGCTCAATTTTTTGAGCAATCGATAGCGGTAAATCGGTCTTTAAGACCTCAGCAGGCCTCTTAAACACGCTGGCTGGGTTATAAATGGCTTTTTCTATATCTAGCATTGAACACTTCCTAAAATTCGTTAAAAAGCTTAGAGTGACATATAGGCAAACACAAAATAGACAATAGTGCTTGATCTATATATCACTTCTTTCGATAGTATCAATACTTGGAACATAGCACAATAATTTAAAAAATGTGTTTTTGCTCTCAACAAAATACATTCAGTTTACACTCATTACAAATATAGTCTTCTTCGTCCTCATCAGATAAATCTTCTTCTACTTTGAGAGGTTCTTTATATTCACAACAACAATAACAAAAACCATATTGATATCCGATGAAAGACATGATCTCCCCATCATTACAATCATAATTTCTGCCAATATTAAGAATGTCATTAAAAAAATGAGTACGATTTACTGTAGACATTTTTTTAAAGGCTTTTCCCAAAGGTGAACTACGACTGTCTTCCAAATACTGTAATACTTCGTTCAACATATAACTGCCATCATGGTTACTCATTTCTTTCTCCTTTATTAATTAAAGACAAATAAAAAATCACCCTATCACAACCATTTTAAAAAGTCAAAAAATTTTTGATGCCAAATAAATTGAATACATGCTTATAATTAATCTTTGACATAAATTTAGAATTATGGTAGCTTAGGCATGCGCCGAGTTTAAACATTGGCATAGCAACATAAAATAACGTTTATTGATTACAGATTTTTTTAAAAATAAAAAATATTGCTTTTTTAAAAAATGTGATAAAATCTTTGTTTAATTTACTTAGGACAGGGATAATGGAAAGCGAATGTAAAAGTGGGGGATATCTTCCCCCATCCAGTGTGCATTCATAAAAATATTTGTATCTTATACAGGGTGCTCAACAATGCTATAATGTATATCGGCATAAGTATGCGATACCGAACTGCCTTCATTGATACTGATGTCTGCTTTTAATATATTAGTAGCATGAGCCTCTTGTGTGGCCTGAGAAGTATTATCCAATTTGTCGGCACTCAATTTCAAATCTCCAAGATGATTTAAATCATGTTGTGATAAAGTATAAGATCCATCTGCGTTTAATGTTCCAAAATTCAAGCTCGCATGAACCCCTGTAGGTAATCCTGAAATATGCATAAGCATACCATCTGCATCAGCACCTGTTGAATGAAATTGATCCACATGTAAAGCCCCAAAATCCAAAGTGGCTTCCATGTGAGGATGGGCTCCTCCTACATGATTAACCTCAGCATTATTATCATGTATATAATTTAAGAGTTGATGAGTTGCATCGCCTAAATTATGTGCTGAAAAATCATAATTTGCTTGGGTAATATGCTGTACTGCACTGATTGCAGCTAGCGCATCAGCGCTTGAAGCACCTGCTGGAAGTGAAGCAATGCTAGCATGCAAAGCATCCTGACTTGCAAGCATGAACTGCATCACATCGGGAGGAATATCACCGTTTTGCAATCCCAAATGATGTGCAATGGATTGTAAGAAAGCAGGATCTGTAAAATCAGCTATTTGATTGGATGCTAAATCTGAAAGTGCACCATTAATAGCTTGGAACACTGCAAATGAAGCTTGTGCAGGCGTCATACCAAATTTAGAAGCTTCTAGTTCAGAGAACTGAATAGCGGCTGTCATTACTGCTGCATTTTGTTCTAAAACCATATTCGTACTTTCAATAGGATTAAGTACTGTTAAATCACTACCTGGGGGTAATCCTAGATGTTGGCTAATAGACGCATTTGCAGAATTTAATGATACCCCTGCCTCGAGTTGTACTTGTAATAAACTTGTCAAAGGTGAGACTATTTCAGCGCCTACTTGGCCATAAAGATTAATATTATAAGTTAAACCTGTATGAATATCAAACCCTCCTGTTTGAACAGCACGAGCCTCTCCTAAGGTGAAAAATCCATCACCATTAATATCCAAAGAGGCAAGTGGAATCGTCCATTCCACGTGTCCTTGTTGATCCGTAACACCTAAATGTTCCCCTGCATCTTCTTGAGAATTATGATTGATATCCAAATATAAAGTTGCTCCTACAATGGTACCATCAATGGTAGCCGATGAACTGTTAATAACAGTACCATTATTCAATAAAGTTGCACCATTAGACAGCAATACGTTAAACACATCATTGGGTGCACCACCTGTATAAGTAACGGTAAAATGATAAGTAGTATTGCCACCGCTAACATTACTTGTAATAGTAACCGTATTAATATTGGTACCTTGTATCACAATGGTGTCTGTGCCTTGTACAAAATCGGTAATGGTATCTGTAGCACCAGTACCATCTCCTTTTAAGAATATAAATTTATCAGCGCCTCCACCGCCTGTGTATGTATCAGCACCAATACTACCAATAAGAGATTCCCCAGCAGGACCACCGGTTTGTTTCAAGATCAAAGTACCTGTAGAAGTATCGCCATCTGCATCTTTAATAGTATATGATACATTTAAAGGTGTAACATAAATAGGCCCAGCAACAGGAGTGTAAGTATAACTACCATCTCCTTTCATGACCAATGTGCCTCTATCTGTTCCTAAATTAAAGCTATGAGAATCTGCAGCATTGGCGAAAACATAAGTGTCTGCACCAAACGTAGCACTTAATATCGCAGGTGTTCCATAATTATCAGCACCTGGAGAATCGTTCGTTAACACATTTCCTGTTGAAGGTGTGATAACAGATTGTAGAGAAGCATTTAAGGAAGCCAAAAGCTCAGTTGTATTAGAATTGCTAACCACAATCACGTGATCTTCTCTTGTCGATGTAGTATTATTATCAGAATGAGGTGGGTATGCAATTGGGTTTAATTGTGCAATCGGGGTACCACCACTTGCGGCACTGCCTAAGCCAATCGCAAACACATCGCTAATATCATTAGTAGTGCTTGCATCTGTTTTGGTGTTATTAATAAATGTTTCCCATTCAGAAATAGATACATTCGCACCACTTCCATTATTAGTAATACCAGGATCAGAGGATGGTGCATTAGGTTCACCATCAGACATAAAATATACCAAGGTCTGATTAGCACCTGCTATAGGTCGAGAAGAAGCTGTGTAAGCACTCATTGCTCGAGTTAAAGCAAGATCGTAATCGGTACCACCATTAGCCACCCAAGGATCAGTTGTGCCATTTGGTAGTGTGCCATTTTGAATATAAGTAATCGCTTGAGCTCTTGTCATCCAAACAGTGTTAGAAGCTGTAGAAGAAAATTTTACAAATTCTACATTTAAAATCTCGGGATGCGCATTTAAGAATTGCTCCATAGAGTAGCGAGCCAAACCTAATCGAGTATCGTCATAATTGGGTACATTGCTGACTGCTGTACTCATACTACCTGATACGTCAATAATAAATTGGATATCGACTTTACCTTCAGTAGATCCTGATGTATTAGTAACTGTATCGTTTACAGCCAAAGGCACATCATTATTGATATTAACAACCAATCCATTATCCACTACCACTTGGTCACCATCCGTATCGGTAGCAATAAGTGCTTTGCCAATGTCTAAGGATTTAAACGAGTTAGCACCCGTATCCCCTGAAGCATTATTGTGATCAATATGCCCTAATAAAGTAAAAGTCAGGTTTCCATTGACAGTTTGAGTAAGCGTAAATACAACACTGCTATCCACAGAATCTACCCCTTTAATAGTGCCTCCACCGGCAGGATCATAGGACCAATTAATCACATGTCCATCTTGACTTAAACCAGTTGAGCCACTAATAGCGGTATTTAAACTAAAGGTCACTGGACCATCTGCACCAGGGCTTACCAAAGTAGCTAAAGAAGCAGCTGTATATGTCACCGAATTAACCGTTTCTCCTGCTCCACCATTACCAGATACTCCATTGGTAGCTGCTGTTAAAGCATCTTCATATACGGTTTGCGCTGTAATCACCGTATTATTATTCTGAGGAACATCATTATTTATTTTAACTAAGATGGCATTGTCTAAGTTTAGTTTATCTCCATCCGTATCGGTAGCTATTAATAACTTACCAATATTTAATGAAGTATTATTGCCATCTCCCGTACCATTGTCTATATTATCTTTTAAGGTAAAGGTCACATTAGAGCCCACTGGTTTGCTCACTGTAAATATTACATTAGAGCCTATCACACCATTATAATCTCCTGAAACAGCATCATATTGCCAATTAATGGCAACTCCGTTTTGTGTTAAACCTGTAGAACCTGTAATTGTCGTATCAAAACCATAAGTCAATGGAGCATCAGCGCCTGCTTTCACTGCTGCAGACATATCATAAGTAACTGATACAACATTCTCGCCTGCTCCACCATTACCCTGAGCATTCGCATTGTTCAATGCATCTTCATACACAACTTTGTCTGATAAAGTAATACCTGACTTTTCAGGAACATCATTATTGATATTAACAACCAATCCATTATCCACCACCACTTGGTCACCATCCGTATCGGTAGCAATAAGTGCTTTACCAATGTCTAAGGATTTAAACGAGTTAGCACCCGTATCCCCTGAAGCATTATTGTGATCAATATGCCCTAATAAAGTAAAAGTCAGGTTTCCATTGACAGTTTGAGTAAGCGTAAATACAACACTGCTATCCACAGAATCTACCCCTTTAATAGTGCCTCCACCGGCAGGATCATAGGACCAATTAATCACATGTCCATCTTGACTTAAACCAGTTGAGCCACTAATAGCGGTATTTAAACTAAAGGTCACTGGACCATCTGCACCAGGGCTTACCAAAGTAGCTAAAGAAGCAGCTGTATATGTCACCGAATTAACCGTTTCTCCTGCTCCACCATTACCAGATACTCCATTGGTAGCTGCTGTTAAAGCATCTTCATATACGGTTTGCGCTGTAATCACCGTATTATTATTCTGAGGAACATCGTTGTTAATATTAACTGTTAATCCATTCATCACAGTCACTGGATTTGAAAAAGCATCTTTTGCAATAAGCACTCCATTTAAAGCAAAATTAGTGTTATTTGCATCGCCCGTTCCATTATCAATCTTTCCATTTAATGTAAATATTAAATTATCAAAAGGGTCTTGAGTAATAGTAAATACTAAGCTTGAATCTACAGAATCAATACCTTGAATCGATCCACTACCAATGTCGTAATGCCAAACGATATTGTGACCATCTTGAGTTAACCCTGTTGAGCCAGTAATAGAACTATTTAGTGAAAAATCTACTGCTGAATTGGCATTCACTAAGCTTAATAATTCATCATATGTGTAGGTTACTTGTATAACATTTTCACCTGCACCACCATTACCCCCTACAAGCGCATCTTCATAAACCGTACGAGGTGCTATAGTTCCATCGTTAATTGTCGTGATTACCGTGCCGGTACCTAATACATTTGCACCAGTAGTACTTCCTGGATTACTTAAACTAATATTGTATTTTTCAGGAGATTCGGTCACTCCATCCATTACTGCACCTAGATTAATATTCAAATCAGACATGGGTGCACCAGTACTGGTAAAAGTCAATGTCCCGGTGCCTGCATCAAAACTCAAATGAGAATCAGCTGCCACAGCTGCATTGACAGCATTAATAAAGTTTGTATAATCTGCAGATGTAGTAGTCATATCTGTTAATTCAAGGTGGATGTTGGCTGTTTCACCTGCTTGCATGGTACCATCAAGATGGATTGTATAATGAGCAGTTTGACCTTCATTTACACTGACAGAACCACTAATAAACCAAGTGGCCGTATCTAATCCAGAGCCATTACTGTCTAAAATAATACCTGTGCCTGTTGGAACAAGAACACTCACATTAGGATTATTAGGTGTTCCTAATGTTACAAGCACTGTTTCTGGATTTTCTACAAGATTATCAACCAAAGTAGGTACGTTAACCGTAGCACTTGTTTGGTTTGCCAAAATAGTCACAAAAATAGGTTGGCCACTATAATCTAAGACAGGCATTGCAGTTCCTGCATAGGTTAAAGGAATAACAATATTCGTAGGCGAGGTGCCTCCTGAAAGGGTTACATTATATGTTAAAGTAAGTCCTTCACTCACCGATCCTGCATCGCTAATAGAAACGGTTAAGGGTGGATGTGTATTGGAAAGATCATTAATAATACCTGTTCCCTGAGGTACTATCACATCTACCGAAGGATCACTCGGATTTCCAAGGGTTACGATAACGGTTTCAGGATTTTCTTGTATCTGATCCATTAAACTTTGAACTGGAACGATCGCAGAAGTACTACCAGCAAGGATTGTTACAGAAAGGGGTTGACCATTATAATCTAAAAAGGGAATTGCTGTCCCTGAATAAGTTAAAGGTATAGTGATATCAGAAGTGGAAGTACCACCTATCAAATTAACGGTATAGACTAAAACGCCACCTTCGTTAACCGTAGGAGCATCACTGATTACAACACTTAAGTGTGTTCCTGTATCATTAATCGTGGTAACCACTGAACCTGAACCTAATACGTTAGCACCTGTAGTACTTCCAGGGTTAGATAAACTGATATTATATTGTTCAGGACCTTCTACAATCGTATCATTCACAGCACCTAAGGTAATCATTAGATCTGCCATAGGACTGCCATTACTGGTAAAAGTTAAAGTACCTGTGCCTGCATCAAAACTTAAATTCGGATTTAATGCAACAGCGTTTTGAACGGCTTGAATAAAGTTCGTATAATCAGCGCTCGTTGTACTAATATCTGCCAAATCTAAATGTATGAGTGCCGTTTCTCCTGCTTGCATCGTGCCATCTAAATGCACTAAATACGTGGCATTCGCTCCTTCGTTTACACTCGTTGATCCTGTGATTGACCAAGTAGCCGTATCTAATCCGGGGCCATCGTTATCGGTAATGATACCGGTTCCTGTGGGCACAACAACAATCACAGCAGGATTAGAAGGTGAACCTAAAGTTACTAATACCGTTTCTGGGTTTTCTACAATATTATCATCTAAGGTAGGCACTGTTACGGTAGCCGAGGTTTTGTTCGCCAAAATAGTTACTGTAATAGCCTGACCATTATAATCCAATATAGGTGTTGCTGTTCCAGCATAGGTTAAAGGTATAGTAATATCTGTAGGCGAAGTACCACCTGATAATGTCACTGTATATTGTAAATTACCCCCTTCAACCACTGTACCTGCATCAGAGATAGAAACAGTTAACTGATGACTTTGCACATCATTAATAATACCTGTTCCTTGAGGGACCAATACACTCACAGAAGGATCAGAGGGTGTGCCTAAATTCACCAAAACGGTTTCAGGGTTTTCTACAATATTATCCATTAAAGCGGGCACTGTGACCGTAGCACTGGTTTGATTGGCAAGTATGGTAACTGTAATAGGTTGACCATTATAATCTAATATCGGTGTTGCTGTGCCCGAATACGTTAAAGGAACTGTAATATCAGAGGTTGAAGTACCGCCTAGTAAATTAACCGTATATATTAAATTTCCACCTTCATTCACAGGTGCTGCATCAGAAATCGCAACACTTAAGTGAGTACCCGTATCATTAATGGTCGTTACAACATTACCGGAACCCAATACATTTGAACCTGTTGTACTGCTTGGATTCGATAAATTGATTTGATATTGCTCTGGGCCTTCTACAATGGTATCGTTCACCGCGCCTAAGGTAATCATCAAATCACTCATCGGACTACCATTGCTAGTAAACGTTAAAGTACCTGTACTTGCATCAAAACTTAAATTAGGATTTGCTGCCACTCCATTTTGTACGGCTTGAATAAAATTCGTATAGTCTGCTGGTGTTGTTGTAATATCCGCTAAGGCTAAATGAATCAATGCTGTTTCGCCTGCTTGCATCGTACCATCTAAATGTACTAGATAGGTTGCATTTTGTCCTTCGTTAACACTCGTTGTACCCGTTATAGACCATGTGGCTGTATCTAAACCGGGTCCATCGTTATCAAGAATAATGCCTGTTCCTGTTGGTATAACAACTGTAACAGCAGGATTAGAAGGTGTGCCTAATGTGACTAAAACCGTTTCTGGATTTTCTACAATATTATCATCTATCGTATGTACTGTAATAGTAGCGGATGTTTGATTAGGAGGAATCGTAACAATCACAGGTTGTCCATTATAATCTAAGACCGGCGTTGCTGTACCGCTATACGTCAAAGGAATATCGATGGCGGTCGCTGAAGTGCCTCCAGACAAAGTGACTGTATATTGCAAATCTCCGCCTTCTGTAACTGTTCCAGCATTACCAATAGAAACTGTTAAATGAGGTTGCGTGTCTCCTGTATCATTTATAATACCTGTTCCCTGTGGTACTAATACGCTTACTGATGGATTAGAAGGCGTACCTAAATTGACAACCACTGTTTCAGGGCCTTCTACGATATTATCCACTAAGGTCGGTACAGTCACTGTTGCACTCGTTTGATTGGCTAATATTGTAACTGTAATAGGTTGACCATTATAATCTAATACAGGCGTGGCTGTGCCCGAATATGTTAAGGGAACTGTAATATCAGAGGTTGAAGTACCGCCTAGTAAATTAACCGTATATATTAAATTCCCGCCTTCATTCACAGGCGCTGCGTCAGAAATCGCAACACTTAAGTGCGGGCCTGTATCATTAATGGTTGTAACGACTAAGGGTGTTGTAATCGTTGCTGTAGAACTTGATAAAACAACATTAAAATTCTCAGGGCCTTCAACGGTAGTATCTGTGATTGTAGCCACCTGAAAATTCAGTAGTGGCGAACCTGAAGCGAAATCACTCGTCGTTGTATTGGTTGCAGTCACTGTGATAGCACCATTTGCAGCCACGCTAAATCCACTTAAACTAATTCCAGAAGCACCATGCAATCCTCCTGATAATAATGCTTGAAAATCTGAACCTTCTGTTGCAGTACCTGAAGAAGTATCTAAAGTGAATGTCACACTTTGTCCTGCACCTAAAACAACACCATCTAAACTGACTGTATAATTCGTTGTGAGATCACCTTCGTTGACACTTGCAGGACCTGTTAAAGCAAGTTTCCCAACAGTGCCGTCATTGATTATACCAGTACCATGATCTTGTGAGATCGTGGTTGGCACACTTGAGCCAATAGGTGTACCTAAACTGATAATAACGCTTTCCGGACCTTCTATTATATTATCCACTAGGGTTGGCACAATAACCGTTGCACTGGTTTGACCGGCTGGAATCATAACCACAATGGGTTGCCCCGCATAATCTAAAACAGGGGTTGCAGTACCTGCATAGGTAAGCGGTATCAGCATGGGTGTATCAGAAACACCACCAGATATACTGACTGTGTATTGTAAAGCCGCACCTTCTAAAACAGGTGTAGCATCAGAAATGCCTAGAGTTAAAGTAGGTGTTTGCGGAGTTTCAGGAATGATGGGTGTTCCAAAAGGCGTTTGGCCAATGGGTGCACTGGCTAGTGCAAAAGGAGCAGCCACACCCATGCCATTTGTAGGGTTTGCAGCTAAATTTTGAGGTTCAGTAGGATTAAGTAAGCTCAAAATGGGCGCACCACCGCCACCTTGAGCAACAGAGCCACCCCCACCTTCTACTACAGGGGTATTATTAGGAGTTCCTAAATTGGTGGGTATTGCAGCTGCCATAGGAGCACCCAAAGCTGCTGCAGTGACATTAACTTTAGCTACATCATATTTTGCTGTTTGCTCAACACTCACATTTGCATGTGTATCCGAAGGATGCGGATTATCCGTCGTCGCATCTAAGGGATCAATCGGGGTTGGTGCAGTTGCCATAATTCTTACTCCTCTTAACCCATAACCTAATTCATTACCCTTAAACCAGTACTAAAAGAGAGAATATGCATACCCATCTCCTAAAATGGTTCTCGGGCTCTTATGAGCTATTGTAGTAACTCAAAAATAAAAGTGTTAATTAAAATAAAATGCATATACATTAGTGTTCAAACAAATAGTCATTCAAGAATTGCTAACTGTATTCTACTGCTTATTATTTAAATGATTGGCAAGAAAATCTATTAAACGATATGTCAATGATTCTTTGGAAGCGTTGGGTGGCCATACAGCATAAACAGAAAGTGAATTAACACCCCACTCAGGGAGAGGCTCAATGAGATTGCCTTCCTGAATATCTTTTTCAATAAGAAAAGAAGGAGGCGTGGCTAAGCCTAATCCAGCAATTGATAATTGACAAACAGCATCTATACTGTCAACGATAATTCTTGGGTTAAATTCAATCTTAAAAGTTTTACCAACATTATTAATTAAAATTTTATAATATGATCGCATTTTGAGACCTATCCAATCCCAAGCAATCAAATCCTCTGGTTTTTTTGGTTTTTTATTATTATTTATATAAGCAGGCGCTACGACCAATGTCCGTTTCATATCAAATAATTTTTTAGCTTTTAATGTGCTATCTTTTAAGCTTCCAATTCTAATAGCAAGATCAATGCCTTCACGAATTAAATGTTGCTTTACATCACTAAAATTGATTGCGAGTATGATCTTAGGATACATTTGAGCAAAAGTAGCGATAGCTTTTGTCAATTCACTTCTTGTGAAAAAAGCAGGAATAGTAATATTTAACTTACCTGAAGGCTCGGATGATTTATGCGTGATAGTATTAAAGCCATTTTCAGCTGCCTCTAACATTGCCTTTGCTGCCTCAAACAACTTTGCTCCTTCTTCCGTTAGAGAAAGTTGTCGAGTAGAACGATATAGCAATGTAACACCCAAGTGTGTTTCTAAATTGGAGATATGGTGGCTCACTACCGAGGGAGATAAATTGAATACCTGAGCAGAACCTCGAAAAGAGCCCATTTCAACCGTTTTAGCAAAAATTGCAAGTGCACGTAATTCATCAATCATTGCATCACCTCATCGAACAATCAATTCTAATAATACTATCTTATCACGGATGATTAAGCAAAGTATAATTTACTCACAGACAGTAACTTTTTAGGAGAATTGTATGAATAACAACGACTTATCAATCAAAAAATGTGTAATAGTCATAGATCATCTTTTACCTGTGGGAGTAATAGCCAATACGGCAGCTGTACTCTCTATTAATCTGGGTAAGATGGTGCCTGACATCATTGGTCATGACCATAAAGATAATATTGGAGATTATCATCATGGGATTACCACAATACCTTTACCGATTTTAAAAAGTAATGCTTCCTTGCTTAAGGAAATGCGTCGAGCACTAAAAGCCTATGAACCGGAACTAACGGTTATTGATTTAATTACTGCGACACAAAACACAAAAAGTTATGCCGAGTATGTGCATCAATATGAACATACCCCAATTGAGAACTTAATATACCTGGGAATAGCATTGTATGGCGATAAAAAAGTCATCAATAAATTTACGGGTAGCTTAGGATTATTAAAATAATTTTTAATATAAGCGTCTGAAAATGACACTTATATTATAAATGTTGTCATGTCTCTTGATTTATTTTAATCAAGAATATTTTTTAACTTAACCATATAGGAGAATTGAAATGCCAAAACAAAACTGTAACCAGGACAACTGGAACAAAAAGAAAACTATTCTGGAAAACTTGCTTGCCAACGAAGCAGAAAATGCTTTGAATCTGCCTTCTCAAGAAGAAATTCAAGCACGTGTAAGAAAGCTGGGAATACCCTTAAACATGGAAGATGAGAGTAAAACCAACTCTGAAGCTAGGAATTTTTACGAGTTAACTCGTCGTTTAAATGAACAAACAAGACAGGAAGATCAAAGAGTAAATAGAGATCTGAATACGGTAGCAGGGCATGCAGGAAGAGGAAATTTAATGCAAGCACTTACCCATGGAGTAAAATCACTGTTTAAACGAACATAAACTGTAAGCATGTTTAAAAATAGTGATAGAAAAAGATTAGGTCCTTCAAACGAAGGACCTAATCGACTTTTCGGAAGGTTAATAATATGATTATTGTTCTCTAAACGAAGTTTCTATGGCAGCATGTACGGGCTTCAAGAGATATTTTAATAAAGATTTTGTGCCTACATGAATATCAGCGATCACAGTCATGCCTGGTAATAATTTATTGTTATTAGGATTATCGCCCACATAGGTTTTATCCAATTGAATACTGGCTTTATAAAAAGCAGAGGTTCCTTGATTATTCGTAGGTGTTCCGGGAGCAGCACCGGAAGAAGAAAGTGAACTTGGATTAGAAGGGTTCTCTAAAAAGGTTGTAGCAGATATTTTAACTAAAGTACCCTGGATTTCGCCAAAACGCGTGTAATCATAGGTATCAATTTTTACATGCACTTTATCTCCAATTCTGACCAAACCTACATCAGAAGATTTTAAGCGCGATTCAACAATTAAATTTTCCACTGGCACAATATCCATTAAGTAACCGCCTGGTTGAATAATATTCGAAATATGAGCTTGTAAACCTTTAACCAGACCATGTACGGGTGCTTTTACTTCTATATTATTTAATCGTTGTTCTAATTTAGAAATAGAATATTGTGTTTCTAAATGTGCTGCTTTGGCTTTGTTAATTTCTTCTTCTACTTGAGTTATGACACGTAGCAACTCAAGATAATCTTTTTTAGAAATGACACCTTTATCTATTAACTTTTCATACATATCTTTTTCTTGCAACATAATTGTTAAACGCTTTGTTAAAATTTCTAACAAAGTATCAAATTGTGCAATATCAGCTTCTGCTTCTTGTTTAAAAGCTGTGACAGTTAAATATTGATTTTCGATTGGATTTACTTTACGTGGCTCTGCTTTAGCTGTTTCTTTTTCAGTGCTTTCAGGTTGAGTGGGTGTTGTATGGATGCCACTATATTGATTGAGCTCTGGGGAGCCTTCAATTTTATTTGATAAGTTTTGCTGGCTTATATCTAATAATTTTTGCAGTTCTTGTCCGCTATTGATAATGGCGGCATTTCTAGCACGAATTTGTTGAAGCTCTAATTTAGGAACAGTGGGATCAAAAACAACCAGTACTTGACCTGCTTGCACCTCTTCGCCTTCTTTAACCAAAATATTTTGTATTTCTCCACCTTCAAGATGTTGAATAGTGTAAATCTTTGAGACCGGCATCACTTCTCCATTAGTGACTACCACTTCATCAATTTGTGTAAAAGCAGCCCAAACCACTGCAGCCACAATAAATAATACAATGGTAACAATAATAGCCATAGATAATCTAGCACTGTCTACTTCTTCAATGCGAGTTACCGGTAATAAACGATTTACTTGCTTATTCTTCATTTTAAACCGACTCCTTTGACAATTTAGGTAAAATCTGATCGGACGTACCACTTAAAATCATTTGACCACGATTTAATACTAAAATCTGATCAACCAATTGAAGGTGTGAGGGACGATGCGTTACTATAAAAATCGTGGAATGACCTTTAAAGTAATTAATCGCTTCAATAAAAGCATTTGAACCTTCCTCGTCTAAGGAAGTTACAGGTTCATCGAATAATATTATGGATGGCTTTTTTAAATAGGTTCTTGCCAAAGCCAAACGTTGTTGAAAACCAGGTGATAATTGTAGGATGCTCTGATCATTTATCGGCGTATCAAAACCTTCCGGCATGGCCATAATTTCTTCTAAAACATCTGCTCTGCGCGCTGAGTGTATCAATTCTTCTTGAGTAGCCGTTGGTTTTGCCAATAATAAATTTTGTGCCACGGTTCCAAAAAATATATAGTTAGCCTGTGAAACATATCCTGTGGAATAGCGTAAATTCATAACATCATATTGTCTAATATCTATCCCATCAATCATGATATGACCGCCTTGATTGGCATATAAGCCTAATATAAGTTTTAATAGCGTTGATTTTCCAGCCCCAATAGGACCTACAATCGCAGCAACTTCCCCAGCTTTTATCGAGAAATTAACATTTGATAAAGCAAATTCTGATGCGTTAGGGTATCTAAAACTAACATTATTAAAGACAATACTTCCTTTTAAATTAGGCAAACGCTGCAACAAACTATTGGGATCTCTTTCAGGTGGAATAGTCATTAAGGCATTGACCTGTTTCACGCTGGCTGTAAATTGTTGTATTCTGGCTTGAGATCCAAATAAGCCCTTTAAAGGAGAGACCATACGGGCTGAAATAATCATAATAGCAATCAAGGTGCCAAAGCTTAAATTACCGGCCATTACCTCTATTGCTCCAAACACCACAATAGCAAAGCCTGTGCCTGCCATAATTAAATCTAATACCCCGTTAATGATAGAATTTAGTTCACTGGCGTTAAAGTTTTGCACAGTTGCTTCGGCAGACATCTCACTGTAGCGTTCTATCCATTTTTCTTCTGCATGCAAATAACGTAAGGATCTAAGATTTACAAAAGACTCTAAAATAAAATTTTGGCGTTCGGTACTAAGTCTTGCTGATGCAGCAATCGTATCACTCACCAATCCACGAGTCATAAAATAAAATATAATATACAATACAATAGAAACCACAGGCACCATGACTAACCAACCGGCAATATAAGCAATAACCACTGTACCTAAGGCAATAAACACCAATTCAAAAAACAATCTAAAAATAGGTCCTATTAAAAATTCTCTTACGTGATCAAAATCTTTCACACGCGCAACTTGTGCATTTACAGTTGTGGCTTCTGTATAGGAAGGTGACAAATAAAGCAATCTTTTTAAGATAGCATTATTCACTTTGTCACTTAATTTTACACCCGACACAATCAACAGCTTTGATAACAAATAACTCAGTATTGAAGAAACCAGAATTACCACAATAATTGCAAACAGAAAATTCATCAGTATTGTTTCAGATCGAGAAGGAATAACCTGATCGAACACCATTCTAGAAAACAAGGGTATTACCAAGGCCATAACACCCAATATAAAAGACACAATAACAGCCTGTATCAGTACCGAACGATAGGGTTTTGCCATCGTATTGATAAAAGGAATTTTAGCTAAAAATGCAAAATTAAAGAAAATAGATTTGGATTGTTTAAAGAAATAAACACTACCTTCTATATCACCTGATTTTATAATAACTTCTTGTTCTGTGGCCCCATCATACACGACCCATTGTTTAGCAGAATTTTTTCTTAAAATAACCCAAACATCATTCTTTTTAGAAATAAATAAACAAGGCATAAAATGAATTGAAAGATCTGCTAAATTGCTTTCAAAATGTTCTGATTCGTAATTGAGAGTCTCGAATGTTTTAACTAAATCACTTACTCCCGTAATACCGCTCACATAGGGAAGTGCTGATATCAAATGTTCTGTGTGACCATTCCATTTTAAAGCGCTTAATAAGGGTTCAATACAATTTACTAAAGCACGCGTAAACGGTGTTTCAATATCGCTGTGTAATGATCGTGATGTCTGCAGTCGACTCACTTAGTTTACCTCCTTTAGTGCCATATCTGCCATGGCATAATTTTTATCTGCCATAGCAAGCATTGATGGACGGCTAGAAATAATAATAATTGTGCATTTTCCTTTATATTGTTTCAAAGCTTTTTGCATAATCATATCTGATTCTACATCTAAATATCGTGTTGCTTCATCAAATAAAATAATTTTGGGTTCTTTTTCTTGAACAAAAGCTCTTGCAATAGCAATTAATTCTCTTAAACCAGGCGAAATCGCTTCTGAGACTGCTTTACCAATTCGAGTCTCATACCCAAACGCCAATTTCCGAATATCTGAAGCAATACCCCAGTCTTCGGCAATCGCTTTGGCTTTCTCTTCCAATTCTGGTCTAAACATCGTTAAATTTTCTAAAAGCGTACCATTAAACAATACCCCCCTTTGTGGTAGATAAGCTATGCTTTCTCTTAAACTGTTGGCATTGTATTGTGAAATATCATGACCATCTATAAATACCTCACCAAGTGATGGTGAGTATAAATTTAATATCAGCCATAAAAAGGTACTTTTACCTGAAAAATTAGAACCTTCAATGGCAATAATCGATTTCTCAGGAATGGTTAAATTAATATCTTTAAAAATCCATGGCATATTATGATGATAGCGAAAACCTAAACCCTTGACTTCGATTTTACCTTGCATTTCAGGAAATGCTGGCAGAGAAACCCCCTTTTCTTGAGGAATATTAGAGATTTCTTCTAAGCGACTTTCTGCAAGTTTGATACTTTGTAATCGGGTTAAGACTTCTATAGAGCGTCCAATAGGTTGTAAGGCTCTACCCGCTAATAAGATACATGCAGCAAGCCCACCTGAGGACATATGGCCCATAATCACCCAATAAGCACCAATGGCTACCACCAATGCTGTTGTAATTTGCATCGCGGAATTAGAAATAACACTGGCTACACTTGAGGTTAGACCTACCTTATAACTTGAATTTGAGCTAGCCTCTTGCAATCGCTCATATCGTCTTAACATAGGGTTTTCAATAGCCATCGATTTAACCGTATGCACGCCTGTTAACAAGCTGATTACATAATTAATACGTCTATCATCTACCTGATAACGTTCTTCAATTTCATCACTCATGGTTTTAGAGGTTACTAAAACGGACCATGCAAATAGTATTAACATGAAAATAGGTATTAAAACTAAGGGACCTGCAAGATAAGCAATTAAAAGCAAATAAATAATAGCAAAAGGAATATCCACAATGGCCAATAATGCTTGTCCCCCAAAAAAGTTTTTTAAAGAATAAATCGCATTTAATTTTTCTAAATACACACCTGGGCTGGATTTTTCAAAGTCATGTAAATTGGAATGTAATAATTGTTTTACGCCTTTGTTTAAAGAAAAATATTCGTATCTGGCATCAGACCAGGAACTCACACAACTTCGACAAACTTTTAATATGGCTTCTAGAAATAAAGCAGTTGAAACACCTATCACCATTAACCACAATGTGCTCATGGCATGATGAGGAATAATTCGACCATATACGACTAGTACAAAAATAGGTAAAGCCAAAGCCAAAATATTAATAAAAAAGGAAGACAGTAATATACCGACATAAATATCGCTGATAGGTGTTACCTGTCTTATGTGTGCATATAAATCCGATAGCCTTAATTTACTCGCAATTGTATCGATCATCGCTTAGATTACTCTCTGCAGATTTTAGCCCTAGGTCATTTCTCTCCAATCCTTTGTTCAGTATAGTGCAAGATAAAAAACTTTCTATCTATTAATAATATTTATTTTAGAATATTTTTAACTTTTTCTTCGGCAGCAAATAATGTTTTTAATTCTTTGAAATCATTTATGATTTGGTCCATTTTACCCAAAATTAAGCTCATTTTCTCTTCCTGCTTATCCAATTCAGGCTTATTGACTGTAGTATTCGTTAAGAGCTCAGCAGGCTTGGCTTGTAATTTTGCATCAGACAACTCTTGAGAAGCCTTTTTTAAAGCGGATTCTAAGGGGCTTAAGGGTCTATCAACAGCGGGTATAAGGTTATTGGTCGGAGGGGTGATATTGGTGGAGGTGGGTTCTAGTTTAAGTTCAGTTGCAGTTATAAAGGAAGGTGTTTCTACTGCTAATGGTTTAGATGCGATTATGGGTTTTTGAATATTCTCTACGGGTATTTGAATATTGGCTGGGATAAACTTAGGTTCAGAGTTTAATTCGAGCGTAGGTGCCTGAGATGTAGAGAGATCTTTTGTTACAAACTTTAAAGGTGTCACATTATCCAAGGTACTTGGCATAGCTGACTTTTCTTCAACCGATTTTGCAACTGAACTTAAGGAGGGTTTCCTACTCTCTATTGGATTTTTTTGATGTAAATCATAAATAAGAAAGTTAATAATTTCATTGACATAAACGTAGGTTTTTACCCCTCTTAGTTTTCGATTCCAAACGCCAATTAATTTTTTAAGCGCACCCATCAGTTCTGGTGTATAAGGACTCGTTTGCACATTTGATTTTAGCCATTCATTTGCTTTTACACCATTTTGATCAAAGGATTTAATCAATTCTAAAGCTGCTATTTTTTGTGCAAAGGGATCCGAAACCGAGTCTAACGCTTGAATCGCTTCTTGAATCACTGATTTATCGGAAGTATTGGGTTTCCAACCATCAGCATCTGTATAATTATCCAAATAGCTGGATAACGATTGTTGATGACTTTCGGGTTTTTTTGAAATCATAACAACTCCCAAGTATAAACACGCTTATATAAGCAATGACTAGCTCTCTAAAGCTTAACGTCTTTGTTTTCTAAAACTTGAGTATTATTTATGATATCTAAAGTGCGATCCAATTGCCAAGGTGGATTGATTATACACATTCCACAACCAATAAGCCCTAAAGGAGAGTCTTTAGGGTATTTTCTGTATTCAGAAATCAATACCTCTTCATGTTCTTGTTGCACAGATTTTAAAAAATTATCCACTGTATTTTGATTATGGGTCGTAATGGGGTACCACACTGCGTAAACACCGGTAGCAAATTTTTGAATACCCAGTTTAAGCCCAGCTAAGATTCTCTCCCATTCATCTGTTTTTTCATAGGGTGGATCAATTAAAATCAAAGCCCTGCGCTCTTTAGGCGGTAATAAAGCCTTAAGTCCTGCGTAGGCATCTTGGCAATAGATTTGCGTTTGCCTATCCCCTTTAAATACAGTACGCAAAGAATGGCAGGCTTCCGGGTGGAGTTCTGTTAATAATAATCTATCTTGTGGACGTAAGCATGCACGTGCAATCAATGGAGAACCTGGATAATAACGTGGAAAACCTTTTGCTTGTATAATATTAAAATAGTGCTGAATGCAAGGCGGAAAAGCAGCCTGGGTATTAGCACCTAGGCGGAATATCTCAGCAATACCAGCTTCAAATTCTTGTGTACTTTGGGCCTCTGCACTCTGTAAATCGTAACGTCCAGCACCTGCGTGTACGTCTATATAACATAAGGGTTTGTCTTTAAGCGTTAAATGCTGGATCAGAGCAATCAGTACGATATGCTTATAAACATCAGCAAAATTACCTGCATGATAGCCATGCTTATAGTTCACCTGCCAAAGACCTGATAATAATTTTCAGTCGTTTGTTTAGCCAAAGTCTCTATAGACACTTCTTTTAAATTGGCTAAAAATTCAGCCACAAATTTTACATAAGCAGGCTGGTTGATCTTGCCCCGATGGGGGATCGGTGCCAAATAAGGCGAATCTGTTTCTATCAATAATCGATCTAAAGGTACTTTTTTGGCCACTTCCTGTAAATCCATGGCATTTTTAAACGTCACAATACCTGAAAAAGAAATATAAAACCCCAAATCCATTGCTTGCTTTGCCATCTCCCAATTTTCAGTAAAACAATGAATTACCCCACCGACTTGTTTTGCTTTATGCTCTGTCAACAAAGCAATCGTATCATCAGGCGCAAGTCGTGTGTGAATAATTAAGGGTTTTTTAGATTCAAGTGCTGCTTGAATATGGGTTTTAAATCTATTTTTTTGCCAGCTTAAATCGCCTGTAGAACGATAATAATCAAGCCCTGTTTCGCCTATTGCCACGACTTTAGGTAAATCAGCCAATGCGACTAATTCATCCACTGTGGGTTCTTTATCAATAGCTTCGTT
Organism: uncultured Francisellaceae bacterium; assembly: GCA_945956915.1. Classification (GTDB taxonomy): domain Bacteria; phylum Pseudomonadota; class Gammaproteobacteria; order UBA6186; family Azoamicaceae; genus CAMFJH01. The sequence goes on along the minus strand of CAMFJH010000003.1, from coordinate 128,052 downwards.
AGGATGTAAACCGATAGACATAGAAACTTCTTTGTGTGCATTCACAATTGCTTGCATCCTCTCTATATCCTGCAATGTCGTTCCCACACACAGCATGTGTTCTATTTGATATTCTTTCGCTAAAGCTAATACCGTTGCTAAATCCAAATCTTCTTCTATCATATGTAAGTGACAATGAGAATCAATAAACATAATTCACCTTAAGGCCCACATGAGCAAATAATATATTTTCCAATACTAATTGTGCATTAGAAGCTGGGAATTCTTCCAATTGTCTCCCCGCTTCCAACAATTGTTGATTTAAATTTTGATTAATCAAAATACCCTTTTCTGCATTGGCACGTATCTGCATCGCTGATAAAATCCATAAACGAGACACCCACTCTTTGGCAGACCCTTGTTTTATCCAGCGTTCTGCAATGGCACTCGGATCAGATTTTCCTTCTACAATACTCTGTACTTCTTCTATCATACCCACAGGTAAAGCAGAACGCTCTATCTCTTTTTTTTCATTTTTACAACGTACTTTAAAACACCGGCTTCTAAGTGTTTCTGCTAAAAAAGCAGCTTGTTCACACACCAGTATAATCAAAGTATCTTCTGTGGGTTCTTCTAAGGTTTTTAGCAAAGCATTCGCAGCTTGCACATTCATGGCTTCGGCTGGATAAATAATCGCGACTTTTTGTAATCCTATTTGGGGTCTGCCCGTACTCCAAGTGATTAAATCACGCAATTGATCAATTTTAATCACAGGCCTTGTGCTTTTGTTATCTTCAGCCAATACCGCTTTAAAATCAGGATGTGTTTTGGCTTCCCATAAAGCCTTAGCATGAACATTGGATGCGCATAACAAAGCACTCGCATACGAACAAGCTAATGCAAAAGTATTCTCTAATTCTCCCGATAATAATAGCGCACCCGTTTTAGGCCAAGTATCCCATGCTTCAACCATGATGTTTATTCACCAAAGGATGGAATATCCCTAATAAATCATTTTGAATAGCCTCAATAGATTTAGTGGCATCTATCATCTTGTATCTATCTAAATCCTGCTCTGCACGCAGGTGATAATGAGCACGCACACGTTCAAAAAATTCTTTTTTTTCTTGCTCAAAACGATCAGGGTGACTTCTTTTGGTGGCCCGGCTTAAGCCTACTTCTACAGGAGCATCAAATAATAAAACCAAATGTGGTCTTAAGGAACCTTGTACCATATTTTCTAAAGTCTTTATAGCATGCAGATCGACCCCTCTGCCTCCTCCCTGGTATGCATAACTGGCATCGGTAAAGCGATCACACAACACCCATTGACCTGCTTCTAATGCCGGTAAAATAATGGTCTCTAAATGCTGTGCCCGCGCTGCAAACATAAATAGCAATTCAGCCATCGGAGACATGTTTTCTTTACGGTGTTTTAATAACATGTCACGCATCTCTTCACCCATCTCCGTACCACCAGGCTCTCGAGTGACAATGTGCCCAACATTTTTTTTAGCCAAATAATCTGCCAAAAATTTAAGGTGTGTGCTCTTCCCTACACCTTCTGTCCCCTCAAATGTAATTAGCATCTTAACCTCCCCATACGCTTCTGAAAATCCCCCCGCTAGCTGCGCTATCGACCCCCTTTTGAAAAAGTGGGTAATGTAGCGCTACGCGCGCCTATTTTTTAACACTGTTAGCGGGAGTCTAGGAAATTCGTCATTGCAAGGCCTACTATGCCAGTATGCACTGCACTAACGTTTGCAGGCCAAAGCAAACCAGATATTAGATCTAAAGTTTTTTCACGCAAATCAGCATTCATTTTGAATTAAGAATACACTTATTTTTTAGAAACAACAATCACTAATATTGTAGCTAGAAAAAAAGCGCGCGTAGCGCTACATTACCCACTTTTTCAAAAGGGGGTCGACACCAAAGGTGGCGGGGGGATTTTTCAATCCTTAGGAACACTAGGCGTTATCTGATTGTCTTTGCTATCTACTTTAGTCAAAGACTTTTTATAAGCCAATACTGCTTCCTGGTGCTGCTCTAAGGTAGTAGAAAACACATGCCCTAAACCGCCGGGCTTTGCTACAAAATATAGGGTGTTGCCAGGCTTTGGATGCACTGCTGCTTCTAGGGCTTTAAGGCTGGGCAAGGCAATGGGCGTAGGTGGTAAACCTCGCTGCTGATAAGTATTGTAAGGCGAATCCGATTTTAACTGTTCAATTGTTAGGGGAGGTATATACGATTTACCTAAGCCATAAATGACTGTAGGATCAGCTTGCAGCAAATGATTTGTTTCTAAGCGACGCGTATAAACGCCAGAAATATCTGTGTATTCATCTTCTAGGCCTGATTCTTTTTCGATAATAGAAGCCAAAATTAAGGCTTCATAAGGGGTTTTTAAAATCAAATTGTCTGCTCGATTAGCCCATGCTGTTCCTAGCTTGTCTTGCATTAATTGATAAGCCCTTTTTAGAAAAGCAATATCAGTGGTACCTTTGGGAAAATGATACGTTTCGGGAAAAAAGTTACCCTCCGGATGCTGCCCTGAATGAGCAATTTTTGTCATTATCGTTTCTTTGTCTAAACCTGTTAACGTATGTTCAATATTAGGTTCGGCTTCTAAAGCAGACATCAATTGATCAAAATTCCAACCAGGGACAATGGTAAAGGCATGTTGAATTACTTTGCCAGAGACAAATAAATCAACCAATGTTTGTGGCGTCATGTTGGGTTTAATTAAATATTCACCTGCTTGTAATTTACCTCTTTTACCTTCCCAATGTACAGTAAAATTAAACAACAACGGTTGCGATATAATACCCTCATGCTGCAAAGCTTCTGCAATTTTTTGAGTAGAAGCGCCATGGGGAATAACAAAAACTTGATCTCTAGAAGCGATTTGCAAAGGCGTAACCAAAAACCGGGTGTAATATACGCCCATGGCGCCCAGTATCAAAGCGCCAAGCACCAATACTGTGATAGCTATTATAAATTTTTTAGATTTCGATTTTCTTAAATGCCAAGGTTCCATTCGTGCCTCCAAATCCAAACGAGTTGGATAACGCTATATTAATAGGCATTTTTCTAGCCGTATGGGGTATAAAATCCAAATCACAGTCTTTATCTGGATTATCTAAATTAATAGTAGGTGGTGCTATTTGATCTCGAATGGCCAATACACAAAATATGGCTTCAATAGCCCCTGCAGCACCGAGTAAGTGCCCAGTCATTGATTTGGTAGAACTCACAGCCACTTGATAAGCTGCAGGCCCTAAAACTGATTTCATAGCCCAAACTTCTTCGGTATCGCCTGCTGGTGTAGAGGTACCATGTGCATTGACATATTGAATATCTTCTGGCTTAATCTGACCATCTTTCATGGCATTTTGCATTGCACTGGCAGCACCCGTTCCGCCTTCGGAAGGACGGGTGATGTGGAATGCATCCCCACTCATCCCAAAGCCTATCAACTCAGCTAAAATAGGAGCGCCTCTTTTCTTGGCATGTTCTAATTCTTCCAAGACTAAAACGCCTGCGCCGTCCCCCAATACAAAACCATCTCTATCGCGATCCCAAGGTCTGCTGGCCTGTTCGGGTGCATCATTACGGGTAGACAGGGCTCTTAATGCAGCAAATCCCCCTACACCCAGGGGGGTACTCGCATTTTCTGCTCCACCGGCTATCATGACATCTGCATCCCCATATTGAATGGCTCTAGCGGCTAAACCGATACAATGCGTACCGGTTGTACAAGCCGTAGCCAATGCAATATTCGGGCCTTTAAATCCATAATTAATGGATACATGGCCCGATATCATATTGATGATAGAACCAGGTATAAAAAAAGGAGAAATACGACGCGGACCGGAATTTTGCAAAGTATTATGATTTTGCTCGATGGTATGCAAACCACCAATTCCTGATCCGATCGCCACACCTACACGATCTTTATCTACCACAGTCTCTCCATCCAATTTAGCATCTCGCACCGCTTGAACCGCTGCTGCTATTCCATATTGAATAAAAGGATCGCATTTACGCGATTCTTTAGGCGACATGTACTGCTCAATATCAAAGTCTTTTATAAAACCTGCAAATTTAGTTGCAAAATCTGAAGCATCAAAAGATTCTATTGGGCGAATACCACTTTTTCCTGCCAGCACAGTGCTCCAAGCATCTTCAATGCTATTGCCAACTGGGGATACAATTCCTAAACCGGTGACGACTACGCGTCGTTTTAAAGCAGAAGACATAGATTAACTTTCCGTTAATGTTTTAGCCGATACATAGTCAATGGCATCTTGTACCGTTAACATTTTATGGGAATCTTCATCTGGAATTTCTATTCCACATTCTTCTTCCAATGCCATCACCAATTCTACCGTGTCTAAAGAATCAGCTCCCAAATCTTCTACAAAAGAAGCTTCTGGAATGATTTTACTAATGTCTACACTTAATTGCTCTGCAATTACTTTTTTGACTCTTTCGTCTATCTTAGTCATTAACTTAACGCTCCTATAAAAAAAAATCTTAATACATGGACATTCCGCCATTAATGTGCAACGTGGCTCCGGTAATATAGCTCGCGTGTTCGGATGCTAAAAAAACCACTGCTTGTGCAATGTCTTTAGGCTCGCCCATTCGACCTAATGGAATAGTTTCTAATAATTTTTTCCTCGTTTCTTCTGGCAAAATATTCGTCATATCTGTTTCTATAAATCCTGGAGAGACAACATTCACTGTAATATTTCTAGAGCCCACTTCTTTAGCCAAGGATTTTGAAAAGCCTAATAAGCCCGCTTTAGCTGCTGCGTAATTGGCCTGGCCTGGATTGCCAGTATCTCCAACAACCGAGCCTACATTCACAATCCGCCCCCATCGTGTTTTGACCATACTTCTTAAACAGGCTTGGGTCAAACGATACACACCGGTTAAATTGGTATTAATTACGTGCAACCATTCCTCTTCTTCTTTCATTCTTAAGAGCAAATTATCGGCTGTTACCCCTGCATTGTTCACTAAAATATGTGGCATACCTTCTTGTGCTGTTATATCAGAGACTGCAGCTTGAATGCTACTTATATTAGCAACATCTAAGCAAATACCCCGGCCCAAGAGACCTTTTTCACTAAACCATTTTGTAATTTGAGCCGCACCTTCTGGACGCGTTGCTGTGCCAATAACGTGTGCACCGGCCTCTGCCAAACTGGCTGCAATTGCTTGACCTATACCGCGAGAGGCACCGGTTACCAAAGCCACTTTACTATTTAAAATGCCCTTTTGCTCTAGAGACATAATGCTTCCTCACTTAAGACTGAAACACAGGTTAACATAGGTACAATCCTTTTATTTAAACCCGTTAATACATTGCCAGGGCCACACTCTATTAGACAATTTACCCCATCTTGAAACAATGTTTGAATGGTTTTCACCCACCGGACAGGGCTAAATAATTGTTGACTTAAAGCATGACGAATATCAACAGGGTTTTCATGCGAACGCGCATCTACATTATGTAAGACACGAATCAGAGGCGTTTTAAACTGTATACTGTCTAAATACGTCGAAAATTCTTCAGCAGCAGGTTTCATTAAAGCACAATGCGAAGGCACGCTAACGGGTAATACAATCGCGCGTTTAGCCCCAATACTCTTGGCTTTTTCCACAGCACGCATCACAGCGGCTTTATGACCTGCAATCACAACTTGACCCACAGTATTATAATTTGCAGGCGATACAATTTCGCCTTCTGCACACTCTTTACAAACGGTGAGCACATCGGCATCACTTAAGCCCAAGATAGCAGCCATGGCACCCACCCCTTCAGGAACAGCCAATTGCATTAAACGTCCACGCTCTGCAACAAGGGTAATAGCATCTTTAAAATCCAGTGAGCCTGCACACACCAAGGCCGTGTATTCCCCTAAGCTGTGTCCTGCCAAAAAAGCTGGGGTATGGGACCCGCTACGCAACTCGCTAAAGGCTCTCCATAAAGCCACCCCTGCTGTTAACAAAGCCGGTTGTGTATAAATCGTTTGATTTAAGGTTTCTGCAGGACCTTCTTGGGTAAGGGTCCATAAATCATAGCCTAAACAATCGGAAGCCTCTGTAAAAGTATCCTGTATTTTATGGGATTTCTCTGCCAAGGTACCCAACATACCCACCGATTGAGAACCTTGTCCTGGAAACACCCATGCACTTTTGTATTTTGCTTGTTCTATCATTCTGTGATTACCTAAGTTATATCATCCGGATTAATGCAGTACCCCAAGTCAGTCCTGCACCAAAAGCTTCTAAAAGGATCAATTGATCTTTTTTAATTTTGCCATCTCGTATACCTCGATTCAAAGCCAAAGGAATAGAAGCGCCTGAAGTATTGCCTTGGGTATCGAGTGTAATAATAACCCGCTCCATAGAAAGTCCTAATTTTTGAGCAGTGGCTTGGATAATGCGAATATTGGCTTGATGCGGCACCATCCAATCGATGTCTGTCCCCTCTAAACCTTGATTTTGCAGAGTTTGTATGGCGATATCGTGCAATTTGTTAACAGCCAATTTAAAAACTTTGCTACCTTCCATATGGATAAAAGCACCCGGCTGATTATCCCAACACAATATATCCTTTTCCCTTCCATCAGCACCCATGCTGACGGATAAGATACCGGGTTCTTGGCAAGCTTCCAACACCACAGCGCCCGCGCCATCGCCAAATAAAATACATGTTTTACGATCTTCCCAGTCTACCCCTTTGGACATGACTTCAGAACCAATCACCAATGCAGTTTTAACTAAGCCTACACGAATCGCACTGTCTGCCACGCTTAAGGCATAAATATAGCCGCTGCAAGCAGCTTGTACATCAAAAGCAACACCTGGCGGAATATCTAAAGCAGCTTGGACCAAGCAAGCGGTGGAAGGAAAAACATGATCGGGTGTACAAGTAGCCACCACAATCATTTCTACCGCATCGGGACTTAGGTTTGCAGCAGCCAGGGCTTCTTTTGCAGCGGCAATAGCCATACTGGTACAAGTATCTTTGCCGTTTACAATATGTCGTTGCTTTATGCCTGTGCGTTCAATAATCCATTCATCAGAAGTATCAATGCGTTTTTCTAAATCTGCATTGCTTACTATATGGGCAGGCAAATAGCCCCCGGTACCTGTAATTTTGGAATAAAAAGAGAGACTCATACAGTTGCCTCGCTCAATTGTTTTACCACTTTAGTTTTAATTTGAGCCAAGACATTTTTTTCAATTTCTAAGACCGCAACCTTAATAGCAGCACTAAAAGCATGGTGATCGGCATTGCCATGACTTTTAATCACAATGCCTTGTATGCCCAATAAGCTGGCACCATTATAACGACCGGGATCAAAGCGTTTTTGCAAATCGCGTAACAGCGGTTTAGCCAAGAGTGCCACACACTTGCCATACCAATTGCGCATAAAAGCTTCGCGTGCAAAGCTTAGCATCATTTTAGCCAAGCCTTCGCTGGTTTTTAGGGCCACATTTCCCACAAAACCATCACAGACCACAACATCGGCTGTGCCTTTATAAATATCATCCCCTTCAACAAAGCCAATATAATTTAAAGCAACCGATGCATTGGAGAGGAGTTCCGAAGTTTTTTTAACGGTTTCATTACCTTTTATCAGTTCCGAGCCAATATTCAAGAGACCTACCTTAGGCTTAGGGTTATTATCGACTGCGGTTGCCAAAACCGATCCCATCACTGCAAATTGAAATAAATCTTCGGCACTGCAATTCACATTCGCACCTAAATCCAAGACATGCACATGTCCTTTCATGCTGGGCAAAGAATGAACAATAGCCGGTCGATTCACTCCGGGTAGCATTTTTAAGACAAATCGTGCAGTCGCCATTAAAGCACCTGTATTCCCTGCACTGACACAAGCACCCGCCACCCCTTCTTTGACCAAATTAACGGCAACACGCATGGAAGAATCTTTTTTGGTACGTAATGCTAGAGCAGGTAGCTCACCCATCTCAACAATCTGAGAGGCTTCTTTTAAGGTAATTTGGGGATGATTTAAGCCACGGTGCTCTTTAAGGTAAGGTTCTATCAACGCTCTTTGGCCTACCAATATCAAGCGTAAATGCGCACAAGCCCCTACAGCCTCTAAGGCCGCAGGTACAACCACACGGGGGCCATGATCGCCCCCCATAGCATCCAGTGCAATACAAATATCAGCCAAGGGGCTTTACTCCCCTTTAAGCTGTTTGCCGTTAGCTAAAACCTGACGAGCATTGTGATAACCCTCTGGGGTTATATGATGTCTACGGTGCACTTCACCGGTGGTCTTATTGGTAGACAAGGTTGTTGCCTCTAAACTATCATGCGATCGACGCATACCACGTGTTGATCGACTTCTTCGGCTCTTTTGAACAGCCATAATGCACCTCACCGAACTAAATTTTGGTTACTAAGCCCGTGATGATACCTTTTTTTAGTGTGCCCTGTCAAAAGGATTTTAAAATAATAGTCAAACGAATAACTAATTGCTTTATGAGTTCAAACATGTTATTTAACAAAAACAAGATACAGAAAGCAAAAATTAGGAGGCAAGAAATCTAATGGCACAACCTACCCACACTTATAAGCTTGAATGGGCGAAAATGGTCACTCCCATGGTTAAACACTTAGCTTTTGTACGTGCAGATGGCCAACCTATCCCTTTCACTGCGGGCCAATTTATCACGCTTAATATTATGGGTCCCGAGAAGCTGGTTCATCGCAGTTACAGTATTGCCAATGCCCCGGCCCCCGATGCCCCCATGGAACTGACTTGTGCTTACGTAGAGGGTGGTGTAGCCACGAATTTTTTATTTAATTTAAAGCCCGGCGATACCGTAGAAGCCTGTGGCCCTTTTGGTCTTTTTGTCTTGAAAGACGAGCAACCTTCACGCTATATCTTAATTGGCACCGGAACCGGTGTTACCCCCTATCGCTCTATGCTCAAAGAACTCAAACACAGGATGAATACACAGAATATTCGTACAGAACTATTATTAGGCGTACGTAATCCTTCCGAATTATTATTTGGAGAAGAGTTTGCAGCTTTTGCTGAAGAACATGAAAATTTTGAATTTTCAGCCTGTTACAGCCGCCACCAAGATCCGAATTTTAAACCCTATGAATATACAGGTCATATTCAAAATCAATTTGAACGTCTCCAATTAAACCCCGAGCAAGATATTGTCTATCTCTGCGGCAATCCCAATATGATTGATGATGCTTTTGCTGTGCTTACTGAAAAAGGCTTCGATCGCAAACAAATCCGACGTGAAAAATACGTCTTTTCGCATAAATAAAATAGCGAATTAAAAACATAAATCAGACATTTCTAAATTGCCGCTACATGGACTGATACCGTATTGAACTTTTAAGGAAAAAACTACTCATTATATATACACAGTCTTAATATGGCTGTATTTCTTAATGGGTAGTAGAGTATGAGTACAACTCCAGTAGAAATTGATAATGATAATAAAGCACACTCTGAAGCTGAGAAGCTCCTGCTTGAGCTAGACAACTCGTCTGTAAAAAACCTTAAAAACAAAAAAGGGTTGATCCACACGGATATTAATGGAAAGCAGCACTGTTATTTGCTTGAATATGCAATTAAACACCAACGTTTTGACATAGCACAAGCCTTGCTCGAAAATGATGAACTGCAAAAAAATAATAAGATATTAGAAGATGCTTATTGGTTGGAAAAAAAAATTCATAAAAAAATTACCATAAGTACAAAACTAGAAGAAGCTAGCGTATTTGCAAAGCATCTTTTAAACACTATAGACAATATCAAAATGAGTTTGCAAGTTTCTGTAATAAATACCACTACGGAAATGTTTAGGGTACGAGCACTATCAGATTCTGGCTTGCATGAAGCGATGTCCCAAGAAAAAGATCTAAAAGATGTCTATAAAGCTTCAAAAACGCCTCTTACAATGGATGCTCGAGCATCATTTAATGGAACCTACGATGCATTGGCAGTGAAAGTAGGGCGAGAAAGATCTAAAATTAAGGATAAAGCTTTTGCAACAGGTATCAGGGTTAAAAAGAAAATTAAGAAAGAAGGTGCCAAAACAGCTATAAAAGCTGCAGGTCTTGTTGCTCTGGGCCTTACCACAGGTGGTATTGGCTTAGGTGCCACATTATTAGGTACCTTGACAGCAACAGCTATTACAACAGGTCGTGAGAAATGGTTAAACATAGCACTTACAATCCCAGCAGATGCGAGATCTGCGTTAGAAAATGCAAATAATAGCGCAGTATTTACTCAAGCAAACATAGAATCCCTTGAAACATTAAAAGCAAAAAGAAAACATGCCACATCTACTGAACAACAGAAATTGTTAGACCAGCAAATAAAAATCCAAGAAGAAAACTCTCTTTCTACTCAAATAAAAAAACTTCAGGAATTAAAAAATAAAAAAGAAAATGCTGAAACAGAACCCGAACAAAAAAAGTTGAACGAGCTCATCAAAACCCAAGAGAAGGTGGTTAACATACTTAAAGAAAAGGATCTTGAAGCAGAAAATAAAGCTATTGATGAAATTGTCAAACTTCTGCGCTCTAATGATGAAGCACAAAGAAAAATTGCTATTCAATTTTTGAATGCATTTGATAAGGATACTGAAAAACTAAAACAAAAAGGCAAGCAGTCTTTTGATGAGTTTAGAAATAAAGCAAAAGAAGTTACCAATCGTGCCCAAGCAAACAGTAGTGAAGTTAGTACAAAACTGAATACTTTACAAACCTTTGATACGATAGACGACAAGCAGTATGGAGAACTCCTCTATGCAGCTTTAGAATCTCAAGCGGCAACTGCTGATGTAATGGAATCATTGGATAATAGCTATCATCAATTATTAGAAGTTCAAAGAAGAGATGCTTTCTATCTAAAATTAGGACGAGCACTTGAAGCCGCAAATACAGATTTAACACAAAAAAAACTAGAATCAACGAATAACTTTCAATATGGAAACCTTAAAAAAATTCAAAATAAAGCTGAAGACGAAGGTATAACAACGCGAACAACAGCAGATTACCTTTTGGGTGGCGCTGCCAGTCTTATCTCTGGCGTGGATGCCGCAAAAAATATAGTAGATGTCATCACTTTCATACAGCCTCATAATTTTAGCACTGCCATTCAAGATCCAAGCTTTCAACTACGCGTGTTAAGCATGTTTTCAGCCGTAGGAAAAGACATTGCCTCGAATACTTTAGGCGGTACTATCAAAGAAAGTTTATCGGGCATTACAGAATCTGTATATGAACATTTTAGCTCTACCGTATTAAATGGCATTGCTTCAGCAAACTTAGTTGCTGATATCTCGCCTGTTGGGGCATGCACCATGCTTGCACTACTTGTTTATACAAGCGCGCATGACAAATTTTATACACCTAAATTACACGAACAGTTTTCAACCATTCTACAATTTCTGAACAATAGAGATATCAATGAACTATCGGAGGAAGAATTAAAAAAATTACAAACACTAACTGGGAACGCAATAGACCAATTTGGAAACTTGCTACCAAAGTCATTGGAGACTGATATTGAACGCTCGAAAAAAGTATTTGAATTGCATTTGGAAAAAGATCAAATATTATCAAGCCTAAAATTTCAGGGTGTAGAATTTCAAGAAACATCGAAAAATAAACCCTTTAAAGAAAATGATGCCGATAAAACAAAGATATATTTCACCACGCCTAAAGGTTTCGAGGTTTCTACAATCCATTATTATGATGGAACCAAATGGCGTTTTGATTTTGTAGGAAATGCAAAAAATAGTATCCCAGGGGGTGTTAAAGCTACTTACTCAGAACAGGAAATAGCAGAAATCGCATCTATGTTTAAATGTAAACGAGAGTTATCAGAATCACAAAAAGTTAGAATGACTGTGCTTAATGATAAACTTACATCTGCAAAACAGCAAGAAACCTCAAAGCAAATGCTTTATTCCTTAACAAATGTGTACCGTGGCGTAACAAAACAAATAGCAATAAAAAGTGCTGTAGAAACAAGAGATCGCACTTTTGAATTATCTAGGCAAAAAGAGTTTATGGATGTATTAAAAGTTTCAAAAATTGATCCCAAACAATATTCAAGTGCTTTACCTATGATACAAAAATATATACTTGATCGAAAAGAAATACAGGAAAGGTTAAAATTAATAACAGAACTTGACCCTAATGATCGGGAATTATTGACAAAACAAAAACAATTTTCATCAATCACTGAACCTTATGAGTTTTTAAAAAACTTAGATTTTAGCGAACTTGAAAGTAGAAGTAAAAACTTTGCAGAATACAATGAAGCTTTAGACAAAAAACTTGAGATGCTTCAAAAATTTAAAAAAGAAATGATACAACAATACCGTAACGACCGAACAAAAATAATGCAAGCATTACATAAAATAAATAATGATCCCCTTTTAAATCTTTCGGCCAATGATAAAAAAACATTCAAAGAAATGCTGATAAAACATACAACAGAAGTTGAGCAACCAGAATTTTTAGAAAAAATGAACCTTCGAGATCTTAAAGCAAAGATTCAAGAATTAGAAATTCTCAATTCTAAGATTCAAGAAAAACTTGAAACCATTGAAAAGCCTTCGCCAGTTGTACTTGATTTGTCTAATAATACGCAAAAAATTATCAACAATACAAAAACATCTGAACCCATAAAGAAGAAACCACTCTCTTTCACAGAAAAAATGAAATCATTTTTTTCTAAATTATTGGGCTTGAAATCGACACCTATCTTACCCACAGTTGAAACATCTACTCCATCCTTGCCCCCTTCCGTATCCACAAAAACATCCTCAGCGGATCTGCAAACACAACAAAGAGTTCCTTTAGAAATCCGTTCAAAATCAATAGCATTTAAAACTTCTGACAACCCTTCTATTCCTCATTCTAGTCAAAAAACTGACAGCAAACTAACCTCTCAACCAACTGATAATGAAGTCGATATGCCTAAGAAAAAAAAATTGGGGTTACATTAATTGTTTAAGGACTGCCTGGCTGAAATCTAAAGAGCCAGACATCGATTAAAGACCTATTTAAGGCATGGTATGCAACCAATAAACTACACCTGATACTGCCATAAAAATTAATATCACCGCAGCAATGCCATCGGCCATATCGTTGGATATACGATTCTTTCTATTTGACATATGTCAGAATACCTCATCTTACCTACACATCTCTATCTTAACAGGGTTTTGTGACTATACAAGTGAGGCAAGGAACTTCGTTAGCTACTATACTTATTAGGATATTAAAATCTTAGAATGGATGGCAATGGCGTAGTATGGGCATGATAGCATTTAAAAACTTATTAGAAAAAATAACACAAAATGATCCGCATTTGTGTACAGTGTCTCTACACAATCAACAATTGAATGATTGTAAGGCTTCAGAACTGGCCGCAGCCCTTCGCCATAATCATACAATCCGCATATTAGATCTGAGTCAGAACAAGATAGGTCCTTCAGGCATGGCCAGTTTAGCTATTGCCCTAATGCATAACCGAAGCCTTAAAAAACTGGTACTCAATCAAAATCAAATCGGTACGGAAGGCGCTACACATTTGGTTTCTGCATTGTTAGAAAATACTTGTTTGTTATCCTTAGCATTAGCTTCGAATAATTTAAAAGATATGGGCATTAAACAATTCGCTTTTTTATTATCAAAAAATAGCACATTATCTACTTTGGATCTTGCGGATAATTGTATTGATGATACAGGTATTCAATATCTTTGCAGATCATTAACCCAAAACACGCATTTAAAATATTTATCCATCTCTAATAATTTTATCAGTCCAGAAAGTATGCCTGAATTCTCTAAAGTATTATTTGATCATCCTTCATTGATCCGCTTAGATTTATCGAATAATTTATTAGGTCTAATCGGTTTTAAAAGCCTGATCCCTGCCTTGATTAATAATACACATCTAAAAGCAATGCATTTAGGTGGAAACCAATTAAGTGGTCAAGCAATGAAATTTTTATATCCCATTTTATTAAGCAACACCACATTAAAACATCTGGATTTACACCATAATTCTTTAGGCGATAAGGGTATTGATGCTTTATGTATAGGTCTTGAAAAAAATAAAACGTTGCAGTCTATTAATTTATCTTACAATCAGCTTAGCTCAATGGCCGGGAGTCGTATTGGGGTAATGCTCGCCAAAAATCATAGCTTAAAACGCATTCAATTAGCTGGCAATCAACTCAAAAAAGAAGGGGTGTATACCTTGGCAGTGGCTTTGCTCGCCAACCCCACTGTATTTAATATTGATCTTCGAGATAACCCGCTGAATGAAGGTGAACTCCAGAAGATACAAATGAGAATACGAAATCCTCATCAAAGCGACTTTGAAAGCCCTGTTATGTTTCAGTAGGCTATTTAAAAATCTTCCCAGATTTTTTTCAGCGGCTCTGGTGTTAGCGGGTTATCACGCAATGCAGCAATTCGTTTGTATTTTTCTTCTTCTAAACGTCTGGATAAAGACCCTTCTGCTTCTAGGGTACTGAAGAAATAACCTGAGTCACTAACATAGTTTCTTAATATCGGTGCTTGTCGCCTAAATAGCATCTTGCATCTCCTCAATAATAAGGATTTTCACCACTTTTATGATCCGTTAGATCTCGAACCTCGCAGATTTCTGGAAATTTTTCCTTTAAGGTTTTTTCTATGCCATGCTTTAAAGTAACGGTTACCATACCACATCCCTGACAACCACCCCCAAAACGCAAAACAATGATTCCGCCTTCCAGAATCTCTACCAGACTCACTCGCCCTCCATGGCTTGCCAAACTAGGCGTTATTTCTGTATCTAATACATACTGTACACGTTCTTCTAAAGAACTGCCAACAGTGGGTTCCCGCCCTTTGAGATAGGGCGCTTTCACAGACAACTGCCCACCCCAATTATTTTCTTCATAATCAATAGTGGCATCCTGCAAAGCCGCCTCAGAAGCTTTATCGACAAACAAAATGAAATCTGCAAACTCGATTTTATAATCATTTTCTTCCTCATCACCCGCAGGGCAAAAAGTGACACCCACATCCGCTAAGGGCGTACCCGGACTTTCAACATGCACGCGTAAATTCATGCCAGGCGTATCTTCTTTGGCGAGCAATTTTTGAAAATGTTGCATGGCTTTTTCGCTAACATGGATAAAGGGCATTTTTGTAGTGGAACATGCAGTTTCTGTGCTTATCATCATAGACCTCTTTGATATCTCTTAAGATCTTTATACCATGGGTTATTGCGAAACACCAGTTTTTCAGCTAAAATTCTCTATTAGTGTGTCAACAGGGAATATTTCAGTGTACAGTCATGTTTTAGATTTTAATGCTCAGGCTGAGCAAATGATGCAAATAATAGAAACGCGTTTGGAAAATCAAAATCGCGAAGCTGCCCTTCAGTATTTGGTATTTAAATTTAAAAGCCTTTACGAACAAGGTGTTGCCAGCGGTAGGCTATATGAGCGTGAGGGCGCTTACCCTTACTAACCCCTATTGATCTTAAGGAACTTTATGCTTTAAACTGGTCCAATAGATTTTATATGATCGAGGATCCTTAAAGATGAGCCAACAAAAATTCAATACTCAAGATGACATCGTTCCAATTGTGTTATTTTTTCAAAGACAAGGTCTACAATTTGAGATTCCTAAGTTGCCTGATCAAATTAATCTGCCTTATCCACCCTCTACACAAGAAAAACAGTGCGAAGATTTATTTGAACAAGCCCGAACCGATTTCACCCACGATGCAGAAATTCTACAACGCTTAAAAGAATTGGATAAACAAAGCCCCGCTTTGCCTAGCCCTAAATCTCCAAAACCTTAAATTTTGGTTTTGGCGGCAGCCGGGTGAGTGTTAAAGCCCTAAAAACCCCAAAAACCTTTGTGGATAAGGGCATTTTGAGCGTAAATACTGAATGACGGGTATTTGATTAAGGCGCACGGCTGTATCGAGCGCGAAGTATTTATCGGCTTTGGCTAATAGAAGGGGTAATAGACGTTCTTTACCTTCACGGATAGCAAGGCCCACTGGGGTTTCGCCACAATACTGAAAAAACTCTATATCAGAAACGACATCTTCCGGCACCAAAGCCTCCAAAAAATCAAGACGATCACTTTTTATCGCTCTATACAAAGACTCGGCAAAAGGTTCAGGCTTTGACATAGTTAGCTCCATATCTAATAAGTATTCATTGTACCATCTTACCTGATTTTCTGATCAAAGTACAATAGGTGCAACTACGATTAGTCTTAGGTGTATGTCAGCGTAAGATTAAAAATTAACTTACATATTTCCAATTGGTTAAAAGCCTCTATATCCGTTATAATGGCAAAAACATACTTAATAAAAAAAGCCCGAAGGATAGATAACTAAGGAGAAAGAAAATATGATGATCACCATTGCCTGTATTGCTCTTTTTCTGATTATACTCTTGTGTTGGAACCTTATCCAAAAACCACATTCTATTTTGAGAACTTACCCAGTGGTAGGCTATTTTCGTTATTTTCTAGAATGGTTAGGTGTTTATTTACGACAGTACTGGTTTTCTTCTGACAGAGAAGAATTGCCTTTTAATCGAGCCGATCGTTCATGGATATATAAGGCATCCAAAAATGCTGATTCTATGGTGGGTTTTGGCTCCACTCGTGATTTACATCCTGTAGGAACCGTATTTTTTGTCAATGCCCCCTTCCCCACTTTTGAAAAACGCGTCCCCAATCCCCTTGTGATTGGCCCCCACTGCAAATTCCCCTACAGCACCGCCAGTTTTTTTAATATTTCTGCAATGAGCTATGGTTCTATTTCTAAAAATGCCGTGCTCGCACTTTCCTATGGGGCAAAATCATCAGGTTGTTGGTTAAATACAGGTGAAGGCGGCGTCTCACCCTATCATTTAGAAAGTGGATGTGATCTGATCGCACAAATAGGCACTGCAAAATATGGTTTTTGCGATCTGGAAGGCAATCTCAATGAAGAAGCGGTTCGCGGTACTGCTTTATACCCTCAAATCAAAATGTTTGAAATAAAACTCAGTCAAGGTGCAAAACCCGGAAAAGGTGGTATTTTACCAGCAGCCAAAGTCACCCCTGAAATTGCAACCATCCGGATGATTAAACCCCATCAAGATTCCATTAGCCCTAACCGCTTTCCTGAAATTGCTAACGTAGAACAATTATTAGATTTTATAGACCGTATTCGACGCTTATCGGGCAAACCCACTGGCTTTAAAACGGTCTTAGGCTCTGATACCATGCTAGACGATTTATGCAGAGCGATTATAAAACGAGGCCCAGAAAGTGCACCCGATTTTATTACCTTAGACGGGGCTGAAGGGGGCACTGGCGCTGCACCAGCCAGTCTTGTCGATTATATGGGTTTGCCTATTGCAGAAAGTTTACCCATCCTGGTTGATAAATTAGTCGAGTATGGCCTGCGCGATCGCATTAAAATTATTGCAGCCGGCAAATTAATTACTCCTGCCGAAGTCGCTTGGGCCTTGTGTATGGGGGCTGATATGATCAACTCCGCCCGTGGCTTTGCTTTTGCTTTAGGCTGTATTCAAGCTTTAAAATGCCATACCAATCATTGCCCAACCGGTATTACCACCCACAACCCTTATCTTGAACGCGCATTGGATCCCACTGACAAATCAGTACGGGTTGCCAATTATGTGAATAATGTTGTAAAAGAAACCCTGGATATTTGCCATTCCTGTGGTTTAAGTGATCCTCAAAATTTTAGACGCATTCATGCCCGAATTGTGACAGCAAATGGGCAATCTAAACTGATGTCGGAGTTATATCCTGATAAAATACCCACTAAAGCAGGATAGGCCTCTGTGGCCTACCGAGATGGTTGTAAAATATGATACATTCGAAACAGCATTATGAAATACCACAGCGTCCGTCTAAGCAAATACCCAATTTGTGGGATGTATATGCATTTATCATTATTTTTGGCATATTCGCAGCCTTTGCTTGGGCAGCGTCTCAAATGCTATCACCCTATAATGTAGGCCAGCCTTTAGAAATTTCTTTGGCTCCTGCAGCCTTACCCGGTTATGCCTTGCGCACAGTCTTAAGAATGTTTCTCGCGCTTTTACTTTCTTTAGGGGTTACTTTAACAATAGCGCCTTTGGCTGCCAAAAATCCAAAAGCCGAAAAATTAATTATTCCCCTGATTGACATTTTACAATCCATCCCAATTTTAGGCATGCTTTCTCTAACCGTTGTAGTCTTTATCAGCCTTTTTCCCAATAGCTTATTGGGACCTGAATGTGCAGCTATTTTTGCTATTTTTACCTCTCAAGTTTGGAATATGATTTTAAGCTTTTATCAATCGATTAAAACCGTACCTAAAGATTATTATGATGCAGCAACCATGTTTCATTTATCCACTTGGCAACGCTTTTGGCGAATCGAATTCCCCTATGCTATTCCCAGCTTATTATGGAACACCATGCTCTCTATGTCTGCAGGCTGGTTTTTTGTAGTGGCTTCTGAAGCCATTTCCGTTTCGAATCAAAGTATTTTACTGCCTGGCATTGGTTCTTATATCCACAAAGCCATTGTCGAAAGTAATATGCTCGCTATTTTTTATGCGATTTTGACCATGTTTATTGTTATTTTAATTTATGATCAATTATTATTTAGACCTTTGTTGGTTTGGGCAGAACGTTTTAAAACCAGTACAGTCGAAGACGAATTATTATCCACTTCTTGGTTTCATGATTTACTGACACGCACTTATTTACTCAAGCGCTTTAAAAATATCTTTCAAAAACTCTATGATCTTTCTTTGTTGTGCAACAACTTAGTCCCTAAAAAATATTTATTTAATTCTTTTCCACACACTTTCTTAAAACCTTATTGGCATAATCGATTGGCCCATTATGCCAACCTCTTGTGGAACAGCCTACTGCTCTTAAGTACACTCGCTGTAGGTGTTTTCTTATGGCATTATTTAGCTAAAAAACTTGGATTTTCAGAGGTTCAAAAAGTTATCTTTCTGGGCGGTATTACTGGACTTAAAGTGGCTTTTCTGATTATCTTAGCCTCTCTATTCTGGATACCCATTGGGGTCAAAATTGGCTTAAATCCCAGGCTCACTCAAAAAGTACAACCCTTAATTCAATTTTTAGCAGCTTTCCCTGTCAATTTGGTTTACCCCGTTGTAGTACTGACAGTGCTTAAATTTCACTTGAATGTAGAAATTTGGACTATGCCATTAATTATTCTAGGCACGCAATGGTACATTTTATTTAATGTGGTTGCAGGGGCTTCTAGCATTCCCAAAGACTTACAGCTGGTTGCCCAAAATTTTGGTGTAAAAAACTGGTTATTGTGGAAACGACTGATGTTACCTGCTATTTTTCCTTTTTATGTTACAGGTGCCATTACAGCAGCTGGAGGTGCCTGGAATGCCAGTATTGTTGCTGAAGTTTTACAGTGGGGTAATCAAAAGTTAGTGGCCACAGGATTAGGTAGTTACATAGCAGAATATACCCGTACGGGAGATTTTCCTCGCATCGTATTAGGTATTGGTGTGATGTGCACTTATGTCATACTCATTAATCGGTTATTATGGAATAAACTCTATAACTTTGCCACAACACGATTTGCATTGGAGTAAAGAAGTATGTCAACTGTCCCTGTTATCCAATTACATAATATTTGTAAATCTTTTATCAACCCTGAAGGTCAAGATTTATTGGTGCTGGATAATATTAACTTCCAACTAAAAGAAGGCGAAATCGTAGCCTTATTGGGTAAATCCGGCTCTGGTAAATCTACCTTGCTGCGTATCATGGCTGGATTAACGAAACCCACTAAAGGACATATGCTTTACCAACAAAAACCCCTTGCAGGGCCTGCACCTGGCATTTCTATGGTATTTCAAAGTTTTGCTTTATTACCCTGGTTAACCGTTTTAGAAAATGTAGAACTTGGTTTAGAGGCTAAAGGTTTTCCTAAAGCAATACGCCGCCAAAAAGCTTTACAAGCAATCGATACGATTGGTATGGATGGCTTTGAATCCGCCTACCCAAAAGAGCTTTCAGGCGGTATGAAGCAACGCGTAGGCTTTGCCAGAGCCTTGGTGGTTGATCCGGAATGCTTATTAATGGATGAGGCCTTTTCTGCTTTAGATATTTTGACCTCAGAAAACTTGCGCAACGACTTATTAGCACTGTGGAAAAATAAAAAAACGCCTATCAAAAGTATTTTGTGTGTAACACACGATATTGAAGAAGCCATATTAATGGCCAATCGTATTGTAATCTTTGCAAGCGATCCAGGACGCATTCAAGCCATCTTAAATGTAGATCTACCCTATCCTAGAGATCCCGAATCTGCTGAATTTAGGCATTTCTTAGATAAAATTTATACCTTAATGACAAAAGCTGAAAGCAAAGTCGAATCTCAACCCAATAGCTATCGTTTACCTGATGCCAGTGTGGCAGAGTTAAGCGGCTTGTTAGAAACCATGGTCGCACACGAATCCGATGGCAAAATTAATTTATCCGAATTGGCAGAAAATTTACATTTAGATATCGATAATGTTTTCCCGCTGACCGATGCTTTGATCATTCTTAAATTCATCAAAATTGAACGCAGCGAATTTATCTTTCTGGATGCAGGCAAAAAATTTGCAGCTGCTAATATTTTAGAAAGAAAACACTTATTTGCAAAACATTTATTAAAATATGTACCCTTGGCGCACCATATTCGAGAAGTATTAGACAACCAACCTAACCATCGATTATCTGAAAATATCTTATTAGAAGAACTCCAAGCTTCCCTGAACGAAGACGAAGCCGAACGCTTATTAAAAGTTATTATAGACTGGGGACGTTATGCAGAAATATTTGCATACGATTATGACAGCGGCATCTTAAGTTTAGAAAATCCTGAGTAGGCTATGTTAATAATCAAGAAGTGGATGAGTGCAATGCTCATACTATTATTTATACTATCCGGCTTAGCCAATGCCGAATTAAACTTGCATAAAGATCCTTTACAAATGGTAGAACTCAGTACACAGTTTAGCGGTCTTGATCCTGATTTAACACATAAAATTGTGACTGGCTTAAGCATTAAAGCTGCCGAACAAGAATCCAAATTAACTGAAGAACGTGTAGAATTGGTTTCAGAATTAAGTCAAGAAGAAATCTATCAGCATCTGGAGGCTTTAGGCTATTACCGCTCTAAAGTGGATTTTCAGTTAAAACGCATTGCACCTAAGAAATTTCAAGCAAGCTACCACATTCAAAAAGGTCCACCTACCTATATTCACTCGGTCAATATTCAAGTCGTAGGACCTGGAGCCAATCAACCGTTTTTAAAAGCCATCTTACTGCACCCAACGCTTATACAAGGGACCCAATTAAATCACCAAACCTATGAAGAAGCCAAAGAAGAACTCTTAGGCAAAGCCCTGCAGCTGGGCTATTTAGATGCACAATTTGTTCAAAATGAAATACGCATCAGTCCAGATAAATCACAAGCTCATATTTTTTTAAAACTCAATACAGACAAACGTTATCATTTTGGTGCAATTACTTTCCGAGACAAACGATATCCCAGTTCTTATCTTGAACGTTATATTCCCTTTAGACCTGGTGATCCTTATACCACAGAACAAATTTCTGCTTTACAAGAAAGTCTGGTGGCCTCTGATTTATTTAGCCAAGTGCGCATTTTTCCAGAGGAAGTCGATAGCGAGCATTTATCCGTTCCCATAGAAGTACGCCTTAAAGATAGGCCTTTAAATACTTATACAGCGGGCATAGGGTATGGGGATGAAACAGGCTTTAGAGGTAATGCTGGCTTAGTGCACCGCTTAGAGACTTATCCGGGGCATCAAATCAGTACAAATGTTCAAGTCTCGCAAAAGCGCAATTATGTCAATGGATTTTATACAATTCCAGGGCTTGATCCCAGTACTGAACGCTTAATTATGGGTTCTGAAGCCACGCGGGAAAAATTTAAAGGTAAGCTTAGTAAACGCATGGACACCAGTGTGGTTCAAATCTGCAAAACTGAAGATTGGGAACAAGTCTTAGGCCTGCATTATTTACAAGAAAAATTTAGAGAAGCCAATAATGATCCTTTTCAGCACACCCATTATTTATTTCCCTCTGCAGGCTATATTTGGAGAAATATTAAAAAAACGACCCCTTTCCCACATGGTTCTAAAATGCAATTCACGCTTAAAGGTGCGGTCAAACAATTGTGTTCTTCTACTAATTTTGTACAAGTAGAGATTGAACCCAAATGGATTATTCTTTTAGGACAAACTTCCCGATTGATATTAAGAGCTGATTTAGGGACCACCTATATCACAAAGCATCAACGCTTGCCCTTAAGTTTACGATTTTTTGCAGGCGGTGTGGATACAATACGTGGGTATGAATACAATACCTTAGGACCTAAGGAACGCAATGCCAAAGGCAAAAAAGTAGTCATCGGTGGACGTTCAATATTAGTGGGCAGTATGGAAGTCGAAAAACAGATCCAAGGTAATCTTAGCGGTGCTGTTTTTGTAGATGGCGGTAATGCAATGAACAATTTCAGTACCGCTTTAGTCGCTGGTGCAGGCTTTGGTGTACGTTATTCAACACCCTTAGGCCCTTTTCGATTGGATATTGCAAACCCTGTTAAAACAAAATTACGTCCTCAACTTCACTTCAGTTTTGGGATAGATCTCTAATGCGCATAGTTTATTATATTTACCGTCATGTGATACGCAATCTGATTATATTGTTGTTGCTGATCAGTGTAATGTTTTGTTGGTTACTAAGCTCTGAATCTGGCCTTCAAACAACACTGTGGTTCATCACGCATTTTACGCGTGAGCAATTCATTTATAAAACAGCTAAAGGCACTTTATTAACACGAGTAGAATTTAGCGATATTCAATTACAATATCCAGAATTTTATTTCAAAGCGGCTAAATTTTCCTTTGATCCGAATTTACATACTTTATTTCGCAATAAGGTTTATTTAAATAATCTTAATTTCCAAAAAGCCGAGATCCGTTTCAAGCAAAATATGCCGATGCAATTAACCTCGAGTTTGACTGCTTTAGAATTTAATCTTTGGGGCTCTCCTAAAGTCTTTAAAATCATGCAAGCCGGCACTGGGGAGTTTGCGTGGGATCAAAACACTTTTAAATGGACACTGGATAATGATAACCCCGATAAACTCTTATGGGCGGTGGTTATCTCTAATCCCTTGAATGTTTCTATAGAAAGCGAAGGCTATTTAAACATTAAAAACCCTAAAAATGTACAAGGCTCTATTGAGCATTTAAAATTGAATTTTCATTCACCCCACTTGAGCAATCTAAATTTTTATAATATGGGTATTTCAGATTTTAATTTTTCAAAATTAATAGAAAAACAAGAACTGCAAGCCACCTTGGATGCACACATTAATAATCTTAATATCCTTTCGATTTTGGTACCCGCTATTGCAAGGCCTTCTGGAGAAATCCATGCAGAATTACAATTAAAAGGTACACTACAAGATCCTATCTTAGCTTTAAATGCCCGTTTAACCCAAGGTTATTTTGCCTTGCCTAAGTACCGTATGAAAATAAAAGACTTGTCTTTAGACCTTTCAGGGGATATTTTAAAAACCTTAACACTAAGCGGTAGTGGACGTTCAGGAGAGGGCCTTTTTAATTGTAATGGTTACGCATCACCTTTTCTGCCAGAAAGTCCAAATGAATTGGAATTGGTAGGCAAAGACCTACGATTACATAACACTGCTGATATGTTTATCATTGCCTCTCCTGATATTAAGCTGAATTATAAAGATCATGCGCTTTTTATAGAAGGGATTATAGACATTCCTCAAGGAGCAATCATTGAACGAGAAAATATTAATATTATACATTCTAATGATGTGGTGTTTTTAAATCGCGATGCAAAATCATCCGTTTCAAGTCCATTGACAGTCTACCCTAATGTACAATTAATTATTCATGAAGGCTTTAAGTTTTTAGACAATAAATTAAATATTATCCTTAAAGGAAAATTAGGCTTACAAAAGCGTGAAGATGGTCTGTATTCTGGCAGTGGTCGCTTAACGATTGTCAGTGGAGAATACCGCTTAGAAAGTGGTGTACAGTATATTCATCGCGGTCGTTTACTGTTTCTGACTGGAACACTTTTAAATGATCCTTTACTGGATATCAAAATCACCTCTAAACCCAATCCTCAGGCGAATGATGCTTCTACTTTGTATGTCTATGGAACACTTAAAAAACCTAAAATACAATTTTTCGAAACCTCCCAACAACAATTTGATAACTTAGCTAAACTAGGTGTTTCTGCTAATCAGCCCAAAACCAATGAAGGGATGCTCCAAGCACGGGCACTGGCAACAGGCACTAATCCGCTTATCGAAAAGCTGCAAACTAAAATGGGCTTACAATTTGGATTTGAATCCAAAGTAACCCAAAAAAACCTGGATGCCCCCTTCGGAGGTAGCACCCCAGTTTTTGTCATAGGCAAGCCACTCACAGAAAATCTCTCTATTCAGTTCTTACAAAGCATTGGCAAAAATAGCACTGCACGCTTAAAATATTCTCTAAGTGAACATTGGGATGCGAGCATTGAAAGCGGAACTGACGGCACTGGCGGAGATTTAACCTACTCCATAGAGACTGACAACTAATCTTTTTTTCTCTTATTTAATCTAAACTTAGGATGTGTGTATTTCAAGTACTAAAATACTGATTAAGTCTTTGAATTAATGGGGAAAGTATTGAACACAGCGGCATTGGAGCAAATACTGTCTCATTTCAAGCCAAATCCTGTACTCTGTATAGGCGATTTAATGCTGGACGAATTTATAACCGGTGAAGTTACCCGCATTTCTCCCGAAGCCCCTATTCCCGTTTTACATCAACTCTCCAAACATCATACTTTAGGAGGTGCGGGCAATGTCATCAGAAATCTCTCAAGCTTAGAAACGCCTTGCCATTTTATTTCTATCGTGGGTGATGATCTGGCTGGGCAAACACTTTTGAAAATGGCCTCTTCTTTATCGGGTGTTAAACACCATATTATTACAGATCATCAATACACAACGATTTGTAAAATTCGCTATCTATGTGGTAACCAGCAGTTGCTACGTGTTGATCAAGAAGTCATCAAACCCATAGTCCCAAGTTTAGAAAATATTATCATCCAATTAGCAACCAATCTTATACCTTTGGTCTCTGTAGTTGTATTATCAGATTATGCAAAAGGTTTATTAACGCCACATCTGATATCTGAAATTATTGCTAGCGCTAAGCAAAACAAAAAAAAAGTGATTATTGATCCCAAAGGTTTTAATTTTAATCAATACAAAGATGCAGATATCATTACACCCAATCAAAAAGAACTCTCAGAAGCCGCAGGGATCAAAGTTTATAATAGAAAAACAGCAGTGATTGCTGCAAAAAATATCATAGATACCTATCATATTCCTAAAGTGTTAGTGACGCGTGGTCCAGAAGGCATGTCATTAATCGTAAAAGACAAACCCCCTTTACACATTCCAACTCATGCAAAAGAAATTTTTGATTTAGCTGGTGCTGGTGATACCGTTGTTGCAAGCTTAGCCGCTTTTTGCTCTATCAACACCCCCTTATCATTAGCTGCGGAGCTTGCCAATATCGCTGCAGGAATTGTCGTTGGCAAAGTAGGCACCGCAACAGTACATATAAAAGAAATTCAACATGCACTTAATCAGGAAAATTATCAATACAATGAACAAAAAATAGTTTCTCTAGAAGAAGCGATTGAAATCTGCCATCGATGGCACAGAAAAAAACTAAAAATTGGTTTTACCAATGGTTGCTTTGATTTATTGCATTCAGGACATCTAAGCTTATTAACCCAAAGTCATCAACATTGTGATAAACTTATCGTAGGTTTAAATAATGATGATTCCGTAAAAAGATTAAAAGGCAATACTCGCCCCATTCAAGATGAAGATACGCGAGCACTTGTTTTGGCTTCATTGCAAATGGTGGATCTCGTCATTAAATTTCAAGAAGATACGCCATTAAGCCTTATTCAATGCCTGGTTCCCAATATTTTATTCAAAGGTGCTGATTATAACATCGAAAAGATAGTGGGAGCGGATGTGGTTCAAAAAGCAGGAGGTGAGGTTATCTTAATTGATTTAGTTCCTAATCACAGCACCACAGAATTGGTTAATCGTTTGGAGAATCCTAAATGAAGATTCCAGTCAATCCCAACATCTTATTCCAAAGTGCTGCAGATGCTTATAAACAAAAGCATTTTAGCAATGCCATTGAGATCCTAGAACAATTTCTACCTCTGTATCCTAATCACCTGGATGCATGGTTATTACTGGGTTGTTGTCTTACTGAAAACTCACACTATTTAGGAGCTATAACAGCTTTTCAACGTGTTTTAGAGCTTGATCCAAAAACGCCAGGGGTTTATAGCAGAATAGGGCATGCTTATGAAAATATGCATTACGTCACAGAAGCCTTACAATATCATGAATTGGCGATACAAGAAAAACCTAAAGACAGCAGAACTTGGATGCATTATTCTGTTGCTCTTCGCAAAGCTAATCATCCCCATGAAGCACTTAAAGCCTGTGAAAAATCTTTAATGTTTGATCCTAAAAATCTCACCTCTTTATTTCAAGAAGCCATTATTTATCTGACACATGGCAAATATGACACCGGTTGGGAAAAATTTGAAATTCGTATGCTTGCTTATGCTGATCAATTTCTCAATAGACCACCCGTTCCTGAATGGAATGGAGAACCTTTAGCAGATACTCCCGGTGCATCTAAAACGATACTTTTACTTTCTGAACAAGGTTTTGGAGATACGATTATGATTTCTCGATTTATTCCAATGGTAAAAGAGCATTTGGGATCAGATTCAAAAGTCGTGTTATTAGTAATGGAAGAAGTATTGCCTTTATTAAGCCATTTACCCAATGTTGATAAAACTTTCCCCTCGCCTTGCCCCAGCAATCTGTTAC
Source organism: uncultured Francisellaceae bacterium (assembly GCA_945956915.1). Classification (GTDB taxonomy): domain Bacteria; phylum Pseudomonadota; class Gammaproteobacteria; order UBA6186; family Azoamicaceae; genus CAMFJH01. The sequence goes on along the minus strand of CAMFJH010000003.1, from coordinate 100,964 downwards.
CGCCTATTGATTGTTACCTCAATTTAATGAGCTTGCCTCATCGTCTTAAGCTAAAACGTGTAGAAGACATCCCTCCTCCCACTACTTTTGATCATCCTGAAACACGTGCTTTGATGAATAAAGCCAAATTAAAAATCTTGCCTGCTATTAATGCTTATAGAAACCGTTTTAAAATAGGTATTGTCTGGTCTGGCAGCGTAACAAACAAGCATGATAAATTGCGATCAGCTTCATTAGAATATTTTTTAGAATTTTTACAAATACCAGGAATAGAATTATTCAGTTTTCAAAAAGGTCCTCGAGAAGAAGATATAGAAAAGCTGGGTTTAAAAGCAATTGTACACAATCTAGGTCAATATTTTAATAATTTTATAGACACTGCTGCCGCTATTGAAGAGATGGATTTAATGATTACCGTTGATACTGCTGTTGGTCATCTCGGTGGCTCTTTAAATAAATCCACTTGGATTTTATTACATGATGTACCCTATTGGTTGTGGCTTGAAAAAAGAATAGACACTCCCTGGTATCCTTCTGTAACTCTATTTAGACAAAAAAAATTAAATGATTGGAAAGAAGTATTTAAACGAATTTACAAGACATTGGAAAAGCAGGTAAAGCATCTGAACCTGTCGAAAAGCTAGTACTCACACTCAACAATTTTCCTTTAGCTGTTAAAATAAATGAATATCTGAATATGTTATAGTGGGAGCAGTTGGGAATATTGCAATAACTACTGGAGATCCTGCTCCATTGGCATCTGCATCATAATATAATTGACGTGACTGATCATCATAAATGAAATGTGTCGATGCTGTTTCATATTGTAGACCTATGGTAAAATCCGTTGGGCTCAATACAGTGCCTGTACTATTGGCATTGACATTAAAATTCGCTTTAGAAAACAATAAATAATCGCTATTGTGAGTAAAGCCGATGATTATATCTCCACTTTCGTTTGGTGCATTGTATTTAAAAGCAATATTACCACCTCCATACATAGTGTCTGCACCAGTTCCACCTACTAATGTAATGCCGGAAACACCGGCAAGTGTATTAGAACCTGAATTCCCAATAATAGTGTCTCCTGCAACATTTCCATAGCCAGCTAAATTACTTGACCCCAATAAAACAAGCGTGGTGGCATGGCTTAAAGTCAAGTTATAATTAACATATGACTGAACTACAGAGCCTGCATCATCATCTATTATCTTAGTTTGACTATTTGAAATGATATACGTATCATTTCCACCTAAACCTATGAGCGTGTCAATGCCGGTATTTGAAGTTAAAATATTATCAGCATTGGTACCAGTTCCTGTTAAATTGTTCGAACCAGTAAAGGTTAAATTTTCTAAGTTTGGTCCTAGTGCATAGTTAAAATTCGTTATAACAGTATCAATGCCCCCTTTAAATGAATCTTCTTGAATTACATCATTAACATTATTAATAATATAGGTGTCATTACCTTGTCCGCCTATGAAATAATTTATAGCAGTATTTGAAGTAAATATATTATCATAATTGGTACCAGTTATTGAAAATTGGTAATCATTATTTGGATTTGGATTTTGAACTGTAACGTTTTCTATATTATCTGGAAGTGTATAACTAAATACGTAATTATAATTTTGATTACCGACAAAATAGGGCATCAAGAATACTGTATCAATTCCTTCTCCTGGGTTTTCTATAACAAGATCCGTTGACACTGTAGATGCTGAAGGTCCTGACAGGTATTCATTTATAACATAATAATCATTTCCTTGCCCTCCTATTAAAGTGTGAAGCGAAATTGTAGTACCAATCACACTTCCTAACCCTGCAGTAAGTGTGTTATCTCCTACATTCCCTATAATTGTTTGAGAACCAAAGTGGTAATCACCAGAGCCTGAAATATTACCTGTACCTAGCAGTTGCAATGTTCGCACCCCAGAAGTATTAGTTACACTATAAGTATTACTTAAACTAAAATCAACATAGCTTTGAACTAAACCTTGACCATTATCACGCACAATATCTGAGGTATTGTTAATAATATAGGTATCAATTCCTCCTCCACCTGTTAGAGTGCCTATGCCAGAATTAGAAGTAATTATATTATTTAAAGCATTACCTGTACCATTAATATTCGCAGAGCCCGTCAATGTTAAATTTTCTACAAATACAGGTAACGTATAAGTAACACTACTGCTAATAAGATCCACACCTCCAGCATCTACGCCTGGTGTAACTGTTTCAATGACGACATCACCTACATTATTAATAAAGTAAGTGTCATTTCCAGCTCCCCCACTAAAGGTGTCTACTCCCAAATTTGAAATAAAAATGTTATTGCCTGCGCTACCTGTTGCATTAACATTAACAGAACTAGACAGCTGGCTAAAATCAAGGTTTTCAATATTGACAGGAATTGTATAATTAAAACTTGAGGCAGTGTAATCATTTGCAAAACGTATGGTATCGTTTCCTTCATTAACATTTTCTATTACTACATCGCCAACATTACGAATAGTATAAGAATCATTACCTGTTCCCCCAACAAAGGTATTTGGGGCGACAGCTGAACTCGTAAAAGTATCATTACCATCAAATCCGTACAGAAGCCAAGATCCCGAGCCTATCGCACTAAAAGAATCTGCACCGTTTGTGCCTATGTAGTAAGTTATCACTGCAGCAGCTGTAGATTGACCATCTTTTAAGTTAAGGATATCCGCCACTGCTGTTGTTTGAACAATTGGCGTAAGGGTAAAAGTAGTACCTGCTCCAAAAGAAGTTGTTGGGAAGCCACCAAAATGACTTGTACCTGATGCTCCGTTACTATTCATCGTCAATGTTGCACTATCGAAATCATTTACAGTGAACGTAATAGGCGCTATACCTGATACGTTTGTATTAATACTAAGGTTAGATATGAAAGGCACATCATTGGCACCATTAATGGTGATAACCACTGGTTTCTGTGTGCCATCTACAGTTTGAACTATAAATGTATCTAGTAAGGTATTACCAACATTAAGTGCTTGTACAAAAGTATTTGAATTATTTAGTGTATAACTCCAAGTACCGCCCGTGCTCATGGTCGCAGTACCGTAGGTAGGATTAGCAAACAAAGTCGTTGAGAAAGTATTAGCTGGGTTATCAATATCTGTATCTGTCAATGTACCTGTTCTTATAGGTTGACCTAGTGTAGCATTGTTAACACCACTGGCTTCTATTACTGTACCCGTACTTGTTCCTGAGATAATGGCTAGATCGTTAGTACCTGTGATTGTGATATCAATTACTTTAGAAGCTGTTCCATCAAAAGATGTCACTACTAAAGTATCATGTAATATTGCCCCAGCAGCTAAAGATTGTATAGGTCCTGCAACTCCATTTGTACCATTAGTAAGCGTATAGCCCCATACACCACTTGTTGAATTAAAACTAAAGTTGCCATAGGTGCCCGTCAAAGAAGAAGGTGTTTGGAAAGTAGATTGACCTGCATCACTATCGGATACTACTAGAGTACCACCTGTTACATAACTTCCATTATCTTCAGTCATGGAACCCGAATTAGGACCTGAAATAGAAGCTGCATGATTTGAACCATTAATCGTTATGTTGATAATTTGTTGAGTACCATCTATGGATTGTACAGTGAAGGAATCTGATAACGTATTACCAACCAATAATGTTTGTATCGTTGGATTTGCATAGTTAAGGGTATAATTCCATGTTCCCCCACTTGACATAGAGGCTGTACCATAAGCAGGATTAGGATTAGAGATGAGTGTTGTTGAGAATAATGAACTATTATCAACATCATTAGATATTAGTGTACCACTCGTGACTGGAGCTGGACCAGAATAAGCTTCAGTGACTGCGCCTGTAGTTGTTCCTGAAATGATAGCGTTATCATTTGCACCTTGAATAGTAACAACTATGGATTTTGGTGTTCCATCGGAAGACTGTACGACAAAGGTATCTGTTAATGTTTGTCCAACGTTTAATGCTTGTACGGTAGCATTTGCATTATTAAGGCTATAAGTCCATAATCCTCCTGTATTAATATTGGCAACACCATAAGAAGCGGGTGTAATCAGTGTTGTTGAAAAGGTATTGGGCGTATTATCTACATCAGTGTCATTTAAAGTGCCGCTTGCTACTTGTGTGCCTGCTGTGCCATTACCAACTCCGCCTGCTTCCAAAACGGTACCTGTAGCTGTTCCGCCAATAATCGCTGGATCATTTGTTCCATTGATAGTAACAATTATTTTTGCTGTTCCACTTAATGCAGGTGAGCCCGAATCAGACACAGTATAATTAAAGGTATCTGTTAGGCTGCTTCCAACATTCAAAGCATTTACAGTGGCATTTGCGTCGTTAATTGTGTAAGTATAATTGCCGTTTGCACTTAATACTAATGTGCCATAATTAGTAGCATTGGTGAATGTACCCACAGAAGTTACCGTCAAAGTTGTAGGACCATCATCTGTATCATTGGCTAAAACATTGCCTGTCATAGGCACTGAAGGTGTGATTGAATTACCTTCATTACCACTATTCAGATCATTATTGGCAACAGGCGCATCATTTGCACCACGTATAGTAATAACGATATTTTGTTGGGTTCCATCTATCGATTGAATAGCAAAAGTATCTGTAATTGTTTGTCCTACATTGAGTGCTTGAACAGCAGGATCTGCATCATTTAAGGTATAAGTCCAATTACCACCAGCACTCATCGTAATCGAACTAGCGTGTGTTCCACCCGTAACTGTTGTTAAAAATGTATTTATAGTGTTATCCACATCATTATCAAATACCGTGCCGCTTGCAACAAGTGTACCTGTCGTACCATTATTAGTGCCGCCCGATTCAGTTACAAAATCAGTTGTTGTTCCAAAAATTGTGGCTGCATCATTAGAACCTATAATACTTACCACAATATTTTGACTTGCACCCCCGTCATTGAAAGTTATTTGATAATTTAAATTAAGGGTTTGTCCAGCTGAAATAAAATCTAAAATATTATCAGCAGTAGAAAATTGCCATACTAAGCTACCGGGTTGTTGCACACTATTTACAAAAGAAGTATCTGTTATACTAAAACTTAACTTACCAATCCAAGGCGTTCCATTTGCTGTAGACAATTGACTTGCCGTTGGAGAGCCCTGATAATCCAAACCAACCAATGTGCTAGTAATGCTATTAGCAAGGTGGCTATCATACCTATCTGGATCTGCAAAATTAATCGTTCCACTAGCAACATCTGCAAGTGAAGAATTGCTCAGACCAACACGCTCATTAACAAAAAACGTTTGCGTACCAGCGGATCCTATAATTTGTACTGCATCATTCGCACCGACAATATCAACACTAATATTTTTAGTAGCAATGCTACCCGAAGGATCGCTCACGCTGAGTGCATAATTGATGGTTAGAGTTGAATTGGCACCCAAGAAATCAAAATTATTATCGGTTGCTGAGAACATCCATGGAACAACATAAGTGCCAGCAGCTACCGAAGTAGAATAGCTTAAAAATCCTGCAAAAGCGGCTTCTTGTGCTGCAGTTATGATTCCACCATTTAAAATATAGGTGTTGCTATATGATAAAATAGTAGAACTAATAGTATGAATATCTATAGAATCAATATCGGTAAACGTTACATTTCCGCTAGCTGTACCCAAAGAGAGCGTATTATCTGAGGTATTGGCAAGCTCCGTCACGGTTGCAAATTGATTACCACCTATCAAGGCAACCGGATCATTTGATCCATTAATAGTAATAGTTACAACTTGATCCGCAGTAGCGCCATGGTAATCTGTAACTCTTACAGTAAATTGCTCTGTACGAGTTTCACCTGCTGCCAAAGATTGTACTATTCCTAAATTATTATTTAAATTATAAAACCACCTACCGGTTCCATCACTACCTAGGGTATTCCCATAAGTGCCTTGCAATGCAAAAATAGAACCATAAATACCCATACTAGAACCAACAATACTCCAATCTTGAGGTGAAGGATAATCGTCAACATCAAAGGCAATCAATGTGCCTATAAAACTTGTACTTGTATCTTCAGTTACCGAACCTTGGGCTCCACTGGGTGCAGAGCTAAAGCTAGGTGCATCATTAGCACCTACAATAGTTAGGTTTACTATTTTCGTCGTTCCATCTGTTGTAAAGACAGTGAATGAATCTGAACGCGAAGTGGTAAATAAGCCCGTATTTTGAGGATCTGTATTCATAAGTTGTATGTTAGGGTTATTATTATTTAAAGTATAGGTCCAAATACCATTAGCATCAATTTGATAAGTGCCGTAGGTAGTTGTACCCATAGCTGCTACAAAAACATTACTGTTATCAATATCTGTTGAGCTCAAAGTACCTGTAGCATTAGTGCCAACACTTACCCCTGCTTCAAGCACTGAACCTGTGCTTGTACCTGTTATCACGGCTGCATCATTGGCGCCATTAATCGTAATTGTAATTACCTTTGGTGTATTATCAAATGAGTTGACTGTAAAAGTATCTGTTAAGGTTTGGCCCACATTTAAAGCCTGTACAGTAGCATTTGCATTGTTCAAGGTATAATTCCAAACGCCTCCCGTACTCATTGTGGCTGTACCAAAAGAAGGATTGCTAGATAGTGTTGTTAAGAATGAATTTTCACCAGTATCAACATCAGAAACACTGAGCGTGCCACTGGCATTGGGTGTGTCTGCACTCACACCAGCTTCGGTGACTGTACCTGAAATAGGACCACCAATTAATGCTGGATCATTGGTACCGTAAACCGTTATAGTCACTACTTGATCGGCTGTTGCACCTTGATCATCTGTGACTCTGATCGTGAAAATATCATTATAGCTTTGGCCAGCACCTAAATGCTGTACCACAGTAGCATTATTATTTAGAGTATAAGTCCATAAGCCTGAATTATTGACACTGATAGAACCATAGGCACTTTGATTAGCACCTACAACACTCCATGCTTGAGTGGCATTATTATCGACATCAGAAGCACTTAATTGTCCACTGGCAACAAAAGTGGTATCCTCTTTTACTGAACCTAAAGCAGCACCAGCTCCACTGCTGATGATAGGTGCATCATTGGTGCCCAAGATATGAATGGCAATTGAAGTCGATGTTCCATCTGCACTTTGAACCATAAATACATCATCGTATGTTATGCCAGCTACAAACTCATTGTGTGCAGAATTGGCAGTGTAAGTCCAATGGCCACTGGCATCAATGCTGAAAATTCCATAACCCCCTGTTCCTGTGCCTGTTTGTGCCTGGAAGCTTGCAGCACTGTCTACATCCGATATTGTTAAAGTGCCACTGGTGCTGATATCTGTAGCAAGATTGCTTTCTGTTAAATTAACAGAAGCAGCTGATAACACAGCTGCATCATTGGCACCATTGATAGTAATAATAATGGACTGCGGTGTGCCATCAATAGATTCTACTGTGAAGGTATCTGTCAGTGTTTGACCTATGTTCAGTGCTTCTACAGCAGCGTTTGTGTTATCTAAGGTATAAGTCCAATTACCACTGGTATTTATTTGATAGTTACCATAGTGATTTATACCCAATCCTGAAGATGCCGTAAAGGTATTGGGTGGATTATCTGGATCTGAAGCCAATAAAGTGCCTGTTGCAATAGGCGTATTTGCGATAACATTATTCAAACCGCCAGCTTCGACTACCGAACCCGTTGTATTACCTGAAATAGTAGCCGGTTGATTCACAGGATTTGCACCATGAATAGTGATGGTTTCTGTTTGTGAAACTAAGGCGCCATGCACATCAACCACATCATAACTAAGCACTATCACTGTCGATTGATTAACCGAGAGAGAGGTAAATGCAGGATCACTTGGATTAACAGTTAAAGTATGTCCGTTTAATGAAATACCTGCAGGGGCATTAGAAGATGAAGCACCACCATTAACCGTATAACTGATATTAGAAACGGATAAAGTATCTGTTTCGCCTTGATCAGGATCTAAAGCGCCTGCCAAGAGATCGTTATTATAAGCACTGGTACCTGCAGTTGCAGTCGAGCTTAAGGGAGCACTGACTGTAGGCGTATCATTGGTACCAAAAACGGTTAAATTAACGGTTGAACTGGATTGTGCACCCTGCTCATCTTGCATCGTATAATTCAAAACAACTGTTTCTTGCTCACCCTGAGCCAAATATCTAAAATCATTTCCTGGATTAAATTGTAACTGATTATTTACAATGCTAGCACTGCCTTTATTAGCAGGAGCACTGACATTGATTAGAGTTAGGACTGCACCATCATCCACATCGGTGTCATTGGCTAAAACATCAATCATCTTCAGTTCATCTTGAGAAGATGAATCGGTATCCAGCATGGCTATAGGTGCATCGTTAGTACCTGTAATGGTCAAATTAACAGTAGAGCTGGATTGAATACCATATTCATCTTGCATCGTATAATTTAAAGTAATTGTTTCGGTATCACCTTGAGCTAAATGATCAAAATCTGTTCCTGGATTAAATTGAAGTTGATTATTCACTATAGCAGCACTGCCTTTATTAAGAGGCGGTGCACTGACAGAAACTAAACTAAATACATGATTATGATCAACATCCGTATCATTAGCTAAAACATCAATCAACTTAACTTCATCTTGACCTGAAGAAGCGGTATCAGCAACAGCTACAGGAGCATCATTAGCACCATTGATGGTAATCGTAATGGTTTGCATGGTGCCATCCACAGTACGCACATTGAAGGAATCACTCAATGTTTCACCTAAAGCTAGCGCATTGACTGCTGGATTAGAATTATTAAGGGTGTAGTACCAGTTTCCAGTGGGATCAATGTTATAAATACCATATCCATTGGCACTGACATTGGTGCCTGGGAAGAAGTTAAATGAAGAGCTGGGATCATCAACATCATTGTATATTAAAGTACCGTGAACAGAATTTGAATAGGGAGGCGAATTGATATCGCGATATCCCAATTCATCAACTGATCCACTTACATCTCCCGTAATGATAGCGGGATCGTTCGTACCTGTGATTGTAATATTGATTACATGAGAATCTGTGCCATCCATTGATGAAACTTGTAGAGTATCATGCACCACTTGCCCTGCGCCTAAGGCTTGTACATTATTAGCACCATTATTAAGCTGATAAGTCCATGCGCCTGTTAAAGTATCGAAACTAAAGCTTCCATATTGAGCATTCAGAGAACTACCCAATACAAATTGATTTTCGCCAGTATCAACATCCGAAATACTTAAAGCACCATTAGCACTTAGAGTACCATCTTCAGTCACAGCACCTGTAGAATTCCCTATAATCTGAGCAGGATCATTTGTACCTGTGATAGTTAAAGTAACCGCAGAGCTCGATTGAGTGCCTACCCCATCTTGCATGGTATAATTTAAAGTAATGGTTTCTGTCTCACCTTGAACCAAATGATCAAAATCCGTTCCTGGATTAAATTGAAGTTGATTATTCACAATAGTAGCACTACCTTTATTGCCAGGTGCACTGACGTCGATTAAAGTCAAGCTAGAACCATGATCAACATGAATATCATTGGCTAAGACATCAATCATTTTTACTTCATCTTGGCTAGAAGAAGCTGTATCAGCGACTGCAATAGGTGCATCATAAGTACCTGTCACAGTAATAACTAAGTTTTGTTGATTGATGGCTCCTTTATTATCCACAACTCGAATGAAGAATGTTTCATTTTGTTGTTCACCGGCTGCTAAAGCTTGTACTGCTGTGGAATTATTGTCTAAATTATAAGTCCACAATCCATTGTTACTTAATGTTAATGCACCATAAGTGCCGTTAAGGTTAGAGACTAATTGATTATGACTAGAATCGTATATGCTCCAAGTTTGTGTAGCACCATGATCAATATCAGTGGCTGTCAATTGTCCTGAAATAGTTGAAGGTGCGGTATCTTCTTGAACACTGCCACTCAAAGGTCCACTGACAATTGGGGTGCCGTTGGTACCTGTGACTGTAATGCTAACGGGCTGATCTTTTATCGCACCATCTTCATCTGCGACTCGAATGATAAAGTGTTCGGTATATTGTTCATTTTCTGCTAAATCCAAAGCTCCATTATTCAAGATATAAGTCCAGTAACCGGTATTATCTACAAATATATGACCATAGGCACCGGTATCTGAACCGACTATACTCCATGTTTGTGGGCCCGTATTGTCGACATCGGAAGCAGTTAATTGACCTCTTGCTGCCAAAACAAAGTTTTCGGTGGCAGATCCACTGCTAACACCACTAATCACAGGAGCATCATCAGCACCATTAATCGTAATCGATAAAGTGCTAGAGGCCGTTAAAGGATTATTGGGATCATTATCGCTCATGGTATAAGCAAAGGTCTCAACTAAACTACCTCCTATATTCAATGCATCTACTGCTGAATTATTATCGTTAATGGTATAAGTATAACTGCCATCTGTATTTAAATTCAAAGTACCGTATTGTCCTATAAAAGTACCTGCAGTACTGACTGTTAAAGCAGAATGTGCACTTTCAGCATCACTATCATTAGCCAATACATTACCCGTAATTGCCATAGAGGGAAGATCTGAAGTGCCTTCTATACCTGAATTTGAATCGGCTACAGCATGTGGGGCTGTATTATTAGTATTATCTATTCCATTAATAGTAATCGTGGCAGTTTGAGCTACCATGGCACCCTGTGCATCCAGCACATTATATTGAACTTCAATGATGCTCGATTGACCTGATGCCAGTGAGGAAAATGCAGGATCATTAGGATCAATGTTTAATTGATTATCATTCAAACTGACACCTGCAGGGGATGCCGTTAGCACGCCATCGACATAATATTGAATATCAGAAATGGATAAACTTGCAGTTTCCCCATCATCAGGATCTGAAGCATTGTCTAATAAATTTAAAGTGGTGGATGAACCTCCTTCAGTAAGTGAAAGATTAAGTACAGAGGATACGACAGGGGCATCATTGATACCGTTTACAGTAATACTTAATGTGCTACTTGAAGTCGCATTATGTTCATCACTGACTGTATAGGGAATAACGATTGTTTGTGCTTGGCCTGCTGCCAAATGTTGATAAGCAGGATCATTCGCATCAAAAGTATAAGATCCATCACTATTAAAGCTAAGACCTGCAATAGGACTTGTATTGAGTGCATAGCTTAATATTGCATTATCATCCACATCTGTGCCTGCAACAAAGCCAGCAATGGTGTTACCTTGATCTACACTGGCTATAGCAGATATTGCTTCAGGTGCATCATTCGTACCTGTAATCGTGATATCCAAAGTACTGCTGCTAGAAGCATTATGTTCATCGGTGACAGTATATTGCAATTGAATAACTTGGTTGTCACCTGCTCCTAAATGCTGATAAGCAGGATCTCCCGCGTATAATCTATAGGTACCGTCTGGATTGAATGTGAGACCTGCAATAGGACCATTATCCAAGGTAAATGTAAGAACAGTATTATCATCCACATCACTTACATTTTGAGCCAAATTGCCATTTATAGCATTATCTTCATCAACACTTCCAGTATCGGCAACAGCGATAGGTGCATCATTAGTACCAATCAACGTAATAGTTAATGTACTGCTTGAAGTGGCATTATTATCATTGGTGACAGTATAATGAACAACTACATTTTGGTGTTGACCTTCAGCTAAATGTTGATAGGAAGCATCGCCTGCGTCAAAAGTATAAGTGCCATCTGGATTAAATACAAGACCTGCAATAGGACCATTATCTAAGCTAAATATTGCATCAGAATCGACACGTAAATCATTGGCTGCAACTGATCCTGAAATTGCTGTGTCTTCGGTAGCGGCATCCGTATCAGCTACTGCCAATAAACCTTGAGTATCATGTATGCTAATAGTCAATGTACTATTTGCAGAAGCCCCATGTTCATCGGTGACGGTATAGTAAGCAAGAATGGTTTGATCACCTCCTGCGGCATAGGCAGGATCTCCTGAGTTAAAGCTGTATGTACCATTTGGATTAAATGTAAGACCGGCAACTGGATTATCTAAACTAAATGTTAATACTGCTCCATCATCGATATCGGAATCATTTGCTGCAACTGAACCACTGATTATATCACCCAGATTACCATTATTAGTATCTGCAACAGCTACAGGGGCATCATTTGTTCCATTAATGGTAATGGTTAAAGTGCTGGTCGCAGATGCACCATGTTCATCGGTGACGGTATAATTGGCGATGATTACTTGTTGATCACCAATACCCAAATGTTGATAAGCAGCATTTCCGGCATCAAAATCGTAACTGCCATTTGCATTAAAGGTCAAGCCTGCGATTGGACCATTGTTAAGTGCATATTGTAAAACAGCATCTTGATCGATATCAGAATCGTTAGTCGATACGAAGCCTGTAATCACAGTATCTTCATCTGCAGAAGCTGTATCAGCCATTGCTACAGGTGCATCATTCGTACCTGCAATATTAATTGTCACTGAAGTGTGGGTGCCATCTGCACTTTGAACATCAAATACATCTTGATAGTTTTGTCCTTCTTTAAATTCATCATGAGCAGAGCTGGCGGTATACGTCCAAGCACCCTGATTATCAATTGCAAAGGTACCAAATGCCCCTACAATGCCAGATTGTGCAACAAATGTTTGTGGGCTATCGGGATCTGATATTGTTAAGGTACCTGAAGTGCTTATATCAGCTGCAGCATTACCTTCTGTTAGATTACGAGTATCTGAAGATAATACAGCGGCATCATTCGTACCTGTGATATTAATCGTAACCGAAGTTAAAGTACCATCAGCACTGGATACTGAGAAAATTTCTTGATACACATTTCCGGCTATAAATTCATTGTGTGCGTTATCTGCGGTATAACTCCAATTGCCATCTGCATCAATACTGAATTTTCCATAAGCACCACTGACATTCGTTTGTGCAACAAAGGTTTCAGGACTATCAACATCTGATATGGTCAACATACCACTGGTGCTGATGTCTGCTGCGGTGTCTCCTTCATTTAAATCTACTGTTGCAGAAGACAATATAGCTGCATCATTGGTGCCAGTAATATTAATATTAACCGTAGTATGTGTGCCATCAGCACTCACGACATCAAAGCTGTCTTGGTATAGAACACCGTCTTTGAACTCATCATGAGGCGAAGATGCGACATAGCTCCAAACACCATTTGCATCAATATTAAACGTTCCGTATAATCCGGCTGCATTTGTTTGAGCCACAAAAGTTTCTGGGCTATCAACATCATGAATCGTTAAAGTACCACTGGTACTGATATCACTTGCAGCATTGCCTTCAGCAAGATTACGAGTATCTGAAGATAATATTGCTGCATCATTGGTGCCTTCAATGTGAATGATAACTGCGGTTTGTGTACCATCTGCACTAAATACATTAAATAATTCTTGGTAATCTACTCCATCTTGAAATTCATCATGAGGACCATTCGCTGTATAAGTCCAAGCACCGCTTGCATCAATCGAGAATGTTCCATAATTTCCAGCAGTTCCTGATTGTGCAACAAAAGTAGCTGGGCTATCTACATCTGATATCGTTAAAGTACCGCTGGTGCTTATATCAGCTGCTGTATTACCCTCAGTCAAGCTAACAATATCCGTAGAGAGATCAGCAGGATCATTAACCCCTGTCAAGGTAATGGTTAAGGTGTTAGTAGAAGAAGCCCCAAATTCATCTGTTACGGTATAATGAGCTATTATATCTTGTACTTCACCCTGAGCTAAATGTTGATAGGCAGCATCGCCTGCATCAAAGACATAGCTACCGTCTGAGTTAAATGTTAAACCTGCCACTGGAGCATTTAAACTAAAGCTTAAACTTGCTCCATCATCAAGATCGCTATCATTAGAAGCAACTGAACCGGTGATAATGCTGTCTTCAAGGCCGCTGTTGGTGTCTGCAACTGCTATCGGAGCGTCGTTCGTACCTGTTAAAGTGATCGTTAAAGTACTGGTTGCAGAAGCGCCATGTTCATCGGTTACTGTATAATGGGCTACAACATTTTGTATTGCACCTTGTGCTAAATGTTGATAAGCGACATTGCCTGCATCAAAACTATAAGAACCATCTAAGTTCAAAGTTAATCCTGCGACAGGGGCATTTAAAATAAAGCTTAAACTTGTACCATCATCTACATCGCTATCGTTGAGCGCTACCGAGCCTGTAATCGTACTGTCTTCAAGGCCACTGTTGGTATCTGCCACTGCTACTGGAGCGTCATTGGTACCTGTTAGGGTAATCGTTAAAGTACTGGTTGAAGAAGCTCCATGTTCATCAGTTACTGTATAGTTAGCGACAACATTTTGCACTGCCCCTTCTGCTAAATGTTGATAAGCTGTGTTACCTGCATCGAAAGTATATGAACCATCTGTATTTAAAATTAAGCCAGCTACTGGAGCGTTTAAAGCAAAGCTCAAGCTTGCTCCATTGTCTACATCAGTATCATTGAGTGCTACAGAACCTGTGATAGTGCTATCTTCAAAACCACTATTGATATCTGCTAATGCTATTGGCGCATCATTTTTACCTTTAACTAAAATATTAACGATATGATCATCAAATGCGCCATGTTCATCCATCACTCTGATAGTAAAGGTTTCTGTGTGTTGTTCACCTTCTGCTAATGCTTGTACGATTGGTGATGCATTATTTAAAGTGTAAGTCCATAAGCCTGTATTATCGACACTTATGGAACCATAAATTCCATTATTGGAACCTTCAACACTCCAAGCTTGAGTAGCTCCATCATCAACATCGAAAGCAGTCAACTGGCCAGAAGCAAAATGAGGAGCAATATCTTCTTGTACATTACCCGCATCGATACCACTGATAAGTGGAGCATTATTAGTACCTGTTAAGGTAATCGTTAAAGTGCTGGTTGAAGAGGCTCCGTGTTCATCTGTGACTATATAATTTGCAACCACAGCTTGAGTT
This sequence comes from uncultured Francisellaceae bacterium, assembly GCA_945956915.1. Taxonomy (GTDB): domain Bacteria; phylum Pseudomonadota; class Gammaproteobacteria; order UBA6186; family Azoamicaceae; genus CAMFJH01. The sequence goes on along the minus strand of CAMFJH010000003.1, from coordinate 85,949 downwards.
GCACCTTCTGCTAAATGTTGATAAGCTGCATTGCCTGCATCAAATGTATATGAACCGTCTGTATTTAAAATTAAACCAGCTACTGGAGAATTTAAAGCAAAACTTAAAATTGTACCATCATCCACATCGCTATCATTAAAAGCGACTGAACCTGTAATCATGCTGTCTTCAAAACCACTGTTGGTATCTGCTACTGCTATTGGAGCATCATTGGTACCTGTTAGGGTAATAGTTAAAATACTGGTTGAAGAAGCTCCATGTTCATCGGTTACCGTGTAATTAGCGACAACATTTTGTACTGCACCTTGTGCTAAATATTGATAAGCTGCATTGCTTGCATCAAAAGTATATGAGCCATCTGTATTTAAAATTAAACCGGCTACTGGAGCGTTTAAAGCAAAGCTCAAGCTTGCTCCGTTATCTACATCAGTGTCATTGAGTGCTACTGAGCCTGTAATCGTACTGTCTTCAAGACCACTGTTGGTATCTGCTACTGCTGTTGGAGCATCATTCGTTCCTTTAACCAAAATACTAACAATATGATCATCAAAAGCACCATGTTCATCCATCACTCTGATGGTAAAGGTTTCGCTATGTTGTTCACCTTCTGCTAATGCTTGTACTACAGGTGATGCATTATTTAAGGTATAAGTCCATAAACCTGTATTATCGACACTTATGGAACCATAAACACCATTATTAGAACCTTGAACACTCCAAGCTTGCGTAGCCCCATCATCAACATCAGAAGCAGTCAATTGTCCAGAAGCAAAAAGAGGTGCAATATCCTCTTGTACATTAGCTGTATCAACACCGCTGATAATAGGAGCATCATTCGTACCTGTCAAAGTAATTGTTAAAGTACTCGTTGAAGAAGCACCATGTTCATCCGTGACTGTATAATTTGCAACCACCGCTTGAGTTGCACCTTCGGCTAAATGTTGATAGGTGGCATTTCCAGCATCAAATGTATATGAACCGTCTGTATTTAAAATTAAACCAGCAACGGGAGCATTTAAAGCAAAGCTTAAACTTGCACCATCATCTATATCAGAATCATTAGGAGCGACTGAACCTGTGATAGTATTGTCTTCAAAACCACTGTTAGTATCTGCAACTGCTATTGGTGCATCATTCGTTCCGGTTAAGGTAATTGTTAAAGTACTGGTTGAAGAAGCACCATGTTCATCGGTTACTGTATAATTTGCAACCACAGCTTGAGTTGCACCTTCGGCTAAATGTTGATAGGCTGCATTTCCAGCATCAAATGTGTATGAACCATCTGTATTTAAAATTAAACCTGCTACTGGAGCATTCAAAGCAAAACTTAAACTTGCGCCATTATCGACATCAGTATCATTGAGTGCTACTGAGCCTGTAATCGTACTGTCTTCAAGACCACTGTTGGTATCTGCTACTGCTGTTGGCGCATCATTGGTACCTTTAACTAAGATGTTAACAATATGATCATCAAAAGCACCATGTTCATCCATGACTCTGATGGTAAAGGTTTCAGTATGTTGTTCACCTTCTGCTAATGCTTGTACTACAGGAGATGCATTATTTAAGGTGTAAGTCCATAAGCCTGTATTATTGACACTGATGGAACCATAAACACCATTATTAGAACCTTGAACACTCCATGCTTGAGTAGCACCGTGATCGATATCTGAAGCATTCAGTTGACCTGAAGCAAACTGGGGAGCAACATCTTCTTGTACAGTACCTGCATCAATACCACTGATAACAGGGGCATCATTGGTGCCTGTAACGGTAATGGTAACCGTTTGATTACTAAAAGCACCAAATTCATCCATTAATTTAATTGTGAAAACTTCATCATGATGCTCACCTTGTGCCAAAGCTTGCACAGCTGGTGAAGCGTTATCAAGCGTATATTTCCATAAACCTGTGTTATCGACTGTTATAGAACCATAAGTCCCTGTGGAAGAGCCAACCACACTCCAAAATGGTATGGCACCATGATCTACATCTGCACCAACCAATTGACCTGAAGCAAAAATTAATCCATCTTCTTGTACTACGCCACTAGTAACACCGCTGATGATAGGTGCATCGTTTGTTCCTGTGACAGTAATCGTAACTGTTTGATCACTAAATGCACCATGTTCGTCCATCACCCTAACTGTGAACACATCATCAAAGTGCTCTCCTTGAGCTAACGATTGAACTGCTGCAGACGAATTATTGAGTGTGTACGTCCATAATCCGGTCTGATCCACTGTAATTGAACCATAAGTACCCGTTGCAGATCCTGCTATGCTCCAAGTTTGCGTAGCACCATCATCTACGTCAAAAGCGGTTAGTTGTCTTGAAACAACAAAAGGAGATATGTCTTCCTGCATTGGGGCAGTTGCTATGCCACTGATAACAGGCGTATCATTCGTACCTGTTATGGTAATCGTTAAAGTAGAGTGTGCAGAAGCACCATGTTCGTCAGTTACCGTATAATTGGCTACCACCGTTTGAGTTGCACCTTGTGCTAAATGTTGATATGCTGCATTACTTGCATCAAAAGTATAAGAACCATTATTAGAAAAAGTTAAGCCTGTGACTGCAGCATCTAAACTAAAGGTTAAGGTCGAATTTGCATCCGGATCACTGTCATTGGTTGCAACAGACCCTATGATGGTTGAATCTTCAGCGACGCTAGCGGTATCTGGCATTGCAACAGGAGGATGATTGACACCGATTACCGTAATCGTCAATGTACTAGTAGCTGAGGCACCATGCTCGTCAGTTACCGTATAATTGGCCACAACATTTTGATTGCTTCCTGTAAAATAATAAGGATCGTTTGTATTTAAACTATAAGTTCCGTCTGCATTAAAAACTAAACCTGGAACAGGTGAATTTAAGGTATATGTCAATACTGCACCATTATCTACATCAAAGTCATTGACTGCGACTGTTCCTGTAATGGTTGTGCCTTGGTTGCCACTGTTAGTATCAGCACCAGCAACTGGAGCATCGTTAGCACCCGTAATCGTAATCGTAATTGTTTTTTGTGTACCGTCTATCGTCTGCACTGTAAAAGTATCTATTAATGTTTGAGTAGTATTTAAAGCATTAACTGCTGCATCTGCATTATTTAAATTATAAGACCATTGTCCATTTACACTCATGCTGGCTGTGCCGTGTAAAGGGTTAGCAACAAGAACCGTGGAGAACGTATTCGGCGTATTATCCACGTCGGTATCAGTTAATAAACCCGTTGCAGTAGGTGTGCCTGGGGTACCATTTGCAACACCACCTGCTTCAACGACAGAACCAACACTCGTACCCGAAATTACAGCGGCATCATTGGTACCATTAATCGTGATATTGACTGTTTGTGAAGTGCCATCAATACTTTTTACTATAAATGAATCACTAAGCGTTTGTCCCACATTTAATGCTTGGACGGCAGCCAAATTATTATTTAAGGTATAGGTCCAGGTGCCATTGGCATTCATTTCATAAGTGCCGTAATGATTAACAGTTGCAGCACCTGCAGCAACAGCTGTAAATGTCGATGGATTATCTACATCTGATGATATCAACATGCCAGAGGCTGTCGGTGTGCCTGGTGTACCATTGGCAACTCCACCTGCTTCAACGACAGAACCTGAAGCAACACCTGTAATAACAGCAGCATCGTTTGTACCTCTAATTGTTATAGTAATCGTTTTAGGCGTATTATCGATGGATTGCACAATGAAAGTGTCTGTAAGGGTTTGATTGACATTTAATGCTTCTACTGCTGCATTCGAATTGTTTAAAGTATAAGTCCAAAGACCGGCTGAGGTGATAGTTGCAGAACCATAGCTGGGATTGCTAACCAGCGTGGTGGAAAAAGTATTCACAGGATTATCAACGTCCGTATCTGTTAATTGACCGGAGGTTGTGGGAATACCTATCGTACCATTAGCCACACCACCTGCTTCTGTTACACTACTTGAAATCGTACCGGAAATTACAGCAGCATCATTGGTTCCATTAATCGTAATGGTTACCACTTTTGTAGTGCCATCTATACTTTTTACGGTAAATGAATCCGTTAAGGTTTGTCCTACATTTAATGCTTGAACAGTAGCATTTGTATTGTTCAGATTATAAGTCCACTGACCTGCAGAATTAATACTTGCGCTTCCGTAGGCTGGGCTACTTGCAAGTGCTGTCGAAAAAGTATTGGGGTTATCTACATCTGTGGATATTAATTGTCCTGTTACGCTGGGTGTGCCTGGCGTACCATTAGAAACACCTCCTGCCTCTACTACAGAACCCGTACTTGTGCCCGTGATAACAGCCGCGTCATTAGCGCCATTAATTGTAATCGTAATCGTTTTAGGAGTACCATCAATCGTATTTACCGTAAATGAATCTGTTAAAGTCGCACCGACATTAAGGGCTTGTACAGCTGCGTTATTATTATTCAAAGTATACGTCCAAGTACCACTTGAACTCATTTGATAAGTGCCATACCCATTTGTACTGGCAGCACCTGCAGGTACAGCTGTAAAACTATTAGCGGCATTATCAACATCTGTATCCGTCAACGTACCTGTTGCTGTTGAGGTACCTGGAGTAGCATTGGCCACACCTCCTGCTTCTGTAACAGAGCCTGATACCGTGCCTGAAATAACAGCAGCATCATTGCTACCATTAATTGTAATTACAATCGTCTTGGAAGTACCATCTAAGGCTTTCACTAAAAATGAATCTATTAAGCTTTGTCCTATATTGAGTGCTTGAACGGCAGCATTATTATTATTCAAAGTATAAGTCCAAGTACCATTTGAATTCATTTGGTAGGTACCATAATTATTAGCACTGGCAGTACCAGCAGACACAGCTATAAATGGATTAGATCCCACCGTATTATCTACATCCGTCAGTGTTAATGTGCCTGAGGCCGTTGGCGTACCGGCTGTTCCATTTGCCACACCGCCTGCTTCTAGCACTGAACCTGCACTGGTACCTGAAATAACAGCAGCATCGTTAGCACCGTTAATCGTAATCGTGATCGTCTTAGTTGTGCCATCTATTGTACTGATGGTAAAAGTATCCGTTAAGGTCTGACCGACATTTAATGCTTGAACCGCAGCATTATTATTATTCAAAGCATAAGTCCATACACCATTTGAAGTCATTTGATAGGTACCATAATTATTAGCACTGGCAGTACCTGCAGGCACTGCTATAAAAGTATTGGGCGTATTGTCTACATCTGTATCTGTCAAAGTACCTGTTACCGTTGGTGTGCCTGGGGTGCCATTAGATATACCACCGGCTTCTACTACTGAACTTGCAATCGTGCCTGATATCTTAGCTGCATCATTACTGCCATTAATGGTAATCGTAATCGTTTGGCTTGTGCCATCGGCTGTTCTTACAACAAATGAATCTGTTAAGGTTTGGCCTACATTCAGGGCTTGTACTGCCGCATTTGTATTATCTAAAGTATAAACCCACAAGCCATTGGTATTTATTTCATAGGTACCATAATTGCTTGCCGAAGGTGTGCAAGCACCTACGGCTATAAATGTACTTGCTGAATCAACATCCGTGGCTGTTAACTGTCCACTGACGGTTGGAGTGCCTGGTATATTATTATTAAAACCCCCTGCTTCCACTACAACACCTGTGGTGTTACCAGAAATAATGGCTGCATCATTTGAGCCTTTGATTGTTACATCAATAATTTTCGAAGCTGTGCCATCTAAAGATTTTACCAATAAGGTATCATGCACCACTGATCCTGCACTCAATGCTTGTACATTAGAGGCATTGTTATTCAATGTATAAGACCACACACCTGAATTAGAGTTAAATGAAAAACTACCATAAGTGCCTGCTAACGAGCTAGGCGTTTGAAATTTACTTTCACCAGGATTAGGATCGCTAACCGTTAAGGTATTACCGGCCGTCAGTGTGCCGTCTTCTGTAACTGTACCCGTTCCCGTACCAGTAATGGTCGCAGGGTGATTATTACTAATGCCTGTTATCGTTATGGTTAAAGAACTCGTAGCAAAGGCCCCTAGTTGATCCGTGGCTGTGTAATTGGCTACTAGATTTAAAACTTGGCCTGGACTTAAATATTGATAGGCAGGATCTTTTGCATTAAAACTATAAGAACCATTGGCATTTAAACTAAGGCCTGGCACAGGGGCATTTAAAGAATAACTCAAACTTGTACCTGCAATTGCTGTAGAATCATTCGTTGCTACAGAGCCTGTGACTAATGCAGCTTGACCTTCGGTGGCACTAAATGCATCAGGGCGTGCAATAGGTGCATCTAAGGTACCATTAACGTAAATCTTTAAAGCTTCAAAATCTAAAGCCTTTATATTCATGGAGTTTAAGTAATTCGCACTGGGTGAAGAACCACCATATTGACTAAAATCAAAGACTTTTCCATTAGGATTAGAAGCAGAATAAATGGATATATTGGCTAAATTATTGGGATCGCTATCCACATTGACATCGTTATGTGTTTGTAAGAAGTTCTTATAGGCCGTCAAGGCCGTTCTCACTTGAGCATCTGCAGCTTGAGCTGAGGTTAAAGAAATAATCAAAACATCAGAACCCTTTCCACCTTCTGCATAAGATCCATTGGTCGCATAAACGGTATCATTTCCATTGCCTGCAAAAAGCTTATCAAAGGCTAATCCAGAACTATGTTCTCCTCCATAGAGTTGATCATTTCCACTGCCACCATATAATCTATCCCCTGCTTGTGTACTGCTGTTTCCATTACCTGCTCTTAAAACATCATTACCCGTGCCTCCATATATACGATTACCTCCTCCATTACCTGCGGTAATTGTATCATCGCCTAAGCCACCCATTAAGAGTTGAGCATCACCTTTTCCTTGAATAATATCTTTACCGCCACTACCATCAATGAGCTTTGTATTATTGCCTGAAACAGTTGTGCTGGGGCTGTTATCTTTTAGGCTTCCGAAAAAAGCATTATTTTGATTATTTAATGATAGCGTACCATTGTCTTGGGGTGCAGTTGCAAGGTTACTGGTTTGTTCATTTATAGTATTAGAGAGATCTAGGCTAACAGTTACCCATTTATTAGGAGAAGAAGTCGCGATATAAGTATCATAATAGTTTGGGTCTTGCGAGACAAAAACTTTATTATTTACTTTTATTAACGCACCCGTTTCAGAGTCAATCGTGTAAGTAACAGTACTCATTTTACTCTCCATCAACTTACAATTTTTCTACTCTTAAATTCCACAGTATGTAAGGTCAGCATACCCATGCATACTACCTATAGTTAATCATAGGATATGATATGTCAATTCACAAAAATTTGTGCTTAAAATACAAAGCTTAATACTATAATTTATTGAATAATAATAAGAAAATTTTTTTATCCCTTAAGGGATATTACACAAATAAGCAGTGGTACACCGATTTTTGCAGCTTTAATTTCAGGTTGTGGTATACTTTTTGAAATTCATCACTGAAGGTCTTTTTTAGATATTAGACTTAGCAAAATGCAACTAGATGCTATTCATAAAGCTTTTAGAGCTAATTTTTTACTTGCAGATACTCTGTGGCTTTTCGGTTCAAGGGTGGATGATCAACAAATAGGTTATATTGAACATGCAAATGAATTGCTTATATTTTGGGATGCATTAAAGAATAGAATGAATAGCTTACCCAAACAAGATTTTTCAAACTAAAATAGATGTATATCTGTGGCTGTTAGAGTGGTGCCAGCCGGTAAAGTAGCAATCGGCACGGGTGATGAATTCCCAGCACTAGCATCTGCATCATAATAAAGAGTACTTGTAGCACTATCAAAAATGAAATGGGAAATAGGTGTTTCGTTTTGAACACTGCTAACAAAATCACTGGCATCCAATATTGAACCGCTGCTATTGACATTGACATTAATGGTAGCTTTAGAGAATGAAAGGTAATCTGAACCCGATACAAAACCAGTATGAGTACTCGTTGTACCTGCCTCATTTGTACCAAGAATATGAATATCCACTGAAGTTCCCGTACCATCTGCACTAAAGACCTTAAAATTATCAATATAATCAACTCCATCTACAAATTCATTGTGTGCATCAGTAGCTGTGTATACCCATGCACCACTGGTATCAACTGAAAATATTCCATAGTTACCATTCACTCCTGATTGTGCAACAAAAGTTTCTGGACTGTCGATATCAGAAATGGTCAACATACCATTCGTACTGATATCCTTAGCATCATCCCCTTCTACTAAATGAATAACGTCCATGGATAGATTGGCAGGATCATTTACGCCTGTAAGCGTAATAGTTAATGTACTACTATCGAAAGCACCATGTTCATCAGTCACCGTATAATTAGCGACCACAATTTGTTGCTCACCTGCAGCTAAATGTTGATAAGCTGCGTTACTTGCATCAAAATTATACGTTCCATCTGTGCTTAGGCTCAAACCATCCACTGCAGTATTTAAACTATATTTTAATATTGCACCATCATCGACATCGGAGTCATTTAAAGCAACGGATCCGCTAATATTACTATCTTCATAACCACTATTAGAATCAGCAAGCGCTACTGGAGTATCATTTATGCCGGTTAAAGTAATCGTTAATGTGCTCGTATCTGAGGCACCGTGTTCATCGGTTACTGTGTAATTAGCAATTACAGCCTCGTTTTGGCCCATGGCTAAATGTTGATATGCAGCATCAGCACCATTAAAAGTATAACTTCCATCTGTGCCGAAGCTTAAACCAACTACTGGCGCATTTAAGCTGTAGTTTAATATGGCATCTTGATCAACATCAGTGTCATTAAAAGAAACAAAGCCTGTAACAGTAGTATCCTCTAGTGCATGAGCGACATCTGCCACCGCTACCGGTGCATCATTGGTACCCAATATATTAATGGAAACTGTAGTATGTGCACCATCGCTGCTGTATACATCAAAATTATCTTGATAGGTTTGGCCCTCTTTAAATTCATCGTGTGGAGTGCTTGCAGTATAAGTCCAAGCACCATTGGCATCAATTGAAAAACTACCAAACACGCCCGCCGTACTGAGTTGAGGCACAAAATTTTCTGAACTGTCTACATCCGAAAGTGTCAATATACCACTGCTGCTAATATCCGCTACTGTACTGCTTTCAGTTAAGTTTCTAATATCAGAAGACAGTATTGCAAGATCATCGGTTCCTATCAAATTAATTGTTACTGAAGTTAAAGTACCATCAACACTGGAAATCGAGAATACTTCCTGATAGGTATTTCCCTCTACAAATTCATTGTGTGCACTATTTGCAACGTAATTCCAATTGCCATTATCATCAATACTAAAGTTACCATAAATACCATTGGTATTTGTTTGTGGAATAAAAAATTCAGGGCTATCCACATCAGAGATAGTTAATACACCGGTTGTGCTAATGTCTGCTGCTGTATTTCCTTCATTTAAGTCAACTGTTTGAGCAATTAAGGTGGCTGGATCATTTGTGCCAGTTATGTTAATATTAACAACAGTGGGTGTACCATCTATACTAAACACAGTAAAACTTTCTTGATAAACAACATCCTTTTCAAATTCATTATGGGGTAAATTGGGCACATAGGTCCAAGCACCGCTAGCATCAATATTAAACGTACCATATAATCCCAAGGTGTTTATTTGTTCTACAAAAAGAGAAGGACTATCAATATCAGAAATGGTTAAAGTACCACTGGTGCTGATAGCTGCTATTGAATCCCCTTCTGTTAAATTACGGGTATCAGAAGATAATATCGCAGGATCATTAGTTCCTTCAATATGGATAATGACTGCAGTCTTAGTGCCATCTGCACTGAAGACATCAAACTTATCAATATAATCGACTCCATCTGAAAATTCATTGTGTGCATCATTGGCTGTATACGTCCACGCCCCATTTGCATCAATTGAAAATGTTCCATAATTACCATTTACGCCTGATTGTGCAACAAAAGTCTCTACGCTGTCGACATCAGAAATCGTCAAGGTACCGCTGGTGCTGATATCCGCTGCACTGTTAGTTTCTTTTAAACCAATGATATCGGTTGATAGTTCTGCAGGATCGTTAACACCCGTAATTGTAATGGTTAAGGTACTGGTATCGAATGCAAAGTGTTGATCGAACACAATATAATTAGCTATTACAATTTGTTTTTCACCTGTTGCTAAATGATGATACATGTTATTACCTGCATCAAAACTATAACTACCATCTGCATTTACTATTAAACCCGCAACTGGAGTAATTAAACCATATTTTAAAATTGATCCAGAATCAGGATCACTGTCATTAGTAGCCAAAGAGCCTGTTAGCGTATCATGTTCATTAACATTGTTGGTATCCGCCACAGCCACAGGAGCATGATTAGGACTATTGACATCTGATGTGCCAGCTAGAGTATTTCCAGACTGATCACTTGCAATAGAACCACTACTACCTCTTGGAGCACTCATCGCAACATTTTGATTTAATACATTAGCACTATTAATATTATAATTAGTAAATTGATTAGTCGTTAATCCAGCCAATCCGCTGCTTGAGCCGTACATACCTGATCCATCACCCCCATTACCTGCATTATCAGCTGCAGCCCCCCCAGCAGTATCGTCTTTATTAACATTATTGTTATTATCAACTGCCTTAGGAGTGTCATTCACACCTACAATTGTTAAAGTTAATGTGCTTGCAGCAGAAGCACCATGTTCATCTGTAACGGTATAATTAATAACTATATTTGCTTGACCACCTAGAGACAAGCGTTGGTAAGCTGCATTGCCGGCATCGAAAGTGTAAGAACCATCGGGGTTAAAAGTTAAGCCGGCCACTGGCGCATTTAAGCTAAATGTTAAGATTGCACCATCATCCACATCGCTATCATTGGTAGCGACTGAGCCGGATATCGTAGTACCTGCATCTCCGCTATTTGTATCAGCAACAGCTACCGGAGCATCATTAGTACCTCGAAGCGTGATTGTCAATTTGCCAATTGAAGATGCGCCATGTTCATCTGTTACGGTGTAATTAACAACTATATTTTCTTGATTGCCCATTGCCAAATGTTGATATGCAATATTACTGGCATCAAAAGTATAACTTCCATTCGGATTAAAAGTTAAACCTGGAACGGGTGTATTTAAGCTATAGGTTAAACTTGCACCATGATCGGGATCATTCACATTATAAGAAACTGTACTATTAATAGTACTGTCTTCATTTAGTGTTTTAAAATCGTCAAAAGCGATTGGAGCATGGTTAGTATTAGAAATTGTATTAAAGCTGGAAATTAAATTCTGTTGTACATTCAAGCTTAAGCTCTTCGCTTTGTCTATATTTATCTCATTGCTAGCAAACGAATCTTCGTTAATCGTATCTGCATTCCCGCTATTTATAGTCGTAAATGTGATACTGCTCATATCTTTCTCCTAATTCATTCACATTTAATAGTACAACTACAAGCTTAAGTTTAGCTTGCCTATACCCAATGATATGAAATAGTTAGGCCGTATGCCAAACTTATCGTTCAAGCTTTATTGAACAAGCCCTTATGATGCAATAATATACACCCATCAAAGCTCGGCATTCTAACCAAAAGAAAAAATGCATTATATCCAATTCTCTAATAGCAGTTCTGAGACTTTAGAAAATTCTTTTAAATTATTTGTTACCAGTGTTAACTGCAAACTCTTAACATGAGCGGCTATCATTAAATCCATACATCCAATGGGTTGTCCTTTTTTTTCAAGTTGAGCACGCAAATTTCCATAGAATACAGCCGCATTATCATCAAAAGCTATTACCTCTAATGGCAATATGAAATGCTGCAAGGCTTTTCTATTTTTTTCTTGATGTTGACTTTTTTCTACTCCATATTGCAATTCAGCAAGTGTTATGGAAGAAATACCTATATCATCTGGAGTTAATTGCTTAAATTTTTCCACAACTGTGAGAGGATTATTTTTTATTATATAAATACAAATATTGGTATCTAATATATATTTCACTTTAAAAATGCTCTCTCTTTTGTTCTGCAGGTTGCTCTCTCGTTAGCATAAAATCTTCAGAAAATTCATTCAAACTTTTAAATAAAGAAGCCCAAGGATCATCCGCAGGAATTAATAAAGTAGCGTTACCCATTTTTTTAATAAAAACCTTAGAACCTGAAAAACGAAACTCTTTTGGTAGCCTTACCGCTTGACTTTCACCATTTTGAAACAATTTCGCAGTTTTCATATGCTTTACCCCAGCTTGTATAATAATATATATATATTTTATAGTATATACTATTTTTAGAATAAAACAATTTTATTTTAAGGTATTAAGCGATACAATACACAAAAAGCTTATTTTGGAGAAGACACAATGCAACCCCAAGGCAATGAAGCCCATTTTGCTGAACAAACCCCCATGATGCAACAATATACACGCATTAAAGCTCAACATCCTAATCAATTATTATTTTATCGAATGGGTGATTTTTATGAGCTATTCTTCGAAGATGCTATCAAAGCCTCTGAGCTATTAGGTATTACCCTTACTGCTAGAGGCCATTCTGCCGGCAAGCCTATCCCCATGGCTGGTGTCCCTTATCATGCAGCAGAGGGCTATTTAGCTACTTTAATCAAACTAGGTCAATCGATTGCCATCTGTGAACAAAAAGGCGATCCCAACACTTCTAAAGGACCTGTAGAGCGTGAAGTAGTGCGTATTTTAACACCTGGAACCTTAACAGATGAGGCGCTACTAGACGAAAGACAAGATAATTTGATTATCGCCATTCAAGCCAACGACCCCCACTATGGTATTGCGTGTTTGGATTTAGCCAGCGGACGTTTTAGCTTATTCGAAGTTTCTACCTATGCCCTTTTAATGAACGAAATTGAACGTTTGAAACCGGCTGAAATTTTAATTCCCAGTTCTTCTAGTGTTTCTAATGCCTCTCAAAGACCTTTATTGGAATCTGACTTTAAAAAATATGCCAGTATTCAAAAAAGATCTGCAGAAGAATTTGAATTGGCATATGCCAAGCGTACTTTATGTGAGCATTTTCAAACCCCAGATCTTAAAAAATTTGGATGCATACATTTAAACCTAGCACTCGCGGCAGCAGGATGCTTATTAGCATACGCATTAGATACCCAACGCAATGCACTGCCCCATATTCAAACATTATCCATAGAGAATACCCAAGATTCTTTACAACTGGATTCAAATACACGAAAACATTTGGAACTTACAGAAACCATAACGGGTTCCCGAGAAAACACCTTGTTTTCTGTCTTAAATAAAACAGCAACGCCTATGGGCAGTCGATGTTTAGCAAGATTTTTAAATAGACCGTTACGGAATAAAAATATTTTAAATAATAGATTAGCAGCCATTGCTGAATTAAAACACCAACAGCAATATCATGAGCTCCATAAAGCTTTAAAACCCATTCAAGATCTGGAAAGACTGCTCAGTCGTATAGCCCTATTATCTGCAAGACCCCGTGATTTAATTAGGCTAACACAAGCACTCAACGCTCTGCCAACTTTAAATACCATTACAAGTTCTTTAGAAGCTAGTCTTTTAAAACAATTGTCTAAAAGCATTCATTTATTTCCTGAATTACAAGAAAGATTAGAAAAAGCAATTATTCCCAATCCACCCACACTGATTCGGGATGGTGGTGTTATCGCCGCAGGATTTGATAAAGAATTAGACGAATTGCGCATGTTAAGGGATAATGCCAATGAATTTTTAGTCAACATGGAAATTCAAGAACGTCAACGTACCGGTTTTTCGACTTTAAAAGTCGGCTATAACCGAGTGCACGGCTATTATATAGAAATCAGTCGATTACAAGCACAACAAGCACCGAGTACTTACATAAGACGTCAAACTTTAAAAAATGCAGAACGCTTTATTACTACTGAACTTAAACAATTTGAGGATAAAATTTTAAGCAGCCGTGAAAGAGCATTAGCAAGAGAAAAGTATTTATACGAAAAGCTATTATTAACACTCAGGGCTTCTTTAATTCCCTTACAAGAAACCGCCATTGCAATCGCTGAACTGGATGTTCTTAATTGTTTAGCAGAGCGCGCAGATGCCCTACAATGGTGCCGTCCTACTTTAGTGGATACCCCTACACTCAGCATTAAATCCGGTAGACACCCCGTTGTAGAACAAGTGCTTAGTGCACCTTTTATTCCCAATCACCTAGAGATGTCTCCTGATCGCCGTTTATTAATTATCACGGGGCCCAACATGGGGGGTAAATCAACCTATATGCGACAAATCGCTGTAATTGTATTGCTTTCACATATAGGCAGTTTTGTGCCTGCAGAAAATGCAGTTATTGGTGAATTTGATAAAATTTTCACGCGTATTGGCGCCCAAGATGATTTAAGTGGTGGACGCTCGACTTTTATGGTAGAAATGACTGAAACGGCAAATATTTTACACCATGCTACCGATAAAAGTCTAATATTGATGGATGAAATAGGACGAGGAACCAGTACCTTCGATGGATTATCTTTAGCCTGGGCTATTGGTGAGCATATTGCCTTGCATACACGCGCTTTTACTTTATTTGCAACGCATTATTTTGAAATGACAGAATTACCTAAACTAATACCTCAAGTCTGCAATGTGCATTTAGATGCAATGGAATACAATAATACTTTAGTTTTTCTATATTTAGTTAAAGAAGGGCCAGCTAACCAAAGTTATGGTTTGCAAGTAGCTGCCTTGGCAGGTATTCCGAAAACTGTGATTGAAAAAGCACAACAAAAATTAACAGAATTAGAATTAGCCTAAGGGCTTTCTTTTTGGTTCTATTTTTGTTATGATCTAAGGCCTAAATAACTTGTATTCTCTTAGGAGATAAAGAGGAGCCTATGAATCCAACGCTCACCCCAGGTATGACCTTACACCAACAAAAAGGCCATGCGCGTCTAAATCTAGATGCCTTATTTTTATTACTGAATGAAATCAATAACCTTTTAACAACATTCACATTGGAAACACTTCTGATACAACGTAATGCAACACTGCAAATTATTACTGAAATATTAACAATTATTCAACCTGAAGAAGCAAAAAATTATCAAAGTATTTTTTTTAATTTACACGATATATTCCCAGAAAAAGATTATTGTCCTTATAGCACAGGCTCTACTTTGAAAAAAAATATTCGCCTAAATAAAGATTTATTCCGTTTAGGATGTTCATTCTGCCATCAGTTAAGTTCTGATATCGTACCCGAAAAAAAACATACTTTATTAAAATATTTAGCTGCACACCTGAATAGTTTTAAACAAAAACCCTGCTACAACCAACTCGAATTAGCCCGTGAAGAACAACGCACCTACAAAAAATACACTCAGCTATTGCCACAGTCTACTCTAAAATTCGCTAAAACTTTTAGCGAAAATAGAACGCGATTTTATGCCCGTATTTTAAAGCCGTGTACATACAATAGCTAAGACAGGAACCTTATGGCTTTCTTTATATCTATATAGAATTATTTAAAGATATGGAGTACAGCATATGAGTACAAATACACTCTTTAAGATATTATTTGTGGATAATAGTAAAACAACCCGCTTTGCCATGACTCGCACCTTAGAACAACAAGGCTATGCCGTAGAAAGTGCCGGCACAGGGGTAGAAGCTATCGAAAAAATCAAAAACGAGCACTATGATCTGGCTATTATGGACCTCTATATGCCCTTTATGAATGGCTATGAAGCCGCCAAACAAGTCAGAGCTCTAGACGTTCCCTCTAAAGATATTCCTATTATTGCTTTAACCGCAAGCACCGATCCCAATGATATGGAAGTCGCTAAAGAAGCTGGGATGAATACCTACATCATCAAATCTGAAGACAATTCCCAGCTTTTTGAAGCTATTAAAGGATTTAAGAAAGTTTAATTTTATATTTTCATTTTAGCATTGTACACCAGTCGTTCAATCATGGTTCTTATCTTTAGATGTTCTGGTTCTTTTGGAATTAGCGACAGTGCTTCTTCCCAATACTGGATGGCTTGAGTAAATTGTTGACTCTCATAAGCTTCTATGCCTATGATATTTAATAAATTCCACTGTGCTTCTTTATCATTGGGATTTTGTTCTAAGCGCACATGGAAATTAAATCCTTTTTTACGTAAATCCCCGAGTAATAGTCTGAGATTTGTATGATTTTTTAGCATTAATTGTGTTTCTGTAGAATAATAATACTGTAAATATTGGCTAGCCCCTACAAAAAAATAAATAGAATAAGCAAGAGAGCAAATCAATATCGACACACTGATTTTCAAGAAAATTTTTTGAACCCAGGGTAAAATAAAGCACAAGGCCAAACTTAAGAATACTGCCGTTATACCCCAAAATAGGATTATCATTTTTTTATATATCTATATACTAATAATAAGCCAATCATTAACATGGTTAGCGGCCCAAACCATAAACTGCCTGTTAAGAAATTTAAGGGTGGTTTATAACTGACAACTGGACCATATTCTTGTATCACTGAAGCTAAAATCGATTCTTCTGATTCATGCTGCTTTACACGGATATAAATAGCATCGCGCATTTCAATTGCTTTAGGGGCATAAGATTCTGCTAAGGTTTGATTTTGACAGACTACACATCGTATGGATTGGGTTAAATTTTTAAAAATAAGGGCTTCTGTATTTGTTTCAAAAGGATACGTATCAGTGGTATTGTTATTCATATTTTTTTGCCACGTATTTTTGCAATAGTCCCCAATACTGAACCTAAAGCGACCATCAGAGCACCTAGCCAAATCCATCTCACAAATGGCTTATAATATATCCGTGCAGTCCAAACACCGGATTCTAATTTGTTGCCCAATGCAATATAAATATCTTTAAATAACCCTGGAGCAATTGCCGTTTCCGTCATTACATTTTTTTGCACTAAAAAGACCCTTTTTTCAGGATATAATGTAGAAATCGTTTTACCTGTTTTGTTTTTTAGCTCAAAAATACCCCTATAACTCATGTAATTTGAGCCCTCTTGGATATCCGTTTTATCAAAAGTGATTTGATAATCTGCCAGCGTTACGCTATCACCTGGTTTAATACGTACTTCTCTTTCCACTTGATAATTTGAAACGACCGTAATACCAATACAAGTGATCGCGATCCCGGCATGTGCAAGTATCATTCCCCAAGCACCTATCGAAATTTTTTTGATAGATCCTTGACGTATAGTTTTAATTTTCAAAGTGTTAAGCGTAGCCAAGAAAATCCAAAACCCTAAAAACAAACCCAATCCAACACTTAATTTTTCTGTAGGTTTTGTAAACAACACAATGATTATGCTCAA
Source organism: uncultured Francisellaceae bacterium (assembly GCA_945956915.1). Taxonomy (GTDB): domain Bacteria; phylum Pseudomonadota; class Gammaproteobacteria; order UBA6186; family Azoamicaceae; genus CAMFJH01. The sequence continues at coordinate 68,586 of CAMFJH010000003.1, read as the reverse complement.
TATTAAGCTTATACCAAAAACAATGATGCTGGGCTTAAGGATATCGTTCAGCTTGTTTTCTGACCATTTACTGATAGGCCCTAAGGGAATTAAAAATAAAAAAGGCAAGATTAAGGGAATAAAGACCGCATTAAAATAGGGAAATCCAACAGATATTTTTTGCCCTGTCCAAAATTCATACAACAAGGGAAACAATGTACCCAATAAAATAGTCAAGGTGCTTACCATCAAAAACGCTGTGCTCAAGAAAATCAAAGTTTCTCTTGATAATAATGCTAAGCTTTGTGTCTGCGTTTGAAAAAATAGAGAGACTTTTTTAACACGAGTGCTATAGACTAATATAGCTCCTCCACAAGTTAAGGCTAAAAATACAAACATAAAAAAACCACGGGTAGGATCAGAAGCAAAAGCATGCACAGAACTTAAGATCCCTGAACGCACCAAACAAAAGCCAATCAGTGTTAAAATAAATCCCACAATCGCTAATAATAAAGTCCAGCCAATTAAAATTTTACGTTTTTCTGAAAGAAATAAGGCATGAATCAAGGCAATGCCAATCAACCAAGGCATAAAAGAGGCATTTTCTACGGGATCCCAAAACCACCAACCACCCCAACCTAATTCATAATAAGCCCACCAACTGCCCAAAGCAATCCCTAGGGTCAAAAAACTAAAAGCGAGCAAAACCCAGGGCCTTAACCACCGAAGCCAAGCCTCTTCTAATTTTCCATACAATAAGATAGCCAATGCGAAAGCAAAAGGAATGGCAAACCCTGCATAGCCCATATACAAAATCGGTGGATGTATAATAAGCGCTGGATCTTGTAATAAAGGATTTAAATCTTTTCCATCCACCGGAATAATAGGCCATAATCGTACAAAAGGATTTGAAGTCAATACTAGAAAGACTAAAAAACCTAGCACAATTATACCCATCAGTGATAATAAATAAGCTACAAAACTTAAAGGCAATGAACGACTGCCAACACTCAATAACAAAGTCCAAAAAGACAAAATAAAAACCCACAATAATAACGAGCCTTCGTGTGCACCCCACAATGCTGCTACTTTGTAAGTATCCTCTAAGGTGGAATTGGAATGATGAGCAATAGCTCCTACAGAAAAATCATTGTTATAGAAAGAATAAGCCAATAATACAATGCTAATAGCAATAAAAAAACATTGGCCTTGCGCTAAGGGTCTTGCTAATTGCATACAAGCAAGATTTTGCTTATAAACACCATATCCGGGAATTATACTTAATAGAAAAGATAGACAAAGCGCTAAAACCAGTGAAAAATGAGCAATTTCTGGAATCATTGCTTGCTATTATTTGACTATTTTTAAAAAAGGCGGTCTACCGTCTTTACCCTTAGCACCTGCAGAGGATTCTTTGGCAATTTTCTTTATAGGGCCTGAAGGCGGTGGAGCACCCTCTCCTTCTTCTTCTTCCGCAAATACCATGCCACGACCATTTTCTTTGGCATAAATAGCCAAGACCGCACGGATCGGAATAAAAACATAACGCACTACTCCTGAAAAACGGGCTTTAAATTCTATGCTCTGATCGCCTAAAACCAAGCCTTGTACTGCGGATAAAGCAATATTCAGTACAATTTGCCCGCTTTCTACATATTCTAACGGCACTTCCACTTCAGCGAGCGTTGCATTCACCACAATATGCGGAGTACATCCATTGTCAACTATCCAATCGTAAAAGGCTCTTAACAAATAGGGTCGTGTTGAAGTCATGTTATTGATCTCTTCGTTTTAATTGATGCTCGTATCTTAACATATCTTTAGACCTTATGCCAATGTTCATGTGTGCATAATTAATGTACATCTTTCCAGTACTCTCTTTTTAATAACCAGCAAAAGACTAAAAATACACCTAAAAATATTAAAACCCATACGCCCAAACGTTCTCTTTCTCTTTGTTTGGGCTCGCCCATTAACACTAAAAAATTTACCAAATCTCTTACTGCTGCATCAAACTCAGGTTTGCTTAATTTTTGTTCTAAACTGCTTAAGGCATTTGGCATAGCTACATCTGGAAAGAGGTAATTGTTCACACCCCAAGGCTTTTTAGGATCTCTATAAAAGCTTCGAAGATAAGTATATAACCAATTCGCTCCCCGAGAACGAGCAACCAAGGATAAATCGGGAGGTGCTTTACCAAACCAATTCTGTGCATCCGCAACAGGCATGGCTATTTGCATTGTATCGGTAATTTTTTCACCGGCAAACATCAAATTTTCTTTTACAGCAACTTCTAATACACGTGCTTGGCTATCCACAATGCCAATATCTTGAGCCATCCCTTCGTAGCGCGCATATTTTAAACTATGACACCCCGAACAATAATTCATATATAATTTTGCACCGCGTTGTAAAGAAGCAGGATCACCGACATCAACAGACATTTTGTCTAAGGGCTTAGAACTACCTTCTGCGATACACCCAATAGATACCAAACCTAAGCACAAGATTAGCAGTATTTTTAACTGTAAAGAATAGGAACCCCGCATTAGCGCAACCTCTGTGGCACCGGTTTAGTTTTATCTAAGCGTGTGTAAATAGGCATTAACAAGAAAAAAGAAAAATAAATAAAAGACATGATCTGTGCCAATAAGGTGAGTATTGGCGAGGGCGGTTTTGAACCTAAATAACCCAATACTAAAAAGCTTATCACAAATAAACCCAAGGCTGTTTTATATAAAAATCCTCTATATCTGATAGATTTTACCGGACTTCTATCTAACCAGGGTAAAATAAAAAATACACCAATAGCAGCCCCCATTGCTATGACGCCTAGCAATTTATTGGGAATGGCTCTTAAAATCGCATAATAGGGCGTCATATACCACACTGGGGCAATGTGCTCGGGTGTTTTTAAAGGATCAGCTGGTTCAAAATTCGGATGCTCTAAAAAATACCCCCACATATCGGGTGCAAAAAAGACTACGGCGCAAAATAAAATTAAAAAAACCGCAACACCAAACAAGTCTTTAACCGTATAATACGGATGAAAAGGAATGCCATCTATGGGAATGCCCGCTTCATTTTTATATTTTTTTATTTCAATGCCATCGGGATTATTAGAGCCAACTTCGTGCAAAGCCAAAATATGAAAAACCACCAGACCCACTAATAACAAAGGCATTACAATAACGTGCAAAGCAAAAAAGCGCGTTAATGTTACTCCTGAAATATTAAAATCGCCTCTGATCCATTCTACTAATTCTACGCCCACATATGGAATGGCACTGAACAATGAAGTAATCACTTGTGCTCCCCAAAAAGACATATTGCCCCAAGGGAGTAAATAACCAAAAAAAGCTTCGGCCATTAAACAGCCAAAAATCATCATCCCCACAAGCCAAACTAATTCTCTAGGTTTTTTAAAAGAACCGTACAATAGACCTCTGAACATGTGTAAATAAACCACGATAAAGAAAAAAGAAGCCCCTGTGGAATGTAGATACCGCAATAGCCATCCATAAGACAGATCTCGCATGATATATTCTACCGATGCAAAAGCGCCTTCAGCAGAAGGGTTATAGCTCATGGTTAACCAGACTCCCGTCACAAGCTGATTAACTAGCACAAGGAGAGATAAGGACCCAAAATAATACCAAAAATTAAAATTCTTAGGCGCATAATACCGGGCTAAATGCTCGTTCCATAATTGGGTAAAGGGAAAGCGGGCATCTAACCACTGCATGAGTTTTACTTTCACCCTTTGCCCTCCGAGGCCTGATCTTCACCAATTAAAATCATATTCTCACTTAAATATTGATAGGGCGGAACCGGTAAATTTAGGGGTGCTGGAACACCTTTATAAACGCGTCCTGCCATATCATAAGTAGAACCATGACAAGGACAAAAAAAGCCTTCGGGTTTAAAAATGGGCACACACCCTAAATGTGTACAAATACCTTCTACGACTAGAATAGGTTCTTTAATAGAACGGTACTGATTTTTTGCATAGGGGGGTTGTTCGGATTCTTGAGACAGGGGATCTCTTAATTTGCTTTCATCTTCGGACAATGATTTTAGTTCCTCAGGCGTTCGTCTTAAAACAAAAATGGGTTTGCCTCGCCAGGGTATTGTGATTTTTTGTCCGGGCTCAATTTTAGAAATATCAACGCTTACAGGCGCCCCAAGGGCGCGAGCCCGCACACTGGGCGTCCATGCTGAAATAAAGGGAATCGCTGCAAAAACAGCACCGATACTGCCTATAGCGGATGTTAAGAGGGTTAAAAAACGCCTACGGCCTTTATCTTGGGGTTCATTATCTTCCTTGCTCTCAATATTCATCTTCAAAGCCTATCAGAAGTCTAGACTCATATCAATAATGAATCGCTACTGACTTAACACCTATCATATCCTTTAAAGCATCCAATAAAGCCTGGCACACTTGCAATCTAAAGTGTTGCCCAAATTGCAAAACCGCTTCAGTTCTAGCCTCTAGGTGCTGATAACTAAGATGCACCCAACATCCGTTTTCATGTATATAAGGTTGCAAGAAAGTAGCTAAGTGTTCAGCAAAATCCTCGCCAATACCCCTGTCTTGCACTTCAATATCTAAGCGTTTTGCATAACGCGCTCTGGCCGTGTCAAAATCCATGATATCGGTACATTTTATTTTAAAGCCACCTGAATAATCATCTTCATTGACTTCCCCCTCAAAAATCATCAATGCATCTTTGATTAATTTTTCTTTATATGTACGATACAAATCAGAAAACACGGCTATTTCTTGTCTACCAGTCCTATCATCTAGGCTTAGAATTAACATGCGATCGTGATTACGGGTTTGTACAGTTCTTAAGCCAACAATTAATCCAGCTAGTCTTTGTTTTTTATTTTTTTCAGCTTTCAATTCTCTAATTTTTACGGTTCGGATATGTTTTAATTCGCTTTCATATTCTTCTAAAGGATGTCCTGTTAAATAAAACCCTAGGGTTTCTTTTTCGCCTAATAAGCGTTCTGCATCAGACCAAGGCCTAAGCGGCACGCCACTTTGATTCATTAGAATATCTTGCGCGGACAAAGAGTCTCCAAACAAATCGAATTGACCCGCCAAACGATTATTCCCCAATTGTTCTGCAGCAGTTACAGCATCTTCATAAGAAAACATCAGCGCTGAACGCTCGGTATTAAAACAATCCATCGCACCCGCACGAATTAATGCTTCGATCACCCTTTTGCTGACTTTTCGTAAATCAACACGTGCACAAAAATCAAATAAATCTTGATAAGGCCTTGATGCGCGCCCTTCCATAATGCTGTGTATGGCGCTCTCACCCACGCCTTTAATCGCACCCAATCCATACAATATTTGATTATTTTCGCCCACCGAAAATTTAAATTCTGATTTATTAATATCTGGGGGGCATAGGTTTAATTTCAATTGTCGACATTCGTCTACAAAGACCACTACTTTATCGGTGTGTGCCATATCCGAAGACAATACTGCCGCCATAAAAGCCGCAGGATAATGAGCTTTTAACCAAGCGGTTTGATAGGTTAACAAAGCATAAACAGCTGCATGAGATTTGTTAAAACCATAACCCGAGAATTTATCGATTAAGCTAAAAATATAAGCCGCTTTTTCTGCATTCACACCCCGTTCTACTGAACCTTTTATGAAAATAGCACGTTGTTTTTCCATTTCTTCAGGCTTTTTCTTACCCATGGCGCGCCTTAATAAATCAGCGCCCCCCAAGGTATAACCGGCTAATACTTGTGCAATCTGCATTACCTGTTCTTGATATAAAATAATCCCGTACGTAGGCTTTAAAATAGCTGTTAAACTGGGATCTAAATATTCGGGTTTGGCTCGGCCATGTTTACGATTAATAAAATCATCTACCATGCCAGATTGCAAAGGACCAGGTCTAAACAAGGCGACTAAAGCAATAATTTCTTCAAACACGTCTGGATGCAAGCGTTTAACCAAATCTTTCATGCCTCGTGATTCTAATTGAAAAACCGCCGTGGTTTTACAAGCACGCAATAAATCAAAGGTCAGCTTATCATTAAGTGGAATGGTGTTAATATCTAATGAAGTTTCTCCTGCTTTAATTTTTTGAGCATTCACAATGCTAACAGCCCAATCGATAATCGTGAGTGTTCTTAAGCCTAGAAAGTCGAATTTTACCAAGCCAATGGTTTCTACATCATTTTTATCAAATTGGGTTAATAAAGCACCGTCATTGGCATCGCAATACAACGGTGTAAAATCTGTTAATTTAGAAGGGGCGATTACAACTCCCCCTGCATGCTTGCCAGCATTACGAGTGATGCCCTCTAGCTTTTGTGCTAAATCCAACAAGGCTTTTACTTCTTCTTCCTCTTGATAGCGTTGTTGTAGCATGGGTTCATCTTCTAGGGCTTTGGCAAGGGTTATCCCCAATTCTAAAGGAATTAATTTGGCAATTTTATCTACGAATCCATATGGATGTCCCAGCACACGTCCTACATCACGAATCACGGCTTTGGCAGCCATGGTGCCATAGGTAATAATTTGGGAAACCGATTCTCGCCCATAGGTATTGGCCACATAATCAATAACCCTATCGCGACCTTCCATGCAAAAATCGATATCAAAATCGGGCATCGATACCCGTTCTGGATTTAAAAAGCGTTCAAATAGTAACTCATATTCTAGAGGGTCTATCCCTGTAATATTTAAGACATAGGCCACCAGGGATCCTGCTCCTGAACCTCGCCCTGGGCCTACAGGGATTTTATTGTTTAAAGACCAGCGAATAAAATCGGCCACAATTAAAAAATAGCTGGCAAATCCCATGGGATTAATCACAGCCAATTCAGCATTCAAACGCTCTTGGTATACTGGTGGAATCTCTGTGTTTAAAAATTTATCTGCCAAGCCTTGTTGTGCTGCAGCGCTTAAAAATGTTTCTGAGCTAAAGCCTGCAGGCACTGGAAAATTGGGTAAAAATACTTTATTGAGCGTCAGCACTAAATTACAGCGCTTTGCAATTTCAATGGTGTTTTCTATAGCTTCTGGAATATCCTTAAATAAATCTTGCATTTCTTGGGCAGATTTTAAATACTGAGTCTCATGATAAACTTTTTTTCTATTGGGATCATTTAACACACACCCTTGATGAATACATACCCGAGCTTCATGTGCTTCAAAATCAGTACTTTCTAAAAAACGCACATCGTTACTTGCAACGACCGGGCATCCTTTACGTTCTGCCAAGCTTACTGCTGCTTGCACATAGGTATTCTCATTCGGGCGACCCGTGCGTGTTAATTCTAAATAAAAGCGATCCCCAAAAATACCTGTCCAATATTCAACTAACGTTTCTGCCAATTCATCGTGATTTGCCAATAAAGCCGTGGCAATATCACTTTCTCGGGCAACTGCAATCGCAATAAGGCCTTTATTAGATTGACTGATCCACTCTTTTTTAATTAAAGCTTTGCCTTGATATTGGCCTTCCAAATAGCCTTTGCTCACCAATTGGGTTAAATGTCTATAGCCTAATTCATTTTGGCATAATAAAAGCAATCGATAAGGTTGTGCGGGGTCTTGCTCGTTATATACCCAGATATCCGAGCCTATGATGGGTTTTATGCCTTTAGCACGTGCGGCTTGATAAAACTTTACCATGCCGAATACATTGGATTGATCAGTCAATGCAACTGCCACTTGATTATTAGCTGCAGTTTCAGAAACCAAATCGTCTATACGTACAATGCCATCGATAAGAGAATACTCGCTGTGCACACGCAAATGAACAAAAGCCGCACTCATGCAGGCACCGCCAAACGCACCGGCGCAAAACTCATACGATGAATCGGCGAAGGACCCAAGCATTTTAAGGCTGCTAAATGTTTAGGCGTGCCATAACCTTTATGTTGAGCAAAGCCATAACCCGGATATAAAACATCTAGTGCTACCATTTCTTGATCGCGTGCTACCTTGGCAATAATAGAAGCCGCGCTGATAGCAGGAACAGTGGCATCACCCCCGATAATGGCTTTTGCGGGTATATCCAAATCAGGACAACGATTACCATCTATCCAAACTTGATCCGGTTTAAGCACTGCATTGCTAATCGCACGCCGCATTGACAGTAAGGTAGCTTGCAAAATATTAAGTTGGTCAATTTCCTCAACGGAAGCTGATCCAATACTCCAGCAAATTGATTTTTCTTTTATTTCCAAACTCAAGGCTTCTCGTTGAACAGCAGTCAGCACTTTAGAATCTGCTAAGCCTTTAATGGGCTTTTTAGGATCCAAAATCACCATCGCAGAGACCACGGGGCCTGCCAAGGGTCCACGCCCCACTTCATCTACACCTGCAATCCACATATTTACACACCCTTTTTGTTTTTTAGTATTCTACCAGGATTAGGGATTCAGGTGAAAAAAATAGAAAAATCAACTATAATCTTCTAGTAATCTTATTAACTTGTGAAAGGGAGACTCGCAATGAAAAAAGACAACAGGCAATGGATACTCAGTGTGCTTTTACTGGGCACCTCAACAGCAACGATGGCACTCCCTGCCACCAGTCCTTTTTGTGGTTTTTATTTTGGTGGTTCTGCAGGTGGTGCTTTTCTCAGTGCTCGCGAAGGTCGCACAAGTTCTGCTGCTGTAGATTTTAATGGTACCAACCTTTCTCCTGCTGTTCCTAATGGATTTAATGCTTCTGCTGGAAATTCTGTACAATATGCGCACAAAAAAAATGCCTTTGATATTGCGCTTTATACGGGTTATGGGTATTCATGGGAAGATGCTTATTTAGGGGTGGAAGCATTTTTACACAACACACATTATGAATTTAAAGCCAAGCATACATTTTCTGCTGCCTCAGAAGCCGAGTTCGCCCAAGCTACTTTAAATGCCAATCTAAACAATAGCAGTGCAACGCGCACGCGTCTGTCGCCGATAGAACCTGGTATCGATGTGCGTTCAGGCATTTTTTTAACACCTTGTACTTTACTCTATGGACGCTTAGGTGTTGGGTATAACAAATTAACTTTGCATGCAGACACGCATCCTTCTGTGCTCTTTAGTTTTACACCTGGGGCAACTCCTCTTACAGGGGATGAACGAGAAAGCAGTACCCGACGTAAAAAAATGGGGGCTTTAAGGCTGGGTATTGGCTTAGAACAAAATATTTGTGAGAACATTTACATCCGTGCAGATTATGTTAACACACATTACCGTGGGACTAAACTAAGAACGCCTGCAGAAAATCATACAATCACAACACCGACTGGTGATACTTTAACTTATACGGCAAGCACTACATCCAGAGTGACCAGTTTCTTTAACAATACGGTAACCCTTGGTATGTCCTATTATTGGTAATGATTGTTCATAATGGAGAATGGAATGAAATTACAGGCACAAAATGGAATAGTATCTGCTCTAATTTTAAGTGCTCTTGGCACACCTACTTTCGCAGCACAACCTTATGATACCAGTTCTTTTGATGGCTTTTATGTGGGGGGTGGTCTAGGGGGTTCATTTACAAGTGCTAGAACTTCTACTGTCGTTGCTGCGCGCTTTTCAGGATCTCTTGTAGCCTTACCCGCTACAACCACCAACGATTTTTCGCATTTGATAACCGGCGCCCAACGTAAAAATCGTTTTGCAGCAGGCCTATATGCAGGTTATGGTTTTGTGTTTTGTAGAGAAGGTTATATGGGCATAGAAACTTTTTTAAATTTTTCTCGCTATAAAACCAAATCCAGGCCCAATTTAAACTTATCCAGCAGTTTCCGAAATCCTACTTTTACCCTTCCTTTAAATTTTAGTGATGGCATTTATGCAAGGCTTAGATTACAAAATTATGAAGCGGGTGTAGATTTAAGACCTGGCGTATTTTTAGCGCCTTGTACCTTACTCTACGGACGTTTGGGTGTGGGATACAATAAATTAAAACTACATTCCTCATTCTCTGACAATTTTTTACAAGTCAGTGCTGCAGGTGTTGCCCTAAGCCCAACTATTGAACAAACCATACAAAAACACAAGCACAAAAAACTAGGCTCTTTTCGCTTGGGTGTGGGTTTAGAACAAAATATTTGTGACAACATCACCATTCGTACCGATTATGTTAATTCCAGCTATAGAAGCGTTACAACCAAGGTTGATCAAAACTTCAGTACCGGGACTACCACTGCAAGCTTTAGTCACAAAGTCGAAGTAAGACGATTCATCAATAATACCGTAACCATGGGTATGTCTTATTATTGGTAAACCTAAAGATATTTCTTTTAAAACTACTCATCAGGCATCCTCCATATTAATTTCATATGAAGGAAGGCCTGGAGCTAATTTCTATGGTGATGGTTTTGTGGATTTTGTTCCATCATTTTGATCTTGTATATTTTGAGTGCAATGGATTCTTAGAGGGGTTGGATGTATTAGCTGTTGATAATTTTCTTGCATGATTTGTTTAACATATTCATTAACTGCATGATTAACATCAGATCTATTAATTCCTACGGGAAAAGTATATTTCATAATAACAATAGATATTTCACCCTCTACTGATGATAGAAACCTGTTAAAAACTTCCTTATCTACATAAGTACTTACAAATAGCTCATCAACTGCTTTGCTTAGACGCTGGACAGTAGTATAAACAATTCTTGCGATACTTGCATCTTCTCTGTCCATAGAGTCGTCAGCATGTTCAGGAATCAAATATTCGCCTAATATACGATATAAACCTTCTCTTGCTGTACCATTGCTCGCTATAAATTTTTGATCAATAATCGCCTGCAAATCAGCTTTTTGGGGCTTGTGTTCATAGCGCCTATGAGTCTCTTCTTCATCCGCTTTGAGCTCTTGTGATAACTTCTGTTCTCTATCCATTAGTATTTGTATTTCTAGCATTTTAATTCCTCTCATAATTAACGTATTATTAGTTGCTTATATTATATTAGCGTAAGCAAAAGCTAAGATCAAATATTTTTTGCTTATACGTATGTACATATTCAACTTTTATAAAAAATGGTGCTTATGCATTGAATTCAATACTAAAAAAAATCGATTGAAATAATATTACATCACTGGGTAAGCCTTATTATTGAATTATTAGCAAACCTAAATTCTAGGCGACTTATTGTAGTCATGCTCTGATTGAAAAGGGTTTATAAATCATTAAATGCCTCATCATCTTCTTTCGAATTCCATTCAGATAATGTGTTAGATAAGTTATGATGGTATTCATAATCAAAAGGATGCACTTTTCTCAAAATAAACTCTTTTTTGCCTAAAATTTCAAAACTCACTTTATTCCCCTGATCAAGACCAATTTCCTTTTTACGCATGTTTTATAATCGGTGTTGATACAATATATCGAACGACTGTGCAAGATATCATCGCCAAAACGATAATACTAAGGCCAATCGCTGCAAAATTCTCAGTATAAAAGTAACTCACAGTTTCTAAAAATAAAGCCGTTACTAACAAGCGCATGGCTGTTATCAACGCAGAGATTTTTGCTTTTCCCCTAGGGACTAATTCTAATGCACTGGGATACAAAATTTGCAAGGGAAATACAGCAGCTATAGAAAGTATCAACATAAGACCTGTTATGAGCATAGGATTCTTTGGTGCTTTCCATATCACCCACGACATTAAAAATAGGGTTATAAAACTTAAAACACATGATAATTTTAAACAATTTTTAAGTCCTAGCTTGGATAATGTCAGAGGACTGCTAATACTGACCAAAGAAAACATTAAGGCCAATGCACCTTGATAATAACCAAAATGCTTCAAGCTTACCCCTAAACTACCCATATATAAAATAGGCGCCATCCCTATAAAAACCCAATAAGCAATCGGCAATGCACACATGCCAGTCATCAAAATCCATAATTGTTTTGAACGAATAAGCGGTAAATAAGCCTTCGGCGATAAAGAAACGGTATGATCGCCCTTAGATCGTGGGATCCATAAATAACAGGTTATAAGCGATATAACGCCTAAGCCGAATAAAACAAAAAAATTACCCCGCCAATTAAAATACAAATTAACATAACTGCCAATCACCGGAGCACAGGCCATCGCTAAAGTGATTACACCATTTAAGACACCCATAATCGCAGGCTGTTTTTTTAAAGGATAAGTATCTGCAATCACTACAAAACCTAATACACTGGGGGCCGCCATTCCCATGCCTTGCAAGAATCGCCCTAATAATAAAATAGAATAGTCATGTGCACTCACACAAAAAACACTGCCCACAACAAATATCCAAAGACTTATTAAAATAACAGTTCTTCTACTGTGTCTATCCCCCAAAGCACCCGCAAACAGTGAACAGATACAATAGGCAACAAAATTGACACTTAACGTTAATTGCATTAAAAAAGGCGATAATTTAAATACGCTTTGTAATTCGGGAAAACTGGGTATAAATAAATCAACTTCTGTACCTGCTAAAATACTGATAATTAAAATCGTGATAAATAATTTCATTGATCAAAATGCTCTATAATGGCTTTGGCTGCAGCTTGACTACCCCCTTGTTTCAAAAGATAATGCAATTCTGTAAAGCGTTTAACTAGACGATTTTTTTCTTCTGGTGTATTTAAATAATGTAATAACATACGGCTCAAAGCTTTTGGTGTGGCATCATTTTGAATATACTCAGGCACTAAAAATTCTTGCGCCAATAAATTGGGTAAAGCCACATAAGGGACTTTAACCAAGCGAGCCACAAGTGGATAGGTTAGAGGATGCATTTTATAAGCCACTACCATCGGCTTTTTATGCAACATAACTTCTAAGGTCGCAGTACCTGATGTTACCAAAACCGCATCTGCCGAAGCAATCGCTTCTCGTACCTGCCCTACTTGCACTGTAAAGGGTACTTTCGGTGCATATATTTGTATCATGGATTCAAAATATACTTTATGATTTAAAGAGACTAAAGGGACTGTAAATTCCAAAAGTTCACCGGCTTGTTTGCAGTGCTCGTAACATAAAGCAGCCGTTTGGCAATATAAAGGAGCCATATATTCTAATTCTTTATTTCTGCTCCCTGGTAATAAGGTAATTTTTTTTTGTTTTCTAGGGGTGTTTTGGTTTGGCTCAAGATCTAAGGGAATTTGATCAGCCATCGGATGTCCTACAAAACAAACTGGCACTTGATGTTGTTTATAAAATTCAGCTTCGAAAGGCAATAGCGTCAACATTAAATCAACGGATTCTTTAATACCTTTAATGCGTCCCTGCCGCCAAGCCCAAACACTAGGACTCACATAATGTACCGTCTTAATGCCTTTTTGATGTAAAGCCTTTTCTAGGCCTAAATTAAAATCAGGGGCATCTATTCCAATAAATAAATCCGGTGGGTTTTCTAAAAAATGTTTTTTTAATTGTTGCCTCATACGGATGAGCTCTGGCAAACGCTTTAAAGGCTCTACAAGACCCATCACAGCAAGACGATCCATAGCATAAAGCGCTACACAGCCTTCTTCAATTAATTGAGGACCAGCAACACCTTCTACTTGCAAATCAGGATAATACAACCTTAATCCACGTATCAGATCAGCACCCAGAGCATCTCCTGAGACTTCTCCGACAACAATCCCAACACGTGCAATCAGCGAACAATACCTCGGGTAGAATTTGAAAGAAAATCAACCAGAAGTTCAATTTCTGGCGTTTCTAATGCCATTACTCTTAACTCTGTGATGGCTTCTTGTAAAGTTAAACTGTGTCTGAAAATAACTTTATAGGCTCGTCTTAAGGCTGCAATTGTCTCCGGTGGAAAACCTCGACGTTCTAAACCGACTGTATTAAGACCATGCGCTTCTGCAGGATAACCCGATACTAAGACAAAAGGAGGCACATCGCGCACAATAACGGCAGCCCCTGCTGCAAAACTGTGTGCACCAATAGCACAAAATTGATGAACGCCTACCATACCCCCTAAGCAAGCAAAATCATCTACCGTTACATGGCCTGCAACAGAAGCATTGTTTGCAAAAATAACACTGTTTCCAATCATACAATCATGCGCAACATGGGTGTAGGCCATAAATAAATTATCATTGCCAATTCGTGTTAATTGTCCACCTTCTTCAGTCCCACGATGCACCGTGCAGGATTCCCTAAAGATATTATTATCACCTATTTCTAAACGCGTAGGTTCTCCACGATATTTTTTATCTTGAGGGGCCTCGCCAATAGAAGAAAATTGATAAATTTTATTATGGCGTCCTATCTTCGTAGGACCCTGAATCACTACATGAGAGCCTATCCAAGAACCTGATCCAATTTCTACATCTGGGCCAATCAAAGTCCAAGGTCCAATATGCACATCTTCTGCAATAGAAGCCTTGGGATCTACAACCGCTAACTTATCTATCACGATTGCACCTTCCCCACGGCTTGTGCACAAGTCATTTCTGCCGTGCACACAACCTCACCTTCTACAGTGGCTACACCTGAAAATTTCCATACATGACCCCGACGCTGTGTAATCGTTATCTGTAAGTGTAATTGATCACCAGGAACAACACGTTTTTTAAATCGCGCTTTTTCTATAGTGCCTAAATAAAATAAAACTTCACTATCCGTACCTGTGCTTTTATAAGCTAAAATACCGGCGGCTTGTGCCAAGGCTTCTACAATTAATACCCCAGGCATCACAGCTTGTGAAGGGAAATGCCCTGTAAAAAAAGGTTCATTAATCGTGACATTTTTAATACCCAATAATGACTTTTCAGGTACGAATTCTTTTACCTTGTCAATAAGCAAAAAAGGGTATCGATGCGGTAAATATTGTAAAATTTCCTGTATATCCATCATTTATTCTTCCTCCAAACGATTTTCTAAGTTTTTTAGTCGCTTAGCCATGCTATCTAAAAACTGAAACCGAGCTACATTTTTACGCCATACTTCATTGGGCTTTGCTGGAAATCCAGAAGAATAAACACCTGGTTCCGTAATAGAGCGGCTTACCGAAGAAGTCGCTGTGATATGAATGCCATTCTGAATATTAATATGTCCAGCAATATTAGCACTCCCACCAATTAAACAGTTTTTCCCAATCGTTGTGCTACCTGCAATACCCACACACCCGGCTATCGCAGTACCTGCCCCAATCACAACATTGTGTGCAATTTGTACTAGGTTATCGATAATGACACCATCACCAATTGTTGTATTGTCTAAAAAGCCTCTGTCTATTGTCGTATTAGCGCCAATCTCTACATTATTTCCAATATCGACCCCACCTAAATGTGGCATTTTTACCCAATTACCTTTATCATTGGCAAAACCAAATCCATCCGAGCCAATAACAGTCCCACTGTGAATCACAGTAGAATGTCCAATATTAACCTTATGATACAAAGTCACATTTGGGTTTAAACGGGTATCGTGCCCAATATGAACATCATTGCCAATCACACAGCCTGCACCTATAACAACATTTTCTTTTATTTGTACATTATCTGCTATCACGCACCGTGGCCCTATACTGGCTGAATCTGCAATAGAGCAACCGCTACCTATCACAGCAGAAGGATGAATGCCTGCTAAAACTCTGGGTTGATTGTCAAAGAGCTTAGCCACTTTGGCCAAACTTAAACGGGGATTATCAGAAATCAATGCATTGACAGGGCATTGTTTTATGTCTTCAGGGCTGATAATCACAGCACTGGCAGCTGTGGTTGATAAAAATCGTTTATATTGCCGATTACTTAAAAAAGCCAAATCGCCTTTTTTTGCACTTTCTAAAGAAGCAATACCAGAAATAACACAGGAGGGATCGCCTTCTAACTTTACCCCTAACAGTCTAGAAAGTTCTTCAAGTGTTATGGCTATTTTATCCATATGGTATAGTCCCTAATTATGCTTATGCACGAGAAATCATGCCAAAGTAGTACTTTGGCATGATTCTCAATGTTCAGCTAACGATTAGTGCTTAGTTTTATCGCTTTTATCGTTTTTGGCTTGAGATTTGAGTTTTCGAAGACTTTCTAAAACATCATCTGTTACATTCACACGGTTATCCACGTAAATAGTTACATCGTTTGGTAATACTAAATCGATCTTTTTCTCTTTAGCAATGCCATCCACGACTTCGCGAACCACTTTAAGGAAATCGGCCATTTCTTCTTGTTGACGTGTTGCATGATCAGAACGTAATTCTTCATCCATACGACGTAAGTCTTGTTGCATTTTTGTAAGTTCAATCTCTAACTTCTTACGTTCTGCTTCAGACAATACATCTTTATCACGTCCAAGCTTTTCTTGTTTGGCCTGAAAATCCTTCTTTTTTTTGTTTAAATTCTCTTGAGGCGTCTGGAATTCTTTTTCCAAGCGCTTACTCGCTTCTTCAGCTTGAGGCGCTTTAGTCAACAAGAGTTGCCAATCCATCACACCAATTTTAAGGGGTGAGCCCGAGGTTTCTGTACTGGTTGTTTGGGCAGCAGGTTCCACAGCGGCTGTGGCAGGTGCTGCTACTGCAACGGTTGTACCCAATACCAAAGCTAAATTTATCAATCGCATTAAATGTTTCAACATGGTTCTCCTTGTTTCATAGACACTAAAATGAGGTACCGGCATTAAACGAGAAGGCTTGCTTCTTGTCTCCTTTCTTGACTACTAAAGGTTTAGCTAAGCTAAAAGCTAAAGGTCCCATTGGTGAATGCCAGGTAAGGGACAAGCCCCCTGAACATCGCAACCCAGCCGGATTACGGTCCACCCAAACACCATTCACCAATCGTCTCTTATAACGAGTATCATATACTTGTCCGACATCGAAAAACAAGGCTGTTCTGATAGCCTTGGTATCCGGCTTAATCGGATTCGGGAAAATAAGGGAAACTGAGCCCGCAACCAAGGTATTACCCCCGAAAGGAAGGGGTTTGTACCCGGGACAAGAAGGCGTATCTTTGGGGCCTAAGGTATTTTCTTCATAACCGCGCACATAACGTGATCCCCCTGCCATAAAGTTTTTAAAGAAAGGCAGGTTTTCGGTTTTTCCATACCCATCTCCGTACCCCAGATTTCCTGTTATATTGAAAACCCAGCGGTTGGAATCGGTAATGGGGTAAAACCAAGCCATATCATAACTCAGCTTATAGTATTGCAAATCAGCACCCGGTATCGACACCTTTCCTGCCAGCGTTTGCATCAACCCAGTCGTGGGGAATAGACGTTGGTCTAAGGTATCGTATACCCATGCTACACCACTTGAAAACTCTTTATATTTCGTTCCGTTTTTGGCTATGAATTCTTGAACTTCAAGCGAGGCACACCGATGGGGTGGATGTAAGTGAGTATCATCGTAGCCTACGCTCACCTTAAATGCTTCTTTAGAACTCATTGGGAATACCCAGCGCATTTCTGTACCCAATGCGTCCGTGGCATAGTGGGCTACATTCTCTGTTTTGCTTAAATTACTTTTGGTGTAATAAGCACTTGCACCCATCCCTATTCCATCAATCGTAAAATAAGGATCTTGATAGCCTATTTGATAATTGGTAGAGGCTTTACTGTTATCAAAGGTAAAATCTACCGCTTTTCCCGTACCTAAGAAATTTTCTTGGCTGATGGAAAAATTAAAAGCCAATTGTTCGGCTTGAGAATAAGCAATACCTGCCCCTATCTGACCTAAGCGCGCTTCTTCTAAACGGTAAGTAAGATCCACCTGATCACAAAACCCAGGCACTTCTTTGGTTTCTACTTCTACAGTGCTTCCAAAGCCTTTTCTTAAAATATTTTCTTTACCGGCCCGAATTAAACCTGTAGAAACCCAGGTCCCTTCCATTTGAGGTAATTCTCTACGTAATACCTCATCTCGAGTGGTTGCATTGCCTACAAAATTAATACGGCGAACATACACCCGTCGATTCGGCACTATATGGAAACGAACATTTACTTTTCTGTTACATTCATCGACTTCATGCGTAGGACGTATATCGGCAAAACTATACCCGGAACATCCTAAAGTTTCTTCTAGGGCTTGCTTAACTTCTAGCAAATTTTTTCTTGAAAAAGTCGTATTACAAGCAATAGGCGTTAAGGCTTTTTCTAAAGTTTCTCGAGGGACTATGCAATCCCCTTCAACGCCCACTTCACCAAAGCAATATTTTTCGCCTTCGGTAACATGAATCGTAATATATAAATGTTTTTTATCAGGCGTTAAAGACACCTCAGTAGAATCAATTTGAAACTGGATGTATCCCCTATCTAGATAATACGAACGTAAAGTTTCTAAATCGGCTTGTAGTTTTTCTTTAACGTATTGATCATCATTGCTAAACCAAGATAACCAATTGGTTTTGGCAGAATGAAAATCTTTCATAAGCTCATCAGCACTGAAACAGGTGTTACCAATGATAGCGATTTGATGGATTTTGGCAATATCCCCTTCATAAATATCCAAAGTAACGTGCATCAAGCAAGGTTCTTCTTCAACCACACAAGGTTCAATCTTTACCGCATATTTACCTTTTGTTAGATAATGGTGCTCTAGCGCTTTCTGAGCACGCGCCAATAAGGCAGGATCATACATGCGTCCTTCAGCAAGCCCTGCGTCTCTTAAAACTTTTAGAATTTTGTCTTTTTCTTTAACGCCTTTAAGGGTTAGTTTGCTAACGCTTGGTCTTTCAACAACGCGAATGACTAGAGTATTGCCATTTCGTTCTAAATCCACACTTTGGAAAAAGCCAGTCTTATAAAGGGTACGAATTAACTCAGAGGATTGGCCTTCCGACAGGGTTTGACCGACTTGCAGGGGCAAATCATTCAATACCGCCGCTTCAGAAACACGTTGTAAGCCGATTATCTTAATTCCATTAACAGTAAAAGCTTGAAAAGCAAATGCATTAAAACAAGCAAGACTACTGATTAATATCAAAGCCATTGAGCTTTTTTTGATGTAACTCATATAAACCATAAATAAAGCGCCTTTAAAAAATTCTTAACCACTCTGATTCTGGAATATGGTATCACAAAAGTTTTGTGTGTACACTGTGCCTAAAAAGTTAAGTGGCTAGTTTTTACGAGGTTTGTATGTGGTAGGTCTATTACCTTCACACTCCCAACTCGAAATCGATGGCTGTCTTGTATTTAAAAAACAGGAGAAGGTGCGCGCACAGTGCGGGTACTGGGTTTTGTGCGAGCAACGAGCTTTATATCTTCAGGCAATTCTAGTTGTAATAATTCTAAAACCAAACTATCAATATCATCTTTTGCATTGCTAGGTTCTAATTTATGAAAAATAGATTTACCCTCGGCCAAAGCATCCGGAAAATCTTGTGATAAGCGAATATAATTCTTTAAAAACTTACCCTGATAATTGGGATTATTGCGCAAAGCTTTAACAGCTTCTTCTTGGGCAGTATTGGTTTTGGAATCAAACTTATTCAATACGATTCCAAAGTGAATATCTAAACCATAAGTAACATTTAAGGCTTGCACAGATTGCTGAGTACCTTCTAGGCCTGCCAAAGCAAAACGCTCTGGTGGTACGGGTGAAATCACCCAATCCGCTGATAAAGCAATTGCTGTTACCGATTGACCTAAGCTCGGCGGACAATCCACCAAAATTAAATCGTAATGCGCTTTAAACGATTGAAACACATCCCTATAAACGGTTTCCAAAGGAATTTTCTTAAGTCGAATAACTTCATCGAGCATAGAGTTTTCAATTCGACTGGGAATTAAGTCTAAACCTGGGGCAACAGAGAGAATACACTCTTCGGGGGCATAACCTTCAACCAGGCTATCCACCATAATGGGACCCGTTTCTGCATTTTGATTAAAGGCATTGGTCAAATTGCCTTGCTGATCCATATCGATACACAAAACCCTTAAACCATAAAGATGCGCTCGAATAGCCACTTCATGCACCAAAGACGTTTTACCTGTACCGCCTTTGACTACTTGAAATACAATCACACGAGCTGGGATATTCATTTGAAACAATTTTTGCGAGACTTCATGGCCAAAATAAATCTGGCCATCTTGCCTGGAAAAAGGCAAGCCTAATTTTTCTAGCCTATAGGCAACTACTGCCTCTGTTTGATTCAGGGTTCTCGCGGCATCTTCAATGGTGATCTTAGCGCTCATAAGTTTCTATCATAGCGGATTTTTATATTTTGTTCATCTTAAATATTTTTATTATTCAGTTGTAAAACTTTCGCCGCAACCGCATTCACCCGTAACATTAGGATTAATGAATTTTAAATGGGCATTCAAGCCTTCTTGTACACAATCGATATGCATGCCTTTTAAGTAAGACAAACTTTCCGAGTCAATCGCTAAGGTTATCTCTCCTGCTTTGAAAACAGTATCATCTGCTTCTAGCGTTTTGACAAAATCTATCACATAAGCAAAGGCTGCACAGCCTGATGCTTTTACGCCTAAGCGAATACCTAAAGCTTCGGGCTTGGATTTTAAAGTCTGTGCAAAATGTACAATGGCGGAATCTGAAACCGTTACGGGAGCATTTAACATACATAATACCTCTTAATAAGTACAATAGCTTCTTCAATCTCTTCTTTGGTAGTCATACGCCCAATAGAAAAACGAATAGAGCGATGGGCATCGATATCCGATAATCCCATGGCACGCAATACATGTGAAGGTTCTGTTGTATCCGCATGACAGGCAGAAGCCGTTGATACGGCCAGCCCTTTAAATGCCTTTAACAATGCCTTTTGCTCCATACCTCTAAAGCAAACATTCAGTATTCCTGGCACTTTTTGAGTGGGATGACCATTTAAGCTTAGACCCTTTAATGCGTGAATACCCTGCCATAAATGATCTCTTAAAGCAGTTATTCTCGCAGATTCTTCAATTAAATTCTGTTGTGCAAGATAACAGGCCTCACCCATACCCACGATTTGATGCGTCGCTAGAGTGCCCGGGCGCAAAGCTCTTTCTTGCTTACCGCCAAACAATAAGGGTTGTAATTTTACTCTTGGCCACGCACCCAGATACAACACCCCAATACCTTTGGGACCATACAATTTGTGTGCGGATAGCGATAATAAATCTATGGATAATTTTTTTAAATCCAAAGGAATCTTGCCCACACTTTGCACAGCATCCACATGAAAAAAAATCTCTCGTTCTCGTGTTAATTTTCCAATAGCTTCTATATCTTGCAACACTCCGGTTTCATTATTGGCATGTAAAATAGAAACCATCAGGGTGTCTGGCCTTAAAGCTGCTTGTATTTGCTCTACTGAAATTAAACCAGCCTGACTGGGTTTTAAATAACTAATCTCAAATCCCTGTGTTTCCAGGGCCTGACAAGCATCTAAAATCGAAGCATGCTCCGCAAGCGTGGTAATAATATGTTTTTTGCCATAAGTGGAGTGTGCTAGACCTTGAATGGCCAAATTATTGGCTTCGGTAGCACCCGAGGTCCAAATCAAATTACGGGGTTCTGCCCCCAAGAGATGTGCCACTTGTTGACGTGCATGTTCCACTTTTGCAGCAGCTTCTTGCCCAAAAGCATGTGTCAGTGAGCCTGGGTTTGCAAAAGTCCCTGCTATGCCCATGCAAGCCTGCATTTTTTCTATAACTCGAGCGTCAACAGGCGTTGTGGCAGCATAATCTAAATAAATTTGTTTGTTTAATATCATTTGGTTATAATACCAAATTAATCGGGTCTTAGTAAATATTGAATACGGAGCAATCGTTGATGCATCTCCATGGTTTAGTCATTTTACTGTGTATTTTATATGGCTCTGTCTTTGTTTTTGCTAAGCTAACTCTCGAATATGGCTCTCCGCTTTTCATTACTGCAGCCCGCATGATCCTTGCCGGTTTACTGCTCTTAGGCTTCCAATTTCTGTTCCATCGTTCACATTTTCACTTTAAAAGACAGTACATACGTCCTATTTTTATTATTGCCTTCACAAATGTATATCTTACCAATGCTTTAGAATTCTGGGGATTACAGTACATGGAAGCGGGTAAAGCTTGTTTTTTATATAGCTTTACCCCAATTGCCACAGCCCTATTGTCTTATACCTGGTTTAATGAAGTGATCTCTCTAAAAAAATGGATGGGGTTATTGATTGGCGTTTTAGGCTTTCTGCCTATTTTAATTGTGCATTCTGGCACTGAAATCGATTCTGGGGGATCTGTTTTATTTTTTTCCTATGCCGAATTAGCACTTTTAGGTGCAGCCTTAGCTTCTGCGATTGGATGGATAGCCATGCGGCATACCGTTAAAAATTTAGCGTACTCTTCTGTAATGGCCAATGGCAGTAGTATGTTAGTAGGCGGTCTGCTTGCTTTGATACACTCGTTATTGACTGAAAATTGGAACCCCGTACCCATCACAGATTTATGGCCATTTATGCAATGGTTTGTGATTTTAACCATTATTTCAAATTTAATGAGTTATAATTTAAATACTTATTTGTTAAAGATTTACACAGCGACTTATATCGCTTTTGCAGGGCTTTCTCAACCTTTCTTCGCAGCACTTATTGCTTGGCTTATCTTAGGCGAAGTTGAGTCCCTTTATTTTTGGCTTTCCTTTGTTATCGTTAGCTTGGGTCTATACATGTATTATAAAGATGAACTCAAACACGGGCATATCAACCCAATTTTGCCTCCATCAAGACCTACTGCCAAGTATAAGTAAGTTTTTTTAACTTTTAGGAAGAAATATGCAAAATAGTTTAACTTTTATGGATTTTTTTTCTAAATAGTTATACTATTTATTATATGAGCTCCGAAATTGTATATAATCGATTATTAAAAATGGAATTGCCCAAAGGGCAATCCGCTTTTCTTTGGGGGGCACGCAAAACCGGAAAATCTTTTTATCTAAAAAATCACTTTAAGCATTCTATTCGTTATGATCTTTTGCTTACCGATCTCTTTCTACGTTTAATGAAAGAGCCACACGTACTCCGGGAAGAAATTCTTGCACTACCAAAAGCATCTTTAAAATATCCAGTTATTATTGATGAGGTCCAAAAAATACCACCTTTATTGGATGAAATTCATTGGTTAATTGAAAATACAGAAGTACAATTTATATTATGCAGCTCTAGTGCAAGAAAACTTAAAAAAGAATCTGCGAATCTTTTGGGCGGCCGTGCTTGGCGTTATCATTTCTATCCATTGGTCTATAAAGAAATACCCAATTTTGATTTATTACATGCTTTAAATTCAGGATTAATTCCCTCACATTATCTTTCAACAGATATCAAACGTTCTTTAAAAGCCTATATTACTGATTATCTTACTCATGAAATTCAAGCAGAAGGTTTAACACGTCATTTGCCAACTTTTGCAAGATTTTTAGATTCTCTTGTTTTTGGACATGGCTCTTTATTAAACTATTCTAATATTGCCCGTGAATGTGGAATCGATGCCAAAACTGTAAAAGAATATTATCAAATCCTTATTGATACTTTAGTAGGTTATTTTATTTATCCTTTTGAAAAGAAAAAACATCGTGATATTATCAGTAGCACACCAAAATTTTATCTATTTGATGTTGGCGTTGCCAATATATTAATGAAGCGAGTTATTCCAGCATTACAAGGGAGTGCAGCAGGCGAAGCATTTGAACATTTTATGCTTATGGAAATAATTGCCTATAAAGGTATCTATGATTTGGATTTTGAGATCACTTTCTGGCGCACCAAAACAGGTCTTGAAGTCGACTTTATACTGGGTGATGCAGAAATCGCAATTGAAATAAAAATTTCAAGTTCTCCACACAAAAGTGATCTGAAAGGCATCATTGCATTTCAAGAAGAACATAACCCTAAAAAAGCAATCGTTGTTTGTTTAGCACCTAATCCGCGCATATTAGAGTTAGAATTTGGAGCAGAAATTTTAATTTTACCGTGGAATGTATTTCTTGATAAGTTGTGGGCACAAGAACTTATTTAAGAACTATTGTTTTAATTCCCTCTTCGGACAATTCCCGTCCTAAACCTGAATGTTTAATGCCACCAAAGGGTAAAAGGGGATCCGATTGTACGACATTGTTTACAAAACAACTGCCTGATAATAATTCTTTGTAGCAATTTTAAGGCCACGATCCAAATCTTTCGAACATTAAAATTGGTTGCTCGCCATGCTAAAAAAGCCTGATGTACATTTTGAATGCTTTCAAAAACATCGGCTTTGGGCATATATTTATGAGTAGCAATAGGCTTGCCTGTTGCAGGGTTGACGGTATGAATAGACACAATACACCTGTTAGCACTTGCACATATTTTTAAGTATAGCAAAGGCCAAATGAAATTTATAAGTTATTTTAATAAATTAAAAATAAATTTATATCATATTACTATTAAAACTATGGTGTGCTAAAATAATCATTCTGTTCTTTAATTAATTTGGTTGTCTTTCAAAATATGCATCATTATCTTAATATTGCCATTAAGGCTGCCCGTAGTGCGGGCAAAATCATTATTCGTCATCTGGACACTGCAGAAACCCTTAAAGTTTTTGAAAGAGGACCTGTCAATCTTAGCACCGCTGTAGATAAAGCTGCGGAAGAAGAAATGATCGCTATCATTCATCAAGCGTATCCACATCATGCTATTTTCGGTGAAGAAACCGGACATACAGAAGCCAAGGAAAACAGCGAAAATACCGATTGCACCTGGGTTTTAGATCCTATTTGTGGCACTGCCAATTTTATCCATGGCTACCCTCAATTTTGCATTTCTATTGCGATTAAACAAAAAGATCAAATCGAACATGGGATTATTTATGATCCCCTTTCACAAGAACTGTTTGCCGCAACACGAGGTTCGGGGGCTCAATTAAATGGTCGACGCTTGCGAATATCAAAACAAGAGAATTTAAATAATGCCCTGATTGCTACTCATTTTAATGCTCAAAATAAAAATCAACTCGATGCTTATCTGAATACCCTTAAACAAGTATGCTTAAACGGAGCAGATATCAGAAGAACAGGATCACCTGCCCTGGATCTTGCCTATTTGGCTGCCGGCCGTTTGGATGGTTATTGGCAATCTGGATTAAAGCCATTTGAAATAGCAGCTGGAACCTTAATAGTTAAAGAAGCCGGCGGTTTTGCTACAGACTTTAATAATGAAGATCGCTTTTTAGAAAATGGCAATTTAGTGGCTGGTACACGCAAAGTTTATGCCCATTTGTTACACACGATACAACAAAATTAAATTCATATAGGATTCGCAGCCAATAATCAAGGAGTGGCACATGAACAAGCGATTTTTCTTCACCTCTGAATCGGTTTCTGAAGGACATCCTGATAAAATAGCCGATCAATTATCCGATATCGTACTCGATGCCATTTTGACACAAGATCCTACGGCTCGTGTGGCTTGCGAAACATATGTGAAAACTGGGATGGTTTTAATCGGTGGCGAAATTTCTACCTCTGCCTGGATTGATCTAGAAGCCCTAATCCGAGAAAAAATTGTTAATATTGGTTATAACGATTCTGATATGGGATTTGATGGCCATTCTTGTGCTGTTATCAATGCCATTGGAAAACAATCTTCTGATATCGCAATGGGGGTTGATGCAGTAGATCTTAAAGAGCAAGGTGCAGGGGATCAAGGCATGATGTTTGGTTATGCTTCCAATGAAACCGATATACTCATGCCAGCACCTATTTCTTATGCGCACAAATTAATGGAGCAACAAGCTTTTATTCGAAAAAAAGCTATTTTACCTTGGTTAAGGCCCGATGCAAAAAGCCAAATTACTTTTATCTATGAAGATTCTAAACCCATCGCTATAGACACTATCGTATTTTCCACTCAACATGCTCCTGATATCTCACACGCGGATCTGACAGAAGCTGTGATCGATTTAATTATAAAACCAGTCATTCCAGAACAATTTATCACCCAAAATACGCGTTTCTTAGTTAACCCAACAGGGCGCTTTGTTATTGGAGGGCCTATGGGGGATTGTGGTTTAACAGGACGCAAAATTATTGTTGATACCTATGGTGGCATGGCACGCCATGGGGGAGGCGCATTCTCTGGAAAAGATCCTTCCAAAGTTGATCGTTCAGCAGCTTATATGGCTCGGTATGTGGCTAAAAATATCGTGGCAGCAGGTTTAGCCGATCGTTGCGAAATCCAAATCTCTTATGCTATCGGTATCGCCAAACCTACCTCCATCGGTATAGACACTTTTGGTACAGGAAAAATCTCCGATGAACATATCTGTGCTCTCATCCCCGAAATTTTTGATTTAAGACCAGGGGCTATTATTGAACATCTTAACCTACTCCGCCCCATCTATACACCCACAGCAGCTTTCGGCCATTTCGGCAGAGAAGAACCTAATTTTACTTGGGAATTAACCGATAAAGCAGAGATTTTGAAAGAGTATCTGTAATTATTTTTTTCTAGACCCTCATCCCCTGCCGGACCTTCTCCCGAAAAAAACGGGAGAAGGTCCCGACAGAGGAAAGATTTTCACTTTTCCAATTCCTTCACTTTTTTCCAAAGTGAGAGCATAAATTCTCGAGGTTGTCCTTGTAGGGTGCTCATACCGTGTTCTGCTGTAAAATTTTTGAGCGCATTTAACCGAGAGGTGAATTTATTAAAAGTTTTTTCGAAGGTTTCTTCCACGTCAAAGCCGCATAGATCACATAAAAAAATCGCAGAGTATATAACGTCTCCGATTTCTTCTTGGATTTTATCCGCGGGCGCATTATTTTTAATATCTTCTCTTACTTCCCGACATTCATCAATCACATCATCAAGTGCTATATTGGGATTCGGATAATCAAACCCAAACTGGCGCGCATCTTTAATATGATTCACGAGTTTCTGAAATATATGCATAGTACTACTTCTCAACTTTATTAAGGAATTTCATCTAAAGCAACTTTAGGTTTCAGCATTAAATCAGCTTTACTTAAGCCCATCCACAAAGCGAGTGCACCGGATACATAAATGGATGAGAAAGTACCGATTAAAATACCCACAAAAAATGCCATGGAAAAACCAAACAATGACTCGCCCCCAAAGAATAACAAGGCCAATACAACCAGCATGGTCATAAAAGAAGTCATAATGGTTCTAGATAAGGTTTGATTAATTGATAAATTCATAATCTCAACCGGTGTGCCTTTGCGGACTTTCCTGAAATTTTCTCTTACCCTATCAAATACGACAATGGTATCGTTTAAAGAATAACCCAATACCGCCAATACTGATGCTAAAGTCGCCAGATCAAATTCAAATTTAAATAAAGAAAATACCCCCAACAACAATATTGCATCGTGCAATAAACCCACGGCAGCACTGACGGCTAAACGGTATTCAAATCTGAATGCAATGTATATCATTGTAGCCAAAATTGAAACCACAATGGCCATTAAACCCTGTTGCACCAATTGGGTACCGACTTCTGAGCCTACAAATTCAATACGCCTAATCTCAACCCCTGGATAGTCTTTTAGCAAAGAAGCTTTTACCCGTTGGCTGCTGAGCTGCTCATCTTCGTTCTTTTGATGGGCAACTCGGATTAAGAGATCTTGGGTAGAACCATATTGCTGCACCCTAACACCTTTAAATCCTTCATGTTCAAATTGCGTCCGAACAGAAGAAACCTCGATAGGGGAATTAAACCTGGCCTCTATTTGAGTTCCCCCGGTAAAATCTAATCCAAACTGTAATCCTTGGGTAGCTAATAAAATAATGGAGGCTATCCATAACAAAAGGGAAGCCAATACGGTATACCGGCGATAGCCCATAAAATTGATGGTTGTTTGTTTTTTAAAAAATTCCATATTAAATACCCACTCTCACTCGTTTTAATGTTCGACTGCCGAAAAATAAATGCACCAATGCCCGAGAACCCATCGTCGCGGTTAACAAAGTGGTTAAGATACCAATACATAAAGTGATTGCAAACCCTTTAATAGGTCCAGAGCCGATGGTAAACAAAATAACACCAACTATTAAGGTGGTTAAATTGGAATCTATAATCGTCGCAAAGGCATATTCAAACCCACGATGAATACTGGCTTGTGGTGATAGGCCTAAGCGTAACTCTTCTCTAATCCGCTCAAATATTAAAACATTGGCATCAACAGCCATACCTAGGGTCAAAACAATACCGGCAATGCCCGGTAAAGTGAGTGTTGCACCTATTAAAGACATCACGGCCAATAGTAAAATTAAATTAGCCACTAAAGCGATATTGGCTAACATACCGAATGCACCATAATAGAGTGTCATAAACAACATGACCAACCCTAAACCTACTGCCACAGAGGTCATTCCCATACGAATATTGTCTTGACCCATGCTAGGCCCTACAATACGTTCTTCTACAATGGAAATGGCTGCCGGTAGTGCTCCTGCGCGTAATAGCAAAGCTAAATCCCTAGCTGCTTGCATAGAAAAACCCGTGATTTGAAAATTATTTCCTAAGGTATCGTTAATCGTTGCTCGGCTAATCAAGGTTTCTTTTATTTTTTGATCTTGCACTTCCACATAGACTACAGCCATCACATGCCCAATATTTTCACGAGTGGTTTTAACAAACTGCGAAACATCCCCTCCTAAACGAATATTAACAGAAGGTTTATTGTCTTTATCCATACCCGTAGTTGCCCCTGTCACGGATTCCCCACTTAAAATGAGTTTTTCTTTTAATAAAACAGGGCCATATTTATCGGTATATAATTTTGATCCTGGAATTATGCGACCTGTTAAGGCTGTTTTAATATCATGCTCATCATCTTCTAATAAAAACTTTAAAGTCGCTGTTTTTCCTAAAATGTCTCTTGCATAAGCCGTATCTTGGATTCCAGGTAACTGTACGACGACTCTATTTAAACCTTGACGTTGCACAATGGCTTCTGCAACACCCAGTTCATTAACACGTTTGCGCAAAGTACTTACCGTTTGTTCCATGGTTTCATTACGAATTTGACGCGTCATATCGTCTATCTGATTTTTGGATAGATTGTCTGTCCCTGCAAATTCTTGCAAACGTCTATTCATCATCGATTCAAAATCCACTTCTAATAAAAAGTGAACACCGCCTCGCAAATCCAAACCTAATTTCATGGGTTCTGCGCCCAAAACGCTTAACCAATGAGGTGTTAAAGGTGCTAAATTCAGCGCGACACTGTAAGACTCACCTAATCCTTTTTTCAAAATTTCTTTGGCTTTTAATTGATCTTCCGGATTGGATAAACGGATTAAAATCGTATCACCTTCCTCCCCTGCTTTTTCTTGTTTAATCGATTTCGCGCGTAGGTGTGCTTCTTCTAACAATGTCGATATCTTGGCCAGAATATCTTGAGTGTTTTTTGCACTAGAAGACTCTTCCGCATTTTGAGACAATGCTTTTACTTGTACAGCAGGATCATCACCATATAAATTGGGTAATGCATAAACAAAACCTAAGCACAATACAAAAGCCAGTACATAGTATTTCCAACGTGGGAAGGTCATCATAATGTTATTCCTTAAATTTTATTCAAAGTACCTTTGGGTAATACACCTACAACAGCTTGTTTTTGTACTGTCAATTCTACCTCTTGGGACACAGCCAATACAAAATAATTATCTGAAACTCTTTGAATTTTACCTAAAATACCACTTGTGGTCATTACTTCATCGCCCACACTGATACGGGCAATCAACTCTCTTTGTTCTTTTGCACGTTTACTCTGAGGTTTTAAAATAAAAAAATAAAAAATAGCGGCAAAAGCTGCAAACATTAATCCCGAAGAAAGGGCACTTGATCCGGCATCGGGTGCGACAGCTGTTTCTGCGAGCACGGCTCCTGTAAGACACAGGCTGAATAAACCCAGTACTATTTGTTTCATCTTTCTCTCCATTCAAGATAGTTAATTAACATATTTATAATCAAACTGTTCAATCAGATAATAAATCACTTAAAAACACTTTAACACGTTAAAATAATCTGATACAATGCCATCTACACAGAAATCTGTAGCCGGGATGGCGGAACTGGTAGACGCGCCGGACTCAAAATCCGGTGATGGCGACATCGTAAGAGTTCGATTCTCTTTCCCGGCACCATTTAAATGAACAATTTCTCCATGATATTAAGACGTCTAACTGCTTTTTTATACGACTGCATACTCCTTCTTGCGCTCTTCGTTATCTGGACAGCGCTCTTGGTGTTGGTTAATAAAGGGCAAGCATTGCCTCCCAATCTCTGGTACAGGCTGAGTCTGCTTCTAATCATAGCTTGTTATTCTATTGGCTTTTGGCGGTACGGAGGCCAAACCTCTGGGATGAAAGCTTGGGGCTTGAAAATAGTGGATGCCCAAAATACAGATCAAAGACTTCGTTATTCTCAAGCCATTCTACGTTTTGTGACTCTGCTACCTTCTATAATACTACCGTTGAATATATTCGATCGGATGTCTCATACACGAATGATTTATCAGCCCCTTAAACCTTAGGTTTTTTGCTAGGATCCGCTACAGATTGTTGCAGATTAGTATTTTCAGATTGTATATGTAATTTCATTGGCGTATAGGTGGGTGCAGCTAAACTCTGCTCTGCATCTAAAGATAATGATTTTAAGCGTTCATCAATTGCTTCAACAATATCTTTTTCTCATTTTCCAAGGGCAAAATCTCGTGCTGTTTTATCTGACCCTATTTCATTAAGATTAGCCAGTGATGATACTTTAATAATTTCTAGAGCAACTTCCGAAAGTTTAAATCTAATTGCCCAGTACAGAGCTGACATTCCCATAGGTTCGATGTTTTGAAGCCTAGCATCTGCTTTAACCAATGCTAACGCATTTATTTCCTGCTTAAAATGAATCGCCCAATACAATCCGGTCTTTCCTTCACTATCTGTTTCATTCAGATTAATTTTTGCTTTAATAAGCTTCATAACAAGGTCTGGAGTATTTTTCATGGTATAAATTAATAAGAGATCTTGTTTTTGTCCTAAATCTGAGGGATTGTCTTTGCTTTTAATTTCAATAAGCTTTAACAATATTTCTTTTGCGTCCATGTTCTTACACTCTACAAATAAAAGATATTTGTTATCTATTAAGAGTGCGCTAGATCTAAAAAGTTGCAAATAGCTTAAAAATAATAAAGCGGGAGCCGGCCTATAAGCCGGGTTCTGTCGTGGACAATCATTCATCTAGGACGCACGTCACCATGCGCCTCAAGCGACCTACCCGAATCCAGTGCGGGCCGCACCTATTGGATTCCTATTTGGTCTTGCTCCGAGTGGGGTTTGCCATGCCGTAACTGTTACCACTTACGCGGTGCGCTCTTACCGCACCATTTCACCCTTACCCATACAATTGCATAGGCGGTATCTTTCTGTTGCACTTTCCGTAAGCTTTCACTTCCCAGGCGTTACCTGGCACTCTGCCCTATGGAGCCCGGACTTTCCTCTCTATTCAAAGTGAATAGAGCGACTGCCTGGCCAACTCCCAAGCGCTAGAATACCTCCATTCCCTTGAACTTGCAAGAATTTTACCTGTTACCCAACTTTCATGCTAGAATTTAAAGAAATGAGTGTACAGAAACGGTTTATATGAAAATTTATTTAACAAGCAAAATCAAGCTCTTAAGTCTTATTTTTAGCTTGATCTGGTTGGGCTTTCTAGAGCCTTCTTATGCAGCCCCCCCAAAGAAATCTAAGGCAAAATCTGCTGTTGTGGTTAGCAAAAGCACCCCTCTTAAAAAGTTAAGCAAAGCTAAGCCTCAAAGCACGAGTTCTAAAACAAGTAAAAAAGCGCTACAACCTTTGGCCAAATTAAAAAAACCTGAAATCGACACGGTTAAGATAAAACCCAAAGCAAGCATTGCTCTGCCTATTGCAACCCCTATCAAAACCAAAACAAAAACCAAATTACCTTCTAGCCCTTTATCCCAAAATCTTGCAACACAAATACGACGCTTAATACCCCGTAATATACATTCTGTGGTCTCTGAATTTGAACAAAAATTATTAAAAACCCTAAGCGATAAACATATTCCTGGGTGTGCTGTAGCCATTGTGTATAAAAATGAGATCGTATTTATGCACGGATATGGTGTAAGGACCTTAGGGAAACCAGAAAAAATCGATGTCGATACCATATTTCAATTAGCCTCTGTTTCTAAACCAATTTCTGCTACCTTAACAGCCTTACTTGAACAACGCGGTCTCTTAAATGTGAATGATCCAGTCTCTCGTTACCTACCCAATTTTTCTTTAAATGCGCCCAAAAATGCTGACTCCCTTAAAATTAAGCATGTTTTATCCCATTCCTCCGGTCTTCCACGCTCAGGTTTTGATCATTTAATCGAGACCTTTGCCCCCCATTCCAAATTAATACGCATGCTACAAACCACCCGAGTCACAGCGGCAATTGGAAAACGCTATGATTATCATAATGCGATGTTCAGTTTAATCAACGAAATTGTTCTGGCAGCCACTCGTCATTCTTTTCAAGACTGCTTATCGACATATTTACTCAAACCGCTCAATATGAACAACACTTCTACCACTTACGCAGCACTCCTGGCTAACCCCAATCGTGCCTTTCCGCATATCCAGAGCACTAAAAACAAAATGATACCTGCGGCCACCTATTCAACAGGCTATTACAGTGTTGCCCCTGCGGGTGGGATCAATTCTTCTATTAGAGACATGGCCATTTTTTTAAAAGCACAGCTTGGCGGCTATCCCGGCGTTGTGAATCAAAGCGTTTTAGCTCGGTTACATGAACCTTTAGTCCCAACCCCTTCGAAATCTCTAAGCCCTGTAAATGGAGCTCGCGATAAAATAAAAAATTCTTCCTATGGCTTAGGATGGCGTTTGATTGATTTTAACCAGAAAAAGATGGTTTACCATGCCGGTTGGGTAAAAGGCTTTAAAAATTTTATTGCTTTTATTCCAGAAGAACAAGTGGGTATTGTAGTATTGCATAACTCTGAAATTAAATTTTCCCCTAGACTTGCTATGCAATTTTTTGATATGTATTTCTCAGCTTTCTAGTAACCTTAAAGCACAGTCATAGACCTCGCGTTTTCGGATACCTGTGATTTTTACCGTTAAGTCTACAGCTTGTTTTAAAGAGAGATCAGCCATTAAAACAGATAAGATATTCAATGCTTCAGGCGTCAATCCGGCTTTCTTTGCAGCCACTGCCCCTTTTAAAATCAATACTATTTCACCTCGGGTTTGATTGGTATCACTTTCAACCCAAGTTAACAATTCTAATACTGTGCCTTGCTTAATGGTTTCAAAGGTTTTGGTTAATTCTCGAGCCAGAGTAGCTTCTCGATCTGGGCCAAAAATAGTATGCAGGGATTTTAGGGTTTCTAGAATACGATGAGGTGCTTCATAAAAAACCAATGTTCTGGTTTCTTTGAGCAAATGCTGCAGGACTTCTTCACGGGCATGTGTTTTGGCAGGTAAAAATCCTTCAAAACAGAAGCGATCGGTGGGTAATCCACTGGCAGATAAAGCCGTGATAAGCGCACAAGCCCCTGGAATGGGCACAACTCTTATACCCTGCTCGTGTGCGGTACGCACTAATACGTACCCTGGATCGCTGATCAATGGGGTTCCTGCATCCGATATTAAAGCGATACTTTGACCTTCCACTATGCGTGCCAATAAACCCTCACTTTGATCGCGTTCATTATGATCATATAGGGCAATCAATTGTTTTTTAGCAATACCCAAATGCATGAGTAATCGCTGACTGTGACGTGTATCTTCAGCAGCAATGAGATCTACCGCATTTAAAATTTCAATCGCTCTATTACTCATATCGCCTAAATTGCCTAGCGGTGTAGCAACGATATACAAAACACCC
This sequence comes from uncultured Francisellaceae bacterium, assembly GCA_945956915.1. GTDB lineage: Bacteria > Pseudomonadota > Gammaproteobacteria > UBA6186 > Azoamicaceae > CAMFJH01. The sequence continues at coordinate 34,779 of CAMFJH010000003.1, read as the reverse complement.
TGTTTATACATACATGCACTCATTTCATTTGATCATAAATATACAGTGTACACTCAAAAAAAAGCTATTGCTATCCAGTGTATTTAGTGTTAGACTAGTAACACTTTTTTCATTACCTAGCGTTCATTTATTAATTATGAAGCAACTGCTATCCAAAACTTTATTTCTAACAACTATCATACTCATGGATATCTTGGGTGGGGCAGAAATGGATCTTTTTGTGCCCAGTTTCCCCGAACTTCAAACGGTATTTGATTTATCGCCTTTCTGGGTAGAAGCATTATTATCTATCAATTTAGTGGGCTTTTGCCTAAGTTTGTTCTTTGTAGGGGTGCTAGCTGATCGCTATGGTCGCAAGCCTATTATACTCATTGGCTTAGGAATTTTTATAGCAGGCACTCTGCTGTGCTTAACCATTCCATCATACCCTCTTCTCTTGATAGGCCGCTTTTTACAAGGTGTTGGCGTTGCAGCCCCTTCAACCTTATGCTTTTTAATTATTGCGGATGCCTATCCACTTAAACAACAGCAATTTTTAATGGCTATGTTAAATGGCATTGTCAATGCTTCGATTGCTACAGCGCCTATTGTGGGCAGCTATATTTCCTTGTATTTTCATTGGAAAGGTAATTTTATTGCACTCTTATGCTTTGGGGTTATTGTCTTATTAATGACTGTTTGGTTTATTCCCAGACAGCCTAAACTTGCTATACATGGGCATGAAGGACTTTCTTTAAAAAGTTACCTACCGCTTTTCCAATCCAAACCGCTTATGTTGTTAATGCTTCATATTATTTGCATTGGCGTAACCTATTGGGTTTTTGTGGGTATGTCTCCTCTTCTATATATGGAAGATTTAGGGGTTAGTTTAAAACATTTTGGTTTTTATCAAGGTTCTATGGCTTTGGTTTTTGCAGGTGCTAGTATTGTTTCAGGCTTAATCATTCACCGTTACGACCAGAAAAAAATACTGCACCTCTCTTATCCTTTCTGCATCTTAAGTTTGGTTATTTTGGCTTGGGTTACTTTGATAAACAGTGCAAATCCAGCTTTAATTACTTTTTCGTTAATACCTTTTAGCATTATTATTGCTTTACCTGCGACAATACTGTACCCTATTTGCTTAAATCTTATCCCATCTGCAAAAGGTCGTGTATCGGCTCTTTTACAGGCCAGCAGGCTTGTCGTAACTGCCTTGGCCTTACAAGTGGCTGGGTACTTTTACCAACACTCCTTCCAAAATATAGGGCTTATTATCACAGCTAGCTTTTTAATAGCTGTAATTACGCTGTTTTTTGTCATGAAAAATAAAGAATTAGTTAGAGAAGAAGCGACTTAAGAGTTGACCAGTCACGATACTCTCATGCACATGCACGAGAGACCTCAACTAATCTTTTCTTTGTATTAATCAAGCATTATCAGTTATAATCAAAGGATTAGGTGTTAGATAGGATATGCCATGTCTTTTACTCACAAAAAACTCCCTATAGGCGTAGATAATTTTAGGGAACTCACAAGCAAAGAATCAAACTACTTGTTTGTTGATAAAACATTACTAATTAAGGAATTTTTAGATACTGGCACAAAAGTCTCTTTAATTATCCGTCCCCGTCGTTGGGGCAAGACATTAAATATGTCTATGATACAACATTTTTTTTCCCCAATTGTCAACGAAAAAAAAACACTTGGCATGTTCGATGACTTGAAAATAGCGCAAGAAAATAATGGTGGCTATTTAAAATATCAAGGCAAAAACCCAGTTATATTTATTAGCTTTAAAGATGTAAAACAAAATACTTTTGATGATTTCCTCGAAAAAACACGTGGCCTTATTCAAAATATCTGTAATCAATATCCGGAATTAATAGATAGCAATTATCTTTCGGAAAGTGATCAAGATGTTCTTAAACAATTATATAATAAAACAGCCACCCCTATTAGCATGAGTGAATCTTTGCAAACTTTAAGTGTGTTATTACATAAACATTTTAAAGAAAAAGTTATTATTCTTATTGATGAATATGATACCCCACTCAATGCAACATATAACAAACCAGATTTTAATAAAATCGTCGATTTCTTTAAAAGTTTATTTGGTACAGCACTAAAGGGTAATGATGCGCTTGAAAAAGGCATGATGACTGGTATTCTTCGATTATCTAAAAATAAAATGTTATCAGACATTAATAATTTAAAGCTCTATTCTTTAACCAACAATCAATATAGCCAACATTTTGGTTTTTCAGAAAATGAAGTACACACTTTATTTGAAGAAAGTCGCGTAAAAACAGATATGCAAGAAGTAGCACGCTGGTATAATGGCTATTGCTCAGGCACCTTAGAAAAGATTTATAATCCCTGGTCTATTTTAAATTGTATCGATGAGCATGGAACACTCAAACCTTATTGGATCCAAACAGGTGATCCTGATATCTTAAAAAGTGTTTTTTTAAATGCCAACATACATACCAAAGAAAAACTAAATGCATTATTATTAGGCGAGTCTATTGAAGCTGTCATCGATGAGTATTGTTCTTTCGATCAAGTTAAAGAAAATCCTGAAGCACTCTGGAGTTTATTATGGGCGCTGGGTTATCTTAAGATAATTGAATCTCCTGAGTTTTTTACTGCACGCAATACTTATGTATTACAAATTCCCAATTACGAAGTGGCATGCTGCTATATGAGTATTTTCCAAGCTTTTATGGAAACACTTCCTCATCCAGATCAATACGATTCTTTTTTAAAAAGCTTAACAGCCGGTAGAATTGATCAGTTTATTCTTGAGCTAAATAGCTATTTATTAAATGTAGCCAGTACCTTTGATTTTACAACTGAATCTAATTATCATACATTTTTATTAGGCTTAACAGCATCCTTGTGGAAAACTCACGAAATTCATTCCAATAAAGAAATAGGCCTCGGCCGTCCTGATATGCTTATTATCCCTAGAAACAAACAAAACTCGCTGGGTATTATTCTAGAGTTTAAAAAAGAAGCCCCTGGTAAAAATCCAGATGAATATGAAAAAATCGCTTGGCTAGGGCTTAAACAAATTAATACTCAAAAGTATGATGCCACACTCCAAACAACAACAAATGTTCAGGAAATCTTAAAGGTTTGTCTGGTATTTTATGGCAAACAATGTATTTGCCAATGGACAGTAGAAAAAACACATAATCTATGAAAAAAGCAGTTCAATACACTAACAAAACTTTAGGGAAAGTCAAAATTATTGATGATTTTCTCCCTAAGCCTAAAGATTTAGTTTTTAAAAAATAGTAGGATAAGGCTGGATCACCACTTTCGTGGGGATGATGGTTTCCAAATGTTAAAAATCCCCGGGATCTTTTGGTTTTCACCAATGTCCTCCGGGGATTTTTTATAAGCTAGAATCTATGTCAAAGGCAAATTACATCATATCGCCCATGCCACCCATTCCGCCCATGCCGCCCATTCCACCAGCACCCATGCCGCCGCTTTCTTTCTCGGCTTTTGGTGCATCGGTAATGGTACATTCCGTGGTGATTAACAAACCTGCAATAGAAGCTGCTTGTTGAAGTGCCGTACGAGTTACTTTGGTAGGATCCAAGATACCCATTTTCACCATATCACCGTATTCACCCGTTGCAGCATTATAACCAAAGTTAGCAGATTCATTCTTTACGCGTTCAACCACAACAGCAGGTTCTGCACCCGCATTGGATACGATTTGACGTAAAGGCGCTTCAAGTGCACGAAGAATGATCGCAATACCATGATTTTGATCTTCATTTTCGCCTTTAAGCTTCTTAATGCTTGCTATGGTGCGAATGAGTGCAACACCACCACCGGCAACAATCCCTTCTTCAACCGCTGCGCGTGTAGCATGCAAGGCATCTTCAACGCGTGCTTTTTTCTCTTTCATTTCAACTTCAGAACCTGCACCTACTTTAATCACGGCAACACCACCGGATAATTTAGCAATGCGTTCTTGTAATTTTTCACGATCGTAATCAGAAGAAGTGTCTTCCACTTGTGCACGCAATTGCTTAATACGCGCTTCAATTTCTGTGGATTTTCCACTGCCATCGATAATAGTGGTATTTTCTTTGGTTACTAGGACACGTTTTGCAGTGCCCAAATCTTCTAATTTGGTGCTTTCTAAGCTTAAACCAATTTCTTCAGAAATGACTTTAGCATTAGTTAAAATACCAATATCTTGCAACATCGCTTTACGACGATCACCAAAGCCAGGCGCTTTAACCGCACAAACTTTAACAATACCTCGAATGTTATTCACCACTAAAGTCGCTAGGGCTTCTCCCTCAACATCTTCAGCAACAATAAACAAGGGACGACCTGATTTAGCACAAGCCTCCAAAGTAGGTAACAATTCACGAATATTGGAAATTTTCTTATCCACTAACAAAATATAAGGATTGTCCAATTCACAGCTCATGTTTTGCTGATTATTGACAAAGTAAGGTGATACATAACCACGATCAAACTGCATACCTTCTACAACATCTAATTCATCTTCTAAGCTATTGCCATCTTCAACCGTAATGACACCTTCTTTTCCGACTTTGGACATGGCTTCTGCAATACGTTCGCCTACAGATTCGTCTGAATTAGCAGAAATGGTACCCACTTGTGCAATTGCATTTCTGTCTTTACAAGGGACTGACATTTTCTTAAGTTCTGCAACAATAGTAGCAACCGCTTTATCCATACCCCGTTTTAAATCCATCGGATTCATACCTGCAGCAACGGCTTTGTGACCTTCTATTAAAATAGCTCTGGCCAACACAGTAGCAGTCGTAGTACCATCACCGGCTAAATCAGAAGCTTTAGAAGCCACTTCTTTAACCATTTGTGCACCCATATTGGCTACTTGTTCTTCTAACTCTATGGATTTTGCAACCGTAACACCATCTTTAGTAATGACAGGTGCACCAAAAGGTTTTTTGATGATCACATTACGACCTTTAGGCCCTAAAGTAACTGCCACAGCATCCGCTAAAATATTCACCCCAGCCACAAGATGTGCTCGAGCTTCCCCAGAATAATGTAATAAATTTGCCATAATATGTTTCCTCACTTAACAATTTAATGATTAGGCTTCTATCACGCCCATAATGTCTTCTTCGCGCATGACCAATAAATCTTGACCATCAACTTTGACTTCTGTACCCGAATATTTACCAAATAGCACGATATCGCCTACTTTAACATCCAGTTTACGCAAAACCCCATTCTCGAATTTACCAGGACCCGCAGCCACTACTTTTGCCCGCACTGGTTTTTCGCCAACCGTATCAGGGATCACAATCCCAGCTGCGGTGGTTCGCTCTTCTATTCGCTTAACAATTACCCGATCATGCAAGGGTCTTATATTCATTTCACTCATAAACTTTCCTCCTAATTACCAAAATTTAAAAACACTTAGCTTCTATATGCGGGTGATCTCGCAAAATTCAAGAAATATCCTCTTTTTTATATCATTTTTACAGGCACTCGAGTAGAAAGACCCGTCAAAAGCTCGTAGGCGGTGGTACCCGCTGATTTCGCAATTTCCTCTACCGGCAAATTAGGGCCCCATAATTGGACCTCATCCCCTACCTTTGCATGAGGTACCAAACTTAAATCTACTGTAAGCATATCCATCGAGAGTCGGCCGACCAAGGGAACTCGCAGGCCTTTAACCAATATCGGCGTGCCAGTAGGCATCATGCGTGGGTAACCATCTCCATATCCTACTGCAATAACACCAATCTCCATATCGTGTTTGGCAATAAACAATCCCCCATAACCCACAGCCCCTCCTTTATTGACTTTTTGAATAGCAATTAACTGAGAGACTAGGGTCATCGCCGGTTTAAGCCCATCTTCTAAACCGATACGTCCTACAAAAGGAGATGCCCCGTATAACATAAGCCCTGGGCGCACCCAGGGTGTATACAAGGGATTTAAATGTTTCAAATTAGAGCAATTTGGCCAGCCCAATATACCCGCAGAATTTGCCAAGCTTAAGCCCATTGCCTGCTGTATGGGTATTAAAGCTTGTATAAAACGCTCAGTTTGCAAACTGGTTTCAGGACAATCTAATTCATCGGCCCTGGCAAAATGCGTTAAAATACCTGCAATTTTAATATGCGGCAAGGTATACAACATTTCTAATACAGAGGCTAAGGCATGTCCAGGAAAGCCTAAACGGTGCATCCCGGTATTGATTTTAATCCATACCGTAACGGGTTTAGTGAAAAGACGCAATGCGTGTACATGATCCTCGTGATGAATCACCACTTGTACATTCATAGCCGATATCTCTGGTAACTCCGTATGTTCAAAAAAGCCTTCCATCAAAACAACGGATTTTTGAATGCCAGCTTCTACTAATTGCACGGCTTCTTCAATACAAGCTACTCCAAAAGCATCGGCTGCATGCAAAGCTTTGGCTACATTCACAATGCCATGCCCATATCCATTGGCTTTCACCATTGCCATTACCAAACAATGGGGTGCATGTGCTTTAGCACAATTTAGATTGTGCTCTAAAGCAGCTCCATCAATAAGCGCCTTCAGTGCTCGCGCCATACCCACCTTCTATGATACGTTGATCATGTGCGTAATTTTCAAAACGGGAATACTGCCCCAAAAAGGTTAAACGTGTTGTACCCGTAGGACCATTTCTTTGTTTGGCAATAATAATTTCTGCCGTGCCTTTATCATTAGAATCTTTGTTATACACTTCATCTCGGTAAATAAATACAATCAAATCTGCATCTTGCTCAATAGCACCTGACTCTCGCAAATCCGACATCACCGGACGTTTTTCAAGGCGTTGTTCTAAGCTTCGATTTAGCTGAGACAATACCACTACGGGTATATTTAATTCTTTGGCCAATGCTTTAAGCGATCGTGAGATTTCTGAAATTTCAGCTGCTCTGTGTTCTGCATTGCCCGGTACACGCATTAATTGAAGATAATCGATAATAATCATACCCAAGCCATGCTCGCGTGCGACTCTTCTGGCTCTTGCACGCACTTCAAAAGGGCTTAAAGCACCACTGTCATCAATAAGCAATTTTTTGGAAGACATCATGCTAATGGCCGAAGTTAAGCGTGGCCAATCATCATCATCTAACTGTCCACTTCGAATGCGTTGCTGTTCAATTCTACCCAGAGAAGCCAGCATACGCATCGCCAAAGATTCTGCAGACATTTCCATACTGAAAATCAAGACTGCAGCATCCCCACTCATGGCCACATGCTCTGCAATGTTCATCGCAAAAGTGGTTTTTCCCATAGAGGGTCTACCGGCGACAATGATTAAATCTGAAGGCTGTAATCCCGAAGTCTTTTTATCAAAATCGTGAAATCCAGAAGCCGCACCCGTGAAAGGCGAATTGGCATGAAATAAAGCATCAATTCTATCAACTGTTTTGGCAAAAATCTCAGCGATCAATTGAGGCCCTACCCCTTTTCGACCGCCTCGTTCTGCAATGGCAAAAACTCTGCGCTCTGCATCATCTAATAATTCCTGAGCGATTCTGCCACCGGGTTGAAATCCGCCTTCGCTGATCTCCCCTCCTACTTCAATCAATTGTCTTAAAATAGATCGTTCTCTTACAATATCTGCATAGGCACCAATATTGGCAGAGGTAGGTGTATTTTTCGCTAATTCGCCTACATAGGCCAAGCCCACACTGTTATTGGATTGCTGAGCACTGAATGATTGTAGGGCTTCAGATACGGTAATAATATCCAAAGGCTTGCAATGTAAGACCAAATCCGCCATCACCCTGAAGATAATACGATGATCGGGTCTATAAAAATCACTTTCCGTGAGTCGATCGGCCACCTGATCCCAAGCGGCATTATCTAACATCAAACCACCCAGTACCGCCTGCTCTGCATCTATTGAGTGTGGCGGTACTTTGAGGTTCGCAAGAGTGGGTAAATTACTCACGCTTTTTTTAGTCTTCGGCTTTAATCACAACTTTTACTTTGGCGATTACTTCAGAGCCATGTAAATGTAGATCAATCTCATACTCACCTACTTGGCGAATGGGGCCAGCAGGTAACTTAACTTCTTGTCGAGTCACGGCATGTCCTGCTTCGGTTAAGGCCGCAGCAATTTCATGTGTCCCCACAGAACCAAATAAACGGCCTTCATGTCCTACGTTAGCAGGAATAGTCACTACAACACCGCTCATGGTTTGAGCACGCGCCATGTCTTTTGCCAAATGTTCTTTAGCCGCTTTTTCGAGGGCTTCTCTACGAAGCTCGAAGTTTGCTAAGTTGATTTTTGTTGCAGCTTGGGCTTTACCTTTGGGCAATAAATAATTTCTAGCAAACCCAGGTTTAACAATCACTTTGGCGCCTAAATCGCCAACATGAGGAATTCTTTCCAATAAAATAACTTCCACGACGTATTACCTCTTTTAAGATTAATGTTGATCGCAATAAGGCATTAAAGCCAAAAAGCGTGCCAATTTAATAGCGCTCGTTAATTGTCTTTGATAACGTGCTTTAGTGCCGGTAATACGACTAGGTACAATTTTACCACTTTCAGTAACATAATTTCTTAAGGTACCAATATCTTTATAATCAATTTTCTTGACTTTTTGAACAGTAAAGCGGCAATATTTTCTTCTACGAAATTGTTGACGTCCCATCATGATGGATACTCCTCTTTTTCTTCTACAGCAAAATCATCTTCCACTTCTATATCAGAATCGAAATCACGATCAGAACGTTCACGATAAGGACGTCCATCTTTACGTTCATCTCTTTCTTTCAAGATAACAGAGGGTTCTGTGATGGCCTCATCTTCTATTTGCACAAGATGACGAATAACCGCATCATTAAAACGAAAACCATCGGTTAATTCATTCAAAGCTTCTTGATTACATTCGATATTCATCAGAATATAATGGGCCTTGTGGAGTTTATTAATCGGATAAGCCAATTGTCTTCGGCCCCAATCTTCCAAACGATGGATGACACCGCCTTTACCTTCAATATTCGCTTTATAGCGATCTACCATTCCCGGAACCTGTTCACTTTGGTCCGGATGTACCATAAATACTATTTCATAGTGCCGCATGTTAACTCCTCACGGATTTAGTTAGTCTTTCAGCTTAAGCCAATAAGACAAGGAGAGCAGGTAAAACCTACCAAAAGAGAACATGATACAAGCTTTTTTAAGATAATACAAGACGAAAACATAGGTCGATAGAGGTTCCTGCTAAGACGGGCTTCTTTTTCTACGCATAGAATGGGTATTATTCTCCTTAACTGCTGTTGGGTTAAGCATACGTTTTCTTAAAGCCCGTTGTGCTTGAGCCTCTTCTAGTTGCTGTTGTATTTTTTGATTTTGAATACGGATTGCTTGCAATCGTGCACACAACTCTAGCTCGTATTCATTTTTTTTGCCTGCAGGCTCTATTAAATTTCCTTTTGCTTTTTGATTGAGATCATGGCGAATGGCATATCTTTCTTGCAGCAATACACTTAATGCTTGGCGTTCATGATTTAATTGATCACAAGCATCTTGTGTTTTTCGGGAAGTGTTAGCAAAACAATACAAAAATGACTGCATTATGCTAAAAATACTCCAACGTATTTGCATTCTTAAGATTTTATGATCATTGTGATGCCGAATATAATGGTCAAAATGTGAAAACCCATCGGACTCTATCTGCGCTTTAGCACTCTCAACAGCCTGCTTCTCATCTTCTATTATTCTATTCGTGGGTACACCTAAATTTTCTAACAATGCTAAAGTTTTGTTGTTAGTATGCATTTCTATTATTTCCATTTTTAATGCATATTTTAAAGAAGACTCCTCAGTATCCGATTCTAAAGACCATTGTTCTTTATTTGTTGCATTGCATATTTCGAATATAAAACTATCAATCACTGAATCTTTTTCGAAACAATCTTTATTTGATATTTCGATGATCTTTTTTTTGCTCAGCCATCGCGCAGAAAAGTTAGAATGCTGAATATATTTCACTTGAATTTTTCCATGCATTGTTAATGCTTTTCGCACCTTTTTTGCCAATGGATTATTTGGGGGATTAACCGTCATCAAATTAACGATACTTTGAATAGCCTCTAAGGCGCCCGGAACGTTTGCGTAAAATTGTAAGTTTGGGAACTCTGGATGGTAATAATAGGAACTACACGCTCCTCCTTCTAAAACTTGGGCATCTTTTAGGCATGATTCTTCATAAAAAGAATTTTTTTGTTCATCAGGCATATTATCTACTCCGCTTGATTATTAAAATTAAGTTAGTATAATACTTCACCATTAGCCTATCGTCAATTATATCAATGATATTTTTGTTGAAATTCTATGAAAATATATTACGGGTGAAGAACGGCGTTTAACGTGTGTATTTATGATTTTTTAATTGGGCTCATTTTTTGTTGTATACTCCAGTATTATAGATTCTGGGACGATTTCGATGCCAAAATTAAGCCAAAACTTTGATTATCATTTAGACTTTGGTACACTGAATTTTAGAAAAAATCCTGAGTTATATAAGATTGGTAAGGGCGAACAAGGCGTTTTATTGGTTGAACCCTATAAAAGTGAAATTTTGCCCTTTTGGAAATTTAAAACACCAGACATTGCGAAGAAATCTTCAAGCAAAATTTACAGTCTTTATTTAGGATATAAAAAAAATCATGATTTTGTCGGCATGGATATGGCACGTAAATTTCTACAAATGGGCTATACCCGTTCACGCAGATATGCCAATCACAAAAGTGGCAAAAAATATGAAGGCTCAGTGCCCACGGAACATAAAGGCGAAAGTGGAGCACATGGACGTAAGCTTTTGCCTTTAGCACCGGATGAAACCAAGGCTATCTGTGCACAGTATTTTTATCTCAAATGGCAAAAAGTTAAAGCAGATCCTTTTTACCAAAAACTAAAAACAGAACATCTACTGGCACAGAAATCCCATAAAGAATCTTAAATTGCTCCGTTTATAAAAAAGTAAAAAATATAAACAAAATAAGCAAAATAGAGAAAAATAAAAGCTTTAGGTAAAAGATGTTCTTTATTTAAAACAATATTTCCCTGGCTGCCTGCATTTTCATTCTCCTGATTACCTTCTAATATGCCCTTAACAGAAAAAAGATTCGTGGGCAATAGTTTTTCGCAAGCTTTAATCAATAAAAAATTGGTTGTATTTATTTTTTTATAAGATTTACTGACTTTTAACCATTCCCAAGAAACGAATAATCCACCTAATGCGAATAACATAGAAGCAGGTAAATCCTGTATTTGCAAATGTATTAATTGATCAGGCCGTATAATAAAAAAGCTTGCAATAAATCCATTAATACTTAAAAAAACATTATTAGAAAGGCCACGACGCTCTTCAGTCTTATTCGTACAATCTACTAATAATCTGTATTGTTCAAACATCAATGATTTACTTTGATCAGAAAGTGTAGGATCAAAGCCTGGATTCAATAATTGATCAGCTATTTTACGCTTCAATGAAAAAATCTCTACTTGCTCTTCATTAGTAGTTTGGCTAAATTCTTTAACTTTTTCTGCCATATCATTTACAGAATTCATATCTTTCTCCCGAATATTTTCAAAGAATTAGGTTGTTAGCTATTAATTAAACTAAATATTATAAATCTGTTTCTTTATTTTGTCAAGACCCCCTTTATTTTTTATATTATTTAAAATTATAAAACTTGATCTTTGAATACGAATACTGTATAGTCGATTTTTAATCTTTTTTAATAGGAGAAAGCTATGAAAATTTCTAAACACGTAAGCATTGCTGCTTTGGTCGTGAGTACATTAACTTTGCCTATTTGCGCAAATGCTATTAGTGCACAGGATGTTAGTAATAAAGTTTCAAATGCAGTATCTGCTGTAGATAAAGAAACCATGGACACAGCCATAACCGCTAAGATTAAAAGCTTATTAGCGCTTGAATCGGATATTAAATCTTTACACATTGAAGTAACAACACAAAACAAAGTGGTTACTTTAAAAGGCGATGTAGATACTTCATTGCAAGCAGATAAAGTGATTGAACTTGTACAAAGCGTTGATAATGTGCAAGACATTATCGCTCAGATTGTGATTAACAAAAGTGATCATTACTCACAAGATGCCTTAGTTACCGCTAAAGTAAAAGGCAAGCTTTTTCAATTGGCTAATGAACACCAAATTGCAGAAGCTAAAAATTTACAAGTGGAAACCCGTAATGGTGTAGTGCATATTTTTGGTACCGTTGCGAACAGTAATGACGTTCCAACCCTTAAAAAAGCAGTCAATCTTGTTAAAGGTGTTTCTCAAGTGAACACCAATATTGAAGTTAAACAATAATATTGAGTCTTAGCTCGGCTGGTTTTCTACCAGTCGAGCATTTTAAGCTGTTCGTTTCATCATCCAAGCGCCAATTATCATAAACAATACAATAGGCGCTAATACAGCCAGTACAGGCGGAAACTGATATACTACAGCTAATGGGGCAAATAAACCATTTAAAGTATGAAAAATAAATGCCACAGTAATGCCACACACAATTCTAAAACCCATATTAATACTTCGCAAGGGGCCAAATACAAAAGGCACAGCTAAAAAAACCATAACCAAAATCACAACTGGCTCCATGATTTTGGTCCAAAAAGCCAATTGATAGGGGATGATATGTAAATCTTGTTCTGTCCCATGCGAAATCGTGCGCCATAAGACAGGCAAAGAAAGTCGCTCTAGGTGTTTAATGCTTGCTGTTTTCAGTAAATCTAGATCCAAAAGATCACTCACTGTTAATTCTGGGTAAGTAAACACTTGGGTTTTGGCTTGAGTTGTGCCCTGCCCTGTAAAACGTGTACCTTTCACATCTTTCAGCAACCATTTTTTTTGCTGTTGGATAGCCGAGGCTGAAAAACTTACTTCTTGTAATTGACGATCCTCATTAAATTGATATCGAGTTATACCCAATAATTCCCCATCCGTACGCATTGACTGTATATGAATAAAATCATTTTGCTGCTTTACCCATAAACCATATTGGGTTTGTATGGTTTGCCCCCGACTTAAAGCCAAGGTTCTTTTTTTCTGCGCCAATGCATCTGCCATCGGAGCTAATCCTTCACCCACTAACACCACAAAAAATGTCAGCAAACAAGCCGCTTTTAAAACCAAGCGTGCAATGCGCCATACCGATACACCCGCTGCACGCAAGACCACTAACTCCGAATGATTCGCTAAATTCCCTAAGCTAATAATAGAACCAATCAACGCAGCCCAAGGAAATAAACTATAAATTTTTGAAGGCGCTGATAATAACAAATAAACAAATATTCTGGATACCGTATAATCCCCTTTGCCGGCGAACCTTAATTCATTGACCAGACTAAAAAACAAATCTAAACCCAATAATGCCAGCGTCACAAGCAGTATCATAAGTATCACTTGTTTGCCAATATAGATATCTATAATTTTCACGAAACTTTCTGCCTATTTTTAGGATGAGAAACATAAAAAGACCACCAACCTGATACCTGCGCTAAGTATCCGATTGCCAAGAGAAAAATCAGAATATGAATCCACCAAACCCCAAACCAACTCGGTACCCACCCTGTAGCCACCCAACGTTTTGCAACGGTAAAGCCATTATAATAAACAATGTAGATCAAAATCGCAGGTAAAAATTTTGAAAATCGTCCTTGCCTAGGGTGTACATAAGATAAGGGTATGGCTAATAATGCTAATATAAAGACAGAAAGTGCCATAGAAATACGTAATTGTAATTCGCCCTTGTCTTTCAAATCCTCTGAATGCCATAAACGATCAGAACTTTTGTATTTTAAGAAATCGCTTTGGACAGGTGCAGGTTTTTGTTCTATCTCTCGGCCATATTCTGCAAATTGTAAAACCGTAAAATCTGCTTTTCCGGGTTTGCCCTCATAACGATGCCCTTGATTAAGCACCAAAAAATAATCAGAAATTTGTGCATGCTTTTCAATACGAAGTTTGGCAGATTCTGCAGTAATAAAAGTCCAATTATTGGCTTCTGCTGACAAAGTCGCTGGCCGTTCTGCAATAAAAACCCCCTCTATTATTTGACCTTTTGCAGAAACATTTTCTAGGTAAAAAACAATTTTGCCATCGGAGGTACTTTGAAAACGACCTGGAATCATCGCCTGCATCACGCCTACGGCTTCGCCTTCGGCAATAATATGAGCTCTGTATTCTTCTAAAACAGGGACACACCATAAGGTTAGCGCGCCTTCTATAAGCATAATCACTAAAGCAAGTTTTAAGGTTATGCGGCTAAGCAAGCCCCAACCCATCCCAGAAGTAAACAGTACCAGCATTTCAGAGTTAATATGTAAACGGCCATAAACCAATAAAATTGCAATAAACAAACTTAAAGGTAAAATTAAACTCAATAATTCAGGAATATATAAAATGACTATTTGAAATACAAAAACGGCAGGCAATTCCCCTGTTGCAGCTTTTGCCATATATTGTACAAACTTATCGCTTATCGCAATCAGCAATAATACACCCAAAACTGCAACTAAGCTCCAAAGAATCTCTTTAGTTAAATACCTAGCAATAATCATTTATATCAAATCCTGCCTTCTTGTATCAAATTGGGCCTACAAAAAAATAAGCTAATAGCGTACACTAGCAGTTTTTACGCTAACAAACCACTGGAGGCAGCACGACTATGGAATTTATAACCACCCATAACCATCCAGAATCTCAAAAAACAAGCTGTTTAGTGCTTGGAGTATTCAACGATAGAACACTTTCTCCCTCGGCTCATCGTTTAGATGCTCATGATAAGAGTAATGGTTTTTTAAGCAACCTGATAAAGTCAGGCGACTTAGACAGTAAGGCGGCTCAGCCTTTATTGCTCCACAGCGTGCCCAATCTCTTAGCAGAACGTTTATTAGTCGTGGCTTGTGGTGAAAACAAAGAACTCGAAGACAATCAATACCGAGATATTCTTCGCAAAACCATCTGTGCATTACAATCTACCAGTGTTAAGGATATGGTATGTACCTTAACAGAATTGTCTGTCAAAAATCGAGATATGTATTGGAAAACCAGACAATTGGTCGAAATTTTCATGGAATGTACCTATCAGTTTAATGATTTTAAATCTAAAACAGATATCAAAACTCACCCTCTCTTAAAAGTCACCTTACCATCCTTAGGCGGAGATATAGAAAAAAAATCTATAGAACGTGGAATCTTGGAAGGCCTTATTATTTCCGAAGCCGTTTCTAAAACGCGGAATTTGGGTAACACGCCCCCCAATATTTGCACCCCCAGTTTTTTAGCCAAAGAAGCTCAAGCACTGGCTACACGCTTTCCGAAGATTCAGACCACAGTCTTAGATGAACAACAAATTGCCACTCTAAAAATGGGTGCTTTATTGGCTGTGGGACAAGGCTCTATACACCCACCTAAATTTATTACCCTGGAATATGCCGGTCACGCAGATAAAACTGCAAAACCTATTATTTTAGTGGGTAAAGCCATTACTTTTGATACAGGCGGTAACTCGCTTAAACAACCCGCTAGTATGATTGGCATGAAATTTGATATGTGCGGAGGGGCCAGCGTTTTAGCAAGCCTTGAAGCTGCAGCAAGGCTGAATTTACCTTTAAATATCATCGGCGTTATTCCAACTGCGGAAAATATGCCAGGTTCTAAAGCCTCGCGCCCTGATGATATTGTGAGAACCTTTTCAGGCCAAACCGTAGAAATATTAAACACCGATGCAGAAGGGCGTTTAATTTTATGTGATGCTTTAAGTTATTGCGAACGCTATCAACCCGAAATTGTCATTGACATTGCCACTTTAACGGGTGCTTGTGTGATGGCATTGGGTAGATTTCCCAGTGGGTTATTCACTAACCACCCTCCCCTGGCTACGGCTTTATTAGAAGCAGGTCAGGAAAGTGGTGACCGTTGCTGGGAATTACCCTTATGGGAAGACTATCAGGAATCCTTATCCAGTAATTTTGCAGATATGGCCAATATAGGCAATGTACCCGAAGGAGGCGCCATTACAGGGGCTTGTTTTTTAGCACGCTTCACTAAGGCCTATTCTTGGGCACACCTTGATGTAGCCGGTACAGCCTTTAGAACTTCTGGCAAAGAAAAAGGGGCTACAGGCAGACCCGTGCCTTTATTGATACAGTATTTACTCAATTATGCCCAAAACCAAGAGCCGGAATACAAACAACAGGGGTAAACTCATGCTTGATAAAACTTATGATCCTAAAACCTTAGAGCAAGATCAATATCTTCGATGGGAAAATGCGGGCTATTTTAAACCCAAAGGTGAAGGTCAGCCTTATTGCATTATGATTCCCCCGCCTAATGTAACCGGCAGCTTGCATATGGGTCATGCATTTCAACAAACGCTGATGGACACATTGATCCGTAGCCATCGAATGCAGCAAAACAATACCTTGTGGCAAGTGGGCACGGATCACGCTGGTATTGCAACCCAGATGGTAGTTGAAAGACAACTCAGTGCTCAAAATCTTTGCAAACATGATCTGGGTCGAGAGGCTTTTATCGAGCGTATCTGGCAATGGAAAGCAGAATCCGGTGGCAATATCACGCGTCAATTGCGTCGCATGGGTGCTTCAGTGGATTGGTCTACCGAACGTTTTACCATGGATGAAGGCTTATCAAAAGCGGTACAAACCGTTTTTATTCAACTCTTTGATGAGGGACTTATTTATAAGAAAAAACGCTTAGGGTATTGGGATCCTGTACTGCATACAGCTGTTTCAGATTTAGAAGTCGAATTGCTAGAAGAAAAGGGTTCGCTTTGGCATATTCGATATCCTTTAGCCAATCAACCTGATCAAGCAATCATCGTTGCAACCACCCGCCCTGAAACTTTATTGGGCGATGTTGCGGTTGCAGTACATCCTGAAGATCCACGTTACCAAGCTTATATTGGCCAATCGGTACGTCTACCGCTTTGCGATCGCCTAATCCCCATTATTGCAGATGAGAGTGTGCTACAAGAATTTGGAACAGGTTGTGTTAAAATCACACCTGCCCACGATTTCAATGATTATGCAATGGCAACTCGACATCAATTACCCCTTATCAATATTTTTAGCTTAACAGCGACCTTGAATGAAAATGCGCCTAAAGCGTATCAGGGTTTGGATAGATATGTAGCACGAGCACAAATATTAAAAGATCTAGAAAATCTTAATTTATTAGAAAAAACAGAAGCTCACACGTTGATGGTACCCAGAGGTGATCGCAGTGGTGCGATCTTAGAACCCATGTTAACTGATCAATGGTATGTTAAAATTGAAGAATTGGCAAAACCTGCGATTGCGGCAGTAGAATCGGGTAAAATTAAATTTGTACCTGAAAATTGGAGCAACACCTATTTTGATTGGATGCATAAAATTCAAGATTGGTGCATCAGTAGACAACTGTGGTGGGGTCATCGTATTCCTGCATGGTATGATGCTGCAGGCAATATTTATGTCGCAGACTCTGAAAGTGCGGTGCGTATAAAATACAAACTGGCTGCAGATTTTCCTTTGACCCAAGATCCGGATGTACTAGACACATGGTTTTCTTCTGCCTTATGGCCCTTTTCAACCTTGGGTTGGCCTGAAAAGACAGAAGCCTTTAAAACATTTTATCCTACCCAAGTACTCATTACAGGCTTTGATATTATCTTTTTTTGGGTTGCAAGGATGATAATGTTTGGCCTAAAATTCACAGGTGAAATTCCTTTTCATGAAGTGTATATTAATCCGTTGATCCTAGATCAAGATGGCCAAAAAATGTCTAAAACCAAAGGTAATGTATTAGATCCCATTGATTTAATCGATGGGATTGAACTAGAACCTTTAGTTTTAAAACGCACTTCTGATATGATGCAACCACAACTGGCGGCTAAAATCGAAAAACATACCCGTGCCCAATTTCCTAATGGGATTCCAAGTTACGGTACTGATGCTTTGCGTTTTTCATTTTGTGCATTTGCAACCCCCAGTCGCTTTGCGCGTTTTGATTTACACCGCATAGAAGGGTACAAACATTTTTGTAATAAATTGTGGAATGCAAGTCGATATGTGCTCTCTAATATCCCCGAAAACTATCATTACACGGTGCCTATTAAATCTCATTTAAGTTTAGCGGACAAATGGATTTTATCTAGATGGGAACAAACTAAACAAATTATTGCAGAACATTTAAAACTCTATCGTTTTGATTTATTGGCGCAAACGATTTATGATTTTACATGGAATGAATATTGTGATTGGTATTTAGAGCTTTCTAAGCCCATTTTAAACGATAGCACAAATACTTATTATCCCGATGAGCAAAATGCTACACGTTATACGCTTATCACGTTATTAGACGAGTTATTAAGGATCATTCATCCTATTATGCCTTATATTACAGAAACTATTTGGCAAAAACTGAATTCAATTACAAAATATCACGCAGTTCCAACAATTATGTTGGCTCCCTATCCAGAATATCAGGCAGATCTTCTGGATACGCACAGCGAATCTGAAATTGCTTGGTTGCAATTATTTATTCTGGGTATTCGTAACATCCGGGGTGAAATGAATATTGCGCCTAAAAAACCGCTGTCCATTCAGTTGTGGAATGCAAATGAAGCGGAAATAAAACGCATACAAGAACATCAAACACTATTAAAAGCGATCGCTAAAATAGAATCGATTAACGTTCCAAAACCTTCTGACAAACGACCTGCGGCCTCTACGGCTTTAGTAGGTTCATTGGAAATTTTAGTACCTCTTGCAGATATCATTGATGTTCAGGCTGAAATGATACGTTTACAAAAAGAAATCGAAAAACATCAAAAAGAATATGAATTGCTTAACACAAAATTAAACAATCCTAATTTTATTGAAAAAGCGCCAAAAGCGCTAGTTGAGACTCAACAAAAACGAATTGAAGAACTCGTTCAAGCGATAACACAATTAAAAAAACGACAAGAGGAAATGCAACCTTTGGAAGCTTAAATAACAGATCTTGCACTCTCTTGTTTTTAAATTACCTTAAGTGTACTATCACAGTATTAAGTTCTATGTCTATACTGTTTTTTCTTAACATTTCTTCTAGCTGTCTGTATTTTTTAAAATCAGCTAGGAAGCTTCTCAGGCATTTAAATTTCTGGTATGGTAAGGGTTAACCCTAAGTTGTATGTATTATCTAAGTGGAGTACCTTATATGCCATTTCAGCTCTCTTTAGAGTCAATCATGTGCTTCAGAGACTTCTTATGGAGCGGTCCTTTGCTCTTCTTATTGGTTTCTGTGGGCATTTATCTAAGCTTTCGTTTAAAGGGCTTACAATTTAAGCAATTGGGCACAGCCTTAAAAATGGTTTTTAATCCGACTAAAAATAAAGAACAAAGCTCGCCAGGGGATATCTCCTCTTTTCAATCCTTAATGACTTCTTTAGCCGGTGCTATTGGTACGGGTAATATCGCAGGTATTGCTACTGCTGTAGCAATTGGTGGATTTGGCTCGCTTTTTTGGATGTGGGTAATTGCTTTCTTGGGGATGGCAACCGCTTATTCTGAAACACTGCTTTCGGTTAAATACCGCATACAAAATACAAAAGGCACGATGGCGGGTGGTCCTATGTACACCCTTGCTCGAGGTCTAAATAAGCCTAAATTGGCTTGGTTATACGCTTTGTTTGGTGCTTTGGCTGCTGTTGGCATTGGTAATTTGGTACAAGCCAATTCAGTAGCCCATGCCGTGACAGCGGCTTTTCCTTCTGTAAGCCATAGCACTGTAGGCATAGTCATGAGTGTTTTTATCGCTGCTGTCTTTTTAGGGGGTATTACCAGCATTGGCCGAGTGGCTGAGTGGCTAGTGCCTTTTAAAGCACTGGTTTATATTTTAGTGGGCTTATTCATCCTGGCTATCAATTATGATCATCTCTTAGATGCTTTATGGCTTATTATAAGCTCTGCATTTTCGGGCCAAGCGGCTACGGGTGGATTTGTGGGATCGAGCATGTTATTGGCCATGCAATATGGCGTCTCTAAAGGAGTCTTTTCTAATGAAGCGGGACTCGGTAGTTTAGCCATTGCCGCGGCCAGTGCAAAAGTTAAACACCCAGCAGAACAAGGGTTATTTGCTATCAGTGGGGTTTTTATTTCCACAATGCTCATCTGTACTATCACAGGTTTAGTCTTAGCTGTCACTGGTGTCTTGGGAACCGTGGGTGCTGATGGTCAAGTATTAACCGGCTCGACAATGGTGATGGCTGCTTTCGACTCCACATACCCAGGACTACAATATGTGGTTGTGATAGGGCTTATCATGTTTGCATTCACCACGGTATTGGCCTGGGGTTATTATGGTGAAAAATGCGTAGAATATCTTTTTGGTACCAAAAGTATTCTCATTTACCGTTATATTTATACCGCTATGGTATTAGTGGGTGCTTTATTAAAACTAGAATTGGTTTGGGCTTTAGCTGATATAGCAAATGGCTTTATGGCTATTCCCAATTTGATTGCCATCATTGGTTTAGCAGCTGTTGTAAAACAAGAAACCCAAGATTATTTTAGGCCTAAATTGCTTACACCCTCAGTACCTAACACAGAAGAATTACCAGAATCGATTAATTAAAACAAAACCCCAAGTGGTTTCACTTGGGGTTTTGGATTTAAAAATCAGAACCGTTTAGGATTATGATTTTTTATCTTGCTTCATTTCCTTTTTCATATCTTCTTCTTTTTTCTTATTATCTTCATGCATTTTCTTTTCATCTTGCTCATTTTTCTTATGCATTTCTTTTTCTTCTTGTTCATGTTTTTTATGCATTTCTTTTTCTTGCATTTTATCTTCTTTTTTCATTTCTTCAAGTTTGTTTTTATCTGTATTGGCAAATAAGGCGCCACTGCATAATACCAAGCTACCTGACACAATTCCCACTAAAATTTGCTTTAACATACATGTCTCCTATTAATTAAGCGATACCAAACACCAATTGGATATTAAGAGTCTAGACTGCCTAAAAAAAAGAATCAAGTGTACTCGCCAGTACTTCTAGGTTATCCGGGCGAGAGAATCGATGATTTCCATTTTTCACCAAATTGATTTGCACATCCTTAGACTCTAAAGCATTCATAAGTTTGATTGACTGTTGCCAAGGCACATCAGAATCATTCATGCCATGCAATAAACGGATTGGGCAATGGATAGGGATAGGATTATCCAAGACATGATGTTTAGCCGATTCTTCGATAAGCTTCATGGTAATGGGGTATGGTGCATCTCCTGAATAAGAAGGCACATAACAGATCCCTTTAGACAAGAGATCATCTTTAAAATTCTGTTTTAACTTATAGAGTATATCTTTAGTAAAATCGGGTGCAGCCGCAATGCCCAATAGACCTTTAATGCGTTCGGGCCGTGCAAGCGCGAGCAAGAGCATAATCCATCCACCCATGCTGGATCCTACTAAAACTTGTGGGCCTACTGTTAATTCATCTAATACTGCGAGTGCATCGCTTTTCCATCTGCCTAAAAAGGCATCTTCAAATCGACCGGAAGAAAGACCATGCCCAAAATAATCGAAACGTACAAAAGATCTGTTTTTTTCTTTGCATACTTTTTCTAAATAACTGGCTTTATTGCCGTTCATATCAGCTCTAAAACCACTCAAATAAATAACACCCGGATCAGTACCCAGCATTTGATGATAGGCAATAGTTGCACCATCTGGACGCAGAAGTTGCTGTGGGCTGAGTGTTTTTTCAACCATAAAAATCTACCTTTTCTAGTGCTAAACTATCGATTACCCAAGTGGGCATAATACCATAATTTTGTAGAATTTTCTCCATACTATTACCTGCAATCAAGAGTTTTTCCATATTACCGGTTTTCACCACAGCCGAATCAATCCCCACATTGTTAGCGCCTAAGATATCTGTTTCCAAGGTATCGCCTATCATCAGCATGCGTTTTTTATCATGAATACCTACGGCTGCTAAGCGCTTGAAAGCAAGTTCATAGACTCTAGGGTTTGGTTTTCCGTAATAAAATACAGTTCCGCCCATCTTTTCATATTTTTCGGCTAAAACCCCAGAGCAATATCGCATACCCTCACCGTGGACAACAATTTTATCTGGGTTTGCACAAATAAGAGGCAATTTAGCTTTTAAGGCGGTATGCAGTAGATCATCAAACTGTGTTAAGTCTTCGTCAGCTTCCATAAAAGCGCTTAGCAAAACAAAATCTGCTTTTTCAATTTCTGTTGTAGTATTCAGTGTTAAGCCAGATAAAATATCTTGATTTTTAGCAGCGCCAAGGTGATACAAGCACCTTCCTAATTGAGAAAAAACAGGATCATCCCACTTTATTAATTGCTCTCTAACAGCATCTCCTGAAGTTAAAACGTGCCTAGGCTGTGCATGAATACCCTCTTCAATTAATTTCTTCATAGCCACTTCAGCAGGGCGGGGAGCATTGGATAGAAATAGCACTGTTTTTTGTGCAATTAAATTATTTAAGGTTTGAACCACGCCTGGGTATGCATAAACACCATCGTGGACCACCCCCCAGAGATCAATAATAAAAGCATCGTAACGAGCAAATAGCCTATGCATAATAATCCTATTTATAAGTGTAGTGTTAAAAATTGTATTGATTTTAATACTATACAGCTTAGATTGTCAACTGAATAAAGCTGAGGGTTTATACAGAAAATTAAGTCCGGCCAGGGCCCAAGGCAGGTCTTGAAGGCAACCCCGCTTGTCCCATATACTTGTTTTTAAAGTCTTCGATGGTCCCTTGATAATTATCTATATTATCTCTTATTCTCAAATCGTCCGAATAAACTTTATCGCCAATTCTTAAAATTGTAATTTGTTTGCCCATGATAGGATCTTCTAAGCATCGTTTTGCTTGATTAATCGCAAGTGGTTCAGGGGTGGTAGAATTAATTGCCAATGTATAGGTTAATTCAGCTAATTCTTTAAATGCCTTATGCTCAGATTCTTTGCAAGCACTCAATACGCCCACAAGATTTTGGCCTGTAAATTTAGGTCGATTATCTTCACATGAGAGCTTAGCGTATTTATTCAAGTTTGGATCTGTATTAAATTTATCTAAATCTGTATCTGACAATTTAAGCTTTTCATTGCTGGATGCCGTTTGAGATGCTGGCCTTGTATATGCAGATAAGATCGTTGGTGACCGTCGCGATGGTTCTAGTAAGTTTAATTGAGAAGGTAGCACAGGATGTATAAGTGCGGGTTCAGAAATCTTTGGGATCGCTGGAGTAACGTCAGTGCTAGGTATATCACCCATAGTCTCAAGGAATGCCCCAATGTCTGGTGTAGATTTTAATATTACAGGTTCATGCCCATCTATTATTTTAGAAGGCTTGCTTCCAACTTGTAACCTAAAAAGCTCTTTAGCATTTGCGTCTTTCAATATCTTTTTAAAATATTGATATGTCTCTGAGTTTTTTCGTGCTTCTTTTGTTAGGTCTTTCTTGATAGCTTTAAGCACTTTTTCTAAAAATGCAATTCTTGTCTGAGAAACAAAGGGTTTTGGAGCTTCTTTAAATTCAGGAAAAATCATTTCTAAAGTGGCATCATTTAAATTTGTTTTATAAACACTCTTTAATATTTGATGCACCTCTTCGAGATCTGCAAGTATCGTTTTAGACGGGTCTACAGGAGAATTTTTTGGTCGTTTATAGGCACCTGAATCCATTTTTATCGCGATGTTAAGCGTTTGACTCAGTAAGAGCATAGAGTCCGCTCTTGCATTTAAGCGTTCAGATAATTTTTTTTGAATAAACTCACGGAAAGCGGTTGTCTGTCCATTGATATTATCAACTGCCCCTTTCAAATGTAGCACTATATTATTTGCAATTTCATTTTTAAGGCCAACATCTGCTACATCGTCTAATAATTTTATTTTTGAATCTAACTCTTCTAGTTTTCTTAGATCTTCAGCATCTACTTGCTCTAATTTCTCCAACTCCTCTTTCCTCTGACCCCAACTATAAATGCCTATATGAGTTGCAAATTCAATATAAGCTTTAAGCTTCAAAACTTGAACCCGAGACTGTTCTTTAAGAAGCATTATTTCACGCTTTTTCTTTACACTGTCTATATCGTTTATTTTTAAACTATTTATATCAAATTCTGGAATAGGTTTTTCTTTATATGCCGTCTCAATTTTAAGTAAGGCTTTAGTTGCAGAACCACCCATATTTTCTTTCATCTTCAAAGCCACTTCACGAAGCCCATCAACAAATTCTTTACTATGAAGGATAACTGGATAATCTAACCAGTGGTTTGTTGGAAGAAAAGCCTCTTTATGAGTGCCTCGAGTTCCATGATAATCTATTTTTTCAAATAATTTAACCCTTTCATTACCAGGAGTACAAATACCTACCAAACCCCAGCCATCATCAAATTTTGCCATTTGTGTATTGCTATCAGCAGTATAAAAACACATATTTTCCACTTGACAATCAGAATCTAACACTAATAACGTTGCAGCCAAAATTTTGGCACATTGGCGTTTTATTTTTTTATTTTCTTTTAACAACTTTCGATGTACCCATCTTTTAAACCGATTCTCTTTTGAGAAAAAATTATTTTTATTTTCCACATCAAGTGTAATGTTTTTATAAATTATTTTTTTATTTTGATCAAATTTTGGATTGGAACCCAACCATAAAAAGCCTTTTCCACCGGTTCGACCCATTCGATCTTTCAAAGTTTCAAATTCAGGCCTTTTTTCTGACTTAAGGTACATATGTCCATTGTCAGATTCTATGAAGTTATAATTAACAGAATGTTTCTCACCGACAATATCTTCTAATATAGACGATGTCACCACTTCTGCAACATTATCTGCAAGGTGGTTTTTAGACATTTTAATCATGAACTCTTTTCCATACTCATCCATATAAAAGCCTGTAAACTCCGCCTTTTCTTGTTTACCCCCCGTAGGCGGTAAGCTAGAAATTGTATGTCCATTAAATGGTGTGGGTATCTCTGCCGCCCGCTTTAAAAGCTTATTTTCCACTTCTTCTTCAAAATCTATTTTTATTTGTTCTTGAAAATATTTTTTTGCTACTTTATCATAATCTAAGAAACCCAAGTTATTTCTTTCTATAGCATTTTCTTTTAAAGCAATCAATAAGCCTTGTCTTTCTTGACGTACTTTTTTCAACATTGCTTTAATGGATTCCTGTACTTTCTTTTTTTCAGGAATTTTAGAAAATCCACTCAACAACATATTATCATAGAGAACAGTTAGTATTCTTGTTTGCACTTCTAATTTTCCAAAAACAGACATATCTTCTGGCAAATTTGATATCATATCTAAAAAATTTAACACCGCATCTTTTGTTATCTTTTCTGTTAACATCCCCTGATCTCCTTTTTTTATCTTCTTTATCTTTTCCTTAAAATAGATAGAGTTTTTCGATGCAAGCATAGCAGCATGCTCTTTTATAAAAACATCAATCCCAGAAATTGTTTTTAATCCGTGCACTGCAACTGATTCCTTATGTTTTATTATTTCACTTTCATTAAAAACTTTCATTAATTCCTTCAGCTGTGCATCAGAGCATCGCAAAGTAGCTTTTATACCATCTTTATCAAACACAAAGGGTGGAATTTGAAGTTTGATTAATGTTTCAATAAAATCTTTATTATTGATTACATTTCCACAAGGATGAAAAGTAATATTATAATAATTATCATTTGTTTTCTTTAATTCACAAAACACAATAGATCCTGGAACTGATTTAAGATGACTTAAAGGTTTTCCATCTGTTGTCTCACTCACGGTTTGTGAAAAAAATTTTTCTAAATTATTTACAAAATCAACTTGATCAGCACTTAACAGCAACAAACTCTCATCAAATTCTTGTAGAAAGTCATCCTCACCCTCTTGATTTTTTTCAATTGTTTCTGACAATCCTTTATACCACCCTCCTAGTTGTGGTTGATCTTCAAAACTCTTAATGTCTGCTATTGTTTTTTGATTTTTATATTTTTCTGCAAACCCAGGATATTTTGCTTCGTAAGAAGCTATTACCTCATCTGAAATCTTTCCACCTCTTGCTTTAGCCAATAATAAAACCAGTTGCATTTTTTCAGATAACAAATTGTCTTTTTCCAGTTCACGTTCCAAATCTATTTTTCTTAAAGGGTCTCCTAACTCATTATTAATTTTTAAAGTGATAAACTCACTAAATATTTCTTCAATTGCTTCTAATGTGTGAAACAAATCCATATAGATTTGTTTTTTCTTGTCAGGCTCAGCCTCTAGCATTTCTCTTAATTTATTTATCACTTCTTGCTTGGTATATGTAGGGGTATTGTCCACTATTACTTCATCATTTTCATCCAACTGTACTCTGTGAGAATGTTTTAATGAACTTACTAATTCATGCATAAGTGTGCTAAGTACTGCTGGCTCTATAGCTAAATTATGTTCTTTCATAATCTTAAGATAAATATTAATATGTTCTTGAGTCAAGTCAATACCCTGATCACTCGATGATTCTAAGAGTTCTAAAATTGCTTTAAACCTATTTTCTTTATAATCTGGCAGCTTGTTAAGCACTAACATTTTAGTTAAATTATCAATTTTATCAACATCTACCCCCTTACCTCTTATTTTAGCAAGTAATGAAGGCTCTGAAACCTTATTTAAACCTGCAGACTTGTTGCTGGTTTTTACAGCATTTTCGCCTAATTCTTCTGGTTCTAAAGCTTCTGAACTTAGATTTTTTGCAATAAACGACCCAACTTTCTTAATAACATTCTTACCTAAAAAAACACCGACTTCTTTTATGCCCCGTGCACCTTGGGAATTTGTATTGGCAATTTCAGTATCATGACCTTGAATAAAAACACGAGCCACAATCTCTTCATATTCTTCACGTTTTCTTGCTTCATCAGCGGTAAAAGGCCTACGAGTATTGGGAATAGGAGGAAACTCATTATTATGTTCTTTATAATAGAGTAACATAGCAGCCATATGCATGTTGACTGCACCCTCTCTATCCTTTCCACTTTTACAGCTGCCTATACGAATACCCCCTAAGCCATCAATCATAATTTGCTCTAAGGCAGCTCGCTCTATATTATGATTAACACCGTGAGCTCGCCAATTGCCCCATCTTTGAGTGCTGAAAAATGTTTGTGTTATTTGATCATACTTTTGTTTTGCTTTTCGCACCTTTTCTAAATCAATCCCCTTATCCCTTATTTCTCCTGCCTGCATTTTTTCCAATTTTTCTAAGCGTTTATTTATTACAGATAAAGTTTTCTTGTTTTCACTATGCTTCCTAACAAAAAAGCGTCCTTGATTAACTGCATGATTTGAAGTAATTAAGCTGAGTTTTGGTTTAACACCAGTAGGTATTTCAACATTGTTTTCTTCTAAAAATCTTTTAAATTCTCTTTTCCCTTTAAATTCGTTTTGTAATTCTTCTACCGCTTGTCGACGAATGATGTTCATCTTATAATCTTCATGAGGTGCAAAGGGCGTTACCAAAGTTTGCAAGTTAATCAAAACATTAAGTGTTCCATCTTTTTCTTGTATGCCATTTTCAAGTTGATTTTGAATATCGAACAACATTAATTGTTTTATATTTTCTTTTGTTGCACGCAAACAAGCTTTTTTATCCTTCATCTCCAGAGGGGTTACGTGCCCTGATCTAATTTTTTGAGTAGTACTTACCAAGACAAATTCTTTTCCTTGTTTTTCATAAATCTTAAAGGTAGATTTATAAGCATTTCTTGCACCCGGATACGCTCTTACCGTCGTGGGTGGAACACTTAAATGCTCACCTAAATTTTTGGTTTTTGTTTTATCCCAAGACTCTACTCGTTTACGAAAATATTCTTGTTCCCATCCGGCTAAATCTCTAAACCATGCTGGTCTTTTACTTTCAGGACCTAATATGCTTTCCCATTCTTGAGTTTGAGCAAGCGTTAAATCCATAATAGGTTCATCTGTGCGCTCTAAATAGGATTTTCCGTTTTCACTAAAAATGACAGAACTGATTGGTTCTCTTTCTTTCCAATTTACATGATTTTCCGCATGGTAAAGAGCATTCTTAAGGTTTTTTTTAATTTTTTCTCTAGCTTTCTTAGATAATCCTGAAGCCTGTTGTAATTCTGGCACCCACCCTTCTACTTTTTTATTGAGTACTTTCTTTAAGGCTAAGATCGATTCTTTATCATATTCACTAGCAGCTATAGACAGCCAATTAACGCTTATATTTTCCAATTCTTTTTGATAAGCATATAATTCAGTAGCAGATAACCGGGCATTTTCGAGTATCAATAGTGCCCCTTTAATAAATGAAAGACCACGTTCTCTAACAGCGCTGGGATATGCATCTACCCCAAATAATTCTTGGATTTTTTTACTTTCTTCATTTTCACCAGGATTGAGGATTTCTACAATCGACATGTCTTACTCCCATTATCATATTGCTGCAAATCTCATGCATATGGGATAGACCTATTGAGGTGGCATAAGTTCCTTAATGTAAAGGTGTATGTACAAGCTTTAATGATCTTTTGGGAAAAACTACCCTCTAGTCCCTACACCTTTTTTTAATAGTAGGATTGTGAGAATATAAGTTGCAATTGTGAAGGCGATGATAACTAAAAGGGCTTGTTTGATAGAAACATCCGATTGGCCTAACATGCCATAACGAAAAGCATTGACCATGTAAAAAATAGGATTCAGACGCGTTAAATCTTGCCAAAAAGGCGATAACATGTTTACAGAATAAAAAACGCCGCCTAAATAGGTTAAAGGCGTTAAGATAAAGGTAGGTACGATGTTAATATCATCAAACTTTTTAGCAAAGATTCCATTTAATAAACCCGCCATAGAAAATAAACTGGCAGTTAAAAAAGTAACCAATACAGTTAAACCAAGATGCTCTATTTTGAGGCTTGTAAAAAACAAAGAAACGATTGTTACCAATAAACCAATACAAACCCCTCTTGCCATTCCCCCCAGTACAAACCCCCATAAAATCGTTGAGGGCCACATGGGTGAGATGAGCATTTCTTCGATATTCCGTTGAAATTTTGCACCAAAAAATGAAGCCACGACATTGGCATAGGCATTGGTAATAATAGACATCATGATTAAACCAGGCACTAAGTATTCCATGTAAGTATAACCTTCCATGGTACCAATTTTAGGCCCGATCAAATTACCAAAAATTACAAAATACAGCGATATGCTGATCACTGAAGGCAATAGGGTTTGAGTCCAAATTCTTAAAAAACGTGTTATTTCTTTCTGGACAATGGTATACAAAGCAATGGCGTTTTCTTTAATTCTAAACATTTTATAACTCTTTGGTGATCCTATTTTCTTGTATCAAATTAAAAAACAATTGTTCTAGACGGTTAGCCTTATTACGCATACTAAGCACTTGAATATTGTGTTTATCCAATGCCGAAAAAATATCATTCAAACTGTATTTTTTAGGAAAAGTAATTTCTAAAGTAGTATCGTCTATGCATTCTGTATCACAGTCCTCTATTTGGGGTGGGCTGCTTAAAGGTGCTTTAAGATCCACAATAATGGACTCTGTTTTAAGACGAGATAACAGTTCTTTGACCGTGGTATTTTCTTTAATCTCACCTTTATCTATAATGGCTATGCGCTTACACAAAGATTCTGCTTCTTCTAAATAATGTGTGGTCAAAATAATAGTTGTGCCTTTTTCATTGATTTCTTTTAAAAAAGTCCACATAGAACGACGCAATTCAATGTCTACGCCGGCTGTGGGTTCATCTAAGATTAAAATATTGGGCTCATGCACCAAGGCTCGTGCAATCATCAATCGTCGCTTTAAGCCCCCTGACAAACTACGTGAAATATGATTTATTTTTTCCCATAAACCCAATTTTTTCAAATAAAACTCAGCACGCTCTAAAGCAGTTGATTTGAGGATTCCGTAATAGCCTGCTTGGTTAACTACAATGTCTAATACTTTTTCAAACATCCCAAAATTAAATTCTTGAGCGACTAGCCCAATATGGGTTTTAGCTATTTCAGAATGGGTATCTAAATCGTAGCCCAAAATCGATACTCGTCCGCTTGTTTTATTGATCAAGGAACTGATAATGCCAATCGTTGTGGTTTTGCCGGCACCATTTGGGCCTAATAGCGCAAAAAAATCCCCTTGTTCAACTTCTAAATCGAGTCCCTTAACAGCCACAACACCATTAGGGTAAGTCTTGTTTAAATTTTTAATTGATAATACTTTCATATTATTGCTTTAGAGCCTCCAACATGGCAGCTAAAAATCGAGTAGCCTCACCTCCTGTTACAGCTCGATGATCAACACTGAGCGATAAGGGCAATACTGCAGCTACTGTGGGCGTATTATTGATCGCGATCACTTCTTGCCTTATACTGCCTGTACCTACAATCGCCACCATCGGAGGCATCACAATCGGATTGGCATAACGTCCTACAAATTTTCCAAAATTCGATAAAATGATAGAAGCACCTTGAAATTCTTCAGGCTTAAATGAGCGTGCATTGGCTTGTTTTTTATAATAGTCGATCTTTTCTCTTAATTGCTCTGCATTTAAAGTGTGTGCATGATGAATAACAGGCACGAATAAGCCATCTGCCGAATCCATGGCTAGGCCTACATGCACTTCCGAGAGTAATTGTCGACTTAAGCTTGTCCCATCGTACCAGGCATTTAAAGCAGGTTCTTGCTGACAGGCTCTGATCAGCGCTTGAATAATACGAACCGAAATATCCGTTTTTGGATCCCAACCTAACAAATAAGCATCGTCTACCACGGTAATGGGTACCACATTTTTATGAGCTTCTGTCATCGCCTGTGCCATAACTTTGCGCACACCGGTTAAAGGCGTATAATCCCCTGCATTTTTATGCTGAGCCGCATACTGCTGTACATCTTGTAAACTGATAGTCTGATTGGCAGCTGTTGGGATGATTTTTGATAAATCTACTTTTAAACGCTGTGCTAATGCTCTTACAGCAGGTGTTGCTTTCAGTGCTTGCCCGCTTTGAGTCTTTATTGTTGTTAAAGGCTCTATCACTATTTTATCGGAAGTTTGCAATGTTCCAGCCACCGTTCCAGTATCAGAACGCGTATTAGAAGTTGTTTCATATTCTACTAAAGCTTCTCCCGTTTTGATAACATCACCGGGCTTACCATATAATTTTAAAATACGCCCACAAACCGGTGAAGGCACTTCCACCACAGCTTTTGCAGTTTCCATCGATACTAAACTTTGATCGGTTTTAACTTCAGTACCTTCTGTAACATGCCATGCAACAATTTCTGCATCGGGTAATCCTTCTCCTAAATCGGGTAATTTAAAGATTTCCATTTATGCAAACTCCATCACTCTATGTGCCGCATCCAAGATACGATTAACCGTTGGTAAATAATATTCTTCCATTTTATATAATGGCACAATCATATCATAAGCCCCGATCCTTTCGATGGGTGCCAAGAGTGACATTAATCCTTTTTCTGCTATTTGTGCTGCAATTTCAGCCCCCACACCAAAACTTTTAGTGGCTTCTTGCACAATCACACAACGCCCTGTTTTTTCCACAGAGGCTAAAATGGTATCGATATCTAAAGGCTTAATAGTCGCCACATCTATCACTTCCGCTTCTATTCCCGCTAAGGCTAATTGCTCTGCGGCTTGCAGTGTTTCATGCATCATAGCACCCCAGCTGATTAAGCTTAAATCCTGCCCTTCTCTTGAAACAAAACACAAATCCAAAGGCAATGCTTCGCCGGTATCCGGCACGGCTTGTTTCATTAAACGATATAAACGTGTGGGTTCTAAAAACAATATAGGATCCGGATTGCGAATGGCGGCTAATAATAAACCATAAGCACGGGCAGGGGTAGATGGTATCACAACTCGAATCCCCGGGATGTGTGCAAACAAGGCTTCGGTACTTTCTGAATGATGTTCAGGAGGATGAATACCGGCCCCATAAGGGGTACGTATTACCATTGGGCAACTTAAACGTCCACGTGTTCTGTTACGCATTCTGGAAGCATGGCTGATGATTTGATCCATGCCCGAATAAATAAAGCCCATAAACTGAATTTCTACGATGGGCTTTAATCCTTGGGTGGCCATGCCGATACCCATGCCTACTAACATATTTTCAGCTAAAGGTGTATCTAAGACTCTATCTATCCCAAAACGCGCTTGTAAACCTTGGGTGGCTCTAAAAACGCCCCCATTTTTACCCACATCTTCACCCAGTATTATGACTTCCGGATCTGCCTTCATTTCATAGCTTAAAGCTTGTGTAACAGCTTCTATTAAGGTTATCGGAGCATTGATTGTTGTTTCAACCATGTTTGGATCCTTCTGCTAAGCCTAACAATTCTTCTTTTTGATCATATAACGCCTGTGGTAACTGTGCATACAGATAATCGAATAAAGATTCCCGAGGGACTTTTGAAATGCTTGTGTATTCTTCAACAGCTTTTAAGACTTCAGCGCTCATCTGTTCTTGCAGGCGCTCATCTTGGCTTTGATCCCATTCTCCTTTGGACATTAAATATTTTTTTAATCGTTCAATCGGGTCTTGTTTTTGATGTCCTTCTACTTCAACAAGGGGTCTATAGCGTTTAGCATCATCGGCCGTGGTATGATCGCCCATTCTATAAGTAAGGGCCTCAATCACACTGGGACCTTTTCCCTGGCGTGCACGTTCCACTGCTTCGCCTACTGCATAACGAACCGCAATCACATCATTTCCATCGACTTGTTCGCTAAATATCCCGCCAGCAATACCCTTTTGTGCCAAGGTTTGGGCCCCTGATTGTTCTGTTCTTGGCACAGAAATAGCCCATTGATTATTGTTGATAACAAATACAATAGGTAGATTCCACACACCGGCTAAATTAAGGGCTTCATAAAAATCGCCTCTTGAAGTACCGCCATCTCCTAAAGTGGTCAGTGTTACACGTGCTTCTTTACGCAGTTTCATCGCTGTTGCAATCCCAACTGCATGTAAAGTTTGAGAGGCAATCGGCACGCACAAGGGTAAATCTTCTTTAACCACAGGATTAGAAAAAGCGCTCCCACGTTCGTCTCCCCCCCAATACAGCAAAATTTCAGACATCTTTACACCACGCCACAATTGGGCTCCTACATCACGATAATAGGGGCAAAACACATCCTGAGCCAGCATGGCTGCGCCAACACCCACACCAATGGCTTCTTGTCCCAAGGTTGAAGGATAGGTACCCAATTTACCCGTACGCTGCAAGGCAATGGCTTTGGCATCGAAAATGCGAGTACGAATAAGCATGGTGTACAATTTTTTCAAATATTGTGCATCTTCTGCAAAAGCAGACAGCGTTTGAACCACTTTTCCTTCAGCATCTAAAAATTGTGTGTATCCAATGCTAAACTGTGCAACTGTTTTTAAGCCACCTGCGGTAAAATTTGAGGATATCACGCTAGAACTCCTATATTTTTTAAGCGTTCTTTAGCAATTAGATCGGCCACGTCATTGGTAGGGCGTTTTTCTTTATCAGCACGCTTAAAAATATACATAGACGTATCATAAATGGATGCTATTTTTTTATAGGCTTCAGCTTCTGTAATATGATTATATTGCGCTGCCACATAAATCAATCCGCCCGCATTAATCACATAATCGGGTGCATACAATATACCACGGCGCATTAATGCTTCACCATCAGAAGGATCTTGTAATTGGTTATTGGCACATCCTGCAACAATAGGTGTTTGTAAATGCGGAATGGTTTGATCATTTAAAATAGCGCCTAAGGCACTGGGGGCAAACACATCACATTCTAAGGTTAATAAGGATTCTAAATTCGGCATAAGAGTCGCTTCTAATTCCGTTTTAGCACGCTCAAGCAAACTGGCATTGATATCGTATACCGACAATCTTGCGCCGGCTTCATACAATTGTTTTGCCAAACTGTAACCTGCATGCCCTAAGCCTTGAATACTCACATGAAGACCCTTAAGCGTGTCTTTGTTTAATTTATGCTTTACGGCGGCTTCTATACCTTTTAAGACACCAAACCCAGTTAAAGAAGAAGGATCAGCTATAGAAAAGGCAGCCTTGGTAGTCGTTGTGACATGCTGGGTTTCTGTGGCAATAATATCCATATCTTCGATAGAAGTGCCACTGTCTACTGCGGTGATATAGCGTCCATTCAAACTATCTACAAAACGACCTACCGCCTTAAAATAAGCAACCTTATTGGGTATCACTTTCGGTTTTAATAATACCGCTTTACCGCCACCTAACCGTAGATTAGACATAGCTGCTTTATAAGTCATGCCCTGAGCTAAACGTATGGCATCGATAGCGGCTTCTTGAGTAGAGGGATATTCTATACATCTACAGCCACCCAGGGCTGGGCCTAATTTTGTACTGTGGATTGCAATAATTGCCTTTAAGCCGGTTTCTTCATCGGCCCTCATATGTAGCTCATGGCATTCCATAGCTGCAGCATAATCTAAAATATCGTATTCCATCAATCGACTCCTAATGAATCCTATACTAGCAGGATACCGACTGAGGAATCACTTGGCAAACTGGAATTGAAAGAAAGCATATCTCTATTTATAAGTTACATTCTAGATCAAACTTAGGCTAACTAGTCGCTGGCGCTTAATTCAAGGACTTCCTAGTACTAATTCAGGAGGCATTTC
>CAMFJH010000002.1 GCA_945956915.1 uncultured Francisellaceae bacterium | reverse complement strand
CATCAAAAAGGTAAATATAGGAAAAAAGCCGCATGACATTTAGCGCCAGCGACTATCTATTAGTTCCATATCGCCTGACACGCATGCCATTTCTAGTATTTTTTCGTAATTAGTTATTTCAATATTATTGCTAGATGCTTTTAAGATCATTTTTTTTGCCAAAGGTATATATCCAAACTCTATTGCGATCTCTATTGCATTTACAGGATCAATTTTAAAAAAAGGGTTCGGCAGAGGACCTCTGTATAAAAAGTCAAAATTACTAACACCTGCATCCATCAACTTGGAAACAATATTTGTATTTTTTGCCAATAGCGCTGTAATAAGAGGAGTAGTATTGTACTCTTCCCAAGGCCTCATAAATTCTTTATTTAATTCAGGAATTATTTTGCCATTAGAAATCATTTTCTCAACCACATTTTCCAAGCCATTTTCACAAGCATAAACAAATGCAGAATTTATATTTTTTTGAAGATAAAAATCATTTTCATCCTTTAACAATTCTAATGCAAGATCACTCATTTTAGCATAACAAGCAAACTCTAAAATTGTACCTGTAAACTCTTGACTAACAATTTCCTGGCTTAGCTTTACATCTTTTTTCATTAGCATTAATAGTATTTTCTCAAAACATTCAACTTTAGCTTCATCTTTTAATACCATTGCTTTAAAAACATTTTGTACAACCTGATCAGCAGCCAACTCTAATGTTTTTGGATCAAATTCAAGCCTTAAGTGATCGTCGTTTAAAAGCATATTAACGATATCAAATGATGCATTTGAAATTGCTTCTGTTAACAAGTTATCTGCACTTGCATCTTTGATTAGGATTTTTGACAAACGTGCATTGAACATCGAAAAGAAAAGCTCAACCGAATCTACTTTTGCCGCATATAACATCATCTCATTAATTTTACGTATATATTCCGAATCTTGATGCAACATCCTACTTACAGAAAACTCTCTACTACTTTCCTTATCATCTGCATGAGGATTTATTGAGAGGGCGTGAATATATTGCCTTAACAAGCCCTTATCCTCTATTACTCTTAACAAAGAAAGTATTTCTTGATAATTTAAAACATTTTTTAAATTCAAATTTTTTAATTGTTGTGGCAAAACCGACTTTAACTTTTCTAAAACCTGTTCGATTAATTTATTGCTTTTTGCATTTAATAAGTTTTTCAATAATGCAACAAGATTATCCTGATTTTGATTATTTTTAAAGGAAAATGTAAAATTAATTACAAACTTTAATAATGCACTTTCAACTTTTGGGTTAGCTTTAGCCTCGTTAATAATTTTATCTAAATTATTCCAAACATAATCTGGTTCAGCTAAAAAACAATTTTCATATATTAACTGATTTGTCATATTTAGATTAACAGGTGGCGTTGCGTTTTTTAAAGCTTCTGTACTGGCAATCAATTTTTTTATAATATTTACCGGTGAATCTTTATCATTGTCTGTATTGTCAGACAAAAGATATAAGTTTGAATATTCTTGAAATTTTTGATATACTTCAGTATTGCTTTTTGCATCCTGTTTACTGGACAACAAAATATCTTCCTTGAGCACCACATAAGATTTATTGTCTAGTACTATTTTCCCCAAATAAGTTGAACCTTTAGTACTGTCTTTAAAGCTATCTTTATAAGGCTCTATCATATCCTGAACTGTTACAGGTCTAATCACGCTCGTATTTTGCAAAAGAACATAAAATTCGTCTTCTTTCTTATCATTATCTACTTTGTATAATATAATATCTATGTCATATTCCATACTCAATAGTTCATTGATATCTTGATAACCTTTGTTTGCCATTTCTTGGGATAGTTCTGCAAATAATGCTTGATCTTGTTTAATAATGCTCATATCAACAATCTTAATTTCATTATTATCATTTATATGTAAAGGAAACACATTGGAGCCATATTCGTGGTATGCAACATCTCTATTGGGTGTGCTGTAGACGCCAGATCCATAGAAGGCTGTCCCCTGAGTTGCATTGCTGATAAAAAAACCGCCTTTTATAATACTTGTTACCGCATCTGCCGATGTGCCATGATACAATATTCCATTATCAGTAAATCTAGCAAGAAAACCGTTATCCCCACTAAAAGGAACCATCCCTTTGGATAATATTCCTTTAGCAGTTTTTTTATCTAAACGATTTGTAGCTTGTAAATATTGAGGTAATTGCACTTTTTTCTTTAACTCCTCAGGCAGCTCATTAATAATTTGTCTTATTAAAGTTAATGGGCTGTCTGGGCTTTCTCGGTAAGCCCTATTATGTGCACCTTCGAAATTGGCATTTCGACGTAACTTCAATAATTGTTTTATTGCGCCATCGCTTAGAATTAGTTTTCCCGATGCATCTCGTGGACTCTTTTCCAACACCGCTTTTAATTGGGCATGGAGTTTTTTTGGATCTGAAACACTGGTAAAACCAGATTCAAGGAGCATTCTCACACCTCGAATAGCTTGTTTATCTGTGTAGCTTATCTCTGTTTCAACATATTCATATTGGCCTTGAATAAAATTTTCTAAGATACTAGTCTTTAAGGCAGGCAACTTTGCTTGTTCCATTAATTCTTTGGAAGGTTCTATAATTTTACCTTTCTTGCCTAATTCAAAAGCTAACCAATCCAAAGCGCTCCCACCTTGACGCATGCTTTCTGTTATTTGTTCATTATAGTTATTCACGTCTGCAGGAGGTAATAAGCTACTTCTAAAATCTTCACTTAAAAAATCTAAATTAAGCAAACCATTTGCACTATTTAAAAAATCATCTGCTGTGTTTTTTATCTTATCTTGTAGCTCTTTTAATTGCTCATCGCTTATTGCATGAGTGCCTGCTTTTGGCTCTAATCTATATAATATGTCTATGTCAGAACCCACACCCAAGACATAAAATCCTTTCATTTTTTGCTGTTCATGTCTTAATTTTTCTAACCAAAATTCTGGAGTCTTAGTAATATTTTTTAAAAAATTTTCTCGAGTATCTAGAGAAGGGCTAAATGGATTTGTATCATTGTTTTCTTTTTCATTTTTTTTCCCTATCTCCTCTTTTATTATATTTTGCATAGCAATATGTAATTGCTTATAAACGTAAGCCAATAATGTTCTAACAACCCCTCCTGAAAGGTTTACTTTCAATTCATAATCATATTTTACTTCCCCCGGCCCTAGTGTTTCATTGATTGATTGAAGATTTTCCCCTAATGCTTCATGCATTTTTTCAACCAGCTTATTAAAGTAATCAGAATGTTCTAATTTGCCATTATCAACATAATAAAGCTTTAATCTTTTTACCACGGCTTGGATATTTTGCTCAATTAATTTTTCTATTTTTTTTGTTAGTTCCACACGTTTTTGATCATTTTTTTCATTAGCTAGCATTATTTTAAAATAATTTGGAAACTCACGCTCTTGTTCGAATGCTGGTATATTCACTTTTATTACACCTCGAATTACAACCTTCATTGTGAATCTATAGCCCATTTAAAAGAAAAAATACCAATTAACTAACTTTTTTAGAATTTATTGTATACTGGATATATTAAGCAGTCGCAAAACTATATATTATTAAACTGGGAGGATTATGGTATGTCAGCAGAAAACCAGCTCGCACAAGAACTAACGACTTTCCTTGCTTCTACTTACGCCTTATATTTAAAAACTCAGAATTTTCACTGGAATGTAACTGGGCCTCATTTTATATCATTACATGCTTTTTTAGATAGCCAGTACAAGGAATTGGCAGAAGCCATTGATACCATTGCTGAACAGATCCGTGCGTTAGATGCTTTTGTCCCTGCTACTTTTAGCGATTTTCAAACCCTTTCTAAGATTTTAGATGCACAAAATAATCTGAATGCATCACAAATGCTCACAATTTTATTAGAAGATCATCAAAGCCTTCATGTGACAATGAAAAGATTAACGCAAATATGTGACAATGTGAGTGATCTTGCCACTCAAGATTTAATTATTGAAAGAATGCGCTCTCATGAAAAAACCATTTGGATCTTAAAAAGTCTTTTAAAAACCTAAGTTTACTGTAAGCTGGTGTGAAATCTTTTATAGCTAATATATACAAACACTATCGCCATTAAAACTAAAACACTCACATGAAAACCCACGTATTGGAATTCTTCCCCTTTTAACATAATATTTCGCAACAAACTTAAAAAATGAGACAAGGGATTCATGTAAGAAACCCACTTCATGAGTTCAGGCATATTTTCCAAGGGAAATAACAAACCTGATAATAAAATTGAAGGAAACAAAAATAAAAAAGTACCTAAAATTGACTGCTGCTGATTTTTTGCGAATGTCGAAATAAGGGTGCCGATGGCCACTGCAGAACATACAAAACTAAAAGCTGCTAACATTAAAACCCAAAAATCACCTCGCATTGGTACATTAAAAAATAATACCGCAATGGCTAAAATAAAAGGCGCATCACATACCCCAATAATCACATAAGGTAATGTCTTTCCCATGATAATTTCTGAGGCACTCACAGGGGCTGAAATAAGCATTTCAAAAGTGCCTCGTTCTTTTTCTCGGGTAATCGATGTGCTGGTTAAAACCACTGTTATGATACACATCAAAAGACACATGACACCTGGTACCATAAAATAAGAAGTTTCTAATGTAGGGTTAAAAAGTACACGTACAACAAAATTAATAGGTCTCTCAACCTCAGTATTTTTGTAAATATCATCTCTTACAACTTTTTCGGTGATTTGTTTCAGATATGACTCTATCGATTGCGCTTTAATGACATTCGTAGCATCTATTAAGATCTGCAAATCACCATTTCCTCGTCCCAAAGCCCGTGTCAGCCCTCCAGGAGGTGCTATTAAAGCGACATCGACTTTCCCTGACTGTAAAAGCTCGAAGGGATCTGAATCTGCAGGATAGTCTGCTGGCAAAAACCAACCCTTAGAGGCTACGCAATGCTGCATAATATGCTCTAATACATAATCCTTGGGATTAGGCTTTACCCATATTTTTATATTTTTGACATCGGTAGAAAGTGCTACACCAAATAAAACCAACTGGATAACAGGAATCACAAATAAAACAATGCGCATTTTTTTATCACGTAAAGCCTGCGTAAATTCTTTTTTTAAAAAACCTTTTAAAAATCTAAATGAAATCATGGTTCTAAATCCATTTTAAACTTTCTAACTGCCATACTGACCATAAAAATGCTTAACAAAATTAAAGCTAGGAAAGGGGTGCCCATTTCTATGAATGTCGAGCCCTTAAGATAAGACTGCCTCGCAATAGCCATAAACCACCGTGCAGGTAAGATCATCGTAAAATACCTAAAAAATTCTGGCATGCTTTCTATCGGAAAGATAAATCCAGACAACAATTGTGCAGGTAAAAGACCTGACATCATTGCCATTTGTACTGCGACTTGCTGTGAGCGGGTGGTTACAGAAATCAATAACCCTTGAGCCAAATAGGTTATTAAAAATAATACACAGCCTAAACCAAATACAAATAGATTACCCTGAAATGGAATATCAAATAATGTTCTTGAAATAATATAAACAAAACTAACCGCAACTAATCCTAATATTCCATAAGGTAATAATTTGCCTATAATAATTTCTAAAGGTCTTACTGGGGTGGATAGCATTAACTCCATTGATCCATTTTCCCACTCTCTGGCCACCGTTAATGCCGTTAATATCACTGATAAAATGGCAAGCACCACTACACATAAACCCGGAATCACAAACCAACGACTGTTTAATTCAGGGTTAAACAAAAAACGTGTTTTTAAATTTATGCCATCTGGCATTTTAAAATCGGCTAGACGATCATTGGCTATGCTTTGAATCGTGGACACGTAACTCAATATAGGACCTACTGTAGAATTATCCGAGCCATCTAACAATATTTGCACATCGGCAGTTCTGCCTGAAAATAATTCTTTTTGAAAACGCCCAGGAATTAATAAGGCTGCACGCGCTTGATTTCCCATTATTTGCTGATAGGCCGCTATGGGCGATGAAGCACCCTGAACTATAAAATACCCTGAACTACCAAAAGTATCTACTAATCTTCTGGATAATTGTGTTTGATCGGAATCTTGTACAGCTAAGTGGATATTTTTTACATTAAATTCAATGGCAAAACCAAATACTATCACCATAAATACAGGTAATACCAATGATAAGGCCACTGTAAAAGGATCTCTTTTAACGTGAAAAACTTCCTTTTTCGCAATAGCGCCTACACGACTCCATTTAAAGTTCATGCAGGCTTCCCTTCAATGGTTTTGATAAACACATCTTCCATACTCGGGACTATCTGATGCATATCAAATAACGTATTTAAATGATTTTTGAATACCTGACCCGCATCTGTATTGTTAAAAACAACATGAAATTTTAAACCAAAAGGTTCAAAATAACTTAATGCTGCATTTTTTCCGATAAGTTCAATTTGTTCATAATTTATTTTTTCTTTAGGTACACATTCAAATAAAGGGTTTTTAAATGTTTGTTTTTTTAAATTTTCAGGGCTATCCATTGCCACAATTTCACCTAAGCGCATCAAGATGATACGTTCACATTGCTCTACTTCGTCCATATAATGTGTGGTTACAAAGACTGTTTTACCTATTTTTGCAAGATCCCGAATAAGCTCCCAAAACCGAGCGCGAACTAGGGGAGAAACGCCAGCGGTCGGTTCATCTAAAAATATAATTTCAGGATCATGTAACAAAGCTGCAACTAGGGATACTTGTTGCTTTGTACCCCCTGATAAATCTTTCACAAAAACATTTAAAGATTCTTTAAAATTAATAAAATCGAGTAAATGCTTACGTTGTTTTAAGTAATAAGCTTCGCTAAGCTTTCTAAGACTTGCCATAAAATTAAGATTTTCTTTTATAGTAAGATCATCATACAAACTGAATCTTTGAGACATATACCCGACTTTGGTTTTAATAAGTTGTTCTGAGTGTGTATCTTTGAATAATACTCCCCCCACACTCACTTCCCCTTCTGTAGGGTACAATAAACCACACAGTACTCGAATTGTGGTGGTCTTTCCAGCACCATTTGCACCTAAAAAACCAAATATTTCCCCTTTAGCTACTGAAAAAGAAATATTTTTTACTGCATAAAAATCATCAAACTTGACAGACAAATCCCTAACCTCAACCGCAACTTGCTTATTATTCATCTTTTAATTTACCTTCTTCTAGTAAATACACTTTTCCACAGCGTTCTGCTTCGTCCATATAAGCTGTAGAGACTACAATGAGCAAATTTTTATCGAGTAAACGATATAATAAATCCCAAAACTCTCTTCGACTGATGGGATCAACGCCATTGGTGGGTTCATCTAAAAAAATAATTTCAGGTTCTCGCAACAATGCACACATTAACCCTAATTTTTTATACATACCACCTGATAATTTAGCTGCAGGCCGCAAAACAAATGCTTCCATTTGTGTCATTTTTAATAAATTAATTTTCCGTTCTTGATATTCTTGATCATTGATTTGATATAAAATTCTAAAAAAATCTAAATGCTCTGCAACAGAAAGATCCGGATACAAACTTTGCTGTTGAGGCATATACGCCACTTTTACACGAATTTCTTCTAAACTTAAGAGTTTATTATCTTGAATAAATTTTACCGAACCTTGATTGGGTTTTAATAAGCCAAGCATGGTTCTAAATAAAGTGGTTTTCCCAGCCCCTTCAGGCCCTATTATGCCATACATAATACCCGGTTCAAATTTTAATGATACGCCTGACAAGGCCTGTGTGTTGCCTAGTTTTTTATAAATATTATCAACTTGAATATACGAAGTTTTGTTCATTCCGACAATTCTACTTCGATAGTCATCCCTGGCTTTAAAATTTCTTCTTGATTAGATCCTAGAAAACTGATTTTTACGCCATAAATTAAACGCTCTCTTTCAGTTTGAGTTTGTACATTTTTAGGCGTGAATTCAGCTTCTTCATTAATTTTAAGGATAGTGCCTTCAAAGACTCGATTGTTTAATTCGGGTAACATACATTTTAGTTTTTGCCCTATTGCGAGTTTGGCAATCATGGGTTGGGGCACATAGATATATGCCCAAATATCTTGTATATTGGCAAGGGTTAAGATCTTAGTACCCGGATTCATCCATTCTCCTGGTTCATGATAACGGCTTAACACCTTACCATCAATGGGGGAACTAATGGTACACCATTGCACATGCGTGTTGGCATCATCTAATTTGGTTTTAAATTGATCTAAAGATTCTTTGCTCTCCCACCCTTGAGTAGACAATGGTTTATAACGATCATAATTTTGTTGTGCTAAACGCTCTGCAATCTTATAATCTTCACAAGCAAAAACGATTAATACTTGATCTTTTTTAACTCTGTCTCCCTCTTGCACAGTAACCTGATCAATGGCTGCGGCCAATCGTGCTGATAAATCTACTTTTGTGACTTCTAAAGTGCCGGCATAGAGAAAAGGGTGCTTTAACACTTTAAAATATACAAAAACACCTATCAGTGCCAAGACACTGATAATAATTACAATTTTTTTAAACATATACTTTTATTACCTGACTGTTATTTATTGAAAAGTTTCTTTCTCATAGGTCTTTCGATCGTTACCTTTAGAAATGCCAAAAGTCGCTCTTCCCCGGGGATTATCGGTATAAGCATTTGTTGTGTTACTAGAATTTGAAGGCCAGGCAAATTGTAACCAAGGTAAATTGGCAGCACTACTTTGCAATTGTGGAACAATATCCACATAACCTAAGGCATTAGAAGCGGTTAATGTTAGTATCGCCTGACCGCTGCTAAAGGTAGACGAAACACTGGCTACTGTAGTAGAAAATCCCGATACTGCACACAATAAAGGATTGGGAGAACCCGAAGCTGGACAAGTGGGTGGATTATTAGGAGAAGCAAAGCTTGCCGCAGACGTTGTTGAGTCAGCCGTATTTAGTACAAAACCACCACTGGTGTAATATTGCACTTGTAAAGGCACTGCCATATTGAGTAACTCTGAACCACTGGTAGATTGCACAATCATCCGTCCAAAATAAAATGTTTTTCCTACATCAAAACTAATGCCATTACCCAGCGTTGTCGCGCCAAAAGCAAAGCCTCTATTGGCATTGGGAGAGGCTGTACATCCAGCCACTCCACTGATACATGCACAAGAAGCATCACATTGTACCAAATCTGTATCTTTAATGGTAGGCACTTGTAGCTGAATTTCGGCAAAAAAGGGCGGTACCAGCTGCCCGGCTGTTCTTGCTATCTTAAAGCCAGACGCTGAACCAAAATTGGTATCATTAATGGTAAAAGTATAGGTTCCTGTTCCCGAGACTACTGTAGGGACAGCTGTTGTGATAACCGTGCTGCTACCCGGCGTTAAGCTTAAACTGGGTATGGTATCTGTGCCATTTGCCGGAAATATGCCTAATGCATATTGATAATTTAAGCCTGTTGCAAATAATTTAGCAAAGCTGCCTGTATAATTAACTGTTGCGGCATTTTGTGCATTTTGTGCTTGTATCACAAGTATGGGTTGTGTGGTGAAGCCAAAAGGCTGATCCATATAAGTAAAACTACTATTTTTAGTATCCAATATCGGCGTCACATTCGATCCTGTTTGAATGGCAAAATGATCGGGCACAAAACGCCCCACTACTACAGAACTAGAAACGGTAGCACCTGTCGCCAAATAATTCGTAACCCCCGCTGTTAGATTAATACAGCCCACATCAGAAAAGTTAGGCAAACTTCTAAAAT
The DNA here is from genome assembly GCA_945956915.1 of uncultured Francisellaceae bacterium. Classification (GTDB taxonomy): domain Bacteria; phylum Pseudomonadota; class Gammaproteobacteria; order UBA6186; family Azoamicaceae; genus CAMFJH01. Next base: position 144,436 of record CAMFJH010000002.1, on the reverse strand, counting down.
ATGGAGAAGTGGCACTTGCGGTTCCCCCAAAAGGATTAGTACCTGAACTCATTTTAGTCATTGTAATATTATTTAGGGTTCCACTGCCTGATGCAGGTGCGATAACAGGGCCCGTTAAAGTGATGGTTTGTACTGTAGTTTCATTTCCGAAGTTAGGTGTGACTACATTTTGTAAATTAAGGGGTCGAACATTCACAGTAAAGGTTTGACCAGCACCTGTAAATACTGTATCTGCCAAACAACTTGTAACCGCTGTACCGCTGGTATCATTCGTAGCAGCATTGGCTACTGAATTACTATTTACAATATTCAGACCAAAATGATCAGGATACACTACAAAATTTCCAGAACTGCCTGTAGGCCCACTGCTTGCAGTATCTGTTGCATTTAAAGTTAATTGTCCCACATCCGGATAGGTGACGGTGATGGCTGCAATACCATTTACAAAAGTGATCGCTTGCGTCGTAGCTGTTGCAGCAGAACTTGTGGCTACTGCTGTTCCATTTACTTTCAAGGCTTGTGTTCCCGAAGTAGGATTTACATAGGTAGTCCAAAACTTAACTGTTTTTACCCCTGTATAACTGCTCGTCACACCGCAGCCCGTATAGGCCGTAAGATATAAGGTAACCGTATTTCCTGCTTTAATATTGCCTGTATAAGCCGTAGTCGATCCGGAAGTGGCACTGATTACATAACCTGCGGGGTTAAAAGTAACCGAATTTGAAAGTCCAAAAATGGTGGGTGAACTGGTATCGTTAACTTTAATAATAATAGGAGAAGTACCATTGGCAGGATAATTTAAACGAAAAGTAACCACACCATTATCACCAGCTGCAAATTGATAATTGGCTTTACCATTACCTGTATTATTAGTGATTGCACCAAACCCCGATTCAGACCAGGTGCCTACCCCACTTTGGGTATCAATAAGAATGCTGCCCAAATACGCAGTATAGGTACTCTGACCACTGGATATAGCATTGACTGTAACCGCTGTATTACCACAATAATTCGCTGTGCTAGGTGCTGAAACCGTAAATCCGGTTAAGCCTAAAGAACAACTGGATCCTAAACTTAAGGAATTGATGACTGAAGAATTATAATAGACATTTAAACCATTTCCAAGTATATTATTAGCACTGACAGCACCATTAACCGTTACAAAACCCGAAGGGTTAAAATTACCTTGTAAGTAAACAGCGGCATTAATAGTACAAGAACCTGATAAATTTAAATTAGAATAACCATATAACAAAATAGGCACATTTGCAGTACCTTTTGTATTACCCGAATAATTAATATCACCATTTACAAAAATACGCACTGTACCTGATCCCACAACATTCAAGACAGCAGAGGCTGCCATAGTTAAAGAACCTAACCAATAATCGCCAGGTACTAAATTAACAATACCAGCACCTGCAACACTTAAACTCGTCATTTTATAAAGCGTCGTACCACTTGTCTTAGAAGTAAAATTAAGTATCCCGCTATTATCCACCACAACAGTACCATAATCAGTAATACTGTTATTGGTTCCCCCTAGCGTTTTATTATCAACATTGAGCGCACTTACATTTCCACCCGCTCGAGAACTCACCAAAAATGTGCCTGGGCACAATTGTCCACCGGAAGTACCCGAAGCTGTACAACTTGTTCCACCAGAACTGGAAACACTACATTGCAGTTGAGACACTTTCCCCGCACTTGCAGGTAATACAGTACCTAAAGGATTATTATACGTATTACCAGTAGTGGCAATACTACCGGTTGTCGTATTCGTTTGTACAGGTGCTGCAAACACGCTACTGCAAACGGATTGAGAAGGGCATGTTGCTGCAGATACTGTTTGTTTAGTAAAGCTTACTAAAATAAATAGCGATAATACAATATTTACAGATTTAAGTGCTAGATTTTTTTGGATCATTTTTTACCTCATCTCTTAATTTAAGGTGCATTGGGATCATTTGCAGATTGAAACAACTGTCTAGATACATAATTGGCACTCCCTACTGCACCATATTCTGATTTAGAACTTAATTGGAAGGTATTATAACTCGTTGTACCTTCAGAAATTGATTTTTGACAACAACTCACCGTTACACTAAACCCTGTCACTCCTGATTGAGTCAAACTCAAAGTGTTCGTTGTTCCTGTATAGCCCGTAGGGCACGTGGCAATACTTCCACTCGGGCAAGTATAAACTCCGCCTGTCAATGTACTCACCCTATTTAATCCCCATTCAATACCACTTTTCGCTGCATAATAAGCCCTTATCCCTTGCAATGCTAAAGTATTGGTTGCACGTGTTAGCCCAAATAAACTCACTACGTAAGCGCCCATCAATGCTAAAATAACAATAATAAAAATAACGGTGATAATGGTAAATCCTTTTTGGTTATTCGTTTTTTTCATGGTACATTACTCACAGCAATTTGTCGCAACAACGTAATACTTTCTCCTGCATTTGTTAATGTAATACTCATGGTAATATTGCCATTTCTCGCCGTTGTTCCTGCTTGATAAGTCATGCTGCATGCAGTTACAAATTGTGTTAACTGAGAGCTACTTGAACCGGTGGGAGCACTCGTTTGTTGTGTTTGCGTAATGGGATAACCCCAATAGCGTGTTAAAGTACCACCACTAGAACTCGGACTGCAAATATACATCACTGGGGTATCCACGACATATAAACGCTGTTCAGGAGAAGGAATCGCAAATTGAATAGGAGAACTTAAAACAACTTTACCTTCTCCACCGGTTCCTGTATTAGAAAGTGTTACGGTTGTACTGGTAGGTGTAATCGTATAAGAACCCGGTGCCGGATAACAACTGGTCGTACCAGGGGTTGAACAAGCAGGTCCTGCTGCAGTACTATAAACATTAGCACCTGGTGAAGGACTATCCGTAGAACCATTGGTAGTCGCCCCAGTATTGTAAATAACAAGCCTACAACTGTTACTCTGACATGTGCTATTACTCAATGCATATTGAAAAGGCTGCACGGTATCAAAAGTACTGGTTCCTGCAGCGCTAAAACTTAAAACAGGCTCGGAACCTCCAGAAGAACTCAATGTTCGATACCGTATGCCTTCTACGATGTTCATCATTTCTAAACTAATCACACTACCGCTGGTGGATTTACGTAAACTATTGGGCACTGAACTTTGAATGTCACGAGCCATTCTTCGCAAAGCTTGATCCGCGGCTTCCACTAATTGAGCGCGCGTTGCAATACGAATATAAGCATTAATAGGGTTCGCAATAAAATTTCCCAACACAGCCAAAATAATTCCTGATAAACTGATTACAACGACTAATTCAACTAATGTAAAGCCCATTTGGGTATTTTTATATTGCTTTGCCATTAGTAATTTGTCCTATAGGTGCTAAAAGTCATGGTCGTAATATTGGGATGTGAGATGGTGACATCGATTCGTACCACTTGATTGGCAGCTGCTGTTAAAGCACCTAATTGTGCAGTGGTGCGATCGATATTCACAGCCACAGTGTAACGACTTAAGGCTGCAATCGAATTACCCATTTGATCAGCGGGCGCTGCAGAGGGGAAACTATAATAATTACAAATATTGGCATAAGTAGAACGTCCACCTGAAGGTGTTGGACAAGTTCCGCTGGGAAAATCTTTACCTGCAATTTCTTCTAAATAACTTTCTGCAATGGCAATGCCTTGGTGAACAATCATAGGATCAGCACTGTATTTAGTAGCTGTAATAAATACACTTAAGGTACCTACCATTACGATAGAAAAAATGACAATAGATACTATTAATTCTATTAGCGTAAAACCTGAATTTGTATTCTTAGTAATCATCCCGCTCCTTGCACAAACCCTGTTTCACCCACAACAGTCACTGTTGCTGAAAAACTGCCCTGTACTGTAATTACTTGTGAGCCCAATGCAGGACATGTGCTTGCTGTGCCAGTCACTTGATAGGCTTTTCCTAAGCCATCAAAATAAAAGGTTATCGCCGGTGATAAGGTAACACCACTGGGTGCCGTTTTAACAAAAGTGCTTGCATTATTGCCGGGATCGCTTAACGAAGAAAGCACTGTGCCTGTTGTACAATTTGAACCTTCTGTACGTCTTGATAGCGTTACTGTACTCGTAGTCACCGCGACCTGTATGTGTTGACCCGTACCCACTGCCAATTTTCTAGCATACTCTACTGAATTTAAAACAGTATCAAAATATAAACGCGTGGTATAGGTAGAAGTCGAAAATGCTTTGGGTAAGACTGCAGCGGCTAAAATGCCTAATAAAACAATCACTAATATGACTTCTACTAAGGTAAATCCACTTTGAAATGGCTGCCTAGGTGTTGCCCTCATGCTTATCATTTTGCATTCCTTAGGGTCCGCTGACTAAACCTGTTACAGGGCTATAAGTAATGACATTAGAAGAAGCATCTGTAAAAGTACAGGAATTAGAGCCTGGAGCTGCTATGGTATAAGTTGAAGGTGGATTTTGTAATAATCCATTCCATAAAGCTGTACAAGAGATAACACTCATTGCTGTTTGAGCGAGCGCTGAACCTGTATTGGTTGGATAACCCGCAGCACCAAAATAAACGACAACAGATCCTGGTAATGTGACTGTTGCCGAGCCACCACCTGCAATATACCATTGGCCACGTGCCATATTAACAGCAGCATTAAAACTACGGGCTAAAGCTTGTGTCGATGCTCTGCGTGCACTGCCCGATAAATCCATAAATTTAGGTAAAGCAACTGCAGCTAGAATACCCAGCAATACGATTACCACAATTAATTCTATTAATGTAAAACCTTCTCTTTTTTTATGCACAAATTCACCTAATTTTGAGGATATTCAGGACGGAAGATATCCGCCCTGAAATTAAGACAGATTAAGGTCCACTTACAGAGCCTGTTACAGGACTATAAGTAATCACATTTCCCGAAGCATCTGTATAAGTACAGGAGTTAGAGCCTGGAGCTGCAGTGGTATAACCTGTGGTAGGCGCATTTTGTAATACACCCGTCCAAACGTTGGTACAGGTAGTAACTGTCATTGCTGTCTGTGCAACTGCTGTCGCTCCTGTGCTGGTAGGATAACCTGCAGCACCCACTTGTACTTGCGTACTATCAGGTAAAGTAACACTGGTACCCGTACCGCCTGCTGCTAACCATTGACCACGCACCATTGCAACGGCTTCTGCTAATGCCCCCGATAAACCTTGTGTCGCAGCTCTTCGTGCGCTACCCGATAAATCCATAAATTTAGGCAAAGCAACTGCAGCTAGAATACCTAATAACACGATAACAACAATTAATTCTATTAAAGTAAAACCTTTAATCGCTTTTGTGGTCATGGTCGCATTCATCCCTAGTCTCCTATGGTTAGATAAAGAACTCTTCATTGAGCTTAGCTTAAATAATTCACTCTCACAAGGCCTTTATTGCTTCAATTTCAAACTTTTTTTTATTTTTTCATCATTACTTGGCCTAGATTCCACATGGGCAAGTAAACTGCCAATGCCAACAATAGAACAAAAGCACCAATAATGACAATCAATATAGGTTCAATAGCATCTGCCATTTTCTTAATGTCGTAATCCACATCTTCTTCATACGATAATGCCACTTCATCTAATAAACGATCAATTTCGCCACTTTCTTCACCAATGGCAAACATTTGTAAAATTAAAGGGGTAAACAACTGTGTTTTAGTCGCGGCGATAGTTAAAGTTTCGCCTTTTTCAATGCTACTGCGCATCCCTAATATTTTTTCTGAGACATACAGATTATCCGTTGCATTAGAAATAAGTTGTATGCTTTCTAACAACGGTACCCCCGTACGCACACACAAAGCAAAAGCACGGGCAAATCTGGACAACATGGTTTCTTTTAAAATATTTCCAAACAGAGGCAGTTTAAGCTTCCATTTGTCCCAGTTAAAATGTCCTTTATAGGTTTTAAGATAGCTTTTAATCACAAAGATCAAAGCGAATATTATTAACAAGCCAATATGCCAATAACCAATCATAATCTCAGAGCTTGCAATTAACATTCGGGTGTAAATCGGCAATTCAGCATTAAATGTTTTAAAAAAATTGGCAAATGCGGGCACCACAAAAAAATTAATCACTAAAATTGCAAGGCCTATTACACAGAATACAAAAATAGGATATCGAATGACTGTTTTGGCTTTTTTACGCATATCCAATTCGCGTTCAAAATGAATTGACAATTGTTTAAAAATTTCTTCTAATGATCCACTGTTTTCACCAATATTCACTAAATAAACCATCAGTGTAGGAAAAATCAAAGGATGCTTATTAAATGAAACTGCCAAAGATTGCCCGGCTTCTACACTGACAACCACATCCAAAAGTGCATCTTTTAAACGTTGATTTTTAGTACCATCGGCAACCACACGAATGGAGCGAACAATCGGAATAGAAGCACGAATTAAAGAATACAATTGTCTACTTAAAATGACTAAATCCTTAAGCGTTGGATATCCTAATTTTAAAGTATCCGATATTGACTTTAATACATCTTCTTTTTTAGGCTTGAGACCAATAAAAACAGGGCTGATTTTTTCTCTTAAAAGCGTATTGGCAACCCCTTCTTCAGATTGTGCCTCTAAGGTGCCTTTTACCAGTTTACCGGCAGCATTACGTCCTCTATATAAATATAATGCCATAATCTCTAATCCGCACGATGTATACCCTGTACTTCATTACCTATTCTAAAGATTTCTTGTAAAGAAGTAATGCCCTGTTTTGCATAATCTAAAGCTTCTAAAGTGAGAGGCCTATAGTTTTCTTGTAAAAAAGCCACTCGGGTAAACGCTGCTGTATCTTGCTCTCTTAAGGTATCCGCCAATTCAGGGGTTAATTCTAACAACTCATAAACGCCTATTCTGCCTTTATAGCCTGAATGATTACAATGGGCACAACCCACGCCTTGTTTAAAGTCAACGTTTTCAACTCTTGCACCTAACAAAGAAATAAAGCCTGCGAATTCTTGTTTTGTCGGTGTATAAGGTGCAACACAAGCCTCGCAATTTTTTCTAACCAATCGTTGGGCTATAATACCTCGCAATGCACTGGCGACCAAAAATCCTTGAGAACCCATATCCAGTAAACGAATAGCCGAACTCACTGCATCATTGGTATGCAAGGTGGATAATACTAAATGTCCTGTAATGGAAGAACGCAAACCAATTTCTACCGTTTCTTTATCTCGCATTTCTCCAACCATGATAATATCAGGATCTTGCCTTAAAGCAGCTCTTAAAACACTCGAGAAAGTTAAATCAATATTCGAATTCACTTGTACTTGATTAATTCTGGGTAAGGTATATTCTATCGGATCTTCAATGGTAATAATATTTTTTTCTTTTGAATTCAAAAAATTTAATGCTGAATATAAAGTAGTACTTTTTCCTGAACCCGTTGGCCCTGTCACCAAGATCATACTACTGGGTCTATTAATCATATAAATAAAACGCTCTAACATTGTAGGCGGAATACCCAATTGGTTTAAATTTAAAATACCAGAAGTTTGATCCAATAATCGCATAACAACCGATTCACCGTAATACATAGGTAAAGTAGAAACACGCACATCAAGCACACGATTCCTAACTCTGGTTTGAATACGACCATCTTGGGGTAAGCGTCTTTCTGAAATATTCAGCTTAGCAATTAATTTAATTCTTAAAACAAGTGCTGCAATAATTTCTTTACCATGAATAATATTTTCATTTAGCACGCCATCCACTCGTTGACGTATTCTTAATGAATCTGCATTGGGTTCTATATGAATATCTGAAGCACCCATTTGTACAGCATCTTCAAAAATTGAATCTAATAATTTGGCGACCGGGGCTGATTCTGCCCCTGACATATCTTCGTCAGCGATTACACTTTTTAAACCCCCAATATCTTTTTTTAATTGTGTGGCAAAACTAGAAATATCCGCTGTTCTTCTATAGGTGAGATCGAGGGTATTAATTAAATCGGCTTCTTTCACAATGGCAATGCGTACATTAGAGCCAAAGATTTGGCTTACTTCGTCATAAGCCAAAACATCGGTTGGATCGCTCATGCCCACCAAACAACCATTGCTACCATACTCCAACATGATAACTTTATATCGCCTTGCAATACGTTCAGGGATCTTTTTAACAAGCTCGGGATCCAATTTAATATTTTTTAAGTCTACAAAAGGTATTTCTAATTGTTGTGAGAGAACACCAAAAAATTTTGCGTCTGTAATGTAGCCTAGGTGAACTAAAATTTCTCCTAACTTTCCGCCTTCTGTCGCTTGCGCTTTTAGCGCTGTGCCTAATTGTTCAGAGGTAATTAACCCTGAATCTACTAAAACCTGACCAATTTGAAATTGTTCATTATGCGGCATAATCTGTTAGCCTTTTAGCGCGTTTAAACGATTTGCGACATACTCCAAAACACCATGCTCAAGGCCAGAGCGAGCTTGTAATTGCTTATAGCCTTCTATAGCAGATTCTTTATCACCTTCGGAATCTAATGCAATGGATAAACCTAATAACCAAGCAGAATTATGCGGTTCATTTTTTAACAATTTCATATATTGTTGTCTAGCATCTTTATATTGCCCAACTTGCTGAAACAAATTCGCTTTTAAAGCCACAATACCTTTATGATTTTTAGCATCATGAGGCATTTTATTTAAGCAATGTAAAGCTTTTTCAGGTTCATTTTGACGTTCATAAACCATAGCTTGTAATCTTAACAATTCCGGATCGTTTTCATTTTGTTGTAATCCCTGTTGTAAACAAACTTCTGCTTCAAGTTCTCTATCTTGTTTTAAGTACAGAGTTGCCAATTGAATTCTGGCTTGTGTATGTTCAGGATTTTGCCGAAGTGCTGAAACTAGCTTTTGTTCACCTTGCGATGTAGAACCAGAATTCATTAATTTTATGGCTGCATGAAAGTCCTGTGTAGCCATTTCTTCAGGTTCAAGTGTAGGTGCTTTTTTTTCAAAAACGCCTGAATTTTTGGGTGTAATTACTTCGGCAAGCACTTCTTTTGGAAATAAAGACTCTGTTTTAGGTTCTTCTACAATAGTCCAAGACCAGGCATAAGGTGTAGCCAATAAACAAACTATTCCTAATCCTAAGATGTTTTTATAACCTCGTTTTTTCATGATTTATTCTCCTTTATCATTTACCTAATTTTGCTTACAACAAGCAGGTGGACAATCGGTAGGGCAATCCTCTTCAATACAAGTTGAAGTAATGCGTCTATCCTGTGATTCGCAATCCAATTGCTTAAACAAACAGGCTTCCTTATCCATTTCTTTGGTCCATGTTTTATTATCTACAATAATCGGTCTTAACAAAATAACCAATTCACTTTTGTTTGCGCGTTCTTGAGTATGTCTGAAAATTTTACCAAGCCCAGGGATATCTTTTAGAACAGGAATACCGGTTTTAACTCGATTTTTTTGGTCCTGCATTAACCCGCCGATTACAATCATTTCTCCATTTTTGGCACGCACTATACTATCAGACTCTCTGATATTAGTACTGGCTAAAGGATAAATTTGTGTATTAGACAACGCAGAACCCGTTGAATCAACTCCGCCCGTAGAACCTAAATCTATTGCGATACGTTTTGTTTTTACAGCGCTCACTCGAGGATGAATATGCAATGTTACATATCCATTTCCACTGATATGTGGCGTCACATCCAATGCAACACCCGAAAAGAAAGAATCAAATGTTACATTAGGCGTATTTTGAGCAGCAGTAGTCCCTGGTACTACAGTCGTACTTGAACTTACATTCGTCACAAAGAAATCATCTGTTCCTACTTTAATTAATGCTTTTTGGTTGTTTGTAGTGGATATTCTTGGGCTAGATAATACTTGTACGTTTCCTTGTGTAGCCAATAATTCTACGAAACTTGCAAGATTTTTATAATTAAAAGCTAAAGCAAAAACACCTTCAAAAGCACCTAAGCTATTTCCAAGATTAAAAGGTAAAATCCTATTTCCTGAAGCGTCTCTAGCACCGCCTGGTATTGTTCTTACCACTTCTTCAGGTTGAGCTATATAAAATCTTGGATCACCATTTCTAACCACATCGCCATTGAATTGAGCAGCACGTGCTCTGCCACTGATTAAAGCCCAGTTTATACCTGCTTGGAATTCTTCATTTAATTCAACTTCTAATATTTTTGCTTCTATTATCACTTGCCTATTAAGTGTTAATTCAGCATCCACTAGAAACTCATGTACTTTTTTCAATTCATTAGGCATTGCTTGAATGACTACAAGGCTGGCTTCTTTACTAACCGCAACGGTTCTGTCTTTTTTATTCTTAACATCCACAATCAATTCTAGAGCCTTTTGCAAATCTTCCCAAAATTTATTTTTAGTTGTTGTCGTAATTTGTGTGGTTATTTGTTGTGTAGAACTCCCAGAACCTGAACTACTGACAACGCCACCCGATGGTGTTGCAACCGAGGTGTTTGATGCACCAGAAGAAGAGGTTGCTCCTGCAACCACGTTTACATCGGTTTTACCTTCACGTTCTAAATCTAAATAATTCACAGCAAAAGCACGTGTTTGTATGGTAGCTGGCAAAACTTCAATCCCATGAGCGGTTTGTTTATAATCAAAACCATATACATTCCTAACGGCTTCCAAGACATCAAAAATAGTTACTTTTTTTAATTTTAATGAAATAGCCCCATCCACCTCAGGATGAACCGTAATATTAAAAGGCGTATCTTGAACCAAACTTAGAAAAAATAATTTGGCAGGCACCTTGTCTGCAGCAACATCAAAACGCTTATCCGCTGTGGCATAAGGTTTTACTGGAGAACTAACATCTGTACGTAATGCTCTTTGAACTCCAGCTGGCAATGCTACAATTTTTGTTTTATCAATCACACGATTATCACATTGCCCTTCTTCTAAAATAGCTTTCATTTCAGTAAGCGTAGTATTTTTACAAGGGGTTGATTGACATCCAACTGAAGTGAACATAATTAAACCTAAGATAAATAAAAGCTTACTGTTTTTCATTTTTTCTTCCCTTTATGTCTGCATATGTATTTAGCAAATATATTACTTTTACAGCATTGATATAACCTTCTTTTTTTAAAATAACCGAATCCATACCAATATGCTGAACAACATTCCCCTCTATAATATCGCCTTCTTTTACTGCTTTATCATTCAAAACTGCTGTTTTTGTATCACCCGAAATAATAATGGCCGTTAATAAAAATGAACTTTCTATTGCTTCTTTTTTTTCATCCGGAATAACCACAGTATTGGCTGGTATATTTGTAGGTATTATTTTTACTGTTTCTGTTTTTGTCATACCTTTTAGTGGCTTCGTAGGATCTGCTCTATTTGAATCAGAATGTGCTAAATTCAATAACAAACCATAGATTGATACTGAACAAAACATTAAAAATCTTAGTTTAAGCATCAAACCACCCCTCTTCCAAGCCTATGGTATGTACTGTAATGCTATTTTTTATTCTGGGATAATTTTCCACCTCAAACTTTAATTCATCCCAAAATAATTTCATTTTCTTTTTTTCTAAAGAATCTACCAAAGCTAAAAGCTGAGAATAAGTAGCAATAAATTCTAGTCTCAATGAATGTGTAAATAATTTCAATGGCTTCTTTTCTGGCGTTACTGTAGCTCCCTGCCCACCACCAACAAGTTCTTCTTTAATAGGTAAAGTTTCTATCACCACAATCTCTACACCAGAAGTATTGTTTACAATATCTTGAATCATCGAATGCATTTCTTTAGTCGAAACCAATTGCTTTACTTGTTTGGCAATTTGTGTGTCTAACATTTGTATTTTTGTTTTTAGTTGCTCACTTTGTTTTACAAGTACTTCACGATTATCAGTCCCAACACTCTTTTCTGCAGCCATTAGCCTGCCTTGTAATTCTGATACTGTGGTGTGAAGTGCAGCTTTAGACTTTAGATATTCTTCTTCTGAACTTTTAAAAAAATGATTGAATGTCATATCCCAAAGAAAATATAAAGCAGCCAACACAAAAATGCATACAAACATTCTTTCTCTTATACTTAGGGCCTCATATTTTCTTTTTAGGTCTGTTAATACTTTTTTTACCTTTGGATTTAAAATTTTATCTCCAAAATGTATCGACTGAATATTTTTCTCATAAAATTGTTTTATGTTATCTATCATTTTGGCGGCTCCTGTTTTAAAGCAAGCGCGGGATCTTTAGTAGCCACTGCAAAATTTAAAATATTTTCCCCTTTATCTATAGATACTTTTAGCATTTGAAAGTCGACTTTTTTAAATGCTGACTCGGTATTCAATCCATCTATCCACTGTGTCAACAATACAGGATTAATGGTTTTTCCATTTATCTCAATATAACTACCCCCGCCTTGTAATACACATTTTGTTAACCATAAACCTTGCTTTGTTTGATTTGACAAAGCTTCTAAAAATGAAGAAAACCCTTTGTATTCCATTGTGCCTATTTTTCCAAATGTATTCAGTGCGGCTTGCTTTTCTACTTCCTCTATTTGCAAACGTTGCACTTCTGCAGCATATATATCCTGCATGGGACGCGTAGGCACTGTTTTTAGTTTTGCATTAAGTGTTTCTTTGGTATTTTCCAATTGTGTAAGTTCCTTAGAATGCTGGTAATATGTTATAAACCCTGATACACTCATCAAAAATAAAATTCCTAGAAAACCACCAATGCCCCATAATAAATGTTTGAACGTGGGGAAGCCTATTTTAGCTTCTTCAGGTGCATGATATAAATTAATTCTTTGTGTCATGACTTACCCCCATAACGCAAGGTCGCACCAATCGCCATAAACGCATTGGCTTCTACTTCTAAGGAAAGATCATTTTTAAAAGGCAATAATTGCATTAAATTTAACACATACACTTCTTGACTTAAATATTCTTTTAGTGCTTGTTGAATATCTATATTTTTTAAGAGACTTGGTCCAATAATCACAATATTTTTTTCAATTTTTGGCTTAAACGTTGTGTTTACATAATCTTGAGAACGATAAATTTCGATGGCTAAATTTTCCAATATCGCATCTCTGCTCACAGCATCTTCAGCTTTTTCTGTTTGTGCTTCATCTTTTTTCTTAATCAAACATTTGTTATCAAATTCTAATCTTCTGGCTATGTAGACCATCGATTCATAACATAACAATAATTCTCCACCTACAGGTTGTAACCATAACCCTACAAATCCTTTAGCACTATTGGGATCCAAACAAAACAGGTCTCTTAATACCAATTCTGGAATATCAACAGCTTCTAATCTTAGGCCTGCTGTTTCAACCATAAGCTTAATTTTTTCAATCACAGCATTTTGACAAACAATGGCATAAGCTAATTTTACATTGTCTCGCGCTCTAGGAAGGGGAATGGTAAAGGCTTCGATGGTGGCTGTATCCAAAGAGGTACTGATAATATCTTTTAATGACCAGCGAACTGCTCCGGCTAATTCTTCTTCAGGCACATTGGGCGCATCAATCATGGTCAAACTGTAATCGGAATTTTTTAAGACTACACAGCAAGCAGCACCTTGTAAATGATGATCAAAGACAAAACTATTTAAGGCTTGTTGATCCGTTTTAAGTTCACTCCCTGATTCTAGTACAAAAGCTTCCATCGAATCGATTGTGTCTGCCTTTAATGTAGCAATCGCAACGGCAATGCCTTCTTCTGTGAAATGAATACCCACAAAGGTTTGCTCTACCTTAATTGGCATCTCAGAGCGTGGCCCGTCCATTTCACTCACGTCCATGATCTCCTATGTATCTCCTGTAATCTCCAGTATAGTGGCTAAATATAAAGTTTGCCTTTAAAGACCTACTCAATCTTGACCTTTTCACTGAATCCTTGCATAATGTGCCAAAACAAAATGGTATATAATCAATATATGTATTATGTTAGTTACTTTGTGGAATTTTTTATGAATAATTTAGCCAAAAAACTTGGTGCATGTTTTAGCTTATTAACCACCGGCTTCTCACTCTATTTATTTGGCGCTTTTACACCTGCGTTCTGCTTAACTTTTCCTCTTACTAAAGACACTGATATCGTCGGCGAGATTCAATTGGTTAAAGTACAAGAAGGTCAGTCTTTAGGGGATATAGGGCGTCAATATGATGTTGGGCTCTGCGAGATGATAGAAGCCAACCCTAACCTTGATCCTTGGGTGCCTATTGTAGGCGCTACTGTGATTCTTCCCACTCAATTTATTTTGCCCTCAGGTGATAGACAAGGCATCGTATTAAATTTATCTGAGTTGCGTTTATATTTTTATCACCCCGATAAACGCCATGTTTCAACTTTTCCTTTAGGTCTTGGCAAAAGAGGTTGGTCCACCCCTTTAGGCCTTACCAAAATTGTCTCGAAAGAAAAAGATCCTTCTTGGACACCCCCGGCTTCTATACGGCAAGAACATCTTAAAAAGGGCGATGTTTTACCCGCTGTAGTACCGCCAGGTCCTGACAATCCTTTGGGTCGTTATAAATTTCGCTTAGGCATCCCAGGGTATTTAATGCATGGGACAAATAGAAAGGGTGGTATTGGTGTGCGCAGCACACACGGGTGCATTCGCTTATTAGCCCCAGATTTAGAACTTTTATACGAATTGGTTCCCGTAGGAACACCTATGCGTATTATTCATGAACCCTTTAAAGTAGGAAAACAAAACGGGAAAGTTTATTTAGAAGTACATCAACCAATTACTGATGCACATTTTGAAAATTCTAATAGTGATGAAAATTTAAATAAAGTGATTACCAACGCCCTTAAACAACCCCACCTTGTCAATTGGACTAGCGCCAAACAAGCTGCCATGGCGGCTAATGGTTACCCTGTACGTATTGATTAGTCTGTACTGAAGTTTTTAAACACCAAAGCCGATAGTCATTATAAATCTTTTAACTATCGGTGATTTTATGCAAAACAATGCCATTATTAACGCGCTTCCTATCGCACTCTGCATTTTTTTATCCTGTACATTTAGCACAGTTACTTATGCTAGGACCTTTGAGATTTCAAACAATGGCGATGTCGTGGGTGAAATCGAATACGGGACTGTACAAGCAGGTGAGTCTCTGGGCAATGTAGGTCGACGTTATGATATGGGTGTATACGAAATGATCGAAGCAAACCCCGGTATAGATCCCTGGGTACCCAGAGTAGGCTCACGTGTGGTCATCCCTGCAAAATTTATTTTACCAGCAGGACCGCGTCAAGGTTTGGTACTCAACCTTGCAGAAATGCGTTTGTATTATTATCACCCTGATAAACGCCATGTCACCACTTTCCCTATCGGTATTGGCAAAAAGGGCTGGTCTTCTCCTTTAGGCTACTCTACTGTTATTGGTAAAACCAAAGATCCTTCTTGGACCCCACCAGCCTCTATACGTGCAGAACATCGCAGAAAAGGAGATATTCTACCTGCCGTGGTCCCACCAGGGCCTGAGAACCCCTTGGGTCGTTATGCATTAAAACTTGGATTTTCAGGGTTTTTATTACATGGCAGTCATCGACCCGGTGGTATAGGGGTACGCAGCAGTCATGGATGCATCCGATTATTTAATCCCGATATAGAAGCTTTATTTCACTTGGTACCCGTTGGTACGTCCATCCGCATTGTTCATGAACCCCTCAAGGTAGGCTGGCATAATGGACATTTGTACCTTGAAGCACATGAATCTCTAACCGATGCAAAATATCAAGGCTGTAACAGTACCGCAGTACTCATCAGACTTATTGAGCGTACAGTCAAAAATGTGAAATCTGTCGACTGGTCTAGCGTCACACATGCAGCACGCACTGCAAATGGGTATCCTGTGAGGATTGACTAGACAATTTACTCGGAAGCATTGCAAAACTTTTAACTTCCTAGTAAAATGCATAGTATGAGCATCCTTGAATTGTTACGAAATCCGGAAGGTAAAACACTAGAATTTAAACGGGACTTATCGTCCTCGTTGGGTATTGTGCGTACACTGATTGCATTTGCGAATACCGCTGGTGGTACTTTAATTGTAGGGGTAGAAGATAAAACGCACTATATCGTAGGAGTTTCCGATCCATTGTCACAAGAGGAGAAAATTACTAATTTCATTAGCGATTTAATTGAACCGCTTATCTTACCAGAAGTCGAAATTATACCATACAAACAAACGCAAATTTTAATAATACATGTTTATCCCAGTCCTGTACGCCCTCATTTTCTGAAAACCAAAGGACTAGAAAACGGTACCTTTGTTCGGGTTGGCTCTAGCAATCGTCAGGCTGATCCAACACTTATACAAGAAATGAAACGCTTTACCCGTAATCAACCCTATGATGAACAACCCATTTTGAAATTAAATACTGATGCAATTGATTTTGAGACTGCTTCAAGTGTCTTCGCTCCATTTAAAAAATTGAAAAAAGATGATTTAAAAACATTGCGGCTTATTGTGGAACATCAAGGTAAATATGTTCCAACAATAGCAGGAATCTTATTATTTGGAAAAAATAGAGAAAAACATTTCCCAGATGCTTGGATCCAAGCTGGGCGTTTCTTTGGCATTGATAAATCCAAAATCACAGATTCTATAGAAATTCACGATTATCCAGTAGTGGCTATTGAATCTGCTTTGGCCTTTGTACAAAAACATGCTACTCTCTCTCTGGAAATTGATGCGGCAAAACGTACTGAAACTTGGAATATACCCTTAAAAGCAGTACGTGAAGCCATTATTAATGCTGTAACACATGCTGATTATGCTCAAACAGGATCGCCTATTCGTTTATCAATTTTTCAAGATCGGCTAGAAATAGAAAATCCAGGTTTGTTACCGTTTGGTTTAACGATTGAAGAAATTTCATTAGGCGTTTCAAAACTACGTAATCGTGTTATTGGCAGAATATTTAATGAATTAAAATTAATCGAACAATGGGGAAGCGGGATACAAAGAATCCTTTCTACTTGTGAAGAAAATGGGCTAGCAAAGCCAAAATTTGAAGAAATAGGCACTCATTTCCGAGTCACTATATATATAGAAAAAAGTCGCACTCTACAATTAGATGAGCATGATCAAGCTATACTTAATCTTTTACAAGGTTCTAATGGCATGTCAACACATGATATTGCAAATAAAATAAAATTATCGACTAGGGCAATTCGACCACGTCTAGCATCTTTAGTAGAAAGAGGCTGTATTATTCAAGTCAGTAGTGGGCCACATGATCCAAGCAAGCGCTTTTTCATCAAATAACTTTAATAACCACTGTTTAAAAAAACAGATAACTTTTACTAGACATTTTACTAGGAAGCACTGGTACTTCCGAGTACTTCCTAGTAGATTGCATAGTTCAAATGTCGCAAGCAATTGACTTTATTATAAATTTTAAGCTTGACGCCTATGCCTCCAAATGGGGCAAAAACTCTAAACTGAGGTTATTGCATATTTTTAAGCCAGGCTCTAGCTTCGGAGCCCACTTTTGGATCTTGCAGAGCTAAACCATAAATCGCTTGTTGACGTTCTACATCATCTCCATACATATCCTCCAAAACTTCTGTCCATAATTTTTGCACAGTTGTAGTGGATATTTTTCCCACTTGATCTAAAATCGTATAAATACGATCTCGCCAATAAGCCTCTACCGCTTTGTCTAACCAATCTACACTTTCAGGCCTTAACCCTACTTCTGCAAGGCCTTTTCCATTGCCAAAACCTTCTTCAAATATCTTAGTGCGTATATGGGCAAACTTTTTTCCATATAAACCATTCACAAGTTCCATACAGATTCTACCTAAAGCAATGCCTATCGCAGATTTTGGATCTTGATCCAAATTGAGTTCAATTTTTTTTAGTAATTGCGCCCAATTTTTTTCAAACTCCACTTTCTGTGTCATCGATTGAGCTTTTAATCCCGTTTGAAAAACAAGATACTGCTTTAACTCTTTAGGTGTAAATATTTCTTTAACCCATGCATGATCTAACTGTTCTGTCATACGATAAACCTCTACCAATTCAATAATGGTTTCCCAAGGAATAGATTTGCTGTCTGTTAGCTCCGAAATAACGCCCTGCAAAGCTTGGCTGGCTTCCAATAAAACTTTGGCTTTTTGTTCTAATAAGCTGGCCTGCACTGAAAAATGCTTAAGCGCGCCATTCTTATCTGTTAACAATGCCTTAATCTGCGAAAGCTCAAAACCAAAAAATTTCAAAGCGATAATCTGTTGTAACTGCAACAAATCCTTTTCAGAGTACACACGATAACCATTGTTCTGTCTTGAAGAAGGTTTTAATAAATCAATTCGATCGTAATGATGCAGTGTCTGCACAGATACGCCCGTTAATTTACTCAATTCTTTTACAAGCCACAAAGCCATCGTCTTTCCTCCTTATGCTTAAGGTAAGGCATATAGTAACTATAGAGTCAAACTTTTTTTACACTTAAAAGTACGATGAGGGAAATATTTTTTTACTTAAGAATGGAGCGATAATATTTTATTATGGCAAAAAAAAACCCCTTATTAAATACTTAACAAGGGGCTTTTAGTAGATCAGCATAAAACCTATAAACTAGATTATTTGCAGCCTACTTCTTCATTGCATTTTTCTAAACATCTTGGTTTGATATCGCAAGGTGTTTCGCAACATCTTTTAGCACAACCACTTAACATGGTTAATGCAACCATTGCTACTGCAACAACGCTTATTACTTTTTTCATTACATGGCTCCCCTTTTAGTTTAATTAACTCAGTAAGTTAATGTTAGACAACTTTGTCTGTGTTTGTCAAATTGTCTTAAGGACAACTAACCAACACAAAACACCTGTTACTCATCTCACGATGAACTGTTAAACAAAGATAAGATACCGGCTCTTGGCTCGGCTCCTTCTTTCATAATACGATGCACTTGTTCTATTATCGGCATGGATACATGATACCTTTGGATCAATTCCATCACCTGTGTCACATTATAAATGGCTTCAACTACTTGGCCTATCTCTTTAATGGCCGCCTCTAAGCTTAAACCCGATCCCAATGCCAAGCCTAAACGCCTATTACGCGATTGATTATCCGTACAAGTCAATATAGTATCGCCACATCCTGCCAATCCCATTAATGTTTCTCGTCTAGCCCCTACTGCCTCGCCTAAGGCCATCATCTCTGCAAGACCTCGTGTTACAAGCGCTGCCACCGTATTCGCGCCAAACCCCAAACCATCGGCAATGCCCGCAGCCACTGCTAAAATATTTTTGACCACGCCCCCAAGCTGAACACCCCTTAAGTCGTCTGTCAAATCTAAACTGAAGACATTATTGGCGAAGAAAGCAGCCGCTTCCTCGCGAAAAGCTTTATCTTTTGAAGCTAACATCAATGCTGTGGGTACGCCTAAAGCGACTTCTTTGGCAAAACTAGGTCCTGATAATACAGCAGCTAACCGCTTTTCACCCAATTCTTCTGCAACGATTTTGTCTAAAAATTCACAGCTTTCAGGTTCTAAGCCTTTTGTGGCCCACATAATCCGATAATCGCTAAAAATTAAAGGCTTCATGGTCTGTAATAATGTCTTAAAACCATGACTGGGTACCACAATTAAACTTTCTAAAGTGCCTTCTAAAGCTTCTGATAAGGTTAAACAGCCTCTGATAGATTTCGGTAAAACAATATTAGGTAGATAACGCTCGTTATTACCTGTTTTTTGTATGGCTTCCATTAAAGCAAGATGATGATCCCATAAATGTACCTGATAACCGTTGTTGGCTAACACTATACTGAGTGCAGTTCCCCAGGAGCCTGCACCTAGAACCGCAATCTTCCTATACTGCATCTTAATGCCTCACCATCTCTGCTTCTTCATCATTTTTTGCAGGTGCTGCTGCTTGGGGATTCGCTAAATACTGTGCATACATAGCCTCAAAATTCATAGGCGGCAATACCATTTGTGGGAAACCACCGCGCATCACCAAGCTGGATACCGTTTCGCGCACATAAGGGAAAAGAATTTCAGGGCAAGTGGTAGAGACTAACCGTTTAATCACTTCTTCGGTAAAGCCTACCAAATTAAAGACACCCGCTTGCTGTAATTCTAACAGATAAAGAGACTTATCCTCTTGCGTGGTCACCGTTAAAGTAATATGTAATACAACTTCATACAAATCATCGGTTAATTTCTCGGTACCAATATTCATATCGAAAGTTACTTTAGGTTTCCATTCTTCATTAAAAGCATGCGGAGAGCGAGGGGCTTCAAAAGAAGCATCCTTAACATACAGGGTTTTTAATTCAAAATGAGGTCCTGTTTGAGCCTGAGTTTGCCCATCAGAATTGGCTGCAAGTTTAGATGTATCACTTTGTTTGCTTGCTGCGCCATCGTTTTGTTTATGACTCATATTTCATCTCTCCTCATTGCTCTTACTTTTTAACCAAGGGTAAATCGGCTTCCTTCCACGCTTGTAACCCACCCTGCATTTTGTATAATATTTTAAAACCTTGGGCTTTTAAAATATTGATGACTTTAGCAGATTCTTGACCATTAGCACATACCACAATAATAGGCATATCTAATTGTTTTTTTAATAAGTCTAATTTAGAGTCTAATAAGGTCTTGGGGGCATTCATAGAACCCAAGATATGACCACTGGCATAGGCTTCTTCTTGTCGGGTATCCACAACGAGTGCGCGTTGATGATTAATCAGATAAACCGCTTCTTGAGGCTCAACACTCTGAACGCCAAAAGAACGAGAGGCAAGCTCATTAGCTACACAGGCCAACACTAAACCTAAAAATAAAGCAACAAGCCCCCAATGCTGAGTAATAAAGTTAACAAAAGTACTAAATTGATCCATAGTCTATATCTCTAAAATATCAGAAACCAATAATTAAAGCCGAGTATATACTAAAAATGAATCCCTCGGTATACTATCTTCAATTATGCAAGCTATACCACCCAAACCCATTGTACTTATCATCTTAGATGGCTTTGGTATTCGTCAATCTGCAGAAGACAATGCCATTATAGCTGCTCGCACACCCGTGTGGGATAAGCTCTGGGAACAAGCGCCTCATACAACACTCTTAGCGTGTGGACCTGCTGTAGGCTTACCCGAAGGGCAAATGGGCAATTCAGAAGTGGGGCATTTAACAATAGGTGCTGGTCGAATTGTGAATCAGGATCTTACGCGTATCAACCAAAGCTTAAAAGACGATCGCTTTAAACAAATTCCTGCTTTACAACACTTATTTGCTCAATTACAAACACCCGAACACAGCTTACATATTCTTGGCTTATTATCGCCAGGGGGGGTGCATTCAGATGAAGCTCAGATAGTAGCCTTGGTAAAAACTGCTGTTCAACAAGGCGTAAGGTCCATTTTTATCCATGCCTTTCTGGATGGGCGTGATACGCCTCCCCAGAGTGCGAAAGATTCTTTATTGGCTATGCAAAATCTCTGCCAAAATTTAGAACAAAACGATCCTACCCATACGCTTTCCTTAAAATTGGGTTCTCTGTGTGGACGTTATTATGCTATGGATAGAGACAAACGTTTTGAACGGAGCCAAGTGGCTTATGAACTGCTGACCAATCCAGACTATGCGCCAGCAGATAGCGATCTTGATCCCATACAGGCCTTAGAAAATGCTTATCGCCAAGGTGAAACGGATGAGTTTATTAAACCTATCCGCTTAATACCAGAGGCTTGGATACACGATAAGGATGCCGTTATTTTTATGAACTTTCGATCCGATCGCACACGGCAATTAAGCTATGCGCTTACAGAGCCTGATTTTAAAAGCTTTAAACGATCGTATTGGCCTCAATTATTAGATTTTATCACGCTAACTGAATATGATAAAAATTTAAAAGCCACTGTTCTATTTCCGCCTCAAGTCTTAGATAACATGCTGGGTGCAGTTTTAGCACAACATCATTTAAAGCAATTGCGATTGGCAGAAACAGAAAAATATGCACATGTGACTTTCTTTTTAAACGGTGGCCAAGAAAAGCCTTTTATTGGGGAAGATAGAATGCTAATCCCTTCCCCCAAAGTATCCACTTATGATCAACAGCCTGCCATGAGTGCCATAGAATTGACAGATTATTTAGTACAGTCAATTGAAAATCAAAGCTATGATGTCATTATTTGTAATTATGCCAATGCGGATATGCTAGGGCATACAGGGCATTTCCTGGCCACGGTCGAAGCCATAGAAGTGTTGGATAAGTGCTTAGGACGCGTCCTAACGGCATTGCAGAAAGTAGAGGGAGAAGCTATTATCACAGCGGATCATGGGAATGCAGATTGCATGGTCGATCCACTTACCCACGAACCACATACCGCACATACCCATGAGCCCGTTCCCTTTGTGTATGTTGGACAATCTGCAACACTTAACCCTATGGTTAATGCTCCAGGTTACGTGGGAAAATTATCTGACATTGCACCTACCTTATTAACCTTATTAAATATCTCTATCCCTCCAGAAATGCAGGGTATTTCTTTATTAAAACAGCATAAATCGCAGTTTAGCGCTACAAAAAATACGCAAATGGTTTAATATGTATTAATATGATGTATACAATAGCGGATGAAATTATCAATCTAACAAACTTATGTTAATTCTGTGGAGAATTTGGACTATGTACACTCGTCATGTCAACTTTATATCCATTATGGCCGTGCTACTAAGCACGCTCTCTTTTAATGCGATTGCCACCACAGAAGACATTACAACAGATGAGAAAACCTCTTCCAGCGATAAGATCCCTTTAGCGGATTTACAGCGCTTTAGCACTGTGATGGATAATATTAAAAACTATTATGTTAAACCCGTAGACGATGCCACTTTGTTTGAAAATGCTGTTCGAGGGATGCTAACAGGCTTAGATCCACATTCTTCTTACCTAGATACCGAAGAATTTGCCGATCTTAAACAAACAACCTCCGGTAAGTTTGGGGGATTAGGAATTGAGGTAACTCCAGAAGAAGGGCTGATCCGTATCATAAGCCCAATTGATGACACCCCCGCACAGCGTGCTGGTATTCAAGCGGGCGATCTTATCATTCGTTTAAACGATACCCCCGTCAAAGGCCTGACACTTAAAGAAGCCATTGATATGATGCGTGGTGAAAAAGGAACACCCATCACCCTAACTATTATTAGACAAAATGAAGCTAAACCACTGACATTTACGATTAACCGAGATATCATCAATGTACAAAGCGTCAAGAGCAAAACCCTCGAAGACCAATATGGGTACATTCGAGTCTCTCAATTTCAAAGTAATTCCGGTGATGATCTCACCCATGCCATTCAAGCCCTTAAAAAAGCCAATGGTGGCAAATTAAAAGGCTTGGTCTTAGATTTGCGTAATAACCCAGGTGGAATCTTAGAAGCCTCTGTACAAATATCCGATGCCTTCTTAGACAGAGATAAATTAAAATACGATGGCGTTATCGTTTACACCAAAGGTCGTATATCCGGTTCGCAAATTAAAGAAAAAGCACACACAGGGGATATCCTAAACGGTGCACCCCTTGTGGTACTTGTCAATGGTGGTTCTGCTTCAGCCTCTGAAATCGTGGCTGGCGCACTGCAAGATCATCAACGTGCTGTCATCATGGGTACTCAAACCTTTGGTAAAGGTTCTGTACAAACCGTGATACCCTTAAAAGACAAACGGGGCTTAAAATTAACCACAGCACTTTACTACACACCCGCAGGTCGTTCGATTCAAGCGATTGGTATTAAACCCGATATCGCCGTCGAGAATATGCTTATCCCTAAAGGCACTGCCGATGAACTCAACGCGCTTTATGTACGTGAATCGCAGCTGCAAGGCCATTTTGCAAACGGAAAACCCGAAAATACAAACATGAATCCAAACAGCAATCGTGGTGCTGGAACAGGAACCACCGATACAACGGTACAACCCAACAGCAAAAAATCACCCACCGATAAAACCCAAACAACCGGCAAAACCGATAAAACAGAGCTGCCTTTGGTCAATACCGACTACCAATTGTACGAAGCACTCAATGTGCTCAAAGCATTGTCATTGGTGAATCAACGGAATTAAACCTCCCCTTAGTTTTACCCTCACCCGGCTGCCGCCACCCTCTCCCGCTTTTTTCCGAGAGAGGGTGGCGGCAGTCGGGTGAGGGCATCATTTTTTATTTATATTTTTAGGCTTTTTAATTAATGAAATAATAATACCCCCTGTTAATAAAGACAATGTCACTATCAACGACAACATGGGTGGAAATTTTGTCATTTTTAAAGCATCTATTAAAAAAATCTTTGAGCCAATAAAAACCAATACCAAGGCCAATGCATATTTTAAATAATAAAAATTATTAATAAGAGAGGCAATGGCAAAATACAATGATCGTAATCCAAGTATTGCAAATATATTACTGGTATACACAATATAGGCATCTTGGGTAATGGCAAAAATCGCAGGAATACTGTCCACTGCAAATACTAAATCAATACATTCTATCATCACCAGTGCTATAAAAATGGGTGTTACGAACCATTTTTTACTCTGTGTTTTAGGATCGCTTTGATAGACAAAAAAATGCTGAGCATGTAATTGTTCAGTCACATTCAAATGCTTTTGTAGCCATTTCAGTAATACATTATCAGACATTTTAATTTCTTTGGTAGAAACAAAAAACATTTTTATGCCTGTAAACATTAAAAAAGCTGCAAACAAATACAATACCCAATGAAATTTTGCAATGATGTGAGCACCCAGCGCAATCATGATGGCTCTTAAAACAATTACGCCTAAAATACCCCAAAATAATACTCGATGTTGATATTTTGCAGGTATTGAAAGTGTCGTGAATATCAATGAAATAACAAAAATATTATCCAAAGAAAGCGATTTTTCGACTAAAAACCCAGTGATATATTCTGAAAACCCTTGTAAACCTTTAAGATGGCCTATCCACAGACCAAAAAGACAAGCTATGAAAACATAAAAAGCAGTCATCCAGAGGCTTTCTTTAAACCCAATGACATGGTCTTTTTTATTAAAATAACCTAAGTCTAATGCCAATAAGCCTAAGACAATACCTATAAAAACAATCCACATTGTCAACGTATTCATACATGTTGTACCCATTATCAAAACTTATTTTAAGTGTATGATAATTTTGACAATGCTGCCAAGGTTTAAGGTTTTAAGTCGTTTTTCCTTTCTCGAACCCTTGAAAATTCTTGGTTTTTGATTTTCGATGTGCGGGTATTTCAGTTTCGTTATCAGATTGTCGTGTGCTACGTCTGCGGGTCCTAGTCGGATTTTCTTGGGCCTGGGCTTCTGGTTTTATTTGAGATTTTAATCCAACCAGGGCTTCTAGTTGATGCAAAGCTTCAGCTTCTAGCGATTTTGAATGTCCTGCTCTTAATTGTTTAGGCAATTCAATAGTACCAAAACGAACGCGTATTAAACGACTTACTTGAAAACCCTGCGATTCCCATAGACGACGAACTTCTCTATAACGTCCTTCTCTTAAGACCACATGATACCAATGATTTGCACCCTCGCCCCCAGCATCTCTAATGGCTTCAAATTTGGCAGGACCATCTTCTAGTTGAACGCCTTTTTTTAAACGTTCGAGAACTTCATCACTGACTTTACCTAAAACACGAACTGCATATTCTCGGTCCAATCCAGTTTTAGGATGCATTAGACGATTCGCTAACTCCCCATCGTTGGTCAGTAATAATAAACCAGAGGTATTCACATCCAAGCGACCCACGTTTATCCAACGCCCTCCTCTTAATTTTGGCAAACGATCAAAAATGGTAGGCCTATTTTCTGGATCGCGTCGAGTACAGACTTCACCCGCGGGTTTATGATATAACAATACACGTCTAACAAGCTCTTCAGGGCTCTTTAAGCGAACTTTACGCCCATCCATTTTCACGATGTCATGCAAGTTAATGTGATCCCCCAATTGGGCTTTAACACCGTTAATAGTAACACGGCCTTCTAACATCCACTGTTCAATTTGTCTGCGCGAACCTAAACCGATTCGAGCCAGCATTTTTTGTAATCTTTCTTGGGGTGCTTTATTCAGGCTCAATACACGTTTCGTCGTATTCAAACTCTGATTCGATTTCAGGGGCTGTTTCTGTCTCATTCAATTCTTCCAATTCTTCCTGGTTTTGATTGTCTTCACTCACTGTATCTGTTTCTAGCATGACTTGATTCAATTGCTCGGTTAATTGCGCTTCCCTGGCATCCAGATTTAAAACTTCTGGTAAACTGGGTAATTGATCCAGTGTCTTTAACCCAAAATAGTCTAGAAAATTTTTGGTTGTGGCATACAAGGCCGGACGTCCGGGGGCTTCTTTATGTCCTACCACACGCACCCATTCTCGTTCTTCCAAAAGAGTTTTAATAATAGAAGTACTGACAGCTACCCCTCGAATATTCTCAATCTCACCCCGTGTAATGGGTTGTCTATAGGCAATTAAAGACAAAGTCTCTAACAAAGCCCTGGTATAACGTGCCGGTTTTTCTTCTGCTAATTGACCCACCCAAGAAGCCCACTTGGCATTGACTTGAAAACGATAACCACTGGCCACTTCTACCAAAGCAATCGCACGTTCTTCGTAATGTTTTTGTAAATCAGCTAAAGCTTCTTTTAATGCTTCTGTAGAGGGCTTGTTTTCTTCAGGGAAAACAGCTAATAATTTCTCTAGGTTTAATGGTTTATCTGCAGCAAATAAAACTGCTTCTACAATATTTTCTAAATTATCCATTTCTAGAGTATCTGTCATGCTGCTGCCCTCAAATAAATAGGACCAAAAGATTCATTTTGTACCAATTCTACAACCGATTCTTTAATCAACTCGAGTATGGCCAAAAATGTCACTACTACGCCCAAACGACCCTCGGCAGGGTCAAAAAAAGTTTCAAACCCTATAAAAGTATCGCCTATCAACTGTTCTAATACTTTGGTCATACGTTCTCGCACCGATAATAATTCTTTTTTAACCGTGTGTACAGATAATAAATCAGCACGCACCAACACTTCTTTTAAAGCCAATAAGATTTCCTTTAAATCAATCTCTGGATGGGTTTTGATGATTTCTATTTCAGGTTTTTCGACATCGACAACAAATAAGTCTCGTTCTAAACGCGGTTGCTCATCTAAATTCTGAGCGGCTATTTTAAAACGCTCATATTCTTGTAAACGACGCACCAATTCAGCTCGAGGATCCACTTCTTCACCCTCCTCAGTAGGAGGCTTAGGCAATAACATACGCGATTTAATTTCTGCTAACAAAGCCGCCATCTCTAGATAATCTGCAGCAAGCTCTAATTGAAATACCGTCATTAACTCTACATAAGCTACATACTGTCGTGTAATCTCGGCAACTGGAATATTCAAAATATCTAAATTATGTTTTTTGATTAAGTACAATAATAAATCTAGCGGGCCTTCAAAAATTTCTAAAATGACTTCTAAGGCATTGGGTGGAATATACAAATCTTGAGGCAAGGCAGTAACAGCCTGCCCTTGTACTTTTGCAATACAAGCATTGACTTGTTCAGATATGGATTCAAGCTCTACTGCTTCTACACTCATGTTGATTCTATCAATCCCTTTGATAAGCCCATTGCATGACGTACTTCAATAAGCGTTTTGTGTGCTTCTGCCCGAGCCTTGGCACTGCCTTCTTTAATAATAGACTCAATCAACCGAGGTTGCGCTGCATACTGAGCTGCTCTCTCTCGAATAGGGGCTTGCTCTGCTAAAACGGCTTGAATAACTGGTTGTTTGCACTCTATACACCCAATCCCTGCGGTTCTACAGCCAACCTGCACCCAGGCCTTGGTTTCTTCTGAAGAATAGACTTGATGCAAACCCCATACTGGGCATTTTTCAGGCTCACCGGGATCTGTGCGTCGAACGCGTGCAGGATCAGTAGGCATGGTTCTTATTTTTTGAGTGACTTCTTTGGGATCTTCTCTTAAACCAATGGTATTGTTATAAGATTTAGACATTTTCTGACCATCTAAACCAGGCAATTTCGAAGCTTCGCTCAAAAGGGCTTGGGGTTCAGGAAAAATAGCTTCGGGAACTCTATTGATATATAAATGATTAAAATGCCTCACCAACTCACGGGTTAATTCAATGTGTGAAACTTGATCAGCCCCCACCGGCACAAAATTCGCTTTATAAGCCAAGATATCCGCACTTTGTAAGGTGGGATACCCTAAAAATCCATAGGTATTTAAATGCTTTTCTTTAAGCTTGGCTTTTTGATCTTTATAGCTGGGTACACGCTCTAACCACCCTAAAGGCGTTATCATCGAAAATAATAAATGCAATTCTGCATGCTCTGGCACATCTGACTGAACAAACAAGCAACATTGCTCGGGATCAAGCCCTGCAGCCAACCAGTCGATCATCATTTCATAGGTATTGTACCCAATCTCACCTGGATTTTCGTAATCCGTGGTCAAAGCATGCCAATCGGCTATAAAGAAAAAACAATCATAATTTGACTGTAATTTTATCCAGTTTTTTAAAGCCCCATGGTAATTACCCAGATGCAGGCGGCCTGTAGCCCGTATACCAGAAACTAAACGGTGCTTTTTTGGTGTAAAAACGGTATCATTCATAGATGACACTTTACAGTATAAGACCTAGGTTAAGCAAATAAGTTGGTGGGCTAATTATGAAGCTATTGTTTGATTTTTTACCGATTGCTCTGTTTTTTATCGCCTATAAGCTGGGGAATATTTACATTGCCACTGGCATTGCCATTATTGCCAGTCTTACTCAGGTTATCTGGTCCAGGGTTCGACAAGGGCGTTTTGAAACGATGCCGCTTATTACCTTGGGGATTATCAGTGTTTTAGGGGGAGCAACCCTTATTTTTCAAAATGAATTATTCATCAAATGGAAACCTACTGCTGTTTATTGGATTTTAGCCTTGGTTTTTCTGGGTAGCCAATTTTTAAGCCCCAAACCCATTATGCAACGCATGGCTGAACATAACTTAAGTTTACCTGCCAGTGCGTGGAAAAAACTCAATATCAGTTGGGTTTTATTTTTCACACTGATGGGTTGTGCGAATTTGTATGTGGTTAAAAACTTTGATACGGATACTTGGGTAAATTTTAAATTGTTTGGCACTTTAGGGCTGACCTTGGTATTTATCATTTTACAAGTAATCTACATGGCCCGATACAAACAACCTGAAAACGGACAATAAATATGCAATCCAACATCTTAACGACGGATCTTATTCAAGAACGTTTAACACAGGCACTAAAACCCAGTATTTTAGAGCTGCAAGATAACAGTGCACACCATATAGGGCATGCCGGTGCACAATCGGGTGGAGGTCATTATGCGCTTTTTATCGTGAGTGATGCTTTTGCAGGAAAATCTGCTGTGGCACGTCATCAAATGATTTATAAAGCCCTCGATGGGTTAATCGGTGGGGCTATTCATGCTTTAAGCATTACAGCCAAAACCCAAGCAGAACATCAATAACTTGATGAAAAAATAAGCAATCATTCAGGAGGGAACCTGTCTATGGACTTCATAGGATTCGTTTTTAAAATTCTTTTTTTTGCGACCTTAGTCTTTGCCTTCCTGCAATCTTTTATCACACATTTTGTTTTATTATATGAAATACGTTTAGCGGCTTTAGAAAATAAAAGCTCGATCTCACTCAAACCCTGGGTATTTATAAAAAACATGGCGGTTGAAACTTTTTGCTATTTTTGTAGACTTTGGCTAATGCCTTTTTTAAAATTGAATTTTAAAACACAACAGGATTCTCAAACGCCGATTTTATTAATCCATGGATATAGACAAAACCAAATGGATTGGATTTGGTTTAGATATCAATTAAAAAACCAAGATCTGGGCCCCATTTACTCTATTAATTTGCATCCAGCTACGGCTTCTATTGCTCAACTTGCACATTTAGTCAAAAACAAAGTTCAAGCTATACAACAAGAAACGGGGCAATCTAAAATTATTTTAATAGGCCATTCTATGGGCGGGCTTGTGAGTAGCTATTATGCAGAATTTTTAGCCGAGCCTAGCCAAGTCTTAAGTGTGATTACCTTAGGCTCACCTTTTCAAGGCACTAAATTGGCAGCTTTAGGATGTGGTCAAAATGTGCTAGAAATGGCACCACATTCTAAGTTTTTAAAAGAAATCACCGAACGTCTACAACACTCAACTGTTGAATACCGGCATGTAGCCAGTAAAATCGATAACCTGATTGTGCCTTGGCAATCCGCATTGCCCCTGACTCCACCCAAAGAAAATGATCAGCTAATCTTAGACGATCATGGCCATTTACAATTATTAATTTCGCCTACTGTGCTAGACCAAGTCGTGAAATGGCTTAAAGGCTAATGACTGCTTCAGTAAAAGTAAAAATATTGATAGTATTTGTAAAAATGAAATAATGATGATAATTTTTACCACATACGTGGATCAAATGAAAATACAGAAGGTGTACCCGTGGTAATTTTTTTAAAATTTTGATGATTTGGATTGAGTAGATAATTAAATTCTGAAGGAATAATCACAGAAGGTACTTGTAAAACTGCGCTGGTTCTCTGTTCAACCCAATCTGTTCCTATATCTTTAGAAATATTACTTGCTGGATAGGTATTCCAACCTTCCGGTAGCGCTGTAGTATGCAAAATGATATCTTCCTCTGGTATGTACGCTGGTATAGAAACCAATCTCATGTGAGCTGGGCTATCAAGATTAACAAATAATTCTAAAGCTGCAAGACTTAGAGTACTTGAAGTATATACCATAGATACACCATCATGATTCCATCGTCCCCCACTGATTTTTGCACCTTCGCCATCAAATGCAGTTGCAGCATACTTTTCTTTTACAATCTGCCACACTTCTCTCACGATAAAACCCCATATTCAATTCGTTGGAGTAAATGCTCTACTTCTTGAACACCTGCCGCAGTATCTAGTAAAGACAAAGGGGTTACTCCACCTAGCGGAATTTTGGGGGTATTTAACCATTGTATAGCTAATTTTTTATCTTCAAGGACTTCAATTGCAAATGCATAAATTTTCGCCAGTCTATAAACTTTATCACTTTCATCAGCATGTAATTTTTTTTCTTTTTTTCGTCTACTTAATGTACGAATATTTAAACCTAAGGATGTAGAAAATTGAGTTTGAGTAAGTCCAAGCTCAGCACACATGTCTTCAACAATTTTAAAAGATAAGCCTTTTCTGACCTGTTGAACAACATCCATGCTAGTCTGTACTGATTTTCTAAAATGAAGTGTTGCAGAAACACGGGTAAAAGTATTTTTTTCTAAAGCATTCATAGTGAGGACCCTCGCATAAGACATATGACATTATTATAGCAGACATTTGTCTTAAATGAAACTTGGTCTCTATCCCCATAGTGAATTGACTTCCTTTTAAATTTCCCCTAAAATCAACAAATGCATGTTTTAGGGGAAATTTTATAATCAAAAAAATTCTCCTAAAAACGACAAATGTTTGTTTTAGGAGATAGGTGTATATGAGCTTCATTGGTAGAGAACATGAGCTTCTACAATTAAATAGCATTTTAGCATTTCCATCATCAAGTCTGATAGTCATCCGAGGCAGAAGGCGCATTGGCAAAAGCCGTTTGATCAAAGAATTTATGAAGCCCTATCGCTCGTACATATTTATGGGGCTACCCCCCACTAAAACAACCACAGCACAAGATCAAAGAAATGAATTTAGCCGCCAATTCAAAGAGCAATTTTCTTTTTCATCCACATCGGACGATTGGGGTGACTTATTCACGTTATTGGCTAAACAATGTACAAATGGAAGAGTCGTCATATTATTCGACGAAATTTCTTGGATGGCAACGGGCGACCCCAATTTTCTGGGAAAATTAAAAACTGTATGGGATTTACATTTTTCTGAAAATCCTGAATTAATTTTAATCTTATGTGGTTCTGTATCCTCGTGGATTGAAAAAAATATTTTAAGTAATACCGGATATTTAGGGCGTCCTAATTTACACATGACAATAGAAGAGCTTCCATTAGATGATTGCTATCAATTTTGGAAAAATAAACATAATCATTTATCTTCCTTTGAAATTTTAAAAGTGCTTGCGATAACAGGAGGTGTACCTAGATATTTAGAACTTGTTAATCCTAGTATCAGCGCTGAAGATAACATTCGAAATCTATGTTTTAACCCAAACAGCCCATTATTTGATGAATTTAAATACATTTTTAGTGATATTTATGGCAAGCGTAGCGCGCAATATCAAAAAATCGTGAGTCAATTAGAGCAACACAAAGCAACCCGAGAAGAACTTATTTCCGCCGCTCTACTTTCATTGGGCGGCGATATCACTGAATATTTAAAGGAATTAGAGGTGGGTGGTTTTATTAAAAAAGAATCAACCTGGAACATTGGCACTCAAGATTCTTCTTCACTCAGTCAATATCGATTAAGAGACAATTATACTCGATTTTATCTAAAATACATCGAGCCCAATAAGTCTAATATAGAAAATGGTTTATTTCATAATATTTCTATCAATCATTTACCTGCTTGGAATACTATTTTAGCGCTTCAATTTGAAAATCTCGTTATCAACAATCATAAAAAAATCATTGGATTACTCTCTATTAAACCTGAAGATATCATTCAATTTGGCTCCTATTTTCAACGCAAAACCACACGCCAAGAAGGATGTCAAATAGATTATATGATTCAAACCAAACATGATGTACTCTATATTTGTGAAATCAAATTTAAACGAGAGGCGATAGGAAATGAGATTTTACAGCAAATGCAAGAAAAAATACAGCGTTTAAAAGTGCCTAAACATATTTCACGTAGAGCAGTCTTAATTCACGTCAATGGCGTAAAAGATGAAGTGATAGATGCAGATTATTTTTCAACCATTATCGACTTTAATACTTTTTTACAGGCAAACGATTAAAATAAATCAAGCAGTCATTGGCTTTGTAGAAGACCTTAAAGAAGCTCTTGTAGATAAAAATAAAGCTAAGCCAATGATTGACAATCCAACTATTAAACGCATAACATCCGTTTGTTCATGGAAAAATACCAAAGACACAACAATTGCTAAAGGCGCTTTTAAATTATTTAATACAGCCAAAGTTGTGGCATTTACCCGAGTTGTGCCTTTATTCCAACAAAAAAATGCAAATCCTGAAGCAATAGTGCCCAAATAAAACAACACACCTATCTGCTCATAGCTCATAAACGATAATCCGCCCCAAGCCTCTGAGCGCGTGGTTAATATCACAGAAACCAATAATGCACCCATAAATAAAAATCCAAACACTTCTTTATCTTTTAAATCACTACGTAAAAAACGAAAGCGTTTGTAGGCAATTTGTCCAAAAGCAAAACAGATATCCGACATTTGCACTAACAAAAAGCCTATGAAGATATTCAAAAGATTCTCATTATGCGCATATTGGTAAAAAATAATCGCCCCCCCTACGATAGCGAGTAAAGTAATTTTTAGAGAACGCATACTGAATTTTTTAGCCAACAAATCGTTTAACAAGGTGACATATAAAGGGGTTGCTGTCGTAAATAATGCCACTTGATGGGCTTCAAGATAAGCAAAAGAACGCATAAAACAAAAATACATAATGCCATATTGAACGACACCGATTAAAATCAAATTGAAGATTTCTTTAGTAGATACTTTTTTCCATTGTAAAAAAGGTAAAAAAATGGGTAGGGCAATCGCTATTCTGCAAAAACTCACCAAATTGGGATCCAAACCATGCATATAATTTTTAATAATTCCATATGAAAATGCCCAAATCAATGAAGGAATAATACAATAAAGCATAATTAAGCTCCCATTAAGCTATAATCTTAATAAATCATTTAATGCCGTTTTAGCACGTGTTTTGGCATCCACGCGTTTTACAATCACTGCGCAATATAAACTGTATTTGCCATCAGCACTGGGTAGATTGCCTGAGACCACGACGCTACCTGTTGGGATCCGACCGTAAGTGATCTCACCCGTTTCCCTATCATAAATACGTGTGCTTTGGCCAATATACACACCCATAGAAATCACCGAACCTTCTTCAACAATCACGCCTTCTACAATTTCAGAGCGCGCACCGATAAAACAATTGTCTTCAATAATGGTTGGGTTGGCTTGTACCGGTTCCAGAACACCCCCAATGCCGACCCCACCGGATAAATGTACATTTTTTCCAATTTGTGCGCAGGAACCCACTGTAGCCCAGGTATCCACCATGGTGCCACTGTCTACAAAAGCCCCTATATTGACAAAGCTAGGCATTAAAATAGTGTTAGGCGCGATATAAGCGCCTTGACGTACAACGGTTGGAGGCACTATGCGAATGCCTAGCGCTTTAAATTCTGCTTCAGAGGTATCAGAAAAACGGGTCGGGACTTTATCGTAAAACTGAGTAAAACCTGCTGACATAGGTGTACTGTTGTATAAACGAAAATACAGCAAAATAGCTTTTTTTAACCACTGGCGTACATGCCAGCTGCCATCACGTTTTTCCGCTATGCGAAAAATACCCTTTTCCAATCCAATGATAATGGTATCAACGGCATCTTTTAATTCTGGACTCGCCGTCTCTGGTGAGAGGTTTTCTCTTTGTTCGAAGGCTTCTTCAATACAGGTTTTGAAATCATTTTCTACAGTAGCTAAGCTCATCATCATTTTAGGTTACTCTAATTGAAGGGGTGTATCAATATCAACGCACTCTGCCTTTTGGGCTTTTTGTACCTGTTTAACAGCGGAACGACCCGTGGCACCGACATATTTTTCTAGCAAGGGAATTGCGAACAGGCATAAGGCGAGGGCCCAGTACAGAAAAGGTTTGGATAAAGGGACTAATTTAGGATTATAGCGGTGTGCCTTCAAATGTACAAAACCCATGGCCACCAGCGAAACACCAATGATTATACAGGCTGCTAGCAAAATGTTACTGAGTATATGTGTGCCTGCAGTTAGCGTATTGGCAACACTCGCAATACAAACATCTGCCATATTATCTCCTAATTAAAAGGTCTTAATCAACTGCTGACCTAAACTTCAATTGTGGTGTGGATGAGCTTCTATATATGAACGCAAAACTGCATTAATTCTTGTTTGATAACCAGCTCCTTCTTCTCTAAACCACTCTATAATGTCAGGATCAAGCCTAATGGTCAAGAAAGGTTTTGAGTCATATAACTGAATTTTAGCATTTTTCCAAAAATTTTCATCGGTTTCTGAAATATCTGAATAATCTATGCTTCTATCCTCGTCCATTCTTTTACGTATTCTTACCTAAATTGATGAGAATTTTTAAGCTTTTTAACTAAATACTAATCTTTAGCTATAAATCGCCATAATTTGTCTGTACCCACTTTGATGCCAATCCGAGGTGTTTTAGAAAATTGCAGTTTTTGATTTATACACCCTACCCATAAAGTATCGTCGCTTACTAAATTAAGGCCATTGTGTTCTCGGGTAATCCCCATGTGTCTGCAAATTTTACCAGGTCCATTCAAATGCAAACTTGAGTACTCTAATAAACGTACGCCTCTAATCAACACTGCTGCAGGGAAGCCCGCTTCTTCAGTCACAAAATTAAGACAATGGTACATACCGTAAATTAAATACACGTAGGAAAAGCCAGGCTCACCAAACATCAATTGTGTGCGAGGCGTTACACCTTTAAAAGCATGTGAAGCCGGATCCTCAAAACCCATATACGCTTCTGTTTCAGTAATGATGCCTCTGTGATTTTTAAACACTAATACCTTTCCCAAAAGTTCTTCCGCTACTTGTAGCGTGGGGCGATTAAAGAAAGCTTTCTGTAATTTTTTCATAATGTATTTTAAAGTATTCTCAATTAAAAACCAAGCTTGCAAGCTTATGTATTTAAGCGTAGACATGGCTACTTAAAGATGATATTTTAGCTACAATCGTATCATATTTAATAGGGGCAGAAGTATTTTATGTTAAGCATACTGGAAATTCAAAAAATCTTAGAAACGATTAATGAACATACTGAAAATGAAAAAATCAATGAACGATTTAAAGATATTTTAACCGAATTAAATAAATCCACTCTGCCAAGATGCAAAAATGATACGACGCGTTACTTAAGTATTGAAGAAATCAATACGGAAGTCTCTAATTCCCAAGACATCACCACTCTCGCAAGCAGGCTCTGCATTAAATGAAAATCCAAACACACAGATAATAGCATTTAAGCCAAAAACCTACTTATCAATTAAACCAAAATTTCTTATAGAGTACCAAAAAAATGTACTCGGAAAAGCTTTTCTTAGTCTAAAAGGCAATCGGTTTACAAGAGAAATGCTACGCGAGTTCATCTTGAATGGTGGAGAAGCATTTTTAACAAACGAATACCTGAATACACTTCATTTTCTTGTGAGTGGCAAACATCCGCTTTCATCCCAAGGTGATTACCATATTCTATTGCAACAAGAATATTTATCTCCCGAAGAAGCTTTGGCAGAAATCAAAGATTTAAATATTGAACAAATTAGGTGCCATAGATCGTTTATTTCCATTAAAATTAAGGGGTACTCTTTTGCGTTCATTTAATGGTCCTGATGGTTTTACACATAACCATGGAATAGCATTGAATTATTTAATGCGAAAACCCTGTTTATCCTTATCTCCCCAAGATGCTATATTGCAAATTCAAGGCCTAAATATTCATGCAATAAAAAAACTTGTGCGTACATTAACTGCGCCCACTGCAAAATATATCTTAAAATCTGCTAAAAGAGGCCTTCTTTCATAAAAACATGACCCAAGCTTAAAGCTATGAATTAAAATATTAGAGTAAGTTGTATACTTATTAATAAATATCAGCGTAAATATCAACGATCTAATGATATTTAATAAATTAACGCTTGCATCTTATCTTAAAATGCGGTAGCCTGAATTTACTTGAAAAGCCCAGTATTTTTTAAGGAGAGGAGATATGTCGGCGATTTTTAGCGTAAAAACACTTATAAAGTGTAAGCCTAATGTGCGGATTAAAATAAAGGCTATTACGTGGATGACCCCTTTAAATGTCCTAAATACCAATGATTTTGAGGTGTTATGCAAAATACTGCCCACCTGTGTCAATCTTCAAAATTTTCATCTAAGAAGCAGTTGTTTACCCTTAGATGACACACGATTAAGTATGTTTTGTGATGCCATTAAGAAATGTCCCAATTTAAAGCATTTGCATTTTGATCATAATGATTTTGGTTTTTCAGATCAAAAACGCCTTGGGGCCTTTTATGATGGTATTTCTCAATTTTTAAATCATGATACGCTACATTTATCTTTTAGTAACCTAGGCAGCTTAGATCAAACCAACTTCAAAATGTTTTGTGAGGCATTGACTAAATACAGCAACCTTAAGACTTTAAATTTAGCCTACAACAATCTAGAAACTTTAAATGAAATGCATTTAAAAATGCTTTTTAAGGCTATCTCCAAGTGCAATAACTTAGAAAAACTCAATTTGGATTGTAATAATCTTTTTAAATTAAATGATAAATGCTTCAAAATGCTTTGTAAGGCACTTGCTAGTACAACCAAGCTACAGGATTTAAAATTATATGGAAATAATCTTGGTGAATTAAATGAATTAAGTTTTAAAAAACTCTGCAAAGCTATGCGACGCCTTACTAATCTTCGTCATTTGGATTTGGGTGGAAATAATCTAGGCCATTTAAATCAAAATAGTTTCAAAGCTTTGTGCCATGTGCTTTCACAGTATAATAATATTGAAAATTTAAATTTAAGTGGCAATAAACTGGACAATTTAGATCGCCTCTCTTTTAAAAGACTCTGTACATCCATAGCCAAATGTCTTCAATTACAAAATATGGATTTAACTTACAATAATTTGGATGTATTAAACGAAAGTTATTTTAGCATGCTGTGTGGTAGCATTTCGCAATCACATAAACTTCAAACTTTACATTTAAATGATAACAATTTATTTTCTTTAAATGAAAATTGTTTTGGTATGTTGTGTGATGCACTTCGCCATCAAGCTAAGCTTCAAAATTTAGGGCTGGGCGGAAATCATCTGGGTGCAGTTAATCAACCCTGTTTTGAAATGTTATGCAGTGTTATCTCTGACTATGATAACCTGCAAAATTTAAATTTAAGTGACAACAACCTTGATTCTTTAGATGTTGAGCAATGTCAGTTGCTGTGTAATGCCCTATCAAGTTCTAACAACTTACATAAACTTGATCTTAGTGTAAACAATATTGGATCTTTCGGAAAAGCAAGCTTACAGATCCTACGTAATACGTTATCAAGCTATACACACCTTGAAAATTTAAATTTACAGTGCAATAACCTATCGGAACTAGCAACAGATCGTCTTAAAGTTTTTTACAATGATATTGCTAAATCTTCAAAAACACTCACTTTAGATTTAAATTATAATCGACTGCATGAATATTCCTCTAATGTGATAGTCTTGAATTCTAACATGTACAACCAATGAATCATTTAAATTCTAGGATTACCTTTAGTTCTTAAGTTGATTGTCTTTTCTTTGTCTAATGATTTTAAGGCCATTGAAAAAATGATTGTAGGCGAAGAACAAATTGAGCTTGTATCCTGTGATTGCAAGATATTGATATTATTTCTAAATTTTGAAGGAATAGTTTCTGGCAGATTATAATAGTCTAATATTAATTGTGTCAATGGTCTTGTTAAGTTAAGATTAAGGCCTTTTATAATTTCATTAAACTCAAATACTTTCAATAACATTTCTTGTTCATAAGCTTTTAAAAAATCTCTCATTGGCATGCCCTGACCTTTAACAATATATTTTTTAAAATACAACTGAGGTCCATTCGCATGAATTTTATCGGCTAAACAATACGCTATTTCAAAATGATTAAGGTTAAATGCTAATTGTAATAAATTCGTTACTTTTAAAGAATACCTTATTTTCCCAAGTAAATAAATTTCAGGCCACTGTATTGTTAATAATGCTTCAACTATTTCTAAACTACTTATATATATCGCATCCTTTAAAATTTCAGCAAAAAAATACGTTGGCTGAAGCGTTTCTTTTACTTTTGACAAGCTTAACATGAATTTCATTGTTTCAAGGTTCTTGGTAGTTAGTCTTGGTAGCATAATAAATGAATAATCTTTGCAGATCGTTTCTATAAAAAGTTTGACTGTTTGTAGATGATTGCCTTGAATAGCACTTGCTAATGCGAGTAATTTACTGCTATTTGGCAATATCAAATTTCTATCGATTAAAAGTTGCACTGCGACTACACACCCTTTATTTGCCAGATATTTTAATATTTTACTCCCTCTTACAATGTGCATTTCGACTGCTTCTATAGCTAATATCCTTTCCATTTCTACAATATCATTTGCTTTTGCCGCCTGTTTAAAAGCCTGCAATTCTTTATTTATTAGTGTTGATAAACTCATTATTAACCTTCTCCCCCCCAAAATTTTATAGATTATATTACAATTTTATTGTTATATGTAGACGTCTTGAAAAAACTAAGTACCCAAATAAATTTAAAAATCAGTTTATTCCGCCACTTATAGATACGCTATAAGTGGCGGATGAATTTCAAAAGCTGTTCATTTAAACAGCTATTTTTATTCTTATAAACGTAAATAATCTTCTAAATATTGCTCAAAAGAAACAGCATCTTGTGTTTCGAGCAGGGTTTGCAGGGCATGAGAATTTTTTGCCAATTGAGTATATTCGGATACCTGTGCTGGGCTTAAAGGTTTTTTTAAGATCTCATCTTGATGAATGTGTGACCATTTTAACATATACTCTAAATGAGATTCTTGCTTTTCCATCATCTCATTCAATACAGAAGCTGAAGGCAAAGTTTTGGGGTTTTCTAATCGCTTTAACATGCCTGCACAAGCTTTAACCCACTCCACGCTATCATAAGTTTTGTCTAATACACCGGCAACTGTTTGCATTTTTAATACAAGTTCTTTTGCAGAATTAATATATATATCCGTACCACGACCTTCTCTGGCTACCTTATCATGGGTATCTAAAATCTTAGCCATCTCACCAGAAGACAAGTCTGGGCTTGCTTCTAATAAACACATCAATAAAAATGCATCGATTACACGAGCTGTAGTTTTATCAATCCCTAAAGGCACAAAGGGATTTATATCTAGAGCACGAATCTCTAAATAATCAATACCCTTCTTACTTAAACCCTGCCATTGTCTTTCACCCGGTTTCACATTAGCTTTTGGTCTTACCATGGCATAATGTTCATCTTCTGTTTGTAAGACATGATCGTTTAATTGTTTATATTCGCCATTTTTTATAACTCCAATGCGGGTATAATTAGGATCTTGGGTATGAACAGCATAATGCATGGTTTTCAAAAAGCCAGAAAGCGAGTTATAAGAAATCTCGGTATCCATGCTGGATTTGTTATGATACCCCAAACGACTTAAACGTAAAGAAGTGCCATAAGGCGCAATTAAGGTTCGTTGATTATAAGCCAAAGGCTCTAGAAATTCAGGCACTATCTTGCTGTGATTAAAAAAACTTCTACAAACCGCAGGCGAGGCACCCAACAACAAAGGAAATAACCATCCATGCCTTAAAATATTACGAATCATACCCAAGTACTGTTCAGAAATAAAATCCGATAACTGGCTTTTTGTATCTTTAACTAAAATTTTATAGTGTTCCCAAAATTCAAGGGGCAAAGAAAAATTATAATGCAACCCCGCTATGGTTTGCATAGAACGTCCATAACGATAGCCTAAACCCTTTCTATATAAAACTTTGAACTTTCCTAAATTAGAATCCCCATAATTTGCAATCGGAATTTCTGCATCAATTGGGATGCAACAGGGCATACTGGAAGTCCAGATAGACTCCTGCTCTAATCCTAAGTAAGCGATTTGATGTAAAACCTCTAACTGTTCAAACATAGCCTCAAAATCTGTTGTCGGCGCAGTAATGATCTCTAATAAGGCTTCTGAATAATCCGTGGTAATAAGGGGATGCGTTAAACTAGAGCCCAAAGCTTTAGGATGGGGTGCTTTGGATAGGTACCCAGAGGCATCGACCCTTAAACCTTCTCTTTCAATCCCGCGTTTAATACCTTTTAATGCAGTATAAAACGCAGGCGCACTTAGGCTGTTCAATCGCTCAGAAAATGATTGCATAAAATCCAGTTTTTAAAACAGTTTATCTATTTTTTCAAATCCTTTTGGTAATTTAAAGCCCCTAGATCCTGTCTCGCCTATATATTGCTTTAAATCCGCAGTCGATAACTCTAACTTCCGACGACCCGATGTTAAAGTAATGCTTTGTTTTGCTAGAACAACCAATCTATGTGTAATCATAACTTCTTTAGAAACCGTCATTAAACGATTTCCCTTACCTTTGGTCATTTCGGCAACATCAGCCAAAGGCATGAGTAATAAACGACCATCACTACTGACTAAAGCCAGCTTTGCTTTATCTATATTGTCCGCAGGCAACTCTAGTAAAGATAAAGCAGTTCTGTCTTCTGGTACTTTGAGTATGGCTTTTCCTGCTTTATTTTTGGTGATTAATTGATTAAAGGCAATTTTAAAACCATAGCCGCCATTGGACATCAATAAATACATATTAGCCGCACCAGCATCGTTTAAAATCACACTTTCAAAAGTAGCCCCTGCAGGCGGTGCTAAGCGACCCGATAATGGCTCGCCTTGAGAACGGGCTGAAGGTAATCCATTGGCAGACAAGGTATACGATCTGCCTGTTGAATCTGTAAAGACTACTGAGTGATCTGTTTTACCCTGTACAGCAATTTTAAATTCATCTCCTGTTTTATAACTCAAGCTTAAAGGATCGATTTCATGGCTCTTGGCAGCACGTATCCATCCCTTGCTGGATAAAATTATCGTCACAGGTTCTGAAGGTACTTTTTCCAGTTCTAATAAAGGCTCTGCTATTTTGCGTTCTATAATTGGTGAGCGTCTGGCATCCCCATAGGTTTTAGCGTCTTTCTCTATTTCCTTTTTAAGCAAGGTTTTCAGCTTATCTTTAGAACCGAGTATTTTTTCCAAGGATAATCGTTCTTCATTTAGTTCTTTTTGCTCCGATCTGATTTTAATTTCTTCCAGTTTGGCTAAATGACGCAATTTAATATCTAAGATCGCATCCGCTTGAATATCTGACAAACCGAATTTTTTCATTAAAACAGCTTTTGGATTTTCTTCGGTTCGAATAATCGCAATCACTTCCTCTATATTCAAAAAGGCAGCCAATAAACCATCTAAGATATGCAAACGGGCACTAACTTTGTCTAATCGATGGGTCAAGCGACGTTTTACAGTGCCAATTCTAAATTCTAACCATTCTATTAATAATTCTTTTAAACTCTTTACCCGAGGCCTACCATCTAAACCAATAACATTGATATTAACCCGATAAGTCCTTTCTAAATCGGTTAATGCACATAAATGATTCATTACACCTTGTATGTCAACCCGATTCGAGCGGGGGGTTATGACTAAACGCGTAGGGTTTTCGTGATCTGATTCATCTCTTAAATCCGCTATCATCGGTAATTTTTTAGCTTGCATAAGGGCTGCAATTTGTTCCAGTAATTTGCTCCCAGATACCATATAAGGAAGTGCTGTGATAACAATGTCGCCTTCTTCTTCCATGAAAACCGCACGCATCCGAATACTGCCCATACCCGTTTTATACATTTTAATGATATCAGCCTTTGGGGTAATAATTTCTGCTTCTGTAGGAAAATCAGGTCCTTGAATATGTTGACACAAATCTTCAACACTGGCTGCAGGATGATCTAATAAATACACACATGCACGCGCCACTTCTGTTAAGTTATGTGGGGGCACATCGGTTGCCATACCCACCGCAATCCCCGTAGTGCCATTTAAGAGTAAATTGGGCAAGCGTGCCGGCAATAATTTGGGCTCATCTAAAGTCGCATCAAAATTGGGGGACCAATCGATGGTGCCTTCACCTAATTCGCCTAATAATAATTCCGCATACTTAGACAATCGCGCTTCGGTATAACGCATCGCAGCAAAAGATTTAGGATCATCCGGTGCACCCCAATTCCCTTGGCCGTCTACAAAAGGATAGCGATAAGAAAAGGGTTGAGCCATCAACACCATCGCTTCGTAACAAGCGCCATCTCCATGGGGATGGAATTTACCTAAAACATCACCCACTGTACGGGCAGATTTTTTAAATTTGGCTTGCGCACTTAAACCCAATTCGGACATCGCATAAATAATTCGCCTTTGTACCGGTTTTAAGCCATCACAAATATTAGGTAAAGCTCTGTCTAATATCACATACATGGAGTAATCTAAATAAGCACGTTCCGTAAACATCTTCAAAGGCTCACGTTCAACCCCTTCAAATTGAATAATCTCGGTCTGGGGAATATTGTTTTCTATTTCAGTATTAGACATCTGCTAAATCCCCTTTTCTTTCTAACCACTGGCGTCTATCAGACGCTCGTTTTTTTGCCAATAACATATCCATCATACTTGCTGTATCATCCCCTGGTTCAACGGTTAATTGAATTAACCGACGAGTATCCGGATCCATCGTGGTTTCTCGCAATTGCAAAGGATTCATTTCACCCAATCCTTTAAACCGCTGTACGGTGATTTTATGTTTTACTTTTTCTGCAGATAATCTATCTAAAACACCCTTTTTTTCATCTTCATCAAGGGCATAATAAACCGTTTTTCCTGCATCAATTCTATACAAAGGTGGCATGGCTACAAAAACATGGCCTCGTTCTACCAAGGGTCTAAAATGTTTCACAAACAAAGCACATAATAAAGTCGCGATATGCTGACCATCTGAATCTGCATCGGCTAATATACAAATTTTATGATAACGTAATTTTTCTAATACCGAATGACCAGGATCCACTCCCATTGCCACAGCAATATCATGCACTTCTTGGGAAGCCAATACTTCTCCGGAGCCTACTTCCCAAGTATTTAAAATCTTACCTCTTAAAGGCATTACAGCTTGAAACTCCCGATTTCGGGCTTGTTTGGCAGAACCGCCTGCAGATTCCCCTTCTACCAAAAATAACTCTCCACGCGCAGGATCTTGTCCCGAGCAATCGGCCAATTTTCCAGGCAATTGAGGTCCACTGGTGATTTTTTTACGCAAAACCTGTTTGCCAGCACGCATGCGTTTTTCGGCATTTTGGATCACAAATTCAACCAGCTCTAAACCTTGTTGTACATGTTCGTTTAACCATAAGCTCATGGCATCTTTTACAACACCCGTGATAAAAGCGGCACATTGCCTAGAAGCCAAACGTTCTTTGGTTTGACCCGCAAATTGGGGTTCTAATAATTTTACCGATAACACAAAACAAATTTTATCCCACACATCCTCAGGTGCTAATTTCACACCCCTAGGCAATAAATTACGCAGTTCACAAAAATCACGCATGGCTTCTAATAAACCAGTTCTTAAGCCATTCACGTGTGTGCCGCCTTGAGCCGTAGGCACTAAATTCACATAACTTTCTTGAACACTTTCACCCGATTCTGGTAACCACAGTAAAGCCCAACTAACAGCCTCGTCTGCAGCTTGAAAATCCCCTAAAAAAGGCTCGGTGGGTAGAAGAACAGCTTCGCCAACCCTATCCAATAAATACGCTTTTAAACCATCTTCGTAATACCATTCTTCC
This sequence comes from uncultured Francisellaceae bacterium, assembly GCA_945956915.1. Lineage (GTDB taxonomy): Bacteria > Pseudomonadota > Gammaproteobacteria > UBA6186 > Azoamicaceae > CAMFJH01. Next base: position 99,610 of record CAMFJH010000002.1, on the reverse strand, counting down.
ATTTCTTGAGTGTTTAAATCTTCAAAGCGTACGCGTAAACCTGGGCATAAAACGGCTTTAGCCTGCAATAAATGCTTCAAAGCCCTCACACCAATTTTGCCAGTATCAAAATACTTATTATTTACCCAAAATCGAACAGTAGTTCCTGTCTCCCCTTTAGCACATTTACCGACAACCTTAAGCTTAGAAGCTCGCTCCCCGTCTTCAAATGACATATTGTAGACTTGCGCATCACGTTTGATAAAAACCTCTAATTTTTTGGACAAAGCATTCACAACCGAAACGCCTACCCCGTGCAAGCCGCCTGAAAAACGATAATCTTTTTGAGAAAATTTAGCCCCTGCATGTAATCGGGTTAAAATCAATTCTACACCTGGCACCTTGTGCTCAGGATGGATATCCACCGGCATGCCACGACCGTTATCAGTTACTTCTATAGAATCATCTTTGTGTAATGTTACCGAAATAAGATTAGCATGACCGCTAATAGCCTCATCCACGCTATTATCGACAACCTCTTGCACTAAATGGTTGGGCCGTGTGGTATCCGTATACATACCTGGACGTTTACGTACCGGATCAAGACCGCTGAGAACCTCAATTGATTCAGCTGTGTAGCTCTTTTTTGACATGTCAATGATTACCTTAAATAAATATGAAAGAATGCAGTAGTGTATTTAAAAGCTAGAAACTATTCAAATTTACATCAATTCTGCCTAAATCACAAACAGCTCTAGACACAGCACATTTTAGGTATTTTCAAATATATCAATCTTTTAATACTAATATGAATATACACTTGATTTTTGATTACACGCACTCAAAAATCATGGATATTTGAGCGTTTGAAAAAACAAATTATCTTTTATATATTTGCCTTAATAGGAAAGCTAATATAAAACACCCTTTATAGCAATATATACTATCAAGATATTTTTGCATTTATTTCTTCCTAAACATTAAATCCCAGGTCTGGTGTCCAAGGCCTATCCCTCTTTCTTCATACTTAGTATAAGGCCGAGCATCAGGTCGTTCACAATATGCCCCCTCTCTCGCCGTGTTTTCAAATAGTGTCGTGGCTGAAAGCACAGACATCATATGAAGTGCATAATGTTCCCAATCGGTGGCCAAATGCAAAATACCTTGGGGTACTAATTTTTGTGCTACCAAAGTCACAAATTCCGATTGAATTAAACGACGTTTATGATGCTTCTTTTTGGGCCAAGGATCGGGAAAAAAGATTTGAACTTTTTCTAAACTATTATCAGGTATTTTTTTAGCCAATACTGCAACGGCATCTTCACAAAACAAGCGTACATTCGATAATTTTTGTGCATGAATTTTTGAAATGACACCTGCGACTCCTGCTTTATAGACATCAATGCCTATAAAATCGCGTTCCGGATGCTCCAGCGCCGTTTGTAAAAAAGAACGACCATCCCCAAAACCAATTTCTAAAATGATAGGGGTTTTGCGACCAAAAACAAGTTTCCAGTCAACAAGATGCTCATCTTCTAAATCCAATCCATATAATGGCCACAAGGTCTTTACACCTTCTTTGCGCGCTCGGGTGATACGGCCCTCTCGCCTACAAAAACTAACAATTTCTCTTTTGGGATATGTGGAATCATTTGGGTTCATAAAATCGCTCATTATTTAAAAAAATATACCAGAATCAGATTAATTTAAGATCTAATTTTAAGGCATTAAAAACAGCATATAAAGGAAAAGAATGGATATGATCATAAATAGAGTAATTATGCGCTGAGAAACGTAAACCATAAGGAGAATTAGGATGACTGGCTAAAAATAAACGCATACTAGTTAATTGAGAACCCTTATTACTCTTAACTTCTATAGGAAGCACCTCTGCTTCATGTTGAATAAGGTAATCAACCTCTGCGTGGCTATTTTTTTCTTCTTTATGCCAATAATATAACGAGGCTCTAGAATAAGAAGCAGAATACGCAATAGTCTCTTGTCCAACAAAAGCTTCTAACAGTGCACCTTTATTCGCATAGCTTTGTTTTGAATTTAATAACCAATCAGAAAAATTAAGGCCTAACAGTGCTTGTGTTAATCCCACATCTAAAAAAAGCATCTTAAATTTATTGAGGTCCACATCTGCACCTAAAGGAATACCTTGTCCACTCGAATGATAAATGAGTGTTAAAATTCCCGCAGTGCTCAATAATTCTATTGCAGGTAAAAGCTCTCTTTTTCTATATTCACCAGGCAGAGAAGAAAATTTAAATTTCTGACCCAGTTGCTTAACACCATGTTCTAAGATTAACTCAAGATACTTGATTTGGTGAGCTTTTGCATATTTGCTAAAATCTTGACGATAAGCCGTAAGAATAGTGTGGTGTATTTTGGAACATTCTAAAGCATTTCTATCCTGTATCCAAGCAACAACAGCTTCTGGCATGCCACCTACTGCCAAGTATTCAGATAACAAATTCAAAATATGCTCATGCACGGGTTCACTGATAGGTGTGTTGGCATTATGATTGCGTAGATAATCCAAAATTTGTTCATTGTGTTGTGCTTGTAAAAACTCTAGCCATGAAAGTGGATACATATATAAAAAAGCAACTCGCCCAACCGGTACTCCAATCTGTTGTATAGCAAAGTCTAATAGCGAACCCGCCGCAATAACATGCAAGTTTGGCATTTCTTCAAAAAAATATCGCATTGCGATAATCACCTTGGGCGCTGCTTGGATTTCATCAAAAAATAACAAGGTATCCCCTTCATTAATATTTTGCTGCAACATAGCAATGAGATCTCGCACAATACGTTTTGGCTCAAGATTTATCTCAAAGATAGATTTTAAATCGGGTCGTTTTTCAAAATTGATTTCTACAAAATTATTGAAGGTTTTACCTAGTGTGCGGACAGCAAATGTTTTGCCCACTTGCCTAGCCCCCCTAAGCAACAAAGGTTTTCGGTGAGGATCCGTTTTCCAGCTAATTAACTCTATATCTATGATTCTTTTCATTTTTTTTACAAACTCATATCTAATGGTTAAAAACTAGGGTAAGTTTAAACCATCCATGGTCAAAATACAACCCAGTTTTTAACCATCGGTGGTTAAAAACCATGGTGACCTAGTATCATTTTACCTCAGAAACACCTCCTCCAATTAAGTGAACATACATACTATACTGAAAAGAAGATTTCCTAAAGCATGCTAAGTTTATAGAACAAAGGATTATATTTATGATTACTGCATACTTTGTTGCTGAAAATGCCATTAAAAGCATAGAAATAAATACGCATAACACTGCATACTTAAAAGAAGCCATTTGGATTGATCTATACTCTCCTTCAGAAGATGAACAAGCACTCATCGAACGCAATATTCAGATCACGATACCCACCAAAGGAGATATGTATGAAATTGAACTCTCCAGCCGCTTATATGAGGATAATGGCATCTTATATATGACAGCTATGATGGTGGCCTCTTCTGTACCACAATACGAACCGATTAGTTTTATCTTCGCCTCAGAAAAAATTATTACGCTACGATATATTGATCCCCTTGCTTTTCAATTGTGTAGCATCCATATACAAAAACCAAGTTTTAAATATCGAACTGCAACACATTTGTTCATTGAGCTTTTAAATTCAGTCACCGATAGACTGGCAGACATTTTAGAAATCATTGGACACCAATTAGACAATTATTCACAAATTATTTTTCATAGCAATCAACACACACTTGCAGAAGCCATTGACTACAATCAACTGTTACGACAATTAGGTGGCATAGGCGAAATGAGCTCTAAAGCTGGAGAAAGTTTAGCAACTTTTTCCAGACTCATGGTTTTTTTCACTCAAAAATCACACATAGCACCTCAATCTGAGATTGGATTGGATATTGCTTCTATCACAGGAGATCTTAAATCGCTTAGTGAGCATATAAACTTTTTATCTACAAAAATCCATTTCTCTCTAGATGCCACTTTGGGTCTTATTAATATAGAACAAAATAGCATTATTAAAATTTTTTCTATAGCCGCTGTTATTTTCTTACCCCCAACACTGATTGCCACTATTTATGGTATGAACTTCAAAAACATGCCAGAATTATCTTGGAATTACGGGTACCCCATCGTATTACTTACAATACTACTCACAGCATGGTTACCCTACCGCTATGTTAAAAAAAGAAAATGGATATAATTTTTTATCAGGCCATGCGATCGAAAATCCTATCTTTTAATATCCATTTGTGATACAAAGCACCGAACACATGCAAAATAATTAATCCAATCAAAATATAGGAACTATATACATGCATATTATAAAAAAAACCACCTATCGCTTTATTAGGTGTTATCAAATTTGCACTGAAAAGAGGATAATTAAAAATTAAAACCCCTCTACCCCCGTAAAGAGACATTAAAATCCCACTCAATGGCATTAAAATCATGCTTGCATATAGTAAAATATGAACGATTTTTGCTAAGCCATTTTGCAATCGTTGCATCTTAAGATTCCGACCTGGATGGGCAATATAAAGCGGACGTTTTTTAAATATGTGCATCAACAACATCACAGATCCCAAAGCCAGCACTATCACACCAAATGATTTGTGCAATAAAATCATCTGTGTTTTCCAAGGATCTGCATCCGCTAAAAAATCTCGTCTATAAATTAAGGTGTATTGCATGGTAACTAAAATAAAAATAAGCCAATGGCAAGACCTCGTTATTATTCCAAACCGCATTGGTACGCTGTAATTTTTTAGTTTCATCCTCAATACTCCTTTTATCCTATACCCATAGCCAATTAATTGTTAATAACATAACAATCCAATACAATACCGTCATCCCTGAACCCACTTTAAGAAAATCTAACATACGATACCCACCAGGCCCTGCAATTAAGGCATTGACTTGATGCATCGGTAATAAAAATGTATTTGAAGCTGCAATCGCAACAATTAAGGCATACATTCTAGGATCAGCCCCTACACGATGTGCCAAATCCAGTGCCACAGGCACCAACACAATAGTCGCCCCCACACCCGACATCACCCATGAAAACCCGGTTGCAATAAAGGCCAAACCCGTTTGAATCGCCCAACTGGGTAAATCTTCTCTTAACAATGGGGCATGCTGTGTTATCCAATCGGTGGTATGCGTTGTTTGCATCACTAAACCTAAAGGTATGAGCCCTGCCACCAAAAATACGGATTTCCAACTTACACTAGAATAGGCTTCATCTATGCTCAATACCCCCGTGCCAATCATACCCATAGCACCCACTAATAGGCCTACTGAAACAGGAAATTTTCCAAGTGTAATTAATATCATGGCCAGCATAAAAAAGAATACCGCATACCACATTTTTTTAGGCCTTAATTCTTCCCGAGGATAGGAAGTGGTTAATACCACAAAATCTGGATTAGTATGAAAATCGGATAATGCTTGCCATCGTGAAAACAATCCTAAAGTATCTCCTGCTCTTAAAATTAAATCTTGTAATTCCTCACCCCTGTATAAGCTATTTCCCCTTAGTACAGCCAAAACTTGTAATTGATAATTGCGCTTCATATGTAATTCTTTTAGCTCTTGTCCAATTAGTTTAGAACTGGGTGGAATAACGGCCTCGGACAAACCTGCCCTTACCGGATGTAAAATTTCTGCAAACGCAATTAATTTAGGCAGTAATTCTAAATGATATTTTTGAGCAAATTCAAGCACACTTTCTTTTGTTCCTAAAATGGCCAATGTTGCATTGGGCCCTATTACTAATCGGCGTAAAGGAGGGAAATGCACTTCGCCTTCTTGCAGTATTGCCAAAACCGATAACTCAGGTCCCAATTTAATTTCTAATTCCCTAAGCGTATCTGTGACGATAGGACTGTTGCTCTTTACAATCAATTCAAAAATGTCGCCGCCTTTTTTATAGGTTTTGGAAAAATGCTTTTTAGTGGTACCACTGTAAATAGAATTCATGGGTTCTTTGGGTAATAATTTTTTGCCCAAAAAAATAAAATATAAAATACCTGCGCATAATAACGATAATCCAATTGGAAATACCGAGAACAAATGAAAAGCTTCCAACCCACTCGAAGAATTCTTAAGCAAACTGTTCAGCAATATTAAAGGGTTGGTACCTATCATGGTTAGCATACCCCCCAATACCGAACAAAAGGCCATGGGCATTAGCAAACGAGATTTAGGAATACCCGTTCTGGCAGTAATTCTACCGACCACAGGCAATAACAATGCCACAGTACCCAAACCACGCATCACCGCTGATACAAAACCAGAAACAATCATTAAAAGGGTATTAATTTTATTAGGTCGCTCTCTGCTGGATTTTAGGATCCAGCGTGCCAGCTTTAAAGCTATTCCACTTTTTTCTAAACCCGCGCCAATAATCATAATGGCAATTAAAGAGATCACAGCTTCCGAAGAAAAGCCTGAAAACAATTGCTCTGGGGGCAACAATCGAGTTAGTCCGATAACCACAAGCACTAGAACCGCGACAACATCCACGCGAATAAAATTAGAAAAGGATAATAAAATCGTCATTGTCAAAATAGCAAGAACGATAACCATATCCCATGTAAGACTCATGCTGCTTTCTAACATCTGTTCAGTATAGCGTATAGCACTTTTCTCATAGCGTTTTTCCTAGACTGTGCTTATGACTTAAGATAGAATAGGCCATGAAAAATAATTTTTGCTCTTATCTTTTTTTTACACTCAGTGCTTTATTGCTCTTAGGCTTGGTTGGTTGTGGACAAATGGGTCCTTTGTGTTTGCCACCCAGCTAAATAGCTAAGTTCATAATATTTGCGCCTTTTTCCAATCACCTATAAGCTATCACTATGCTTATTCATTTTTCCAAAATGCACGCTTTAGGCAATGACTTTGTCGTGATTGATCTTATCACCCAGCATTTAATTCTGAATGCCACAGATATCCAGCGTTTAAGCGATCGCCATACCGGTATTGGCTGCGATCAATTGCTCCTCATCAATCCCCCCTTAGGTCCTAATGCGGATTTTTCTTATCGGATTTTCAATACCGATGGATCGGAGGCTGAACAATGTGGTAATGGTGCTCGTTGTATTGCCCGATTTTTTTACGATTTAGGATTAAGTGATAAAACTCACCTTTTAGGGGATTGTTTGGCAGGAGCAGTTGAATTTGATATTCAAGCAGACAATAGGGTTAGCGTTAAATTAGGATACCCTAACTTTATGCCTTTTTCCAATCCCTTAAGTTACCCTGCCATGCTCTTAAGTTTAGGCAATCCCCATGTGATAATAGTTGTGCCTGATATTTATCTGCCTGAAATTCCTGCGCTTAGTAAACAACTTAAAGCCTTACCCGAGTTTGCAAATGAAGGTGTTAATGTCACGGTTATGCAAATTCTTAAGCGCTCACATGTTCAATTACGGGTATTTGAAAGAGGGGTTGGTGAGACTTTAGCCTGCGGTTCTGCTGCTTGCGCTGCCATGATTGCTGGCGTGCGTTTAGGTTTGTTAGAAAATACGGTGACGGTTACTTTCGCAAAAGGCGATTTAGAAGTGAAGTGGGAAGGCATACAAGCAGGTATTGCTGCGCCTGTCTTTATGAGTGGTCCTACCACACATGTTTTTATGGGACAGTTTAGATTGTAATTTTATTTTTATACTGATACAATGTCCACTCGCAAAACAGGAGTATTCGAGTGGAGTGTTTAATGAAGTCTAAGACCCTTAAAAACCTTACAGCATTCACAATGTTGATAACAGGCCTATCTGTTTCTAGTACATTAATCGCTGAAGCCAAAACAGATGCCAAGACCGGGGGTCTTAACGTCGTGCACGATGCTAACGATCCTGATAAACGATTTTGGTTTAAAGTGAATGGTCAAATTAAAGCTGATATGACGGCTTTTACTGGCGATACGCAGGACTTGCGACCCATCAGAGTCACACGTGGTACCAACACTACCCTTGCAAGCGGTGCTTATTTAAGAGCCTTGGAACTTAACTTTAATGGTGGGCTGGGTAAAGATCTTTCCTATATGCTTACACTTGCAGCAGAAAATGCTAGAAATATCGATATTAACGATGCCTATATTAAATATACAGGCTTGGCTAAAAATGTTCATATTATGGTTGGCCAGGTACCGATGCCTTATGGTTTTGAATCTTCAACCAGTGCTAAATGGATTTCTTTTTTAGAACGCAGTATGCCAACAGCCGAGTTTTCTTCTACTTTTAGGTTAGGTGCTATGGTCAATGCCTGGGGCGAGGTATTGGCTGGCAGTGTTGCTATTACACAACCCAAATTTCGTACCAACAACAGTATTGACGATCAGGCTTTAGGCAAAAGTGACCGTCTAGGTTTGGCCAGTCGCTTTATTTACTCACCGATTCACACTCAAGAAAATGGCTATCACAAAGTTTTGCATTTCAGCGTGGGTTATCGATTCCAAGATGAGTTCGACTCTTTTAACCGTAAACGCATTAACAATTTCCGAGCTCGAGTCCGCCCTGAAGGACGCATAGGAGACACCCCTTTTATTTTAAATACAGGTCCCTTCAATGCTAAAAATTATGCTGTTTATTCTGGAGAATTTGCTTATATTTCGGGACCTTTCACTTTTCAAGCAGAATACGGACAACAGCATATTAGACGCGATAACTACGCACCTTTGAATATACGAGGCAATCTTATCTTTAATGGCTGGTATATGCAAATGAGTTATATTTTAACAGGCGAATCTAGGGTCTATAATTTTCCTACAGGTACTTTAGGCCGTATTATACCTAAAGATCCCTGTGGTGCTTGGGAAATCGCCGTACGACGAAGTTATGCAAACTTAAATAGCCGAGAAATTTACGGCGGTGTTGCGTATAATACGGGTATTGCTCTAGGATGGTATGCAGATAGCAATATTCGAATATACGGAAATTATATCCGTTCTAATTTCCACTTAAGAGGAGAAGGAAAACGAGTAGTCAACATTTTCGGAATGCGATGCCAAGTCGTTTTCTAAATCCAAAATTTATTTTCGCATTGGGTTTGTTTAGCTGTCTAGCTGTGCTGGCGAGCGCTTATGCGATAGAGAACCTTTACGACATAGAGCCTTGCCCTTTGTGTGTTTTGCAACGTATCGTCTATTGGGGGATGGCTGTAGTGTGTCTTTTAGGCGCTTGCCACAATTCTAAAACGATTGTCCGGTATTTTTATAGCGTGAGTGCTTTAATACTAGGCCTAATGGGTATATTACTCAGTGCTAGGCAAATCTGGCTACAACATTTACCTATGGGCGAAGTTCCCTCTTGCACAGCCGGTTTAGATCGACTGTTAGAAGTTTATCCGGTGTTAGATGTTTTAAAAATGATATACTCTTCTTCGGGCGAGTGCTCGATCGTCAACTTTACCATTCTTGGCCTATCTCTTGCAGAAGCATCTTTAATCAGCTTCGCGGTACTAACCTTAGGCAGTATTTGGGCCATCGCCTTACAAAAGAAGAATAATGCTAGGCAAACGATGCCTAAAAGTTAAGTCGACAATCCCTGTCAGCTGTGTTCCTGTAGCTTGATCCTTGTACCTACTCCTTAGGTACAATTTCAGCTTATCCAAACTAAAAAAAAAGCACAAGCCCTTAATTTTCGAAAATATTTTAGGTATACCCCCTTCTAAAGGGCTAGATTCAGAATAAAAAAGATTTATCAAAGTCTTAGAGATAATTTGGTTTTGAAAATCGCTTTTTTCTTATAATAATTTAAGAGATATCTGGGAGGAACCCTAAGCATTATCTCTAAAGAAAAGAAGTCATTCTCTTTTTTTGATCATAAAACAAGCCAAGAGCCTTGACTTACTCTCGCTTCTGGCTTTAACTGAATTGTATGACTACCCAATTAGCAAGCCAACAACACAGTGAACCCAGTACCCAGATAGAACGTACTCGGTGGTTAAAAATAGATGCCATTATTTATACATGGCTTAAAGAGCGCCAAGAATTACTCGTACTCTATACCCAAGCCAGCGAAAATTCAACCCTTTTAGAACGATTTTGCCAAATTTTAGTCGATTATATTTCTGCAGGACATTTTGAAATTTTTGAAAAACTTGCCCAAGCTAAAGAAATTTGCACCCCAGATCAACCCGGCTTAGATGTAACTTTATTGGAAAAAATTTCTAAAACCACGCTCACTGCTTTAGATTTTAATGATAATTATGCAGACAATCCCTCTGTATATGGACTGTCCAAAGCCCTCTCAGAGCTTGGTGAACAGTTAGCGCATCGCCTGGAGTGGGAAGATCAATTGCTCCAAACCTATTTTAAGCTCACACAAGCTATAAAATAAAGCAAATAATTTATTTCTTTTCCCAGCTGTGCTCCAAATATTGTCGCTTGTTTGCTTCGCCTTTCCAACGCTCTGCATCTGCTAATCCACCCTTGTTGGTGTTAATCATCGGCCACTCTTTAGACAAAGTGGCATTTAAAGCAATAAATTCTTCTTGTTCTGCAGGCACATCACTATCAGACATAATTGCATTAGCAGGACATTCTGGTTCGCACAAAGCACAATCGATACATTCATCCGGATCAATAACCAGAAAATTTGGACCTTCTCTAAAACAATCGACTGGGCACACTTCTACACAATCGGTAAATTTACAACGAATACAATTTTCAGTCACTACAAAAGGCACTTTTTTTCTCCTCTTTTCTTTGCTTTTCCATGATCAAGTGCTAGGCATGTTTTAGATACTTTTTTTCTTTTTTTATTATATAGTACATTTTTTATTTATTCTAGGAGCAGCGACCATAGCTAAGTTGCAAGCTAAAAAACTTAAAAAAGCCACCGCTCTCCTTTTCTGACACACCAAAAAAACAGCTCAGCCATGGGATTTTTTCTAAAATTTATCATGGGTCTTGTGAGTAAGCGTGCTTGAGTCCCAGCCAAAATGGCAGCTAAAATACCCGTTAACAAACGATCATCCACTATCAAGACTGCTTTTGCCGACAAGCCTGTTTTAGCAACCACCTGTTCTAAGCCATCTGGATATGGTTTTTTTTTGGCGATAGGCATGAAAACAATATCTGGAAAATAATTTCTAAAATAATCTGCACGAAGATCGGTAGGTTTGTTTGATAAAATAAAAACACGCTCTTTTCCAAACAGATGAACACAATTTTTTAGCCAGTCAAATAATTTATTTGAGGGTGTATTTTCTCCATGTGCCGCTAAGACTCCATCAAAATCTAAGACTAAAATTTGCACACCTTCTGCCTTTAAACCCATAATATTGAGATATTTCAGTTCTTCAACTTGAAGTGATACCTCTCGATTATAGTCTCGAAGCGTAGAACGTTGGCGCCAAGCCATATGCAGTGTGAAAAAGACTCGTGCTAACATAGGAAACAGTGTATAGTAAGTGAAGGATCACAATCCAGTGATCATCTATTTTTTTTGTTTGTGAATTGAGGTATACACATGTTCGAAAGTCTCTTTGGAATTCAATTGTTTATTCTTCTGGGTAGTTTACTTGCCTTAGCTTATGGTGTCTATGCAGCCAGAATTATTTTTCAAGCACCTACCGGTAACGATCGTATGCGCGAAATTGCACGGGCCATTCAAGAAGGTGCGACTGCTTTCTTAAATAGGCAATATAAAACGATAGCGCTCGTGGGTATTCTCATCGGGCTAGGTCTTTATTGGGTTTTAGGGTTATATGCAGCTATCGGTTTTGCCATTGGCGCCGTGCTTTCAGGGCTTGCAGGGTATATTGGCATGAATGTTTCTGTAAGAGCCAATGTACGCACAGCTGAAGCCGCACGACAAGGTATCTCTCCTGCTTTAAATATTGCCTTTAAAGCGGGTGCTGTGACAGGCCTGCTGGTAGTGGGTTTTGCGCTTTTAGGCGTTGCTTTATACTTTTTTGTTTTACAAGAACTGGCATTACCCGAACGCACTATTTTAGAAGCTTTATTGTCCTTAAGCTTTGGCGCTTCTTTAATTTCCATTTTTGCGCGTCTGGGCGGTGGTATTTTTACCAAAGGTGCGGATGTAGGTGCTGATCTTGTGGGTAAAATTGAAGCCGGTATTCCAGAGGATGATCCACGTAACCCAGCAGTGATTGCCGATAACGTAGGCGACAACGTAGGTGATTGTGCAGGTATGGCTGCAGATTTATTCGAAACCTATGCGGTAACTATCGTAGCAACGATGGTATTGGCTGGATTGTTAGCCTCAGCAGCGATTAAAGAAAAATTGATGCTTTACCCCTTGCTCATTGGAGCGGTGTGTATTGTGGGTTCTATCGTCGGTACTTTTTTTGTGCGCTTAGGGGCAAGCAAAAATATTATGGCGGCACTCTATAAAGGCTTATTTGTAACAGGTATTTTATCAGCTGGCCTTATTTGGGGAGTCACCAAAGCCCTATTCGGCATGAATGAAACCTTACATGTAGGTAGCCTAGCCTTGAACGGTACTTCATTTTTTTACTGTAGCTTAGCAGGCTTGGCGATCACAGGCCTTTTAGTCTGGGTAACCGAGTACTACACTTCTACGGCTTATAGACCTGTACACAGCATAGCAAAAGCTTCTCTCACAGGACATGCGACTAATATTATTCAGGGTCTTGCTATCTCTATGGAATCTACCGCTTTACCGGTGTTTATCATTTGCGGTGGCATTTTGTTTACCTATATCACAGCCGGTTTATTTGGCGTTGCGATTGCCGCAACCACCATGTTAGCGCTTGCGGGTATGATTGTAGCTTTGGATGCTTATGGTCCAGTTACAGATAATGCCGGTGGTATTGCAGAAATGTCTAATCTAGACAAAGAAGTACGTGTTGTCACCGATGCGCTAGATGCAGTGGGCAACACCACTAAAGCCGTCACCAAAGGCTATGCTATTGGTTCTGCAGGACTGGCTGCTTTAGTGCTCTTTACTGCGTACACTGGGGATCTTAGCCATTACTTCCCTTCTTTAGACATCACATTTACACTTCAAGATCCTTTTGTGATTGTGGGATTATTTGTAGGTGGCTTACTCCCTTATCTATTCTCTTCTTTTGGCATGATGGCTGTAGGGCGTGCAGGTGGGCAAGTCGTGGTTGAAGTGCGACGTCAGTTTAAAGAAATTGCCGGCATTATGGAAGGAACAGCAAAACCTCAATATGGCGTTGCAGTTGATTTACTGACAAAAACAGCCATACGTGAAATGATTTTACCTTCTTTACTACCCGTGTTAGCCCCTGTGGTTCTGTACTTTGTGATTTTCCACATTGCAGGAAAAGCCGAAGCCTTTACAGCCTTAGGCGCTATGTTATTGGGCACCATTGTAACGGGCCTATTCGTTGCGATATCCATGACCTCTGGTGGTGGCGCATGGGACAATGCTAAAAAATATATCGAAGATGGTCATCATGGTGGTAAAGGTTCAGAAGCCCACAAAGCTGCTATTACCGGGGATACCGTTGGCGATCCTTACAAGGATACCGCAGGCCCTGCTATCAATCCGATGATTAAAATCATCAATATTGTAGCGCTGTTGTTGTTAGCAATACTTGCACATCAGGCCTAAGAAGCTTTATTTGCGAAATTTAAAAGGGCCCTTAGGGGCCCTTTTGTTTTATTGAAGGAAAAATTTTAGTATTAAACTTATTAAAATTGGTAAAACATACCTAATCTAGCAGAGGTCAAATACTTCACTTCGCCTTTAATCGGTTGATAATTCAACATAAGACGTGCACCGATATTGTCAGTAACTTTATACTGCGCACCTACACCCACACGAACCTTAGTCGAATAATCCTTATTTTGACAAGACGTATTCCCCTGCCAGAACTTTGACTTTTTATGCACTGTGGTATGCCCTGCCCCTACAGAAGCAATTAAATCCATTGCACAGTCTATTGGCAAATAACCCATGATATCAAAATAAGCATTTTTCCTCTTCGAGCTAGCTCTAAATGTGTTTTGTGCATTTGTTGCAGTTTTTTTACCTATTAAAGCATAGCCCAGCTCAACACCCAGGTTCTCATTAAAGCGTGAACCCAAGAATGCACCGCCACCCCACCATGCTTTTTTTACAAGCTTTAGCGTATTTTTTTTATTTTTAAAATGTAGATGCGTTGCTTGTGCTTCAGCACCCACATAAAATTGTGGATCAAAATCCGCAAATGCTGTACCGCTTAATAGCGTAGCAGCTGAAACAAGAACACTAACTAATTTTTTATTCATAACTATCTCCAATGATATTATTGTCTAATTTCTACTTATGTAGGCCGATGATAACTCAAAAAAATAAAAAGGTAAATAAAAAAGTATTTACAAAAAAAGGGCCCCTAAGGGCCCTTCGCTATACAAGAAAAATAGTATTTTATTTTAATTAAAATTGATAAAACATACCAAGGGCAGTAGACATGGTGTTATTCACCATTCTATTACCTTTTTGGTAGCGTACCATCAAACGAGTACTGAGATTATCGGTGATTTTATATTGAGCACCCAAACCTGCACGAACTCCAGCTTTGCTTGATTTACCTGAAAATTTTTCATTAGCATTGGTTGTTGATGATACTGCTTTTCCACTGATTTTAGTAGAAAGTTGGCCAACACCCACTGAACCAATCAAATCAAGTGCGCAATCAACGGGTAAATAGCCCATGGCATCTGCATAAATATTGCTATTTTTGATGGAGATTTCAGAACCTGGTAAAACATTATTGTTTAAACTAATGTTTTTACTCTTTTCAGTTCTTAAGGCAGAAGCCCCTATTTCCACACCAAAATTTTCATTCACACGAGAACCTACAAACAAACTTCCGCCAGTTGCTGAATGATGGAGTGGGCTCTGTGCAGAACCATTTTTAGATTTTCCATAAAGGGTTACAGGCGTCTTGCCTAATTTTGCAGGAACATTTTTTTCACCTTTTTTATGACCTGCTTGAACTTCGGCACCCACATAAAATTGTGGATCAAAATCTGCAAAAGCCACACCACTTAATAGAGTAGCAGCTGACATAACAATACTAACTAACTTTTTATTCATAACTATCTCCAACCACTTTAATTGTATAGCTTCTAAGTTCGAAGACCAATCATAAATCAAAAGAATGAAAAGGTAAATACTTTTTTAATCAACAAATACCTCTTTCTATTTGAAACAGATAAAAGGATTGCATAACCCTAAAAAATAACCTAAGATTTGCTTACAAGGTTTAATAACATAGGATAGCCGGATTACTTAAGTTAAATTTATGAATTTACAGCAGGATTCTGATATATTAATTGGATGGCAAGAGTGGTGTGCTTTACCTAAATTACATTTACCGGCTATTAAAGCCAAAATTGATACCGGCGCTAAAACTTCTGCCCTTCATGCATACGATATTAGACCTTTTCATCGGCATGGAGAATTATTTGCACACTTTAAAGTGCATCCCTTGCAACGAAGAGAGGATCTGGAAATAGAATGTACTGCACATGTGATTGATCACCGTGTGATTATGAATTCGGGTGGATACAAAGAACTGCGTTATGTGATTCGTACCGATATTCTGTTAGGCACCTTAAAATGGGAGATTGATATTTCACTTACCAATAGAGAACCCTTAGCTTTTCGTATGCTATTAGGTAGAGATGCGCTCGCACATCATTTTTTAATCGAACCTGGGAAAAAACTGTACCAAGGTAAATATTCCAAGCGCCAAATTACTCGTTTATATGGTACAGAATATCCATGAAAATTGGTATCTTAACGCATAATCCAGGCGCTTATAGTCATACGCGTTTAGCACAAGCGGGTGCTGAACGCGGCCATGATGTGCAAATGATTTCTACTTCTTACTGTTATATGAAAATCTCAGCCACAGAACCTGAAGTCTATTATAGATATCCAGAAACCTTTGAAAACTTAGATGCGATTATTCCCCGTATAAGCCCAAAACATACCTTCTATGCCACAGCGATTTTAAGACAATTTGAAATGCAAGATGTGTACACACCCAACAGTGCCGTAGCGATTGCTTGGTCAAGAGATAAGCTACGTCTTTTACAAATTTTAGCCAAAAGAGGATTACCCTTACCCATTACAGGGGTTGCGGATTCCCCACAAGAATCGGAAAAATTAATTGAAGTGGTAGGCGGTCCTCCCTTGATTGTAAAAATACTAGATGGTACAGAAGGAAAAGGCACTATTTTTGCAGAAACACAGCAAGCTGCTTTAAGTGTGATTAATGCTTTCAAACAATTAAAAGCAAATATTCTTGTGCAACAATTTGTGGATGAAGCAAGGGGTGTGGATATACGATGTCTGGTCATTGGTACTAAAGTGGTGGGTGCTATTCAACGAACCGCAACGGAATCAAGTATTCATGGACACTATGAAGCTTCTAATCGCTCGGATAAAACCTGCCCTATCAAGATGACTTTACAGGAAAAGAAACTTGCGATTAAAGCTGCAAAAGCCTTAAAATTAAACTTGGCCAGCGTCGACCTGATACGATCTAAACAAGGACCCTTAATTTTAGATGTTAACCCTTCTCCTAGTTTTGAAACCATTGAAAAAGTTTGTGAAATCGATATTGCACATGCCATTTTACATTTTATTGAAGAAAATGTGGGCAAGCGAGAAGAGACGACTCATTAGACAAGTGTTTTTTTTAGCTCTATACTCAAAACAGCCTTCAAAATCAAGGAAGAAGCCCATAGATGATTGGAAAATCCGATGAAAAGTGCGAGTGCTAAACAGCTGAACATGGTGCAAAGACAAATACGTCCATGGCACGTGCTCGATCCCAATATTCTAGAATTATTGTTGTCTGTACCCCGCGAACCCTTTATACTCGAGGAATACCAGCATTTGGCCTATAGTGATACGCTTTTACCGATTGGCTATGATCAGCTTACATTACCCCCTAAAATAGTCGGTCGATTACTGCAAGCGCTTAAATTGCATGGACACGAAACTGTATTAGAAGTAGGCACGGGAACTGGTTATTTAACTACTTTGCTCGCTCGGCTTTGCCGCAAAGTTATCAGTCTAGAAATTATTCAAGAACTTAGTTGTCAAGCTAAGGTAAACCTTCGTTCTTTTAATGTCTGCAATGCAGAACTTGAAGTAGACGATGGTATTCATGGATTTGCTGCTAAAGCGCCTTTTGATGCCATTGTTTTAAGCGGCTCCGTCCCCGTTTTACCCAAAGCATTAAGAGAGCAGTTATCTATTAATGGTCGCTTATTTGCAGTGGTAGGAGAATCTTCTATCATGACTGCTTTTTTAATCACTCGTCTTAGTCAAGATAGGTTTAGAGAACAAGCCTTGTTTGAAACAGAAATTCCTGTTTTAATAAACGCGCCCCATCTAAATTACTTTGATTTCATTTAAGGAACGCAATATGAAAAAAGTGAAGCCTGGACGCAAAAGATTACACAAAATCAGTGTGACTCTCACAGTCTGTATCAGTACACTGCTCAGTCCTATGGGATATGCTGCTACTCCCCGTGCTTTTGATTTATTGACTGTTTATCAAATGGCAGAAGATAATGATCCCGCATTACAAGCGGCAAGAGGTACAGAGTTGGGAGCCTTTGAAAACCGATATCAAGCACTGGCTAATTTTTTACCCACGCTTTCTGGCACGGCTTCAAAACTGGCCACGCACACTAACCAAAATCAATTACAAGGTTTTACGAACAATATTTATACCTTATCTTTGAATCAAGTTATTTTTAATTATCAGAACTGGGTGCAATATGCACAATCTAAAAACATAGATAAGGGCGCCTGTGCAACCTATGCGGATGTTGAACTGACCCTTATTTTACGAACAGCCCAAGCCTATTTTGATATTTTACAAGCAGAAGATGCCCTAAAATACGCTACCGCTCAAAGAGATGCTTTTGCAAAATTCCTAGATCAAACCCAACAACGCTTTAATGTGGGTCTTATTGCGATTACCGATGTTCAAATTGCAAAAGCCAGTCATGACAACTCTAATGCATTGGTGATTGCAGCGGCCAATGATGTGGAAAATAAAAAACAAATTTTACAACAAATTATTGGCCAGAAAGTAGACAAAGTAGTGCCTCTAAAAGATGTACTCAAATTGCCCCCTCCTGATCCTTTTAACATTCAACGATGGGTTGATTATTCCTTGCAAAACAATTGGGGATTAAAAGCGGCTGAGTACAATGCGCGAGTCTCTCAGCAAAATATCGAATTACAAGCAGCAGGTCATTTACCCACTGTGAATATGGTGGGCAATGTCAGTAGCAATAACTATCCTTCTATCTCTGCAGGAGCTTCTGCTGTTAACACAGATACCTTGCTGCTTAACCCTTTACCAGCAAAAACATCGACCCTGGGTGTACAATTATCGGTACCTATTTTCAGTGGTGGAGCTGTGGTTTCTAAAACGCGACAAGCCGCTTATTTATATGAACAAGACAGTAAAAGAGCCGAAGTGGTTTATCGAAATGTAGAAAGCCAAACACGACAAGCTTATTTAGGAGTTCTTTCTCAAATTGCACAAATTGAAGCTTTAAAGCAAGCCATTGTATCCAACCAAAGTGCTTTAGATGCAACTCAAGCTTCCTTTAATGTGGGCACACGAACTATTGTAGACGTGCTAAACTCCCAAACGAATCTTATTTTAGCGCAGCAAAGTTATGCAAAAGCTCGATATGCTTATATCATTCAAAGCTTAACCTTAAAGCTTTATGCCGGTATATTAAGCCCTCAAGATATTTGCCATGTGAACAGCTGGTTAAAATTGTAAGCTGTGCTTAAGCTTGCAAAAAATTCATCTATAGTCTTGGCATATGAGATTTCAGGATCATATGCCGAGACTATATAAAGGCCAGAAGTTTGACTTTATATTTATAAAAAATAAGCTGTTATTTAGTATTTTGCCTAAGAACAGCACATAAAGTTATAAGTTTTGTAAGGTGTGATTACACATGTAGCGGTGCTAAAGCACATAGAGGATAGAATAAACAACATCAAATCCTCTAAAATGCTAAGCTTTACATCACCAAATACTAAAGAATGATCATTTGCTTTAACTATATTTATTTAGTTTAGGAACTGGAAGGACTATGTATCCCTAAACTTGATTTTAACTTGAATGCTTGTTCAGAAAATTTAGGTGCAAAACCTGCAAGGCTAGGAATATTTTCTAAAACTATTCCCAAATTCACCCATAGACAAGCATTGCCTGGATTTTCAGTAAGTGCATACAATAAGTTATCTAAAGCTTCTGTACTAATATTTTCTATTTTTTGATCGTTCCCTTCATTTAATATCATTCCATTTAAATGATAAGCAATTCTCCTAAATTTGGGTATGCAAAAACCATTATTCTGCAGTCCATTAATTGTGCTTAAACTTAAAGGATGTAATTTAGGTCTTCTTAGCTCCCAGTTTTGAAATTTTTTGTTTAATAAATCATTCAACATTGCTTCTCTTTGATCTTGTGTGTATTTTATTTTTTTGAAATCCAGCATTTCAAATTCAGGCATGCTTTTTTTTGGAAGCCTCAAAGTATCGATCCACTGCTGTGCACCTACATAATTGGTTTCTTTAAAACATAAAACAGCAGCGCACAAATTTTTAGCAATGGTTAATAATTCACGCTGATTCACAAGTTCTTTATTGAAAAAATCAAAGTAAGTCGAAAAATGAATAAATTCCCAATCATTATTCGACAACATAGTCACTTTTATCTTCTCTGTTATTTCCTCTTTAACAAAATCAATAAAATCAAGCATTTCTTTATTATCAATCAATGCCAAATTCAAGTCGTATAAAAGATCCTGTGTATCTTGTATTTTAAGCCCTTCTCTTCCTTGCATCATAGTATAAGAGAGTTGAAATTCCTCTATCTCTTTGATCGCTCGTTTTAATAAAATTTTACTTGTTTTTTGCCTCTCTTTAAAATCTTGCCGCAACTCCTCTACTACTTTTTCTCTTGCTGCACGTTTTGATATTTGGGTGTTAAAAAATGAACTAATAAATGATCCAACTAATCCCCCTGATAACAAACTGACTAAAATTTTTATATTTTCATTATTGAAAAAAGGGTTTTTTCCATTTTCTGAATTTGATTTTCTGTCAGAGCTTTCGTCTTTTGAACAAAAAGGACGTGTTTGAAGCGAGTGTTTAAAGGCTCCTGCTTGTTGTGGAACAGAAGTGCCAGAAGAAAAACACAAAGTTGAGATAGCTTTGCGAGGAGCTTGGAGTTCAAGAGTACGACCTGATTTTGCTACATTTCTGCTAAATCGAGTAAACATTTTATTTCTCCTTACAATAAAAAATTTTTTCCCTTACAATCATATCATAGTAGAATCCCTTTCTTGCATCCACTCTTGTGTCTTGTAGCACAGTCGCAATGATAAGTATGGTTCTAGAAAATAAACGTGCGCAGCGCTGAGTGAGGATCTAATAAAGCCAAGCACTGGAAGAAAGCAATGAATTTTGCTATTTGACTAAACATCGTTCCCTATGTGTTTAATCCTTAAGTTTGAACTGAATAGTTACAAAAAATTTTTAATCAAATTACCAATCTTGTTTATTGTACCCGAATTGTTTTGTACGACTTGGGAAGCATTTTTTCCAGCATGCAATCTTGCTTCTTTATTATTAAACCAATATATAATCGCTTGAGCTAATTCCTCTGGATTGGCAATTTTTAACATTCCTTTTGCGTTTATTAATAACTGACTTATGTCGACATAATTATGCAAATAAGGACCACAAATAACAGGAATACCCAATGCAGCAGGTTCTAATACATTATGTCCACCGATGGGAACCAAGCTACCACCCACAAAAGCAATATCGGAAGCTTGGTAAAAAAATAATAATTCCCCCATAGTATCGCCTAAAAAAACTTCTGTTTTTTGTTGAGGCATTAAACCACTGCTACGTGTTATCAGCTCAAAACCTTGCTGTTTAAGCAATGCTTCTATACTTTTAAAACGTTCTGGATGACGAAGTACTAAAATAAGCAAAGCATCAGGTACGGTTTTTTGAATGATTTTAAAAGCTTCTAAGACTAGTATCTCTTCTCCTGGATGTGTACTGGCTGCCACCCAAACCAAACGTTCACCTAGACTTTTTTTCCAGTCCAAGGCTTTTGTTAAATTTTCTTTTTTATCGGCATATGAAACATCAAATTTAATATTTCCCATCACACTTAATTTTTTAGGATCTAAACCAATAGCTAAAAATCGTTCTGCATCCACTTTGGATTGCGCAGCTACTTTCGATAATCCCTCTAGCATTAATTTAGTGAGGGCGCTCACTTTTTGATAGCCTCTAACTGATCGCTCGGATAAATGTGCATTGGCCAGTATAACCGGAATGCCTCTTGCTCGAGAACCAAATAATACATTAGGCCATAATTCAGTTTCAAGAATAATACACAATTGAGGTTTTATTTTAGAAAAAAACTTGTTTAAAGCCCAAGGCATATCATAAGGAATATATACATGGAATACCTTATCCCCCAAAGCTTGTTTGACTCTTTGAGATCCCATTGGCGTCATGGTCGTAAAAGTAATAGTCAAATCTGGATAATTTTCTTGTAAATAGTGCACAATCGGAATTGCAGCCACAGTTTCCCCTACTGATACTGCATGGATCCAGATACCGTCTTGTCTGCCAGAAAACTCAAAAAATCCAAACCGCTCTGCAATTCGTTTTCTATATAAGGGTGCCCGTATACTTTTATAGAATAACCGTAAAATCAATAATGGGGTTAATAAACTAAACCCGATTGAATACACTGCTTTTAATATCTTAAGGCCCATAATCACTCACTCTTTATTTCTGAGTTGCTCTTATCTGTAATTTACTAAAGGTTAACAAGCTTTGTAATAAAAAGCCATTGTTAGCATAAAAAAACCAACCCCAAAAATAAGTTAATTAATTAGCTTATTTTTGGGGTTTTTTAGAGTACAGTATTAAGGTCTCGAGCGACTACGAGATCTATCCGAATCTGGAGTAGTCATTTGTGGAGTTGGGTCTGGAGTTAGGGTGATTGGAACTTTAGCTACCTGTGAAAGCGAGGGTTGCTTTTGATTGTTATTGTTATAGCCTGCAGTGAAAGGCGGAGGTGAAGGTTCAGAAATTTTTGGCTTTTGATTTGAGGCATTAACACTTGTGCTTGCTTGCTCGTTATTGGTTTTAAGATCCGGCTTCTGCTCCTTCGAAGAAAATCCTGCTCTTTCCTTTAATGCTGACCATATGGCTTTAAAGAAATCCGTGATTTTTTGTCCTGTTGATTTTGATAGGGTTGGTGTCGAAGGCGGCGTGGGTAGATTGGGCGAAGGTGAATTTTTTTCTTTCTGAGATGGGTTTTGAACCATATCTGCTTTCTGTATTTGTGCTGTATTTTGTTGTGGAGTCATTGGAGGTTGCGACACTACTGGCTGCTGTACCACTGATGGAGGCATGGGTTGCAAAGTAGAATTCTGCACAAATGGTGGTGATGGCTGCAGTGACGAAACTTGTGCTGTAGGTGCAGCTATGGGTGTTGATACGGGTTTTAGGATTTCAGGGTCTTTTTTTTGTTCTGTTACTGAAGGCTGCTGTGATTCTTGTGTAGCTATGGGCTGTACTACGGCAGCTACCGGCGACAAGATCTCTGGCTTCATAGAATCGGGAAGTGTTTTTCTAGCTTTTTTAAAATGTTGTTCAAGTTTTTCAAAGTCTTTTTCTACCGCTTCTAAGCCTTCTTTTGTCAGTGAACCTATATCAGTCTTCTGAAGTTTTTTACGTATCTCATACACTTCTGCTTTTGATAATGCGAGATCATTGGATTTTATATAGTCTTTTTCCGCATCAGTGATCTCACCCTTTTTCATAGCATCTCTAATCACCGCTCTTGTAGCATTATCCTGTCGTTCAATCACGAGCATTCGGTTGATAAGATCATCTGCTCTCATCTTCAGATCTTGAGATGGATTACTTGAAGGCTGCGGTGATTCAACGGTAACTGGCGACGATGTTAAGGCAGGTTCCGGTGGTGTATTGAGATTTTGTTGTGTTTTTTCCACAGCTGTAAAAAGCTCGTTTAAAGACTTATAATGTTTATTATCAAATTCCGTTTTATAACCTTCTGCGTCTACCGTAATCAAAAGATTTACAATATTATTTTCGATTTTGCCCTCAGCGTTCTTTTTTTCTCTAAGGTACAAAGTGGCAACAAAATTTCCCTGCACAGAGCTCGGTCTATAAAGAATCGGTTTTTCTTGAGAGACAAGTGTTGACGCTGTATCACGAGTTGCATTGGCATCATAGGGTGTGGCAGTTTCAGCAAGCGCCTTAGCAGCAAGATAAGTCCTTTCTGCAGAAATCACTGCCTGCTCAATCTCTAAAAGTCCTTTCTCTGCTTTTGGCAAATCTGTAAAAGCACTCTTACTAGCAAAATTGTTTGCTTGCAATGCTTTTTTTTCCAATTCTTTGAGTGTCCTTAAATACTCTTTACCCCAAGGAGTGTTAGGATCCACTAACTTATTGCCAAAAGCCCGATTGAGCTGAGTATTTGCATAAGGCTTTGAGGCATTATAGTTGTGAGCTTCATTGCGGCTTCTATCTGCTATATCTTTACTAATAGCCATTGCTTTAGTTGCAAGTTTTTCATTTGTAATTTCTTCTTCTGGCATAATTGTAACTCCTCTCTATTTTATGTAGTAGCTACTCATACTATAAAGAATTTGTCTTATTTTTTTTCCAAAAGTTCATTTTCATTATTGTAACGGCATTGTAACGGCAATTTAGAAATGTCCTCCATTTTTAACCAGTACTCCGAAAATTTCAGGGTATATACCCAAATTTTAGGAAGAAATCCTGAAAGAATAGGTACTCGCTACAAAATTTAAAATATTATGGAACCAATTCAAAAATTGGGTTGTGTTGCAAAAAAATTATCTGACACTCACAAATTGTAAACGTATTTTTCCTAGACGAGGTTAAGCAGCGAGCGCATAAAACTGCTCAAAGATTGAAGAGTTTGCCGCATCAATATGTTGACCTTTTTTAAGCATGCGCCACAGTTCGATGCCTGCTAATGTAGATTCCGCAGAATGAAATGCTTTAAAACCCATCATCGGATTTGTGATTCTTTTAATGCCTCTGTGATCTTGTTCAACAATATTGTTTAAATATTTTATTTGCCGTATTTTTATTTCCATAATAGAAAATCCAAGTAATAATATGAGTGCGAGTGTAGCGTTGATTGATTTTAATCCAGCATAATTTGATCCACTTTTATCAATCGTTACTTTTTCTGGCAAATCATTTGAACCGATTGCTTTTATAAAAAAGGCTTCTGCAGCAGGTTTATCACGCTTTTCTGATAGCATAAATTCAACTGCACGATATAAATAATGCCAGACACCTTATATTTTAATGTACGTCTCATCCATGCGCCAACTTTTTCCAACATTGCTCTTAAATTTTTTTCTAAATGCAGTTTCTAATAAGGGTGCGTAATAAATTACCCAGCGATTGATGGTTGTGTGATCAACATGAATTCCCCGTTCCAACATCATCTCTTCAATATTACGGTAACTTAAAGAATAGGATAAATACCAACGAACCATTAATAAAATAAGATCCGTTGGAAACTGCCTCCACTTAAAACTGATTTGATTGCTCATTCTGCTTGACCCACCGCCATAAATATACGTGCATAGTATCATAAGCACAGGATTCTTGCAACATACCCCTAGTTTTCTCACTCTGGCCAAATAGCTCAAAGGATATATTTTCCTAAGGCAAAAACCTAAAATATCAGCCTTTAAGTAACATTAGAATTTTTTAGTGATGCTGGCGTAGTACTCTGTGTAGAAGATGGCGAAGATTGTGTTGTTGAAAATCGTATCACCAATGCTGGATCAGCATTGCTCTCGCTAAACGACGATGCAGTTAATCCAGTTGTGACTTTATGCAGTTCTTTAGCTAAACTTTGAGAATGCTTTGCTGATTTAAAATTTTGTGTCTTCGAAGCTTCATTGGCTTCATTAGCTTCATTAGCTTCATTAGCTTCATTAGCTTCATTAGCTTCATTAGCTTCATTGGCTTCATTGGCTTCATTGGCTTCATTAGCTTCTTTAGCTTCTTTAGCTTCTTTAGCTTCTATTTCCGCTAAATTTGCGTGTTGCGCATAATGTGCTGTAAAAAAGTGAACGTCTGCTCCAGGGACTTGCAACATATTATATTTCAACAAATAATAACAAGCGTCATAATAAGATTTTTCTCTTTCAAGTTCTATTTTACTCAATTGTAATTTTTCTTGGCATTCAGATATAAAATTGGCCTGCTTTGCTCTATTATCATTTTCTTGTGCTAAATCCGAGGTTAATTTTAAAATTTCTGCATCCCTCATCGCTGCGGATTTAAAAGTTTCTTGAACTTTTTTAAGACTAGCCTTTAATCTCTCTACTTTCTTGTCACTGCGTTTCCTTTCAGCCTTGATTTTTGCTCTTTCAGCGTCACATTCGAATACTTGCTCTTCTAAGGTCTCAATCTGCTGTTTGGTGCTAGGTTGATCTTTTATGTTGTACCGAACATTTAGGTGCCCGTCGATTGAAGTCTGCCACTGTTTGGATACCAACTTTGCTGAATAACGGCCATTTGCAACATCATTTCGAACATTTTCAACCTTAACATTATCAACACAAAGCTGAAATTGAGCTACTTTTAATGCTGAGGGTGCGTACCAATTTAGATCATATGCAGCCCAGAAAAAACCACTTGATGCAATAATAGGGATCTGAATATCTTGCATCTTATCTGTCTTTAATGCCAGTATTTTATCGTTAAGTCGTTTTTCTTTATTATCATATGCTACAATTCTCTCGTCTAAAAACGCTTGAGTATCTTCTTCATGCTCTATTGTATCGTTAATTTGTTTTTCATATAATTCTTGTGAATTTTGTTTGAGACTCTCAATTGTCGCAGTGAGAGTGTTAATTTTTATATCAAAGAAACTTAGTAAGGACTTTGACATATCAATCTTTTCTTTCAACGAAATTTGAGTATTGAATATTTTGTAAGCTTTATTTACATACACATTAATTGCAGAAATCATTGATTCTCTGGCTTTAGTATCTTGTGCAAAATCAATTAACATCTTATCAACTGGCATTAAATGTTTATAAATGAGTGTTCGTGTTTTTTCAGCCTTCGCCTTGCAACTGTCATCTATGTTTCCAAAAATTAAACACTCTGGTTTCATCATTTCATCTATGATTTGAAGCTTTTTTTCATATATTTGCATACTGTGTTCATATTCACCTTGATCTACAAAGTCTTTAATTGCCTTTTTGTGATCATCGTTATCTGAATTTGAAAATACAGCACCTAAACCCTGTTTAAAAAGAATAGAGGTTGTTTGAGATAAAAGCTTCTTAACGGCTTCGCTAGGATTCGTAATTGTGTGCATTAGAGTCTCTAATAATTCCTTGTGTCTTTTAGACTTGTCATGCTCAATAGCTTCACGTATCTTTTGAAGTCGGTCTACTAATTTGGTTCTAAGAATCTCGCTATTCCCAGAGGGAACTTTAGTAATCACGAAAACAAGTCTAGCAGGCGGGACCTTTGATAACGACTTGGAGAGAGATGCTAGGCAATCGTAAAAGGTTTTCGGAGGTGCTGCCATAATCTCATGATATCCAATTGCAACAATAGCCCCCCTTACAGATTGTGCAGATTCTATTACTTTCTGAATAAGAATTGAGTCAATAGCTGCACCTGCATCTGAAGTCATGTTTCCAAAACCGGGTAAATCACATAACCAAATACCTGGCTTATCTAAAGCTGGGTAAATCCCTGGAATGGTAGTTTGGGTACTAAAACCCGTTCCTATTGTAGCAGGAAGATTTGCCTCCTCTGCTCTACATTCTGTGCCATCTTCTTTTCTTATAGCGAACAATTCATCATCTTTCAGCTTAAATTCATGCCCAATAAGATAATTAATTAAAGTACTCTTTCCAATTTGTGAGTTGCCAAAAATTAAAATTAAATCGGCTGTTGATTGTTTATTAAGGACAGGGATAGCTCCTTGTAAAACGTATGAAGCTCTAAGTAATTCAATTGTCATATATTATTCCTCCTTGTGATTTCTTTGCTTTTACCTATCACCACATCCTAGCACACATTCCTCTATTATGGAGCTAGTACTAACCGTAAGTTCTCAATAAAGCAGGAGAATTGGGGTCACTAGCCATAAAACCCGTTATGTTATGTTTCATCCTAAGAGTCGGCAGTTGGAATATTAAAATAGATATATACTTTTTGTGTAACTACTCAGACTATTTCGCACACCTTTCCGTGTGCTTCATATTGAAATAAAAAAATAGTCAGGGATTCCCGCCATCGATTTAACCCAGGTATAATCAAGGTTGTAAGCCAGTGAAAAAAATATTTTTCGCAGACTTTCATTATTTAGCTGAGTAATTAACTGTTATGGGAGGATTACAAAATGGCTAAGTTAAGAAAGGCTTTCTCAGCAGAATTTTTGTATAAATTGGCGTATCGAAAATTTCAAAAAATAACTGAGCCGGCTAGAAAACGTGTGTGCAATTTTTCATTGGCCGATTGTCTTATGTCGGGTCTAGCGATTTTTAGTCTTAAATACCCTTCTTTACTTCAGTTTGACCAAGGCCGAATGGAAGATAAAGCGCTTAAACATAACCTAAGGACTTTATATGGTATCCAGCAAATACCTTGTGACACTCAAATCAGGGAGAGACTCGATCCCATAGAGCCTATTCAGATTCATAGGTTGTGTTGCAAAAAAATTATCTGACACTCACAAATTGTAAACGTATTTTTCCTAGACGAGGTTAAGCAGCGAGCGCATAAAACTGCTCAAAGATTGAAGAGTTTGCCGCATCAATATGTTGACCTTTTTTAAGCATGCGCCACAGTTCGATGCCTGCTAATGTAGATTCCGCAGAATAAAAATTTTTGGCTCTATATGTGTTTTGGGGAGATACACAATAAATTCTCCAACAGTGACAAAAGCACGGCTTTCCCACGTTTTTTAACATTATGAATGAACTCGAAGAACCCCAAATAAATAGGTAGTTTTTCCTGCGAGATCCCTCGATGTGGTCTCAACCATGATCGCAATAAAGACCAAAAACCTTCTATGCTATTTACATGCACTTCGTGAAATCCATCACCATCTTCGTCTCTGGCATATTCATACGAGCCATGACAAACAGTTTTGTGTTCATAACCCCATAGGGTTAATCGAGCATAAATGTCATACTCATCAGTAAAAATTCTGCTGCCCATCTTAACAACATTTTTAATTATGAGTTCTATTGTAGCTTGTTTTACATCTGATAACATTCTGATTACAACCTGGCCACCTCTTTGAATCATTCCAAAAATAGGCGGTTTTTCTTTTTCTAAAGTCCCACGCCCTCTAGCACCTTTGAAACGATTTCGTCTACCAAGACGTCCTTTTTTTTATAACCTTGGAATTTCCTTTATGACCAGCAACCACATAAACTTCATCAAATTCTACTTCGCCCGATAATTTAACTTCAGGAGCTCTTATATAAATTCCATCTCTCAATTGACTTGTCATTTTCTGAACATCATCTTTATTTAAATCAAGTTCTTTTGAAATTTGAAGATTTGATAGATTTAACCCCATAAAATAAAGGCATAAAACCCACACCTTAAGTGGTTGATGATGTCCTGAAAATAGAGTGCCCGTTAAATCATCAAAGTGTTTTTCACAAGATTTACAGATATATCGTTGCTTAGCAGGTGTTATTTCATCTTTACCACGTTTAATAATATCAGTTGAATCACAATGCGGACATAAGCATTTATCTGCCCAACGTAATGATCTTACAGCGTCGTAACATTTTTGATCATCAACTAGGTTTTTTATATTGACAAGTGTTGTAAACATACTATAGACCTTGCATATGTTATTGAACTATTTCCAGAATAGTAACAGATTTTAATTAATATGAAAACTCCCCGAAACCCATGAAGAGCCAAATTTTTAAAACCCATCATCGGACTTGTGATTCTTTTAATTCCCCTGTGATCTTGTTCAACAATATTGTTTAAATATTTTATTTGCTGTATTTTTATTTCCATAATAGAAAATCCAAGTAATAATATGAGTGCGAGCGTAGCGTTGATTGATTTTAATCCAGCATAATTTGAACCGCTTTTATCAATCGTTACTTTTTCTGACAAATCATTTGAACCGATTGCTTTTATAAAAAAAGCTTCTGCAGCAGGTTTATCGCGCTTTTCTGATAGCATAAATTCAACTGTATCGCCATTCTTATCAACTGCGCGATATAAATAATGCCAGACACCTTTTATTTTAATGTACGTTTCGTCCATGCGCCAACTTTTTCCAATATTACTCTTAAATTTTTTTCTAAATGCAGCTTCTAATAAGGGTGCGTAATAAACTACCCAGCGATTAATGGTTGTGTGATCAACATGAATCCCCCGTTCCAACATCATCTCTTCAATATTACGATAACTTAAAGAATAGGATAAATACCAACGAACCATTAATAAAATAAGATCCGTTGGAAACTGCCTCCACTTAAAACTGATTTGATTGCTCATTCTGCTTGACTCATCACCATAAATATACGTGCGTAGTATCATAAGCGCAGGATTCTTGCAACACAACCTAATTGACCCTGGTGTGTTGACATAAGGCGTACAATGTACTAATATTATTTACATGTCACTTATTTACAACTTTGATCCAGAGAAAAACAAAAAACTTATTGAATTAAGGGGGGTTAGTTTTGAGGAAATTATAGCTGTTTTAGAAAATATGGGGCCTTTAGATGTGATTATGCACCCTAATCCACAAAAATATTCACATCAAAAAATGTATGTTTTAGAGCTTTACGGCTACGTGTATTTAGTTCCTTTTGTAGAGAGTGAGAGTGAAATTTTTCTTAAAACCGCTTTTCCGAGTAGAAAAGCAACTAAGCAATATTCAAGTTCTACTAATGAGGTAATTTATGATGATTAAAAAACCAGTTTTTAATTTAGATCAAAATGAGAAATCCTTATCTGTTTCTTTCGACCGTGGAGAATGGAAAAGTGTTAAAAATTTAAATAGAGAGAGGGTTAAATCAAAAAAAGCTGCTACTAACTACTTTTCTAAAGGAGCGCGTATCAATATTAGAATATCAGCGACTGATTTACAGCAGATTAAACAAAAAGCTGCTCATGAAGGGTTGCCCTATCAAACCCTTATCGCGAGTATCTTACACAAGTATGCAGCAGGCCATGAAATGCGTGTTTGAAGGTTCTGTCGCAATAAAATACCCAGCTATGAATGGTTGTATGAATAACATGAATCACCAGTTCCAAGATCATCTCTTCAATATTACGGTAGCTTAAAGAGTAGGATAAATACCAACGAACCATTAATAAAATAAAATCCGTTGGAAACTGCCTCCACTTAAAACTGATTTGATTGCTCATTCTGCTTGACCCACCGCCATAAATATACGTGCATAGTATCATAAGCACAGGATTCTTGCAACACAACCAAAAGAGATCATGAATGTATCGGCGTAGATAAGGGAACAGATCCAGAACTTACAAAAATATATCTGACTGAACAAAAGCTTGGAGAATTGGAAGAGACAGTCGACCATTTTAAAAATTATTTAGCACAATTGCAGGATGAGCTAGCAAAAAAATCACCGCAAACAGCAGCAGAGCTAGGTGCATCCTTCAATACAAAAGCTGTTCGTTTCAACTTTGAAGTGAATTTAGCAATTCAACTGATATAATAATTTGATTAATTGCATAAGAAGGTGTAATGTCACAGTCTCTTACCAAAGTGAAGGACACCTCTTATGCAAGTAGCCATTGTAAACAAATTTAAACAATTTCGCGACCAAATTTTTAATTGTTTTTCATTTCGAGCAGATTCCACTATGGATCTTGTAGATGTCTTATCTGGTAATACGCATGCTACTTCAGTTGTACAATTATCTTTAAATCCTATTTTCAGGCGTAGATATGGAAGTATCCGAGATGCTATCACTCATTTTGCCAAAGATCCGCAACAAAGCATGCGCTTAGAACATTGTTTAATTAAGCATTGCTCTTCTATCACAGAAAGACAACCTTTTCGTTTAATGGTATTAGATTGTACTGCAGCACCTCGCAAATATTCTAAAACACTTGCAGATAAAGGTATCATTCATGCTCCGAATGTCATTCCTGGGAATAAACCCATTACGGTTGGTCACCAATACAGTATTATGGGTTTTTTGCCAGAGCAAAATTTAAATGAAGAACAAGTGCCTTGGATCTTACCGTTATCTACTCAACGTGTGGCAACCCATACTAATGGGATTGCTGTTGGTATACAACAAGTAAACACAGCGATGCCATTTTTTGGTTCTGAATTAACAGTCATTTTAGGAGATACCGCCTATAGCAGTCCAAAATTTATTGATGGTATGCAAAATCATACAAACTTAATTTTAATTGCACGCTTGAAAAGTAATCGTATTTTCAATCATAAAGCCAGTCCAAAAAAACTAAAAATAACGGGTAGACGTGAACGAGGCCATGAATTATGGTATGGAAAAGAATTTAATTTAAAAGATAATGCCACCTGGTGCACCCCGGCAGAATCCCTATCTGCAATTTTTAAAACTCGAAAAGCCAAACAATTTACAGCACATATTCAATGTTGGGATGAACTATTAATGCGGCAGAAAAATAACATACACTTAAATAAATATCCATTTAGGCTGATTAGAATCACCATCACTGATGAAAACAATAACCCAGTTTATAAACGAGCTATGTGGCTTATGGTTTCTGGAAAACAAAGACAATCGTTAAACCTAATGCAGATTTGGCAATCGTATAAGCGACGTTACGATATAGAGCATTTTTTTAAATTTGGTAAAACGAGATTGCTCATGGATAAATTTCAAACACCCGATACACTTCATGAAGAATCCTGTTGGAAGCTCTCATCTTTGGCTTATGCACAACTTTATATGGCACGCAAATTGGCAAGCAATTTACCAACCCCATGGGAAAAATATTTGCCCGAAATGAAAAATAATGAGAGAGTAAAATCTGCAAGGCAAGTTCAAAAGTCTTTTACTCAAATAACTGCCGAAATTGGAACACCTGCCTATGCACCAAAACCCCGAGTTAAACCACCAGGTCGGCTTAAAGGGGCAAAACAAAAGAGAAGAACTCGATTCCCCATCATTATAAAAGACCCAAAAGCCATCAAAAAGAAGGCTGCTTGAAAAAATTTAATCATTTTAGTGTGCAACATCGGGAGAATAAAGTCATCCTGTTGGCTAAATTTACTTCAAAGTTGAACAAGTTAGAAGCGTATAAAGTCCCAGAAAGTGATACTAAGCCTGTTAAAAAAGCACCTAAAGCTTAAAGAGCTGTTATAGCTTCAATCGTGCCTGTGGTAGAACAGCCTTCTTCTAGGCCTAAAATTTTTACCTGCCCACCATAGCTGAGCACATGATGGGCCCCTACGATAGATTCAGGAGAGGCATAATCGCCACCTTTTACTAATACATGCGGTGATATTCTCTTTATCAAACGTTCGGGCGTACTTTCGCTAAAAGGCACTACCCAATCCACAGACTTTAAGCCCGCTAAAACTCGCATTCTTTTTTCCAAAGTATTAATGGGGCGTTTGGGTCCTTTAAGTGCTGATACAGAAGCATCGGTATTAACCCCAATAATAACTCTATCCCCTAACTCTTTTGCTTGTTCAAGATACATGACATGGCCTGCATGCAAAATATCAAAACAACCATTGGTAAAAACAATACGTTCCCCCCGTGCTTTACTTAATTTGATATTTTCAATCAAAACATCTTCTGTGAGTACACCTAATGTTAAAGCTTGTTCTGCACCAAAGGCACACTCTAATTCATCTAGCGTAACAGTCGCAGCACCTAATTTTCCGACCACCAAACCTGCGGCCCTATTACTCAATGTAGCCGCTTTCACCACATCCATCTCTACAGCCAAACCGATGCCCAAAACAGCTGCAACGGTATCCCCCGCACCTGTAACATCGTGTACTTCTTGTGCAAGCGCTGGCAAATTGGCGACTTCCCCATCCTCTGACACAACTAACATGCCTTGTTCTGAGCGCGTAATCACCAATGTATGGATATCATGATCGCTTATCAAATTTTTCGCTTTATGTACCATTTCTGCTTCAGTCTGTGCTTTTCCAACGACCGCTTCAAACTCTTTTAAGTTCGGCGTTATCAGCGTGGCACCTCGATAAATACTAAAATCATTGGATTTGGGATCCACTAAAACCGGAATACCATAAGATCTGGCTTTTTCTATTAATCTAAAAGGCGCCTCTAAAGTGCCTTTGCCATAATCGGATATCACAACCGCACCTATAGTACCTGAAGCCAATAAGTGATCATAAACTGCTTGTAATTCTGTTTGTACCGCATGTCCTGAAAGGAAAGTAGAATCTGGCTCTTTATCCAAACGAATCATTTGTTGACTATGGCTTAAGACGCGCAATTTTGTAATGGTCGAAACATCGTTTGAAAAGCTTAAGTGCGAGTGAACCTTCGCATTTTCAAGTAAATGCTTCAAAGTATGTCCCGCTTTATCCTGCCCCACTATCCCTAATAAATGTACCTTGGTACCTAAGGCAGCAATACCGAGCGCAACATTCGCAGCGCCTCCTGGGCGCTCTACTTCGCTCTTAAGGTGCACAATCGGGATGGGTGCTTCGGGAGAAATACGGGAGGTAGCCCCATGCCAATAACAATCTAACATCACATCACCCACCACCAAAACAGTGGCATCTGAAAAAAAAGCAAAATCAGAAGCATAAATATTCATATGTTTGAAGTTCCTATTATTTTTTGCCATGCACCAAAGCATAGGGCAGTAAATACAACAAAGAAATAACCTGCAGTAAAATCCATCAACCAGGAATTACCTAAGCACCCTACCCCAATGGCTACCAACAAGCCTTGTGCAATAAAGCGATCAGATTGAGGTAATTGAAAGCTGGTTTTAAACAATAAGCCAAATAATAAGAGCAAACCCGCTACACCCATTAGGCCTAACTGAAAATACGTATGCAGATATTCACCATGCGGATTGTCTCTTTTCTCTAATTGATGCGTTTCTACATACGCACCATAAACCGATTTAAAACTGCCCGTCCCAAAACCAAACCAAGGATGCTGATTCGCGAGTATTAGGCTGTGTTTAAAAAACTCTTTACGTAGACTAATAGAATGATCAGGGGCCCATTCTGCTTGAGTTTTATCCTGAGAAATCCATCGTTTCTGAAAGGTCGCAGAATTCCACAAAAACAGACTGCCTATCACACTTAAGGTTAACAACCCATAGAACAGGCCCTTTAAACGAAATCGCTGAATACAAAATGTAACGATTAAAGCCACAAATACAACTTGTCCTGAGCGCCCTTCGCTCATAAAACCTAAATAATAAGTCAATAACGCTGCTAATACTAAAACGCCATAACGCAACGAAGCACTCAAAGTTTTAGAAAAAGCACAATGCACCAATAAGAAAATCACAAAAGCCATCAATAAATTAGTGTCAATATGATCTTTAAAAATACAGGCCTCGGTGTGTCTTAACCCCAAAGGCACAGGTATCCACTGATAATATTTACATAAAGCCAATACAAAGGTTAAGATCATCATTCCTATAAAACCACCATAAGCGGCTAAACGCCATTTGGCTTCTGTAAAAAGAGGTAATAGAAAAGGAATATATAATAATTTGCTCATCTTCGATAATAAAGCCAGTCTATCGTCTACAGGGCCTACTGAATATAAACTGCCAATAACATATAAACCAAAAAACCACAAAATCATTTTCGTAATAGGATTTACAAAAATAATCCGAGCTTTTTCTTTAATATTTCCACCCAAAAACCAAAATAAAACCAATAAAGATAAACTAACATTCGTACCTGCAGTAGAAACAGGGATACTCCAAGCCAATCCTACAGCTAAATAATGGGCCAGGGTGTTGCATTTTTGTTGCAAAATTGTATGCTTAATCATAGGTAGGCACCTGTTGCTTTTTTTTATACGCCACCAGTTTCTGAATACTTCGCATGACGCGTTCCGGTGATAATTCGGCGTAACAAGGCGGGCCCATGGTTTTCCCCCCCTTATAAGTACACACCCGACTTAAACAGGGTGCACATTTAAAGGTGGAGCCTAAGGTTTCTTGAAATTGCCCAATCGGTCTTGTTAAAACAGGATCCGTCGAACCAAAAAGTGCCACCGTGGGTACCCCTAAAGCAGCACTTAAATGCCCCAAACCCGTATCCATTGATATAACTGCAGATGCACCGCTCAAAATGACAGCTAATTCTGAGACCGTGGATTTGGGTAAAATATTTACATGCGAAGCATTCGCTTTTATTCGTTCTGCTGCAGCATATTCTATTGCATTGCCCCAAGGTAATTTTATCTCAAAACCTTCATGCTTTAACAAATTCGATAAGGCAATCCAATAGATTTCAGGCCATAATTTACTTGTCCAAGTCGTACCATGTAAAAACACGCAATAGGGTTTAGTATTTTGTACTGTACTGGTAAAATGATTATTTTCTAAGCCATAAGAAATTTTACCAAAAGATTCTGCAGATAAGCTTTGTATTGCATACCCTAAACTTTTTGCAAATAAAATTCTTGAACGCTCGACTGCATGTGCTTTTTTATAATTAGGCACTTGA
This sequence comes from uncultured Francisellaceae bacterium, assembly GCA_945956915.1. Taxonomy (GTDB): domain Bacteria; phylum Pseudomonadota; class Gammaproteobacteria; order UBA6186; family Azoamicaceae; genus CAMFJH01. Next base: position 63,833 of record CAMFJH010000002.1, on the reverse strand, counting down.
ATTTTTTGATTATACAATAGGCTCGCCAAAGGCTCTCTTGCAGATGAAAAGGATAAGCCTACACTTTTACCTTTGCATAGGCAGCTTAATAATGCGCTTTTAAATAACCCTTGAGCATCAATAATCTTATCGTAAGTATTGCTTCTGATTTTTTCTAAGACTTGCTGAATTTCACCTTGATCCCAAGCTTTTTTCCATTGCTTACGCCAGCGCCTTAAAGGAATGGCAATCACATTTTCAATGGCAGGATGCCAAGTGGGTATTTCTGCAAACGATTCATCCACTAACCAATCAAAGATTATTTCTGGACAATGATGCTTTGCTTCTGTTAATGCCGGTAAAGTGTGAATGATATCACCTAAAGAAGAAGTTTTAATAATTAATACACGCATTGCTTTGCTCGGGTCCTACAACTTAAGGTGAATAAAATGCTGCAGCAACTTTTTCTGGACTTAATCCCTGCATACATTGATGATGTGTTAAAGGACAACTGCGTTTAAAACACGGTCTGCACCCTAACTCTAAAGAAACGGCCTTAGCATTTTTGCTCAAGGGTGGAGTATGTGTTGCTGTGGTTGGACCAAAAATACCGACTAAAGGGACATTTAAAGCAGCAGCAACATGCATTAAACCAGAATCATTGGCAACAACTTGCGAAGCCGCAGCCAATAAATGAATGGCTTGATCTAAGCTTGTTTTACCCGTTAAATTAATACAATGATCTACATAAGATGCTTGTATATTTTCCTGAATCTTTTTTGCAAGCAAAACATCTTTAGGTGAACCTAAGATCCATACTTGCCATCCTTCTTTTATTTTTTGATTGGCCAATGCGGCAAAATGATCGGTGGGCCAGCGCTTTGCATCTCCACCTTCTGCACCTGGACATAAAATAAGAATAGGATGTTCTGATTTTTTCTCTAAAGAAAATTGAGAGAGCGTACTTTCAACTACTTGTGGCTTTACATGCAATTGCGGCCATGGTACATCGCTTAGCGTAGCATTTTTATCTAAACCTAGGGCCGCGTACCGATCAATCATTAAGGGCCGTGCGCGTTTATCTAATTTACGGATATCCGTTAATAAACCCCAACGCATCTCTCCACGCCAACCCCTACGTTTGGGGATGCGTGCAAAAAATGGAACCAGTGCAGATTTCCAAGTATTGGTTAAAACAATCGCTTCATCATATCGAGCCTGTTTTAAAGACTGAGCAACACGATAACGTACACCCAAACCCAAGGCTCCATGGCCTAAAGGCATCAAAATACCCTGGCTGACTTCAGGCATCAAAGCTAAAAGTGGGTAGGTCCACGCAGGGGCTAAAACATCAATCTGTGTATTAGGCTGGTTTTTTTTAAGGATTTTAAACAAGGATTGCGCCATGACCATATCCCCCACCCAAGCAGGGGCTACAATAAGTATCTTTGTTTGATCATTCTGATTAAATTGCACGTGTATCTTCTACATCTTTCTCTAATACATAATGTGTTCCACAATAAGGACAACTAACCTTCCCCAGTGCTTCTATCGCTAAATAGACTTTAGGGTGTGCGTTCCATAAGCTTTGATCCGGTATAGGGCAGGCCAAAGGGCAATCTTTACTCTTGATCTTGATGATCTTCAGAGGTGATAGATTGGCGCTATGACGCTGATTTTTATGACAGGTATTTTTAGGCACAATGCATTCTCCTTTTTAGGTGACCCTACCCCATAATTAGCCTCTTTATTCAGGCTAGTTTACCGAATTTTCAACTAAATTTCGAGCTTTTTTAATTAGTTAACCAGTGAACCTAACTTTTATTTTTTCTGTGCTATATTTGTGTTTGTTAGATTACATTTTGGATTTAGATTCTAAAATGTCTACGCGATGATACACCCCCTGCGGGTCTCATCTTAACCCTTAACCTAGCATTAGGAGACAGATATGACTACTCAAAACACTCAAAAACCTGGCGACAAAAACACCCCTAACAAGACCTCTCAAAACCAGTGGACAACAACTGCAGGCGGTCATCAAACAGGCAAAGACAATGACAAATCACGCAAACAAACCACTAAAGGTGATTGGCAAAATCCTTCAACAGGCTGGAATGCAAGCCCAGCAGGTTCCGGAAAAACAGGTTCTGTGAACAAAAATAAATAATCGACACTATACCGGGCAGTTGATTTTCAATTGCTCGGTATTTATTAATCAGTTGAGACGTATTTTATATTGGGAGAAATCAAATGAGCGCTAAAGAAAAAATGCAAACCATCGCAACCAACATTAGCGATAAAACAAAAGAATACGCTCCCATTGTTAAAGAAAAATTACTAAAGGCTTTTCATACCACTAAAGATTTCACAATCAATGTTGTTATACCCAAAATCAAAGCAGGCGCTGATCATGTCAAAGAAAAAATAGAAGATTGGCAAAAAAAGAAAGCTAATACTACAACATCAAAAACGAATACGGTTAATGCAGCACCCATCCAAACTAAAACCACAACTACAAGCACAGTTTCACCTACACAACCGAATCAAGCACATCATACGCAAACAGAGCATAAAAAACATCAGAATCGTCTTTAAGTTAAAATCCCCCCGGTGCCGTGCACCGACCCCCTTTTTCAAAGTGGGTTGTCACTCCGAATTATACTTCTAATGAATGTTAAAGACCATATATTTTAAAGAAGCTGTAAATTTCTTTTTTAGCTCAATAACCAAAGCTTAAAATATAACAATGGTGCCCTTATATTAGATAAAAAATTACAGGAGATTATTTACTTCCTAGATTATATTGTTGTTGCGATACAAAAAAATCAATCATTCATTACAAATTCTTAAAAGTATTTTGTCATTAATGTTCATGAAGAGCACAATGCGGAGTGACAACCCACTTTGAAAAAGGGGGTCGGTGCACAGCACCGGGGGGATTTTATGGAAATAAAGCTCTAAAAAACTATCATTTTTTTACAAATAAGCAGCGGCTTTAGCTTCTGCTTCGTGAATTTTTTCTTCTAATAATAAATTGCTGTGTTCTAAATCTGCATCTTTTTCTATTTTCAGCGGTTTGCCTATATAGAGAATGGCTTTAGAAAAAGGCTTAGGAATTTCATATTTATCCCAAGCTTTGTGGATTACCCATTTACGGCTAAAAGCCGTGCCCATAGGTAAGATCTCTAAACCCAACTTTTTGGCCATGTGTGTCATTCCCGGTTTGACTTTATAGATAGGCCCTATGGGTCCATCAATTCCGTATCCTATACCATATCCAGCTTTTAGTGCTTTGATCATTTGTGCTAAGGCTCGAGTATTGTGATGTCTAGAAGAACCGCGAATAACGGTATAGCCAATTTTTTCCAGCCAAGCTGTTAAAATTTCTCCATCTTTAGAAGCACTGACTAATGCTGCACGTTTAGTTTGATGCTTAGACATGGCAAATACCGGTAAAAATTGTTTACCATGCCAAAAAGCGCCCAGATATTGTGTTGCCACATCGTAATCTGGATCAAATTTTATCTCAACTCTTAAGGTTTTATATAATAAATAGGTAAGATAATAAGCCAAAATGCCAAGCAATCGATATTTATTCATCCTCTTTTTCACCTAAGTTTACTGTTTGATATATGGACCGTCGTTTCTGCTTCTAATACCAGTACTGAAGGATTTCGAGTAGGGTGGGGAATCATTTGAAATGGCGAAGCCGATGGAGAATATGATGAGCTCGTCGATCCACGTGCAACCACTGACGCATACGTTTCAGATAAGGAGCTTCTAGACGTGACTTCAGGTTCTAAAGTTTTTGTTGACTCTTCAGATATAGAAGCGCTCTTAGATTCTTCTGGTTTCTCTTGATTTGCCAACTCCTTAGCAAAAGCTTCGCTACATCTTCTAACCTCATCACACATGTTAACTACGTTCTCTCTGTATTTCTTTAATGATGGAAAATCAGCTATTCTTATACTAACTGTATTTAAATATTCTTTCAAATGTGTTAGCTTACCTCCACTTTGTTGTGCTTCATACCCTAAAGCTTCGATCAATGCATCATCAATAAATTTCATATACTTAGCGTCATCACCTTTTGATGTTGGCAATAGTGTTTTCATTTTCACTAAATGCTTATATACTACAGGTTTTAAATTATCTTCTGCGGTATGATTGTAATTTGTAAGATTAAGGACGCTTGAAAAACCACTGTAAAACCTATCAACCTTAGATTTAGATGCTTTATCAGATTCAAAACGTATATCTACATCAATCATAAATAAAATTAATTGAACTTGTAAAAACCCTAAGGGTTCCTGTTCCTCGACATTTTGCAAAGATTTTATCAAAATACTGCTTGCATTTTCGGGAAGTGAGTTTTTGGCTAAACTCTCTTTTTGATGTCGAATAGATAATACTGATTGCGCCCAATAATCAAACAGATTCGTTAAGACTTTGATGGATGCCATGGTAAACCCATCTAAAGTTGCTGCAGGTAATTCATCTTCTGCAGAATTTTGTTCTTTAAATTTTTTTCTAATGTCTTTCAAAAAACCTACTTCAGCTGACAAAAAGTTTATACATGTACTTATGTCTACACAGGATAAGGGTGTGCATCTGGCTGTAAGTTTTGATAAAAAATCTACTATCTTCTTTCGTTCTTCGGCTTTCGCTTTACCCACATCATTATCTCTAGGTACATAGCTGTTAAAAAGAGCTATTAATTTCTCAAGTACTGCACGAAATAACATACTCATATTCTCCTTTCATATACTTTAGTCGTAAATAAAAGTCTTGAATCTTCGTTTTTTAAGGCCCAATCATTCCAATCCACACTTGGAAAATAGGTATCACCTTTATAAGCTTCATGAATAATCGTGATATACAAACGAGAAGCCAGGGGTAGAAATTGCTTATAAACACTCGCACCTCCGATAATCATAATTTCCTCATAACCTTTTAGGGTGTCTAGCACAGCTTCTATTGAATGTAACACAGTACAGGTTGCCGATACAAATTCTTGATCGCGTGTTAGAATGATATTCGGTCGATGTGGCAAAGGCCTGCTGCCCATGGATTCAAAAGTTCTTGAGCCCATTACTATCGGTTTATTTAGGGTCATTGCTCTAAAATATTGCAATTCTTCCGGTATTTGCCATGGCAATTTTTGATCTCGCCCAATCACTCCCTCTTCTGTCATCGCAGCTATCATAGAAATGATCATTTTTTATACCGCAACTGGAGCCACAATACGGGGATGGTATTGATAATTTTCTAGATGAATATCTTCATACTGAAAATCAAAAATCGATTTTACTTCTGAATTTAAAGTCAATTTGGGCAGAACATAGGGCGTGCGTTGCAATTGTTCTTCGGTTTGTTCCAAGTGATTGGTATATAAATGTGCGTCCCCAATGGTATGCACATAATCTCCTACTTCTAAACCCACCACTTGAGCAATCATATGCGTTAATAAAGCATAAGAAGCAATATTGAATGGCAAGCCTAAAAACACATCAGCACTGCGTTGGTACAATTGGCAAGATAAACGACCATTAGCCACATAAAATTGAAATAAACAATGGCAAGGCGCTAAGGCCATTTTATCTAAATCGGCCACATTCCAAGCACTCACAATTAAACGCCTTGAATCTGGATTTGTTTTGATAGCTTGAATGACTTCAGAAATTTGATCAATGGTGCCTCCGGCAGGGTTCGCCCAAGAACGCCATTGCTTACCGTATACAGGGCCTAAATCGCCATCAGCATTTGCCCATTCATCCCAAATCGTGACTCCCACTTCGTGCAAAGATCGAATATTGGTATCGCCTTTTAAAAACCATAATAACTCATGAAAAATAGCACGCGTGTGCATTTTTTTAGTCGTCAGTAAGGGAAAGCCCTCTGCTAAATTAAATCGCATTTGATATCCAAACACACTACGCGTGCCTGTACCTGTTCTATCTGTTTTTGTGAGTCCTTTTTCCAAAATATGACGCATCAAATTTAAATAAGTATTCATTTTGAGCTTCTCTTAGCATATAAACACAAACCCAATCCCACAATCACCATCGGTAATGATAACAATTGTCCCTTGGTCAACCAATCAAAAGCGATATACCCTTGTGCAAATTCAGGTTCGCGCACAAATTCAACGATAATTCTAAATAAGCCATAAAAAATTAAAAATAATCCTGAAACCATACCCGTTTTTAAAGCTTGATGTTTATGCTGTTTAACATAATAAATATAGGCATTTAAAATAAAAAATAATAACACACCTTCTAATAAACATTCATACAATTGAGAAGGATGACGTGGCCAAGGACCTGCTCCTGGAAATACCATGCCCCAAGGCAAATCCGTTACTTTTCCCCACAACTCAGCATTAATAAAATTGCCCAAACGTCCAGCACAAAGGCCGATTGGTACCACAGGTGCTATAAAATCACTGATCTCCAAAAAAGAATACTTAGGATTTTTGTGAATTTTAGAAAAAACAAAAATTGCAATTATCACTCCCAGTAAACCACCATGAAATGATCGTCCAGGTTCCCAAAATTGAAATATTTTTAAAGGGTTTATAAACAACTCATCGATATGGTAAAATAACAGTTCTCCTAAAGTACCGCCAAATATCACCCCAATGGCTGAATAGCACAGTAAATCGGAAATCGCAGCACTGGTCCAAGGCGGTCTTTGATAAGGTCCTCGATGCACCAGCATCCAAAAAGCCAGTGCAAAACCAATCAAATACATAATGCCGTACCAATAAATGGATACAGGGCCTAATTGGAGCGCGACAGGGTTAATAGAGGGATATGAAAGCATACTTACTCATTTAAGACAATAAGGGATCTAACACAGACTCCCCTCTGCCATGAAAATTTTTGAAGTGATAATAGGCCAGTTCTCTTAAAGCTCTGCGATACACTTCTCTCTTAAAGAGTATCACTTGTCTTAAGGGGTACCAATAATTCACCCAAGCCCAATCATCGAACTCAGGTTTTGGGGTATGATTCAAACGTACCGAGGCATCTGACACCTCTATGCGCAATAAATACCACAACTGTTTTTGTCCAATACAAATAGGCAAAGTGTCTCGCACCATGTGTTTGGGTAAGCGATAACGCAACCAATGGCGGGTTCTGCCGATAATAGAGACCTGGTTTTTCTCTAAGCCTAGTTCTTCTCTTAATTCTCTAAATAGGGTTTGCTCTGGCGTTTCCCCCTCTATCATGCCACCTTGTGGAAATTGCCAAGCATCTTGATGAATACGCTTGCCCCACAATACACGACCCTTGTGATTCGTTAAAATGATTCCGATGTTGGGTCTAAAACCATCTGAGTCAATCATTGTATTCCCCTAAAGCATTACGACTACTATCTCATTGTCTTACTTTAAGAGGCATAAATCAAATGTTTTGTTAGTTAACAAATTCATAATGGCTTTGGATTACGGTTATTATTCCTTATTTTTTACTTATCAACCTGCCATAATATGACTGCGTAACATATTCATATCTTATTAAATTATTCTGTTGGTATTTATCAAAAATCTTTTTCAAGTCTATCATCATGTTTTCATATCTTTCATTATGTTCTTTTGGAATATAAGAAGTAGACAATAATCGTCCCTGATATCCTGGCCAATCGAAATATTGAGCGTGTGTAAACGAAAAGCTATGGATAACATTAGGGCTAAAAAAGGGTTTTAACTGAAGCTTATAAGCATTATTATCAATTAAAGGCTGATACCCTACGCCATATTTGATCAACAATTTCTCATGTTCTTGCATTAAAGGCGAGTATTCTAATGCTCTTAAATTCCAGACTAACAATACCCAACCCGAGGATCTTAAGATGCGTTTAAATTCTAGCTTTGTTTTTTCAAAATCAAACCAATGAAAAGCTGTACCTGCAGTGATTAAATCGATACTATTACTTTTAAGCTCTGTTGCTTCTGCACTACCATTGATGCTGTGAAAATGGGGGTACAATTTTAATTCCTGTTCTGCAGCTTCTCGCATTTTTTGATTAGGTTCTACTCCGAAAACTGTATTTCCATCGTCTAAAAATAACTTCGACAATATGCCTGTTCCTGATCCGATATCTGCAATAATACTATCTGCAGTCAAATCACATTCTTTACGCATCCGGTCCAAAATTTCTAAGGGATATGAAGGCCTGTATTTCAGATAATTGCTTACCGTATCTGTAAAACGATCGATTGATTTACGCATCTGCAGGGATATATTTTACATCCAATATCTTTGCCGCATAAATATCATCTAAGCGCCCAACAGGCAGTGTATGAGGGGCTGTTTTTATCTTCTCTGGATTCGTTTTTGCCTCTTCTAATATTGCCTGCATCACAGAAACAAAATAATCTAAAGTATCTTTGCTTTCTGTTTCGGTGGGTTCTATTAACCAACATTCAGGGATCAATAAGGGAAAATACGTGGTAGGCGCATGGATCCCAAAATCCAATAACCTTTTGGCAAAATCCATAGCCGATAAATGATACTGCTTGAGTTCTGGTTTCAATGTTAAAATAAATTCATGAGTCGCTCTTCTATCCGGATAGGCTGCGGTTAAACCCATTTCTTTAAAACGCGCTAATAAATAATTCGCATTTAAGGTAGCATACTCTCCTACTCGATGTAATCCTTTTCTGCCTAATAAACGCATATAAAAATAGGCGCGTAATAAAATACCCGCATTTCCCATAAAAGTGGATAAACGCCCAATCGTATCTGGGCAGTCTTTTTCGCTAAGCCATAAATATTTTTCTTGTTGTTTTTGTGCGCGTGGAATAGGCAAATAGGGTAATAATCGATCATTCACAGCAATGGGTCCAGCCCCTGGTCCCCCACCCCCATGCGGGGTTGCAAAGGTTTTATGCAAATTCATATGCATCACATCAAAGCCCATGTTTCCAGGTCGTACTTTGCCTAAAATCGCATTTAAATTAGCACCATCATAATATAACAAGCCACCTGCTTCATGAACTATATTCGCAATGCTATCAATTTGGCGTTCAAATAAACCCAAAGTCGATGGATTGGTCAGCATAATCCCTGCTGTTTGAGGACCCACTGCTTTTTTTAAAGCTTCTATGTCCAAATCACCATTTGCCGCTGTGGGTAATTCTTTCACCGTATAACCACACATCACCGCAGAAGCCGGATTAGTGCCATGTGCTGAATCAGGCACTAACATTTCTGTTCTAGTATCATCACCCCGTGCTTTATGATAAGCCCGTATCATTAATACGCCCGCAAACTCACCCTGAGCCCCAGCCATCGGAGACAAAGAAACGCCTGACATGCCTGTCACCGCTTTTAACATTTCTTGTAATTCAAACACACAACGCATAAAACCTTGGCTGTGTGATAATTCTGTAAGAGGGTGTCGATTTAAAAATCCCGGTAAAGAGGCCATTCTATGCACTTCTCTGGGATTATATTTCATGGTACAGGAACCTAAGGGATAAAAAGCCGTATCAATCGCAAAATTTTCTTGGGATATATTTGTATAATGCCTAACGACTTTTAGTTCATCTACTTCTGGTAATTCTGGCTTTTTTTTTCTTAATAATTCAGGATTTAAATCCGATATGTTTAAACTTGAATCCGCGGGATACTGAGAAGGAGAACATCGTCCTGGTTTCGATTTTTCAAAAATCAATTGGCCTCTTGACATACTTTCGCCCCCTTAATCATCGTGGCTTTTAAAGCAGAAACAAAAGCCATTAAATCTTCTCGCGTTTTGGTTTCTGTCACACAGACCAGTAAACAATTTCCCAATTCATGATACACAGGTGTTAGATCAAAACCGGCTTGTATGCCTTGTTTTGCTAAGCTTTGAATTATTGTTTCTACTGGGCAGGGAAAGCTTAATACCAATTCATGAAAAAAATCTTGTTTGAACACAATACGAATGCCTTCAGATTTTTCTAATGGAACTAACAATTCACTTAAGGCTTTAGTCTGGGTATAGCAGGCTGCTGCGATATTATATAAACCTTGGGCACCCATTATACTCATGAAAATAGTCGCAGCCGTTACCAATAAGCCTTGATTTGTGCAAATATTGGATTTGGCTTTTGCACGTCTTATATGTTGTTCTCTGGCCTGCAAAGTCAAGGTAAACCCCATTTTTCCTGCAGCATCGCGTGTACGCCCTATTAAACGTCCTGGCATTTGTCTAATATATTCTTTTTTACAGCAGAAAAATCCAAAATAAGGCCCACCAGAAGCCATCGGTACGCCCAAAGGCTGGCCTTCTCCACAAGCAATATCTGCTCCATTATTGCCCCATTCGCCGGGGGGAGAAAATAAAGCCATCGCAACAGGGTTGACTACGCCAATCACCAAAGCACCTGCGGCATGTGCCCAATTCGTTAACACATGCACATCTTCCAATACCCCTAAAAAATTGGGTTGAGGAATCACCAAAGCAGCACAGTTGCTAAATGCCTCTAAATCTTGTACCAATGTTTTGCCAGTGTTTAAACAATAGGGCAATTCTATTAATTCGGCACCTAAAGGTTCAAGCAGTGTTTTAACCACTTGTCTGTAATAAGGATGCACGGTAGAAGGCAATACAATTTGATCAGAACCTTTGATGCGAATCGCCATTAAAATGGCTTCTGCCAATGCGGTAGCACCATCGTAAAGAGAGGCATTCGAAACATCCATGGCCATTAAATTAGTCATCATGCTTTGATATTCATATAATAACTGTAAGGTGCCCTGAGAAGCTTCTGCTTGATAAGGCGTATACGCGGTCATAAATTCGCCTCTAGAAGCAATATCCCAAACGGACGCAGGGATGTGATGCTCGTAAGCGCCTGCCCCAATGAAATTTAAATCCACAATATCCATTTTGGCACGCTCTTGCATGGCGCGTAGTAAAGCCATTGAAGATAAGCCTGCAGGCATTTCTGGTAATTCGGTAATTCTTAAATGACTGGGAATTTCATCAAATAAGGCTTCTATACTCGGTGCATCTATCACCTTTAACATGGAAGCGACATCTTCTGCAGTATGGGGGATAAAAGGCATAATTTATTTCCTTAAGTGATCAGCATCAATCTTCATCTTCCTCTGTGGTTTCGCTATAAGCATCCGCATCTAACAATTCACTAAACTCATCTGTGTCTATGGGTTGCAACTTAAATAACCAACCATCACCATAGGGATCTGAATTGACAAGGCTCGGTGCTTCTTCTAAATCGTGATTGACTGCAATGATTTTTCCAGAAACAGGCATGTAAATATCAGAAGCTGCTTTAACCGATTCTACCACACACACATCATCACTGGCGTGTCCTACATAATCAATATCTGGCAAATCAACAAATACCAGCTCACCCAAGGTCTCCTGAGCATGATCGGTTATTCCCACTACGATTGAGCCATCGTCTTCTACGCGCACCCATTCATGAGTACGGGTGTATCGCAATTCGTTGGGAATTCTATTCATGAGTTCTGTCTCCTAAAAAATGGGGGTTGCACCAGATGGACCTCTAAAGCTTTGTCTCGAATTTCCACACAATAACGCATTTGTTCTTCTGATTCAACAGCCGGTGTTTTAATACGTGCAAAACCAATAGCGTATTTTAATGTAGGTGAAAAGCTTCCGCTAGTCACAAAACCAACTTCTTTCCTATGATTGATATCCGTGGTATAGGCAAATATTTTTTGATCATGCCTTAACACACCTTTTTGCTTTAAAACGATACCTATCAATTGTGAAGGCATACCTTGTTTTTTTTGTGCTTCTAAAGCGCTACGTCCAATAAAATTTCTCTGTGTTGAATTAAAAGCCAGGGTCCAGCTTAGATTCGATTCAAGCGGTGTAACTGATTCATCCATATCTTGGCCATATAAATTAAATCCTGCTTCTAAACGCAGTGTATCCCGAGCTCCTAATCCACAGGGCATAACATCTGCTGCGACCAATGCCTGCCAAGCAGCAACGGCATCTTTTGCAGGCAAAATCATCTCAACACCTTCTTCACCGGTATATCCTGTGCGTGCAATAAACCATCCGGCTTGTTCTACAAAGTGAAAAGCTTTTAATACTTGAATCGCATTTTTGAATGTTGGAAAGGCCATATCCATTTTCGAGATAGCTTCTGGTCCCTGTACTGCAATCATGGCATAGTTTTGCATCTCATGAAGCGAAACCTCGAATGCTTTTGTTTGGGTGCGGATCCAGTCCACATCTTTTACATACGTAGCCGCATTCACGACTAAACGGTAATGTTCAGGGGATATAAAATAGGCAATTAAATCATCTATCACGCCACCAGTGTCGTTTAACATGCAGCTGTAAATCGCTTTTCCAGGTTCTGTTAATTTATCAATATTATTGGCCAATAAATAACGCAAGAACTCTTGAGTTTGTGGACCTAGGATATCGATAACACCCATATGAGAGACATCGAACATACCAGCAGATTGCCTAACTTGATTATGCTCAGCAATTTGTGAACCGTAATGCAAGGGCATATCCCATCCCCCAAATTCAACCATTAAGGCATGTGCCTTTAAATGCTCTTGATACAATACCGTCCTTTTGCCCATATCAACCTCGGCTTTAATTAAAGCATTAGTATACTTGGCTCATTAGGTTCCGTAAATGTTGAGAAAGATGATATTTTTATAGATTAGATTTATTTTAAATCATTAAAAAATTAGTTTCATGAATGACCAGGTGTAAATAATCAATCCTTATGTTCTCTCAAATTAATTAATGATTCTACTATTTGGCCTATAGAAGTATGGGGGTTCTGATTAGGATCCTTACTTAATCGCTTTGCATTATCAAATGCAATATGCAGTTTTTCACGTGTCTTCGCAAAAAATCCATCCTTAGCTTTTTCATATTTTGGTAAGCGGGTAGTATGACGTAACAAATGTGACACTTGATTGCGATGAGTTTCTTTAGTGACAGGGATGAAATGTAACAATAACCACAACTCAAAACAAGGATTTGAAACAATAGCTTTAAATTCAATCTCATCATCTTCTTCATTTTTAAATTTCTTGTTAAGCGCTTCCGCCTTGTATAATGCATTATTGAAATTATGATGATCATCACGATCAAATACGCAGAATACTTGTTCCCATTTGTAAGTTTTTTTTAATTCCTTTTCTGCATAATGTACAACCTGCATGGGTGTCGTACCATCGGCAGGCATAATCCTAATATGAGTGCCACTTAGCCTGTAATATTTTCTAATTTCAGAAAAATATCCTGGTTCAGTTTTTGTACCCTCACAAACGATTAGTATCCGATTGTAAGTAGGACGTGTGGCCGCTTTACGTTCCAATTTTTCTTTTTGACGTATGCGAGGTTGGCTATCTCTACCCATATTACTTAATTACAACTTAAAATCAGTAAACAAAGGTAAAGCTCCATAACGACCCCTTAAGTAACCACGCCCAAGAGCTTCTTTTTTGCGAGGGCTGAAATCTGTTAAAGGATAAAGAGTAGTGGCGTGAGCTGCATCTTTTTCGACAAACCAAATTTGATCTCGACGAAAAATTTCATTATCTAATAACGAAGTATCATGTGTTGTGAAAACCAATTGCGCACCTTTAGGATTATTTTGGGTTGAATGGAACTGAGTAATTAAAAATTCTACCATCAGCGTATGTAAACTGATATCTAACTCGTCCACGATAAGTACTAATCCATCTTTAAGAACAGAAAGCACTGGTCCCACAAATGCAAAAATTCGCTGTGTTCCAGTGGATTCATCTTGTATTTCGAAAGTAGCTGCTCCATCTTCTGCTTCATGTAAAAACAAAGGTATTGTTTCTTCAGATTCAAATGCATGATGCAGTATAGAGGGCTTTCCTGAAGGATTAGACCGAAAAAAGGTTAGACCGGGCATAATTTTTCTATTTTCAAATAAAAGATTAGCTATACTAAGATCAGCCGCATTAAGAAATCTTAAAAGAGCTGCCTTCCCTTCTTGAGTCTGAGCATATGCAATCGTTGAGCGATAGGTTGGTTTTTTTCCAGCACTAAAAATGACCAATTTTTCAACAATCCATAAAAAAATCGGTCTTAAACGTTCACTATTAAGATCCACTGCTTTAGAAAGAAACAAAGCATTTGCTCGAGTAGATTCCTGCCATAAAGCCTTATGTCCTGTTAAGTGTGAACCAAAACTATATTCATCCTTTTCGTTTTTTCGATCAAAACGACGATGAAACCACATTTGTGGTTTAGAGGTTTTATAGACCAACAGCCATTCTTCCATAATTCGTTCAGGCATTAAAGAGAATCCATATTGGTAACGTATACCTTGATCAATAAAAGTTAATTCAAATTCACTAGGTTGTTCTTTAGAGCTTGCATCAAGCCTAAAAGGAGGACAAGGAAATTGTTGCCCCTCACGCAATTGAGTGGCTGAGGTAGCAACAACTTCACGCATAAAACCCAAGGCATTGATGAGATTAGACTTACCACTGGCATTAGGTCCATAAATCACTGCTGATTTGAGTAAAGAGGGTGTAGCTTTATTCTCACTTTCAGAAATATGTGATTCTGAGTAAGTTGAATCTTTGTCTGCTACAAGGCTAAATCGCTGTTCAGCACGAATGGAACGAAAGTTCTTTACTCTAAACTCAACAAGCATTTTAGATCACCTATAGAAAATAATGTTAATTATTGCATATAAAATGCAAAATGTCAAAGTATTATCGACCTTGATTCTATTACACCCATGCTTGACCTATGTCCTTATTGGTGTGTACTTACACTTAAACCTCAAGTAAGTTCAGTGTCTTGGGGCGATTGTTAAGATCTGCTTGAGCGTCAAACTCGTATAAAATTTTTCAAATACTCTTCTATTATATTCTTCTCACCTTAATAATATATACGCCGAAAAACTACGATAATTTGCATTCATCTAGAACTCCCCTTGCATTTTTATCTATATGATAATTTTTTAGTTGTTGGCCTTAGCTCTTCAGGCAGATGTTTTATATTTTCAGGCTTTTTAAAACTATTGTATAGCACACTGCCTTTCCTTTCTTGGCTCTTTCTTAAAAATACCTTTATTTTTTCGTTGTCACCATGTTCAACTAATGTATCCATTAAACCATTGTAAAATTTTTTAAAAGCAGTTTTATTAACATCTTGATCTCCGTGTACAACACAAATAAGAGTCGCGAATTTTTCCTGTAGCTTTTGTGTTATTTTATTCGAATCAAAGTCTATGTCTTTTGAAAAAAAATCTTTTCTGTTTAAATTTACTAATGCTTCTGTATTAATCACTTCAAGCAAAGCCATCAAAAATCCTTTTATAATAGGTGCGCTTAGAGCCAATTTAAATTGATTTTGATTAATTAAACCTACTAACTCCAAATAACATTCTCTGTATTTCTTAAGTGAAAATCGTATGCTAAAAAATCTATAGATGGTTTCTAAGTTTGTAAATAATCCCTGTATGACTTTGGTTTTTATTTTATAGCCTTTACATGTTTTTATATTTCTAAAAAGCCTTGGAAAGAAGTTAAACACATTATATTGATGAGGATTAAAAAGTTCAGCAGGAATAATCCTAAAGTTTTTATTCATAACATCTTGAGCCAATTCGGCTCTTGCTTTTAAATCCGATCCATCAAAAGCACATTCATTATTTGAAATTTTTATATAATGACTTAATAAGTAAAAAGGATTATGATTGGGTATATAATGATCCTTAAACAAAATAGCCAATTCTATTTCATAAGTTTCTGCATCCTCTTTATCGGCTGCCAAACTCAAATTAAGAAACCCACTCGTTTTTTTTTCTAAAACATAATCCGCCAAGCCTTTTGTTAGATCTGCACTTTCATTATAGCCTTTTAAAATATACCCTGCATTCTGTAAATCAGAGATAAAACTTAAACTTTCTTTAAAATCTTGTGTATCTATCACAATGCGCAAATCTAAATCGCCTGGTCGTCTGATATCTTTAATAGGAAAATTTAAGCGAAGACTGGCTAAAAAAACCGTATAACTTCCGTATATCTGAATTTCTGGGATATGATGAGCATTGGCAACTTTTATCAGATCTGTTAATAATTTTTTATTTTTTGTGGGCAATTCCTGCGCTGTAAACTCTTCTATCTCAAAATTACGCAAAGCTCGCAGTGATCGCTCAGCAATTGAACTCTCTTTTGCTTGTTGCATCATCAAATTATATTGCTGCAGTGTTCTTAGACTCTCTTTCTCACGTTCTATTTTTTGCTCTTCTAATTTTCTCTCATGCTTTGCTTTTAATTCGGCTTCTTTTTCTGCTGCTAACCTGTTATTTTCCTCTTCTTTTTTTTCACTTTTCAAACGCAATTTATCTCTTATTATTTTTGTATTTTGTGTAGATTTACTGCTAGCTAAAGATTCTTTTTCAGCCCTTAATCTTGCTTGCTCTTCACGCTTAACACGCCAGGCTTCAGATTCTTTTTGGCGATCTAAAGCTTCTTGTTCTATTCGGTTTCGTTCATTTTGCAATACAATGGCTTGTCTACGAGCTGCCATTTCTTGTTCTTCTTCAATTTTATTTTTACGCTCTTGCTCATGTAATTTAGCTCGTTCTTCTAGGCTGGTTTCTGACATTGTAATTGCTTGAGGAGGTTTTTTAATTTTTTCATTTTGCTTTTTAATATTAGTTTTTGTTTTATTTTTAGGAGCCAATAAAATGACTTTCTGCATTTCCTGCGCCATTGCCTTCAATGGAGAATGTTTCACATCTTTTACGATATCATTTAAGCTTAAAACCGCCTCTTCTATACAATGCACCTCTCGGCTTTTAGGTTTTTGTCGATTCTCTTCAATTTGTTTTTCTGTCACCATATTCGTTTTAAGCATCCATTGAAGAATATCTTTATGCTCCTGCACAACTTCTGTGGCGGTCAAGTAACCAACTATTTTCTTTAAAGTATTGCAGGTTTTAGGCACTGAAAAATTTGAAAATTCTGACATATAAACCAACAATGACTCTTTTCTAAGCGTGTTAGCCCATGATGATTTAAAAAAGACTGTAGTCAAAGAACTGATTGCCGTTGTAAAACAAAATCCTGTACTTTGAGGTGTATATATCGTTAAAAAATTATGTTTTACAGCATATCGACGTATATTAAATAATAAAATATTGGCTATTTCATAAAAAATGGTTTTTTCTTGCTGTGCAATAAAACTTTCCACTTCCATGGACAAGTCAAATATACGATTTTGATTTATTAAAATCGGTGCTTTGGCTTTACTAAACCAATTATAAACTTGCCACAAAACATCTAATTGAAAAATTGATTTAAAAAGCGGCTCATACGGTTTATCTTTTATCTCCTGATACATTTCAACTAAAAATCTAATTTCTACATCCGTTAAACTTGCTTTAATGGAGTTTTTGTATCTTTTCTTTAAAAGCAAGGCTGCCTGATTTAAAAAGTCTGGATGTTCATTTAGAAAGGCTGTCATCAAAACTGTAGGTGTATTCCCCGCTTGGATATAAGCAAGACCTGGAGTAAGCAGGAGCAGCCTCTCTTCATTGTGGGATTTAGTTAAGTCCTCTTGTAAGCGATCTCTTTTAATTTTTGCATATTCCTTAATGTCCGCTCTTTTGGGTGTTTCTACAAACAAGTGTGCATTTGCCATCCACACTATAATGGTATAATATCGTATTGCCAATTCCACTTTCAAACGCTGTTCGATAGGCAAAATAGCATGTTCTTTTCTACTTATCCATTCCTCACAGGCTTGATTACCTAAACCTTGAAAATGCGATGCCATATCTCGCATAGTGCATTTCACAGCATGGAAATCATTGATTAACATAGATTCTAAGACGGATTTACGAATGATATTAGCCCAAGGAAATGGCAATATATTGTTATGCTTGGAATAATGCATCATGGCTTTTGCAAAAAACTTTTCTACCGTATCAAATTGATTTTCATTATTTAGAACCTTCATGTATTTTTCTGTTTGTAGAACTCTACACAAAAGCATGTAAACGAGTTCTTGGTGTGTTATAAATTTATCAGATACCGTTAATAATTTTTTCAACCCTTGCATGCACCGAAACTTTAAAGAAGAATGGTCAGTTAGCTTCTCAAAATAAGTGCATATTTCATAATAAATTTCCATCAAAAAAATGATAACACCTTGTGTTATTTCTATTTTTTCTAAGACATGCTCACCTAAAATTAATAAATAAATCACCACCTGTTCATTAGATATTAAAGTCTTTTTTCTTTTTAGCAATTGTTCTTGTCGCTTTAACTCTATTTGTCTCATATCAATTTTTATTGCACACAAGCTGAATGAGAGTTTCATTCCATTTTCAACACTCAGCTTTTCTTCCAACAGATTCTCTCCATCAGAATTTTGTATAATCTGGCTTAAAAAGTAATTCTCACATTGGGATACCATTACAGCTCGAGCTGTACAAAGAGCGTTCTGCCCTTGCAATTCTTCTAAACTAAAATAGGTTTCGCCTTCATAGCTTGGTATTAGAATTTTAGCCAGCCTATCTTCTGAATCAATACATAATCTGTTGTTTTTAATGATATCAGTGTTAATCCATAAAGGGATTTCTAAAGATTCATCTTCACAGGCTATTTTCATCTTAGACATTTTAAAAATTTCAACCAATATTTTTTCAATGCCAGCATCCATAGGATGCTTTGCTCTGATATATTGATGAAGTTTAGTCATATATAATGCCCTAGCTGTTTCCGATTCTATAGCATTTTGCGTTGCAGGATCTTTTTTAAGTGAAATAGTATCAAAGAATATGGGTACACTTTTAGGCAAAAGCTCTATATTCTCTAACCAAATAAAAATCCCTGGAGCAATGGTTTCAATTTCTAACAAATGATGTACTTTGTGTGCTATATTAAGTTCAGGACAAGTTTTTTGTGTTTTACCACAAATATAAGCATAGTAATAATTAAAGAGTGCTAATCGCAGGTCTGTTATCCAAGAACGTTTAAACAAACCCCTTAAATCCATTTGTGTGCAAAGTATATTAAACCAATAAAAAGCTTTTTCTTTAAAGCTTATGATTTGTGTGGCAACAAAACGATCATATAAATAATTAGAAAATAGCACTATAATTATTTCATGAAAAGCAGATGGATATTCTCTTAGCTTTAAAAAATTATTGATCTCTATTTCAAATTTACCAAACATTTCCTCTGCAAGGATTTTATTCTCAAACTGAAATCCTTTTTTTACTAAATTGTGTATTTTATAATATAATTCTAAAATAATAAATATTTTAAACGCATTGGGATAATCTGTGTTTTTTTAGTTTCTCAGCTAATGAACAGAGTTTTTTAACTTTAAAAAAAATATTATATTCAGATTTTTGAGCCTCTTGTCTTTCTTTTAATTCTTGCTGACGTTTTTTAATTGCCTGTGCTAGAGGAAAAGTAGGGGATCCTACAGTGCGCAAATAATCATCCGTACATTTTTTTAAGGGTTCTTTATCAAGCGGGTTCAAGGTACAGTAATACTCACCTTCAAATGCTGGATTTAATGCAATCGCAACTGTTTCTGGTGTGTTAAATACCATGCCAATACCCTCTAAAAATATCGAGGTGTGGATCCACATGGTAATAGGCGGACGATTGGGATAAACAGCTTGCAAGGGATGCATTTCTAATTTTTGGGTTAAAATCTCATGAATATCTGCACTAATAGGATTCCCCATCTCTGCATAAGATAATAATGCACCCAGAATATATTCTCGTTCAAAAGGATCAAACTGCATAATATTAACGCATTTCAATAGGCCTACATGCTTTTGCCACTTTATCTAAAACGCCATTAACAAATTTGTGACTTTCAGTAGCACCAAAGGTTTTAACCAATTCTAAGGCTTCGTTAATGACTACTTTGTACGGAATATCAGGTCTGTAAATTAATTCAAAAACAGCAACTCTTAAAACAGCCAATTCGATAGGATCCAATTCTTCCAATGGTCTGGCTAAATGGGGGCTTAAAGTATCCGAAATATTGGATAGACGTGCAGGAATTTCATGTAATAACTGTTTAAAGTACTCTCTATCAAAATGTTCAGTACCATGTTCCAAGAAAATATGCGTTTCGATGTCCTTTAAACTGTTCTCTGAAATATACCAACTGTACAAAGCTTGCATAGCATAACGGCGTGCTTTTTTACGTCCCCCTGTAAAAGGCGTAAATGGTACTGATTGACTGTTTAAATCTGTATTATCATTCTGTTTCATATTCTTTTACCCCTACATCTGTGCCACGCAACAAGGCTATTTCTTCTTTAAATTCATCGATATCTTGAAAACGACGATAGACCGAAGCAAAACGGACATAAGCAATTTCGTCCAAAGCACGAAGCTCATGCATCACCCATTCACCTAACGTCCTGGTTCCTAATTCTCTTTCTCCCGCCCCATGTAAACGATAAACAATACGGTTGACCGCAGCATCGACTTGCTCTGTTCTTACAGGACGTTTTTCTAAAGCACGTAAGATCCCTTTTCTTAATTTTTCTTCCTGAAATTGTACACAACTACCATCCCGCTTAATTAATCTTGGCAAGGAAAGTTCAATCGTCTCGTAGGTGGTAAAACGTTCGGCACAAAGTACACATTCCCTTCTACGTCTTACCTGCTCCCCCTCACCTGCCAAACGAGAATCGATGACTTTTGTTTCTTGGGCATGACAAAAAGGACACTGCATCTAAGTCTCCACTGCCATCGTACTAACTGGAAAACGCCCACACAATTCTAAAACTTGCTTTTTGACTCGCTCCATTGTCGTTTGGTTTTGAATGTCATCGAGTATATCACAAACCCACTGGCTTAATTGCTGGATTTCTGCTTCTTTAAAGCCCCTACTGGTCACAGCCGGTGTGCCTATTCTTAAACCACTGCTTACAAAAGGAGAACGTGGATCATCGGGCACTGTATTTTTATTGGCCGTGATATGGGCTGCACCTAAAGCATTGTTTGCATCTTTACCAGTTATGCCTTTATCAATTAAATCCACTAAAAATAAATGATTATCTGTACCACCCGAAACTATTTTATAACCTCTTTTTATCATACACGCTGCAAATAATTTTGAATTGTTCAACACTTGTTGTTGGTATTGTTTAAATTCAGGTGCTAAGGCTTCTTTAAAGGCAATAGCCTTGGCTGCAATCACATGCATCAACGGTCCGCCTTGCAAGCCTGGAAATATTGCAGAATTGAGTTTTTTCTCTATTTCTTCATTAGACCGTGCCAAAATTAAACCAGAGCGAGGGCCTCTTAAAGTTTTATGGGTTGTAGAGGTTGTAACATCTGCGATATTAACTGGGGAAGGATATAAACCGGCAGCCACTAAACCCGCCACATGTGCCATATCCACAACCAAATAAGCACCCACAGCATCAGCAATTTCTCTGAAAATAGACCAATCTACAATTCTGGAATAAGCAGAAAACCCAGCCATAATCAATTTGGGTTGATGCGTTTTAGCCAATCTTAGCACAGCATCATAATCAATCATACCGGTTTCAGCTTGCACCCCATATTGAAAAGCTTTGTAGATTTTCCCTGAAAAATTGACCGTTGCGCCATGTGTTAAATGGCCACCGTGATCTAGGCTCATCCCTAAAATCGTGTCACCTGGGTTAATCAATGCCATATAAGCTGCAGCATTCGCTTGGGATCCTGAGTGTGGTTGCACGTTTGCGTACCCTGCATTGAATACTTGTTTTGCCCTATCTATGGCCAATTGTTCGATGATATCCACATATTCACAGCCGCCATAATAACGTTTACCCGGATAACCTTCAGCATATTTATTAGTCAAAATAGATCCTTGGGCTTCTAAAATGGCAGAACTGACGTAATTTTCTGAAGCAATCAATTCAATGTGATCTTCTTGTCGTTTAGCTTCCGCTTCTATGGCTTTCCATACGACTTCGTCATACTCTGCTATCGTTTTGTTACTGAGCATTTTTCAGTCCTCACCCTTATTTTGCGCTTAAACCATTTTTTTCATTTCTAAATGAGATATTCTAACCTAAATAAAGATTTTTCATACATATAAATATCGACATTATAAACATCTGTATAAAAAAACAGTTTTAATATTCTTCCTGTTTTTTAATATGAAAAACTAAGTTATTTATCCGATGTTATTATATTTTTAACTAAAGTATACTTTGCTCATGGTCCAAAAATTAGGAACCTACTTGAATAATATTTGTCTATTTATCAAGCATTCAAATGATTATATGACTAGGAGTAACAATTGTGAGCAAGCCAACCAATGAAGTTAACAAACTGCTTCAAGAGCAAAAAGAGAACTCGGAATTTCAAAACCAAGGCTTTACAAACGAAGATAGTTTAAGAGAAGCGGTTTTAAAAAATCCTAAACCTATTAATTTGGTTTTTGAAGGAGGCGGTGCAAAAGGTGCATTATTTGCAGGTGCACTCAAAACCTTAGAATCCCAAAATTTTCTATCAGAGGTTCATAATGTTGCGGGTAGCTCTGCCGGTGGTATGACGGCATTTATGGTGGCATTGGGGTACACCTCTGATGAAGTGATTCGATTGATCATGAATACCGATTTTAAATTACTTGAAGACAGTTCTACAATAAGCAGCACTTTAAACACCGTAGGTAAATTAACCAGTGGTGCTGCTGTTGCAGGAGCTGCTGTTGTATCGGGTGGGCTCTCTATTCCAGCCAGTCTTGCTGCCAGTGCAGTGGTGAGTGCGACTATCCGTTCGCGCTCAGCATTGGGCTTGGGGGATGCATTCAGTTTCTATAAAGAAAGTCATGTATGGCAGGGTGTTGAATGCATTAACTTAGCAAAAAATTTTCTCATTGACAAAGGATTCAATCCCGATATGACTTTTGCCGATCTTCATACGCTTGTAAAGGAAAAGCGTTCAAACAATGATAATTCACTTAAAGATTTATTTCTAACCGGAACAGATATTGTAAAAAAAGAAACACAAATATTTTCACATATCGACACACCGAATGTTAAAATAGTCGATGCTTTTAGGGCCACCATGAGCTTTCCTTTTGCTTTCAAACCACACCCCATAGACATGGGCGAACAAAGAGGTATCGTTCAATTCGCAGATGGCGGTATGCGTATGAACTACCCCATGGATATTTTTGATCGTAGGGATAAGTATGGAATTCAAGGGCAGTTTTTTGGCGAAAATGAACCCCAACTTGTCAGAGTTGCGATTGGTAATAATAAGCCTCAAAAAATTAACCCCTACACCCTAGGTTTTAAAGTCGATAGTAAAGATGAATGTGAAACTTTACTTTTTGAAAGAAAAGCAAGTGCACAACCCTCTACTTCATTTACAGATTTGGTAAAAGCGCTGATGATAAACTCTGATAAAGGCGTAGGCCAATTTTACCCAGACAGAACTATTCAAGGGCAAGATATGAATATATCAACCTTAAATTTTGGTTTGTCAGGATTGGAAAAAGTAGCATTAATGCTAAGTGGTCGAGAAGCTAGTAAAAACTATATTGAAAAAATGCAAAAACTCATTCAAGGCATACAATCGCCGGATGTACCTTCAGAAGTACCGAAACTTGCTCAAAAAATACTGGTAGTTTCCGAGAAAGTACAACATTTAAGAAACACTACAAGCGGAAAACGAACTGCACAAAAAATCTATAATCACTGGATTGAAATATTGACTTACGAAAATGATCCTATATGGATTCAAACAATAGGAGAGGCCTTGCTATCCGAACTAGACAGCATATTAAGTGAATATATCGCCTCTCTGTCATTCGGCACTACAGCTCAAACATATGTTGACTTAAAAAAATATATTTTAAATGATTTGGGCAAAACCCCTGAACAAATCTCTTTATCTTGGCAACGAACACTGGCTACGGCAGCTCAGGCTGTCACAGGATCGTTATTTGTAGGTATCGACTGGATCCTTTCTGAAACATTAAAACGAGAGCATCCTTTAGTACTAAAATTCAGATTAGCGCTTTCCTCGCAAGATTTTAAAGGTGCATTGGAAATACTTTCTCAAAATCCTGGCAATACAGATAAAGTACCTTTATCTCCACTTTTTGGGCTGAAAGAAGTTGTAGCGTACAAAAACACATACACAGTTTCTTCTTTTCCATCTGAATTATTAGCATTAGAAAAGGCATTATTAGACAACCTCAATATTAGCTCACAAGAAGCAACCGCTAAAGAGGATTTCAAAAACATTGTAGTCACTTATTCAGGGCTAGGAGACAAAGATGCCATAGTAAAATTGATTAATCATCCGCTGATGACTGTACTTATTTTAGAAGAAGCTTTGGCAAATCAAAAAGGAAAAATAGGTATTGGCTTGCGCTTTGATTACGAGTTACAAAAATTACTCTCCAATAAAAAAGAGAGTTTGGAAGCAGCAGGTGCTGCAACACCGGCATTAGCAATGATGTTTTCTGCAGCATCTCAAAACCTTGGAGATAGCAGCACTGCTCTTAATATACACATTCAGGATAAGCAGGTTGAAAACAGCCCTAAAAGTCCTAAATCTGGAAACTCAGTTTAAGGCATCTAAAGCATGGCTAAATTCTGGCAAAATTTCGAATAAATCGCCAATAATGCCATAATCGGCTACCTGAAAAATTGGGGCGGCAGGATCTTTGTTGATAGCGACAATGATCTTGCTGTCTTTCATGCCTGCTAAATGCTGTATAGCCCCGGATATGCCCACAGCAATGTATAATTCAGGCGCCACCATTTTTCCCGTTTGTCCCACTTGATAATCATTAGGCACAAAACCTGAATCCACAGCAGCTCGTGATGCGCCTACTGCAGCATTCAATTTATCGGCTAACGCTTCTAACATTTTAAAGTTTTCGGCACTTTGTAATCCCCTGCCCCCTGCTATTACAATACGCGCAGAGGTTAATTCCGGTCTTTTAGTCTGATGAGCTTCCTGGCTAATAAATTGAGATAATTTTTTATCGCTTTGCTCTGCAATTCGAATAATATCTACGGGTGCTTGATTGCTGGATACGGCTTCAAAAGCCGTGGTTCTAACAGTCATCACTTTCAAGTGATCGATAGATTCTAAAGTTAGTACAGCATTGCCGGCATAAATGGGTCTTACAAAGGTATTTTTATTAATAATTTTTATCACGTCAGAAATTTGTGACACCCCTGATTTTGCAGCGACTCTGGGTAATATATTTTTTCCGTAGGTGGTTGCGGGTGCTAATACATAATTGTACGTCTTTTCTGTTCCGGTTATTACACGATGCATTAAGGCTGAAATATTTTCGGCCAAGCCATATTCATAACAAGCTGCATCTGCCAACAGCACTTTTTTAACGCCTTCTAAACTGGCTACTTTTTCAGCAATCGCCTGGCAATTAAACCCAGCAACCAGCACCTGTATTTCGCCTTCAAAT
Organism: uncultured Francisellaceae bacterium; assembly: GCA_945956915.1. Classification (GTDB taxonomy): domain Bacteria; phylum Pseudomonadota; class Gammaproteobacteria; order UBA6186; family Azoamicaceae; genus CAMFJH01. The sequence goes on along the minus strand of CAMFJH010000002.1, from coordinate 38,411 downwards.
GCCAACGCTGCACGAATCGTATTAGCTGTAGCGCTTTTTAAGTTGAGATTATCATGTTCTGCTAACACTAAAATAGTATTCATTCAATAACTTTAGCCTCGTGACGTAATTTTTCTACCAATTCTTGTGCTGATCCTAAGGTCAGACCCGAACGCCTTAATAGGGGTGCTTCTACTGTTAAGGTTTTTAAATGTGGCTTTATATTAAGATTATATTGTTGAATCAAATCTACCAACAACAATGTTTTTAAGATCTTTGACTTTGCTTTCATCACATTGGGTAATGAAATATACCGTGGTTCATTTAATCGTAAATCTGTGCTAATCACCGTAGGTAAGGTTAAGGAAAGTACTTCTAAACCCCCATCCACTTCACGCGTGATCTTGGCTTTGTTTTGCTCTTTTTGAATTTCTAAACGCGAAGCATTCGTACCTTGAGACCATTCTAATAAAGCAGATAGCATTTGAGCCGTTTGATTACAATCATCATCAATGGCTTGTTTACCTAAAATAACCAACTCGGGCTTTTTTTCTAAAACTTCTACAATCAAGGTTTTTAAAATGCTTGCGATATGAATGGGTTCTAAAAAATCAAACTCAGGATTTATTTCGACTAAAATAGCACTGTCAGCCCCTCGTGCCAAGGCTATTCTACAGGTTTCTTGCGATGCACTTAAGCCTATTGAAACGGCAATAATTTCGCTGACTATACCGGCTTCTTTTAAGCGCATGGCTTCTTCCATGGCGATTTCATCAAAGGGGTTCATCGACATTTTCACATGATCCGTTACAACTCCACTATTATCAGCTTTTACGCGAATTTTAACGTTATAATCTATCACGCGTTTAACTGGCACCAAACACAACATTCATGCATCTCCCATTTATTCTAGGTCTTTGTATTCTCAGTGTAGATATATTCATGATAGCATTTAGAAATGATAAAAGAATCGATGGAATATGATGTTATTATTGTGGGCGCAGGACCTGCAGGATTATCGGCTGCCATACGTTTGGCACAACTTTCCAACCAATACAAACACAAGATTCGTATTGGTGTTTTAGAAAAGGGCTCGGAGGTTGGCGCTCATATTATTTCAGGTGCAGTGCTAGAACCTCGTTCACTTGAAGAATTGTTCCCTAACTGGACGGAACTTCAAACCCCGGTACAAACAAAGGTAAGCCAAGATAAGTTTATGTTTTTAACAAAAGATCATGCTTATCGCTTACCTACCCCACCCTTAATGCGTAATGATGGTAATTACATTATCAGTTTAGGGGCATTATGTCGTTGGCTTGCACAAGAAGCTGAAAAATTAGGGGTAGATATTTTTCCAGGTTTTGCAGCAACCCAACTTTTATGGGATCAAGACACCGTTATTGGTGTGAGCACTGGGGAAGCCGGTTTGGATAAAAATAATAATCCCACTTCTAGTTATCAGCCCGGTATGGATATTTTTGCTAAAACAACTGTAATCGCTGAAGGGGCTAGAGGCTCACTTGCCAAAATTTTAGATGAAAAATTTAAATTACATCGCTCTTGTGATCCTCAAACTTTCGGATTGGGTATTAAAGAAATATGGGAGATTGATCCTGCCAAACACCAATTAGGACACGTTACACACACCATGGGTTGGCCTTTGGATCACAAAACTTATGGAGGTTCTTTTATTTACCATCAAGAAAATAATCAACTGTCATTGGGTCTTATAGTGGGCTTAGATTATCAAAATCCTTATTTGGATCCTTTTTCTGAATTTCAGCGTTTCAAACATCATCCCCATATCAAACCACTGCTCGAAGGCGGGCGACGCATTGCTTATGGTGCACGTGCCATTAATGAAGGTGGCTTTCAATCTATTCCTCAACTTAGCTTTCCGGGTGGCTTATTAATAGGCTGCAGCGCAGGATTTCTAAATGTTGCTAAAATAAAGGGCAATCATACTGCTATGAAATCGGGCATGATTGCAGCTGAATGTATTTTTAAATCGATTCACCCTTCAAGTCCTGTACAATCACACACTTATGAACAGGCTATTCAAACTTCCTGGATTTGGGATGAATTAAAAGCTGTGCGCAATATTCGTCCAGCTTTTCAGAAAGGATTATTGTGGGGTCTTAGCTATGCTGCATTGGATACTTATGTATTCCGTGGAAAAGCACCTTGGACTTTTCACAACAAGGCTGATTATCTGAGTTTAAAAAAAGCAAAAGATTGCAAGCCTATTATTTATCCTAAACCCGATGGTATTATCAGTTTTGATAAATTGACTTCAGTGCAATTAACAAATGTGAATCATGAAGAAAATCAACCGCCGCATTTGCAACTCAAAAATCCATCTCTTGCGATATCCATTAATCTTGAAGTCTACGCTTCGCCGGAAACACGTTATTGCCCAGCTGGGGTGTATGAAATAGTGCAAGATACCCAGCGAAAACCTCAACTTCAGATCAATGCACCCAATTGCATACATTGCAAAACCTGTGATATCAAAGATCCTGAACAAAATATCAATTGGGTACCCCCAGAAGGTGGGGGTGGGCCTAACTATTCCAATATGTAATTTAAGAGTCTTTTAAAATATACCTGACTGCAGGTCCTTTGCCTATTCTAAGTATTTTATTTTCTCTCAATAAAATATTTAATTTTCTTGTCGCTGTATTTCTTGATATAGATAACAAATGTTCGACATTTCCTAAGCTTAACTCGTTTTGCATTTTAAACAATTCTAGAATACGCTCTTCGTCTTTTAAATCTTTCTTATCTTCAGGTAAAAAATAAAAAATAACTTTTACACTATCGGCACCCTCTATAAATTCTGGACTTCTAATGCTTGCTTTTTTGCAACTTTCTAAAATAAGTCTTATACCTGTTCCTAATTTTTCCGCCATGCCTAACCTTCTTGCTAATCTCACAAGATGTGGATTTCTTAAATAAGTTGTTCCATCACCTAAATGCTGAAGATCTACAGCACCCGGAAAATTACCAGGACTAAAAATTTCTAATCTATTGTCATACACAGCTATTTTTACTGCACCTGGGATCCAATATTTTCTATGAATTAAAGCATTTATAATCGCCTCTCTCATTGCGACTTCTGGTATAATAGTTTTTCCTTTCAACTTGGATCCAATTAATTTATAATCCCTTGTTAACCAAGATTTTAACAATTCAAAAACCGATTCTACTTGTATCAATAAACATCCTGTTATTTCTTCTGTTTGAATAATATCTCGCCCTTCTACTCCACGAAAACGGGTACAATAAATGCTTGCTTCTGGTATATATCGCTGGGGATTTTCACAAAACAATAATACGCCAGCTATTGTAGGATAGTATTTTAATGCAGAGGTTGTAGAACGCAATATAATTTTTTCCATCAATAGACGCTCTGTTGTATATCGATTCAAGGCTTGTCCTAAAAGGGTATCCGATAAAATATTAATGTCTTCATGCACAGGATTCTCATCGAATGAAAGTCTTTTATTTTCTCTTTTAAGCTCCCTAATATAATCTTCTGTCGCTACACGTGTACTGGTTCCTGCTCTTAAATATACGCCTTTTAGCATGCCTTCACTTTTTATAAAAACGGGTTTTTGCATGCTAGGAAAAATTTCAATAATCATAACGCTTAAATCATCTGAGTAATTTTTTTCATAAATTTCAGCTAATAAACTTGGATGGGTAGAATCATATAGACAATTGGGAAATTCATCGTATAATCGATTTCGTATATTATCATCGATACCTACAATTTCTCTAGAACCATCTTTAACACCAATAATAATTTTACCACCCACACCATTAGCAAAGGCCACACATGTTTTCACGAGATGACTTAAATGAGGTAATTGAAGTTTAAATTCTAATATTTTAGACTCTCTATCGGGATAAATAGGCTTCATTGCAAGTCCTCCTAATAATTGCACCAATTGCACCATTATAAACTAATCGCACCAATTGCACCATATTTATATTAGTTGCACCAATTACAAGAGGTAACAGCCCAGGTAGATAACAGAATATAGCTCCTGAACTCTTTGTAAACTAATAGTTTTATGTTAAAACAGGGCAATGCTCTAATGGGAAAAATCCCCCCGCTGCCCTTGGCAGCGACCCCCTTTTGAAAAAGTGGGTAATGTACATTTATGTTGCGCTTCGCTTACATAAATGACCTTTTCTTGATGTTTTTAACTTTATTTATGTAAAAAAACAAAAAACTCATTGATGGTAGCGTAGCGGACATCAATGCTCTTTACCCACTTTTTCAAAAGGGGGTCGATAGCGAAGCTAGCGGGGGGATTTTTATCTGGGGGTATCGAGCGGGCACCTGAGCAGTTACTACAAGAATTTTAACTGTTTATATATACAGATATCTGCACTTTATTTTCTGAATTACTCATAAAAAAATACAGGCCAGATAAGCATTTGCCTAAAGCAGCATTAGACGTTGTCTAAAAGCTTCATACAAACACACAGCAGCAGCCACAGAAACATTTAAACTTTCTACCATACCCTGCATCGGAATGTGCATCAAGATATCACAATGCTCTGCAGTTAATCTTCGTAAGCCAGATCCTTCAGCACCCAGCACAATCGCAACAGCACCTTTAAGATCGGTTTGATACAAAGATTGCGCTGCTTCTCCTGCAGTACCCATTATCCACACACCCTTTTCTTTTAATATATTAAGCGCTCGTGCTAAATTACTCACTTGTAAAATGGGAACTGTTTCTGAGGCCCCACAACTTACCTTACGAACCGTTGGTGTGATACTGGCTGCTCGATCTTGTGGAATAATAATACCCGTCACACCTACAGCATCACACGTTCTTAAACAAGCACCCAAATTATGAGGATCCTGGACGCCATCTAAGACTAAAAATAAAGCTTTAGAATTCGTTTGAGTTAATAAATCATCAATATCATGTTCTGATAATAATTTCTGAGGCCGACACCGTGCAGCAATTCCTTGATGTTGCCCTTCGGGTACCCATTGATCCAATTGTTTTTTAGCGATTTTTTGAACCGATAACTTCTGTGCTTTAGCAAGACTCATAATCTCTTGCACGCGATTGTCTATTCTGGAATCGATGCAAAAAATTTCTAATACTCGCTCGGGTTGTCTTTGCAATAAACTGCGTACGGCATGAATACCGTACAATAGATCTACTTTGGAATCTTTCATGCTTTACACTTAACCTTTGGGTTTGTTGGATTTTGTATTTTTAGATTTAGGTTTGGGCTTTGGTTTTTGTTTTTGTTTCGGTTTTGGCTTGGAAGAAGACTTGTTTTTTTCAGCATGCGCGCCCTTTGATTTAGCTTTGGGTTTAGCATTATTTTTATGTGAAAAATAGGCTTTATTTTTCTGACGCGGCATTAACGGGGTAGGAACACCGACTAATTCAAAATCAATTTTACGCTCTGCCACATCCACTTTAGCCACTTTAACCGTTACAAAATCCCCTAAACGATATTGTATGCCGGTACGTTCGCCTAATAATCGATGATGAACGGGATCATATTGATAATAATCATTTTTGAGCGAAGTCATGTGAATCAACCCATCAATATAAATCGCTTTAAGTTCCACAAAAAAACCAAAGCGTGTGACACCCGATATCACACCCTCAAAAATTTCACCAATATGCTTTTGTATGTATTCGCATTTTAACCATCTAACCGCATCACGTGTAGCATCGTCTGCGCGGCGTTCTGTCATAGAACTGTGAATACCCAATTCTATCAATGCTTTTGTTTCAGCATCCTGCTTGTCTTTTGGGGCAGGTTTTGTTGCATCCCATTTGCCTTTTAAAACAGATTTGATTTGTCTATGAATCAGCAAATCAGGATATCGTCGAATGGGGGATGTAAAATGACAATATGCAGGATAAGCCAGTCCAAAATGACCCACATTATCAGGAGAGTAAATCGCTTGGCTTAAAGAACGTAATAACACGGTTTGAATAATATTCACATCCGGCCTATTTTGCACTGAACGTAGTAGCGTTGCATAATCTAAAGGTGTGGGTACTTTTTGGCTTTTTAAGGATAAACCCAATGCGTTTAAAAAAGTCTTTAAGTCCGCGAGTTTTTCAGTTTGTGGCCCTTCATGGTTTCGATATAAACCCGGTAATTTATGCTTTTTTAAAAAACGTGCCGTGGCAACATTGGCACACAACATACATTCTTCAATAATACAATGTGCATCATTGCGTTCTGTGGGTTCTATACGGCTAATTTTACCTTCTGGATTGAATAAAATACGCGTTTCTACAGTTTCAAACTCAATAGCACCTCGAGCCTCACGTTCGGTTTTCAATGCTTGAAATAAATGATTCAACTCTTGAATATGCGGGAATAAGTGCGCATATTGCTCCATTAAGTGCGCGCTTTCCCCTTTTAACAGTGCCGCCACTTTGGTATAGGTTAAACGCGCATGAGAACGCATCAGCGCTTCATGAAAACTATACCGTGTTATCTTACCGCTTGCACTGATGCTTAAATCGCATACCATGCATAATCTTTCGACATCTGGTTTTAAAGAGCATAAACCATTGGATAATACCTCGGGTAACATGGGAATGACTTTCCCCGGAAAGTAAACAGAATTTCCCCGCGCTTTGGCTTCTTTATCCAAAGCTGTTTTAGGCTTTACATAATGACTTACATCGGCAATGGCTACTATTAAACGCCAACCACCAGTAGCACGCTTTTCACAATAAACTGCATCATCAAAATCTTTGGCGTCTTCTCCATCGATAGTCACTAAAGGAATGGAGCGTAAATCCAAGCGACCCCGTTTGTGTGCTGCAGAAATCGGTGCTTCTGCTTGATAATCTTGAATCTCTTTCAACACTTCTTCTGACCAAGCATAAGGTAATTCATAAGCACGAATAGCTGCCTGAATTTCAACCCCTGGTGTATTTTCATTTCCCAATACTTCTATAATACGACCCACAATGTCTAAGCCTGTGGATACTGTCCTATCAATCTCAACGACTACAATATCTGCATCTTTAGCATTGGCTGCACTGTCTTTAGGAATAACAATATCCTGAGATATTTCTTTACCATGTGGAATCACATACGGGGTAATGGCTTGCACAAAACGGCCCGTCACCACAACGCGTTGCTGCTCAATAATGTCAACAATCCGACCTTCTCGCAGCTCTTCAGCTTTTGTGTTTTCCAAAACAGAGACAATCACTTTGTTTCCTTGAAAAATCACATTCTTTTGGGTAGAGCGAATGGCAATTTTTGCACTGCCATCGGTAGGTAATACCCAGGTTTTAGCAAATTTCCCTTTTTCAATAATGACTTTGCCTTCCACCAAAATGCGGCGACCCATAGGACAAAAATACCCCCCCTTCAAACGCTCCAATTGCTCATCTCGTACCATGGCTTTAAGACGTCTATAAAGGGCTTCTTGGTCGTTTTCTGTTTGCAGATCAAAGGCTTCTAATAATTCTTGATAATTGGCAGCCTGCCCACGTTCTTGTAAATAATTTAAAATATACTCGCGACTGACGATAGGGCTTTGATATAACCTTGCTTCTCGGTCTGCAAATGGATCTTGTTGGCTTGTTTTCTTACTCATATCATTATTTTAACATTGACTTATGCAATTAGTCCAGGTACATTCCTATATTCAGCCGAGGTGGTGAAATTGGTAGACACGCAAGCTTCAGGTGTTTGTGGGGGAAACTCCATGGAGGTTCAAGTCCTCTCCTCGGCACCATCCTCCGCATCTTTCTTTAACCCTCACGAATAACCGACAATAATATCACGCCCGCCATCATACTCATTAAACCCATCCATCTTAAGGTTCGATCCGGACTTAGGGCAATACGACCCATCGCTTTTCGCCAAGCTTCCGGCTTTATAAAAGGCAACATGCCCTCTATCACCAAGACCAATGCCAAAGCCGCTATTAAATCACTCCACATTTTCTTTACCTTTTTTAAACCGAGAGCCAAAATACTGAAAAAATTTGCTATCGGGTTTTAAAATTAACATATCATTTTTATTGTCAAAGACTTTTTTATAAGCCCTCAAACTTTCGTAAAACTCATAAAACTCAGGGGCTTGGTTATAACTATTGGCATATAATTGTGTGGCCAAAGCATCGCCTTCTCCTCTTAAGATTTGTGCTTCTTTTTCAGCTTCTGCCAATAACACTCTTCTTTCTTTTTCAGCCTCAGCTCGTATGATTTCTGCTTTAGATTCACCACTGGCCCTTAAGCCTGTAGCCACACGTTTACGTTCCGAGCGCATACGATCAAATACCGCATCACTGACTTCAGGCGGTAAATCCATACGACGAATTCTAACATCCACCAATTCCATTCCCAGTCCTGAAACATTATCGTCGGTAGACTTGCGTAATTTTTCCATTAAATCCTTTCTTTCGCCTGAAATTAATTCTTTAATGGTTCTTTGGCCAAATTCAGACCGTAAAATATCTACCACTTTTTGGTGTAATAATTCTTGCGCGCGTTCTTTACTGTCTTCAGCACCATTGGTGCTTCTATAAAATTGACCATAATCACTGATCCGCCATTCTACAAATAAATCTACGATCAGATCTTTTTTCTCTTTTGTCACAATACGCGCAGAAGCAATATCCGACATATTCAAACGCGTGTCAAAAAACAAAGCCGTATCTAAAAAGGGAAATTTCATATGCAAACCAGGACCAATTACTTTGTCTTTACCATTTGCATCGGTCACAATTTTTCCTAAACGCACCAATAAGACCCTATCTGTCTCATAAACACTATAAAGGCTGGTTGCGATTAATACTAACAATAACAAGATCCCTGCTATAAGAGGTGTGGGTAATTTTTTCATTCGCTTTTCTCCTTAGCAGCAGAGGTATTCGCATTGATTAGTTTATCGATAGGCAAATAGAACAAATTAGAACTATTTCCTTCGTCAATTAACATTTTGGTTGTATTAGAAAGCACTTGTGTCATCGCATCTAAATAGAGTCGTGTTTGCGTTACTTTGGGCGCTTTTTGATACTGCGGTAAAATTAAATTAAAGCGTTGTGTACTACCCTCTGCCATTAATTGTGCTTCTTGTTTATAACCCAAAGCTTCTTTTCGCATGCGTTCTGCCAAACCTCGTGCTTTTGGTAAAATATCATTGGCATAACTTTCTGCTTGGTTTACCGATCGCACTTCTTCTTCTCGAGCTTTAATAACCTCATCAAAAGCAGCCCTGACTTCATCAGGGGCTTTAGCCGGTTGCATAGCCACATCCAGTACCAAAATACCGGTTTTATACAGTGCTAAGGTAGAAACAATTTGATCTTTAATAGCACCTGCAATGTAGGCTCGCCCACTGGTTAATACATCATCTAAAGTCGATTGTCCCACAACTTGTCTTAAGGCACTTTCTGTGGCTTGTTTCAAGCTGTTTACAGGATTCACCACATTAAATAAATAAGCTCTAGCCTCTTGAATACGATATTGTACAGTTACCTCTACAAACACAATGTTTTCATCTTTGGTTAACATTAAACCTGCATGACGTGTGCTATCGGTTCTATCGATATTGACAATTTCTTTAGCGTCTATAAAACGAGGCAACCAATGGGGACCTGGACCTTCGGTTTTGACATAGCGTCCAAACCGAGTTATGACGGCTCGTTCTGCAGGCTCAACAATATAGATACCGGATATTAAATATAAACCCAAAACAATAATGCCTATCAATGCCATGAATCCAGCAGGCATCTTAGGAACAGAGGGCCCCTGCGGACGAGGGTTAGGATCAGCATTCCCGCCACCGTTATTAGCACCAAACATATTTTTAATATTCTTTAAAAATTGTTTTAATAATTTGTCTAAATCAGGGGGGCCCTGATCATCGTTTTTACGTGTTTTCCAAGGATCCTGAGCGTGTTGGTTTTTTTTATCATCTCCACTACTGCCTGGCTGGTTCCAAGCCATTTGATTAGCGTTTTTGCATTCCATCCTATTGTTCCTCAACTTGTCTTTGTATTCGTTAAAGCTTGCTCTAATCCAGGATTTTCCTGACAGATTCTAAACCATTTTTGTTTGGGGAGTTTGATATCTAAAACCCACCCCCCCTTATCTTCTGATATTTCTGTTTCTTTGGACACTACATTTAATTCATATAACGACGCTTTGATACGGGCTTGTTCTGTATTTAAGGTTAAAACCCCTGCAATAAATGCTTCACCCAAATGCTCTGCAATGGCTTGAAATAACAAATCTAAGCCTAATTTTTGTTGAGCAGATATCCACACATCTGAAATCATGCCTTCTGCATTGCGTTCAGAATGCGGTTGATTGTTTGCTAAAACATCAATTTTATTATAGACCTCAATCCGCGGTACCTCTAAAGCCTGAATGTGTTCTAATACTTCTTCTACTTGCGCTTTGTGTGCTGCTGCATTTTCATCTTGTGCATCTATTACATGCAATAACAGATCTGCATCACGTGTTTCTTCTAAGGTGGCCCTAAAAGCTTCTACTAAATCATGGGGCAAATGACGAATAAAGCCTACGGTATCTGCAATAATCACTTTACCGATAGCAGGAATCTCGAGCGCACGTAAAGTCGGATCCAGAGTCGCGAATAATTGATTAGCCACATACACTTTGGCCTTGGTTAAAACATTAAACAGTGTGGATTTACCTGCATTGGTATACCCCACTAAAGAGACAGTGGGCAGGGAGGCTTTTTGCCTAGCGCGACGTCCCTGTTCTCTTTGGCTACGGACTTTCTCTAAACGTTCCTTGATATGTTTGATACGACCTTTAATCAAGCGTCTATCGACTTCTAATTGTGTTTCTCCAGGGCCACGCAATCCTATACCGCCTTTTTGTCTTTCTAAATGTGTCCAACCCCGTACCAAACGAGAAGAAAGATGTTGCAATTGTGCAAGCTCAACTTGTAACTTTCCTTCATAAGATCGTGCACGCTGTGCAAAGATATCTAATATTAAACCCGTTCGATCAACCACTCTACAACTTAGAGCACGTTCAAGGTTACGCTCTTGAGCCGGGGATAAAGCGTGGTTTACCAAAACCACATCGGCTTTTTCACTCAAGACTTGCAAACGCAATTCTTCAACCTTCCCTTTCCCGATTAAAAAAGCTGCATCCAGTTTTGGACGATGTGTACTCATGGTAGAGACTACTTCCGCACCAGCTGATAGAGCTAATTCTCGAAATTCTGTTAAATCTGAAGATTCTGCGGAATTACGCAGATGGAGGTGCATAAGAATAACCCGGTCACCCCCCTCTGGTCTTTCAATCAATTATGAGTTTCCTGGTTGGATCTCATCCTGTACAAAGTCTTCTTCCTCGTCCTCTTCTGCATCCATCGATGCTGCATGCGTCATTTTTACATTACGCGTAGGTACCACTGTTGAGATAGCATGTTTGTAAACCATTTGACTGACGCTATTTTTTAATAAAACCACAAATTGGTCGAAAGACTCAACATGCCCCTGCAATTTAATTCCGTTAACCAAATAAATTGATACAGGTACTCTTTCTTTGCGTAAAGCATTCAGGAATGGATCTTGTAGCATCTGCCCTTTAGACATTTTTCTCTCTCCGTAGTGTTCATTGTGTTTTAGCTTTTATTGAGCCTAAGAAATGGCAGTTTATCATGGACTGCTCAGAACTCCTAACTCTTTTTTGACATTTTTTAAAAAATAGGTGCTTAAGTTTTTATTCTGAAGATTCACTTTAGGTCAACCAATTAATGTTAGTCAATCCCCTTAACCATGTTAACTGGCGTTTGGCCAATTGTCTAGTAGCTGCGATGGCTTTATTGAGCATTTCATCATAAGACAACTCACCTTCTAAGTATTCACAAACCTGTCTATACCCAACTGATCGCATGGCAGGTAAATTTTGATACGCACCCTCACCCAATCGTTCCTTTAAGATTTCAAGTATGCCCTTTACTTCTTCAATCAAACCTTGTTTAAGCATAAGATTAAAGCGTTTGGCAATCCTTTCATGTAATTGCCCGCGTCCTGCAGGGTCAAGCGCTTCTTTCCCTAAAGCATAGGTTTTTATCTGGTATTGATTTTCCAAATGAGTAACTTCTGTTTGTTCAGCAAAGCAATCACTCATCGATTTGCCGCTAATAGCATAAATTTCTAAGGCTCGTTGAATACGTTGCGGATCATTAACGTGAATACGTAATGCAGCGAGGGGATCCACTTCTGCCAAGCGCTGATGCATCGCTTGCCAGCCGATAGCTTCGGCTTCTTTTAATAATTGATCACGAATAAGGGGATTGGCAGAAGGCAAAGGCGATAATCCATGTTGCAGTGCTCGCACATACAACAAAGTGCCTCCTACGAATAAAGGCGTTTTACCTCGGGCTAGAATTTCTGGAATTAAACTTAAAGCCTCTGATCGAAAATCGGCTGCAGAATACGATTGATAGGGTTCTCGAATATCAATCAAATGATGAGGCACTTGGGATAGCTCTAAAACACTGGGCTTTCCTGTACCAATATCTAAGCCCTTATACACCATTGCAGAATCAACACTGATAATTTCATAAGGCTTACCCGCTTTAATCCATTCCATAGCCAATGCTGTCTTACCTGCTGCAGTAGGGCCTAGTAAAAATACGATTGTAGGTTTTTTAGTTTGCATATCTGTATCGAAAATGAACATTTTTGTAATAGATTTTTTATACCCAAATGGATTATTATAATACACAATATGAATATGATCAAATCATTTTTCACGCTTAATAAATGCTTAGTATTTCAGTCCTCATAGCTATTCGGATGAATTAGCCAACCTAATCTTGATCTATGCTTTACACTTGAATAAACTATCTTATTGTTAGTGTTATTTATTTTCATTATTTGTGAGACATAGACTATGATCGGATCCTTTTTAAATCCAAAAAATGACTTGGTCTTCAAACGTATTTTTGGCAGCGAAAAAAATAAAGATATTCTGATTCATTTCTTAAATGATATTTTTGGTCATACGACCAATCCTATAGAAAAAGTGTCTATTTTAACACCCACACTCGATCCTGAAATTGTATCTTTACGAAGCAGCTCGGTAGACGTGATGTGTGAAGATACTGAGGGCAACAAATTCATCGTAGAAATGCAAGTCCGAGATGAATTAGGCTTCGTAAAACGTGTCCATTATTATGTGGCAAAGACATACATAGAACAACGAGATAAAGGCATTAAATATAAAGATTTGAAAGAAGTGATTTTTCTAACCATTACAAACTTTATACTGTTTCCAGAAACACCCGCTTATTTATCGCATCATAAAATTTTAGATACAGTCACTTATGAGCATTATTTGAAAGACTTTTCCTTTTCTTGTTTAGAATTACCAAAATTTAAAAGAACCAAGGAGCAGTTGCTAACGATGACGGAAAAATGGGCTTACTTTTTCAAGTATGCTATGCAAACGGATCCCAATGATTTGCCGATGATTATTGGAAGAGATAAGATCATACAAAAAGCCTATGATGAACTCAATCGTTTCGCTTGGACTATAGAAGAATTACGTGCCTATGAGAGCATCGATCGAAAACAAGAATCAGAAGAAGCCTGTATTGAAGCCGCAGAGCAAAAAGGAGAAAAAAGAGGCAAGGTTGAGTTTTTAATCATGTTACTTGAACAAAAATTTGGCCCGCTTCCTACTCCTATCCAAGAACGTATTCATCGTGCTAACAGCAATCAATTACGGGTTTGGGGAAAAAGAATTTTTGAAGTGAGCAATATGTTAGACTTATTTGAAGAAAGCTCAACGCTAACGGCAGTAGAGATGGTTTAAGGTGCTCCTGCTTCAGCTAATACTTAACCGACATCGGAAGCAAATGCTTTACTACGTACCGTAGAATTATTTTTTCCGCCCTCAAATCAGCCCGGTTTACTTGTATGTAAAGCCACTACTGCTTCTTGCTGTTTTGGTGCTTGAGATTCTAATTGCTCTGCAAGAGTTGCATCTGCTGCTTCTTTTTGCGCTTTTGCATTTGGGGACGTGGGGATTGTACTCAACATCACCAAGGGTGCTCTCTTATGTTCTTCATCAACAAAAGTATTTTTTGTTTGCTCGTTTATTTGCCTCAACTCAGCTAAAGCAATCATGTTCAGTATATTATCAACGCATTGCTCATCCAAGTTGAAATGATTCATCAAAATCGATTTAAAAGTTTTACAGCTGGAAAAATTCAAACACCGAATGCGCCCAACGCTGACGCTTAAGCCATCAGAATTACTACTGCAGAACGGTAAATAGTGAAATGACAAGTCTCCTGTATCTTGATACTGCTTTACGAACTCCTTAGCAACCTCTTCTGAAGAAAAAAACATTGTCATATTTTTGGAAAGAGATACGTCACGTGATAATACCACCTTCGTTAATGAGCATTTAAGACTCTCATCTTGTTCTACTCTTTCTTTCTGCTCTTCTTCTGAGGGTAACACTTGACAATTATAAACGAAACGCATCAACGTCTTTTGGTTCTCAACTTTGTACCATTCAAACAACCGACTTAGTTGTTGATTATCTGTTGGGTTGAGGGTTTGAAACTCGGCGGGTCTCTGTGCCTCCTCTAATAAGGTATTCAAAGCAAATGCTTGTAGTTCTGCTTCTGCGATGGTTTCATTTGGATTTTCTAAAACAAGCGTAAATTTCATGATCAGACTCCCATTATAAAGATTTTAGATAATGCAAAAAAATTCTAATATAGTGAACATTTTTTGTACCAAAGAAATAAAATCGCAAGCAAATTTAATAACTTTTGCCTTTCAATAGCGAAGTGGAATTAACAAATCAAAAAAACTCACTCCAACTAATTCGTATATTAACACATAATGTTATCGTATCAATATTTTTTATTTTACGCGAGTATCATTAACTCTTCAGGATTTAGCACCCAAATGTGTGTAGTTAAACGAATATTTGCATAAAACGTACAAACATACTTCTAATTTTAGGGAAATATTCGGTATTCCGCATAGATTATCCATTATAATTTCATTATTTCTTCAAACCTCGCCCCACAATTGACATATGCGTCTCTTGTTTTGTACAATGTCACAACTCTCAAGTTATATTTTGGAGATTATAATAATGGCACTCAATCCTAAAGATGCTCATGAATTGAAATACAGAACAGAATTTCATGAATTAATCATTTTGCTGCAAAAACCAACCCTATCTGTTGTTGAGATAGCGCGTCTTGAAGCGCTTATAGCATTAAATCCCGTTGATAAAAATGGCGATACTGCACTCATATTCGCAATTAAAAGCGGGAATTGGAACACCATAGAAGAATTAGTCGCATTAGGCGTTGATTTAATTATCAATACTCAAACACTGACAGACTTATTTATTAATAATGAAGTGCTATTTGAAAATCTTGAAGAATATATGGCAGAAAAAATAGGGTTAGCGCAATTTAGTAAGCTATTAAAAAAATCGAATATGTCCCAAATAGAAGAAGGCGTATTACTTGATTTTTTAAATACGATAAGTCCCGATAAACTGATTGGATTATTTGAAGTACCCGCACTGATATATGCTTTATATGAAAATAATTTAAAAGCTGCAAATATACTGATTGCTTGCGGCGCCAATACAAATTGTTTGCATATGAAACATCTACCTTACGATGAAAGCATACTCAGCTCCATAGTCAACAGAAGATTTTCAAATCACTTAGGCAATGAAAAAAACCTGATATATTTTATTTGTGAACATGGTGCTGATCCTAATTTATCTTTTGATCTTTATACACCAATGGCAACTGCCAGACGCATTCGAAACACTTCATTTATTAAGATCATTGACACTTACCAAAAATCGAAACATACATTAGAATCCTGTACAGAATTTAAAACAAAATCTGAAACAAAAATTCAAGGAGACATGAAGCAGCATTTCAACAAAGTAAAATCAATAAAAGATTCGGGACATATTTTTGGATTCTCGGACAAGATTGGAAACATACCCTCAACTGGGCATTACTCCTATGAAAGCTATAGGTTATTAGAAAGTCTTTTGCATAGCATGAATGATGAGTGGGTCCAAAAGTATTTTGATGCCCCTGATTCCTGCTTAAAGAAAGCATTTAATTTGGCAATTGAATGGTTAGAATGTGTAAGCCATGCGAGCCACCAAGATTTTATTGATTTATTTAACACAGGCAATCCGGTTATTCTTCCGATTGCATACTCAGGGCATGCTTTCACTATGATTGCATGGAACAATATATTGATTATATGTAACCGAGGAGAAGGGCAAAGCCGAGAACACACTATTGATGTCTATAAAATTCCAAATGACACGGAATCCAAGCCTGGAAAAATCACGCTTGCCTTTTTGCAAGCTATTATGCCAACAGATTCTATGCCTTCCTCTGCATCCGTATTCGAAGCCATTCGTGCATTTACAGCCCATAAAAAACCGATGATGGTGCTCTTAAGCCACTCTCAAAAACACGGTACTTGTTCTTTTGCAAACATTAAATCTGCTCTCTATCCTTTGCTCTGTTTTATTAAATTATTAGAACATGCAAAGCTGGGAACCCATAATTTAAACAGTGAATTGCTAGAGGCTTATTTATCCGAACCTCAAAAAATTTCTGTTTTAAAAACCTTAGTAAAAACAGCCCGCCTAGAATATAAATCTTTTACAAATGGCATGCGCAATTTTAAACTGGATGCATTATACGAGGAATTTAATTTGCTCCCTAAAAATACAAAAGCCAGATCGCTATATCTAGCTATTTTTGAATGTATTCTATATCAACATCATGGGCAATCATACCCTAATCGTTACAATCCTGCAAGGGTGCACAAAATGCAATCCGAATTGTACCGCTCTAAAAAATGTTTAAACGCTTTATCTACAACACTCGAACATAAAACAACTTATGAAGATTACTTAAAAAAAATTACTCAGAATTCAAAAGAAATCGCTTGTTTTTTTAAATATCGTTCTAAACATGCCTTAATGAAAACCATCGATGCCAATAATTGGAAAGCAATTGACGATATCTTATTATTAAAAGAAACCAAAATCTTAGAGATTGATCTCGATGCTATTCATGCAGACGGCGATACAGCACTTATTAAAGCCATAGCCTCTAAGCAATGGGTACATGCTAAAAAACTAATAGCATTGGGCGCTAATGTAACAGCAAAAGGAAAAAATAATCTAACCCCTTTAATGCATGCTAGCATGCACAACAACCTGGAAATAGTTAAACTATTAGTACAAAAAGGGGCTGATGATTTTGATATTAGCGATGTGTATGGCAATAGGGCCTACGAGTGGGCAGACTTGTGTGAGCAAACAGAAATCATGACTTTCTTAGAAAAGGCAAGAAAAGCATCACAAACCCTTCATAAGTTGCCATTAGCACATTGTATTCTTTAACAACAAGTGACACAGCTTGAAAGATTACAAATCATGCTTGATCCCTTCCTTATAGATCTTTAGAATGGAAGCATCATCTAAGAAGGAGTCGTTATCAATGTCTACAGAAGAAGTTATTGGACTTACAAAAGGAAATGCAAGTTTTCAGAAAAGAGACTACAGGCCTTGGACAGTCGATATTTTAGAAACGACTTTAGAAGAAGAACACAGTGTACAATTACAAGAAGATTATTTCGATGATTCCCCTTTAAACCCCCTTTTTGGTGAAAACGTTTCTGGATTCTCTACAGCATTCGAGCCACCTTGCCCTGTATTGGTTGGAGGCTTTCTAGAAACCACACGCTTATTTCCAAAACAAACAGCACTCTATACACCACACGCTCTAAAAATTAATTATACGGGCGCACAAATGCAAGCACAGGAAGAATTAACTTTGCTTAAAACGAAAATAGAGCAACTGGAAAACATTTTAATCTCCGAGCGTAAGCTTAGAAGCCTACTCGAAGAAAAAATACTAGCTATTGCCTGATTCGGATAAGGCAATATATTTAAGCATTAATTGTTCTGGGGTTTCTGGATATTCTGGGTTGTGTGGAATGCAAGCCACAGGACACACCAATTGACATTGTGGTACTTCAAAATGCCCTACACATTCCGTACACTTTGCAGGATCAATTTCATAAATCTCTTCACCCGCATATATCGCTTGGTTGGGACAAGCAGGCTCACAAACATCACAGTTAATACACTCATTCGTTATCATTAATGCCATTTGTTTTCTCACTTAAACGATGTACAGCTTCTATCATCACAGCCACTTTTTCAGGTTCAATATCGGGATGAATGCCATGCCCTAAATTAAATACGTGCCCCGATCCAGAGCCAAATTGAGACAATAATTTTGCAACTTCTTCTTGAATACGATTTGCATCTGCATACAACACGGATGGATCCAAATTACCCTGCAATGCAACACGATGCCCCACTAACTGTTTTACGTGTTTTAGATCAGCCGTCCAATCCAAGCCTATGGCTTGGCACCCGGTATCTGCAATCGCTTCTACATATTGTCCACCATTTTTAGAAAACAGAATCACAGGTATTCGAGCATTGGGTTTTATATACGCTTTTAAACCATCCAAAATCCAATGCATATAATCTAAAGAAAATTCTAAATAATTTTCTTTAGCCAATAACCCTCCCCAAGTATCAAAAATCATCACGGCACTGGCCCCAGCTTTTATTTGTGCCCCCAAGTAATGCACGGTGAGTTCTGCAACATGTTTTAATAAAGCATGCAAGGCTTTTGGATCTTGATACAACATCGCTTTAATAATAGCGAATTGCTTAGAGCTACCCCCTTCTACCATATAAGTGGCTACGGTCCAGGGACTTCCAGCAAAGCCAATCAAGGGCAAACGTCCATCCAAAGCTTCAACCGACATCCGAATGGCATCCATCACATATTTTAATTCTGTTTCCGGATCAACTGTGGCCAAGCGACGAATATCTGCATGATTGCGAACGGGACGCTCAAATTTAGGCCCTTCTCCTTCAGAAAAATATAAACCCAAGCCTAAAGCATCCGGTATAGTCAAAATATCAGAAAAAATAATGGCCGCATCCAAGGGAAAGCGAGCCAAGGGTTGCAGCGTCACTGTGCAAGCCAGTTCAGGCGTTTTACAGAGATTTAAAAATGATTTGGCTTCTGCACGTAATTGGCGATATTCGGGCAAATAACGCCCTGCTTGTCGCATAATCCATACCGGTGTACGATCCACCGGTTCTCTTAATAAGGCTTTTATAAAACGCGATTGGGCAGTATTCATCATAATCATTCCTGTGAACAAAGGGCGGCTGTTTGCCTAATTCTAGGGGTTAAAAAAATCAGCAATTCTTTACATCCTTCAATTTTGGTCTGAGATCTAAAGACATTTTTAATCACCGGTATATCCCCCAAAAAAGGCACTTTACGTTCTTCATGGGTATCATTTAAAGACATAATACCCCCTAAGACCACCGTTTCGCCGTCTTCTACCAACACTTTAGTTTGTAAACGGCTAGTTCTAATCCTATTAGAGCCTATATCTTCCGGGGCATCGTTGCTAATGTGTACATCCAAGGCAATATGCTTATCCGGTGTCACATGTGGGGTCACTTCCAATTTTAACACAGCTTTCCTAAAAGCAACACTCGTAGCACCGCTGGCTGTTTGCTCTTGATACGGAATCTCAATACCCTGTTCTACACAAGCTTTATGTTGATCCATCGTCAATAAGGTTGGCTTTGCAATAATTTTAGAATGGGTTTCATATTCTAAAGCTTGTAATTCTAAATCGATTAACAATCCCTTGGGTAAGCGCGCAAAGGCTAAGCCCAATGTACCTACATTCCCAACCCCGATGTGGCCAGTTGAACAAGCCGATAAATCGCTGAACAAACCTTCTTTAGCAACAGGCACCTCATTAGATTGGATACCTGTTCCTTGCACAAATTGAGCACCATGAAATTTAACACCCAATGTTTGTTCTAAAGTTCTGTCTGCATTGACGATTTGTGTAGAAATTTCGACTTGCCGCACCGCTATATCTAATTTCTGAATTAAAGCACGAATCTCTTGAACTTTTTTACGTGTATCTTGAACCAAAAGTGTATTCGTACGCTTATCAACACTCACACTCCCTCTGGAAGTCATCAGTGAATTCGAGGGCTCTTTTAACATGATCGCCAACTCTTCACCATTGGCATACTGTAAATAAATCAACTCAGAAATTAAAGGACCTAATTCTTCTACTTTTTGACTATGCTCTAAATCTAATTTTTCTCTGGCGGCAATTTCAGCAATAGGTCCTACCATCAGTACATTCCCCACTTCTCTTTTATCCAATCCCTTAGCACTCAAAATAATATCCAAAGCCTGATCCCAAGGCACAGCTTCTAAGCGTAAGGTAATGTTCCCTTGTACAGCATCACTGACGATTAAGTTTAATTTAGTAAAATCGGCTATGATTTGTAACACAGCACGCACTTCAATATCTTGAAAATTAAGGGATATAGGCTTACCCTTATATTGGGTCGCAAAGACAAATTCTATATTAAACAATAAAACCAAAAAAAATATTCCAAGCCCAACAGAATTCATTAACTTTTTCATAAATATTTTATAACCTACAGTAAATTAAGTGGAACTTTACGTTCTTTCCAAGTACCTTCATTGTCGCGTAACCATTCAACCACTTCTAGATTTTTTTCGGAAATAGACACAATCGTCCCTAAATGTTGCCCAATGCGATCTTGGATTTTAACTGCATGTACGCATCCCGAGCCGTCTTTAATTAATGCTGCTCTTTGATTTTCCCACACTAAGGTGCCTACCATTTTCAAAGAATCTAAGGGATAATGTTCTAGTACAGATCTTGGCCTATCCCCCTCTACCAAAGGTTTATCAAGAAGACCCATCACAACGGGTTCAAAAGGATTTCGTAAACCGGCAGCTTTATAATCATATTTTTCATTGAGTTCCCATTTATACAAAGGCGAAACAACAGTGTTAGGATGTGCTTTGATATCTTCAACCCATGCTTTTACTTCATTGTCCGGCCCTGCAGAACAGGCCATTAACACAGGGAATAAACAATAAATGCAATTTATTTTTCTTTTCATTACTGAGGGGTATCTATCCAATAGGTTTTTATGTTTAAAATTAAGTCTATTTTTCCAGTCCATGCTTTTTCCTTTTGATCCAGTTTTAGATTGAGATCATGAAAAGTAACCATTCTGGGCATTTTGGACAATTGTGCTACAAATCTGCCAATGCCATGATAAGGCCCTGATAATTTCAATTCCAAAGTATGCTCTTTGTAAAAAGTCTTTTGTTCAGCAGGAAAGGGTTTAATCGATACAAAAACTAAACCTGCAGCAGCAGCTTGTTGAGAAAGTGCTTCTAGGAATAGCGCTTCTTCCATGGCAGCTGGCAATTGTTGTTTTAAAATCTCAAACTGCTCATTAACCATTTTCATTTCTGCTTTAAAAGCATCCAAATGGGCAATTTGACCTTGCTTTTCTATAAATATAAGTTCTTGTTCTTTTTTTTGAACCTGCAAATGTTGATAATCATGCCACTCATCACAAATAAATCCATAATAATGCCCAACACACAAAACAAGAGACACTAAGACTATACAGGCTATTCGCACCCACAAGGGCCACATACCAATATTGTCTATTTCCAAAGATCCTAAATCCAGATCAAAAATACTCAATTAGACTCCTCATCTTCCTCGGTTTCTTTTTCGCCATCTTCTATATGACTTAAGCATTCAAGTTCAACTTTAAAAAACAACCCTGCTTGCTTTTTATGATGCTTTATCTCGCTTAATTTTACATTCCTAAAGTTTTTCGGCTGCTCAAGATTTTTTAGTAATTCAGAAATGCTTGCATTCGTATCTGCAAGGCCCTGAATCTGTATTTGATTTTCAGTTCTACTTAATTCTGTCAACCATAACCCTGCCGGTGTAACACGCACTATCGTATCTAAGACATACACCAACGAGAAACGCGCATCTTCTAAAGCATGAATCAGATCCATGCCTTTTATTAATGCTGCTTTTTGAGATTTTAAATTTGCAACCTCTTTAACCTGTTCTAAAGTTTTTTGTATTTCAGACTGTAAATAGCCAAGATTTACACGCTCTTTATTTTGCCATTCTTTTATCACAGCGTATACACTTAAGAACACTACAAAAACAATTCCAACACACAAAAATAAAATACTATAAAAAACGCGGTTTCGTATTTTTTTATGCTCTAAACGCCAAGGTAATAAATTAAGTTGGCTCATATATCGAAATTCCTTAAAGCGAGCCCCAAAGCTAAGACTAAACTAGGACCTGCATTTTTTATCACCTGAAAATCAACATCCTCTGCACATACAATGTTCAATTCTTTATTATGAAAGGGATTGGCTATCAGGGTATGAATGCCCACTGCTGTTTCTATTTTAGATATTATTTCTGGTTTTGTTAGTAGAGCTCCGGCTAATACTAGAGCATGTATCTCATGTTCTGTTTCGGTCAGCCTAAACTGCTGTAAAGCACGTTGAAGTTGTTCCACTAAATCGTGTCCCTGCAGAATACTGTGATCACGATTGTATACGGTTTTAAAATTATAAAAGACCTGAAAGGTCATCGATTGATGGTTCATATTCAATAACACAATTCTTTGATTAATGCCCCGTTCTGGTAATTGATAGGCTAACCATTTAAAGGCACGTTCCAGAGCCAATGATTCTAAATCGACTATACCCACTGACAATTCTTCAAATCCAAGCATCGATAATTGTTGAATATGTGTCTTTAGCGTTTCGATTTTAGAAGCCACAAATAAAATATCGACTAATTCTATATGTGTATCACTAGGCCCAATAATTTCAAAGTCAAAATACACTTCTTCTAATGGATAGGGAATTATACGATGTGCTTCTACTTCTATTTGCTCAGCAATCTCATCGTCTGTTAAGGCTTTATTCATTTGTATGATTCGATAAAAAGTAGCCGATGCGGGCAAAGCAATCGCTGCACGCAGAGTTTTGAGTTTATGCAATATATTGGGCGCTAAAAAGATTTTTTTTAAATCCATGTTTTGGTATGCTTCAATTTTATAAACAGCATTTTTGCCTTGGCTTAAAGCTAGTATTTTTATAAAATCAGAATCAAGATGTACACCAACAACTGGTTTTAATTTCCCCCTAACATAATTAATTAACTTTGTCAACACTGCTGCGTTCACCTTTTTTGATCAAATGTGTCAAATAGGATAACAAGTTTGCTCAAAAATGCAAGTGCTCTTTCATAAAGTTATTTTTTGATCCAAGATGCAAAATCGTATTCATGATTCTGAAAATTTAGAACTTAACAAAACAAATCGCTAATCTTAAAATTGAGTTGGATATATGCCTATATTGACACTAGCCTAATGATCTCTGATTTGCTATTATAGTTATAGAGTCTCTTTTAGCTGCATAATTTATTTAGGTAACTCAATGGGTTTATTATTTCGTATCATTTACCGTTCCCTTCTTGGGGTCTTCAGTTTACTGGTTATTCTTGTGTTGGTTGTGGTTGCCTATATAGAAACCACCTTACCTTCGGTTGAAAGCATCAAAGAAATGACCCTCGCTGTACCTTTACGCATTTTCTCCAGCGATGGAAAACTAATAGGTCAATTTGGTGAAGAACGCCGCACACCCATTAGCTTAGATCAAGTCCCCAAAAACTTAATCAATGCTGTTTTAGCGACAGAAGATAGACGCTTTTATGATCACCCGGGTGTCGATTTAAGAGGGCTTATTCGCGCAGGCGTTAAAGTTCTTTCTAATGCCTCCATGAAACAAGGCGGCAGTACCATCACCATGCAGGTGGCCAGGAATTATTTTTTAACCCGTCAAAAAACCATTATTCGAAAAGTCAGTGAAATTTTATTAGCCCTTAAGATTGAAAAAGAATTTAGCAAAGACGAAATCCTAGAGCTTTATCTCAACAAGATCTATTTTGGAAAAAGGGCCTATGGCGTGCAAGCAGCAGCCGAAGTGTATTACGGTACTACGATTGATCAACTTACTTTAGCCCAAATGGCTATGCTTGCAGGCTTGCCGCAAGCCCCTTCCAGTATTAATCCTATTCATGATCCAGAAGCAGCACTTAAAAGACGTAAATATGTATTAGATCACATGCTGGCTTATGAATTTATTTCAGACAAGGAATATCAACAAGCCATCGAAGAACCTTTATCGGCTGTATACCATACCCGTGCCTTGGAGTTGGATGCACCTTATGTGGCTGAAATGGTTCGTCAAGATTTATTTGCGCGTTACGGGGATGCCATTTATTCCTTAGGATATGAAGTTTATACTACCATTGATAGTCAACAACAAATAGCGGCCAATAAAGCCTTAAGAAAGGGTTTGATGGATTTTGATCAACGACATGGCTATCGAAAAACAAAAATACACTTCGCATTACCCCGTAAAAAAAATGTTAAAGACGTACAGCATCAATGGTTAACTGATCTCAAAGCCGTTCCAAGTGCAGGCGATCTATTACCTGCCGTTGTTGTACAACTAGGCGATAATAGTATTGCGGCTTTGTTACAAAATGGAGAAACGATTAACATTCCTTGGGCAGGCTTATCTTGGACACGCCGTTCTTTACGTGAAATAGCAGCTTTGGGTGATGTCATTTATGTACAATCCACAGCACCAAACACCTGGAAATTATCGCAAATACCTGCTGTCGCTGGAGCCTTGGTATCCCTAGAACCGGATACAGGTGCGATTTTAAGTATGGTGGGTGGCTTTGATTATAACGTAAGCAAATTTAACCGTGCAGCACAAGCCAAAAGGCAAACGGGTTCTAGCTTTAAACCCTTTTTATATGCAGCAGGGCTTGCTGAAGGCTTTACCTTAGCCAGTGTATTAAACGATTCTCCGCTAACCTATGTTGACCCCGTCACCGGCTCTGTGTGGCGTCCGCATAACTACAGTAATAAATTTTATGGTCCTACGCGTTTACGTGTAAGCTTAAAAAAATCTCAAAACATGGTCACCATTCGTTTGCTCCAAGCCATTACCGTAAAAACAGCTATCGATTATATTGAACGTTTTGGTATTGCACGATCTAAATTGCCGGCTTTTCTTTCTTTGGCATTAGGAATAGCAGAACTCACGCCTTTAGAATCGGCAGCAGCTTATTGTGTGTTTGCAAATGGAGGCTACAGAGTCAGCCCACATTTGATCAAAACCATTAAAGACTATGAAGGCAATTTAATTGTGGATCTATCCACACCACCTCCTGAACCCGCTATTACGCCTCAAGTTGCTTATCTTATTACCTCCGCTTTACAAGATGTTATCCAATCGGGTACTGCTGTAAGAGCTAAAACATTGGGTAGAAGCGATTTGGCTGGTAAAACAGGGACTACCAATGATTTTATGGATGCTTGGTTTTCAGGTTTTAATCGGGACATTGTCACCACCGTTTGGGTGGGTTATGACGAAAACAAAAGCTTAGGCAATAGGCAAACCGGTGGTGTAGTCGCTCTGCCGATTTGGATGGATTTCATGGGGATAGTGCTTAAAGACAAACCTGAAAATCCTCCAGCTGAACCCCCTGGAATTGTCAGCGTGCCCATTAATCCTAGGACTGGCTTATTAGCTTATGAAGGCGATCAGGCCATCATGGAACTGTTTAGTGAAGATACGGTGCCTACAACCAGCTCTAGTAATGATCCTACCCCTTCATCTTCTTGGTGGGGCGATCAAGGCGATTCAAAGAACAACAGTAATTCTTTGTTTTAGTAAGATTTAGTATAATTTTGACAAAACAAAAATCTCTTCAAGGGAATGCTCGGCAATAGAGGCTTCTACAGTTTTTTCTAAAATTAGATTTACATTTTTATTCATACACCGGTACAATAATTAAAAAGATTTACAATCAAAACATAGGGAAACGATATGATTCTTTTAGGCTGCGATGGAAAAAAGCGATGTTTTGGCAATAAACCCGGTCAGGAGTTTTATGCCATTTATCATGATAAAGAATGGGGTATACCCTGCCATGATGATCAACATCTTTTCGAAATGTTAATCCTTGAAGGTGCTCAAGCAGGTTTAAGCTGGGAAACTATTTTAAAAAAACGCGAAGGTTATAGAAAAGCTTTTCACGACTTTGATCCCCTTAAAGTCTCTAAAATGAAAGATCAAACTTTAGAAAAATTAAGAGCAAATCCCGAAATCGTACGTAATAGATTAAAAATTTATGCTACTCGTCAAAACGCAAAAGTTTTTCTTGAAATACAAAAAGAATTCGGTTCTTTCGATCATTACCTTTGGGCTTTTGTAAAAAGAAAGCCGATTAAAAATCATTGGAAATCTTTTTCAGAGGTACCTACAAAAACACCCGAAAGTGACGCACTCTCAAAAGATTTAAAAAAACGTGGCATGACTTTTGTGGGCTCTACCATTATGTATGCTTACATGCAAGCCATAGGCATGGTGAATGATCACCTGCTTGATTGTTGGTGCTTCAAATCCAATCTTAAAACCAAAACAAATCAAACACTTTCAAGTTTAAAAAATGTAGGTAAAGCGACTTTAGCAGATTTAGAATTACTGGGTATTAAAACTATTAATCAATTGAAAAAACAAAATGCTGATTTTTTATATTCTAAACTTCAAAAACTTACAAGCACCAAACAAGACCCTTGCGTCTGGGATGTATTTGCTGCAATTATTCATGAAGCAAATACTGGAGAAAAGCTGCCCTGGTGGCATTTTACTTCCATTAGAAAAAATCGCTTATAAGCATCCTCTTTCAGCTACACAGTTCACATTGTGATTCTCATACAAGCTCCTATAAGACAATCATCATGACATTAAGTAGGTTAACCTGCAAAAAAATAAGCTTGTTGAGGGGTAAAAGAATGGATATAATATGCTTAATTTAAATTTTCATCTATTTTCAATAGTTGGCATATAGGACATCCAAAATGGAACAAATTAACCCTCGCGTAGACATCGCCTTCAAAAAAATATTTGGTGTAGAAGAAAATAAAGATTTATTGATTTCGCTTGTCAATTCTATTGTAAGCGATTCTGATCGTATTGTTGAAGTAATACTTTTAAATCCTTATAACCCTCAACAATTTAAAGAAGATAAATTATCGATTGTGGATATCAAAGCCAAAAGTGAAACAGGGAAACGATATAATATAGAAATTCAAATCTCTGACGTAGGTGATTATGATAAAAGAGCATTATATTATTGGGCAAAATTATACACTGAACAATTACAATCAGGGGATGATTATTCAAGTCTTTCTAAAGCCATCGGCATTCATATTTTAAATTTTACTTCGATTTTAAATACAGATAAATATCATAATGTATTTCATATAACCGAAAAAGAAACAGGCTTTAGGTATTTTGACAATTTAGAATTACATACTATTGAATTAAAGAAATTTATCAATAATACCCGTGTAGATTTGAATGACATTTTGACCAAAGTGAAAAATTCTTTAGATATATGGACCACTTTTTTAACACGTCATGATTTATTAAACAAAGATAATTTACCCCTGCAATTAAATGATCCTGCTTTAAAAAAAGCACTGAATGTTTTAGAAGTAATGAATTTTAATGCAGATGAAAGAGAAACTTATGAAGCACACATCAAATGGCTTAGAATGGAAACCAGTGCGCTTAAAAAACAAGAAGAAAAAGGCTATAACTCAGGAAAACAACAAGGTAGGATAGAAGGTAGAATAGAAGGTGAGCAAATAGGTATTATGAAAACTGCTCATAATATGCTGAGTAGGGGTATGAGTGTTGAAGATGTTAGCACTTACACAGGCTTATCTCTAGATGAGATTAAATCCTTAGCTGCAAAATATTTAGACTTGATTACTTGAAGTGTTTGGCCATTAATGTGTATAAGCACTCAAAGTCCCTCTTTTCCAGTGTTGAAAATTCATTTACAATAGTGCTTACTTGAGAAAATTTTAGAGCTTATTATGAATCAAAATTCTAAAATCATTACAAGCAATGTGAATTCACGCATTTCCAAAGAACACATTGGCACCCTATATGCTATTTTTTCAGGTTTCCTATACGGATTACTAGGTTACTTTGGCATTAGCATTATCAAATCCGATGTCAGCGTTTATAACATGCTTTTTTGGCGTTTTTTAGTAGCAGCCTTATTTATTGCTTTATTACTTATACCTCATATCAAAACAGTCAAAGAAAAACCTCTAGAACTCTTTAAAGCTTTTTGTTTTGGCTTTATTTTTTATGGCATTGGCTCTCTTTTATATTTTATTGCCAGTCTTTATATTGGCACAGGTCTTGCTATGGTTATCTTTTTTTGCCATCCAGCCTTTGTACTTTTAATTAATACGGTTTTCTTTAAAACTAAAATCACCAAAGCTTATATATTATCCATTATCTTGATTCTGATAGGCTTATGTTTTATGGTTGATCTCCATGAACTAAAATTAGACACATTGGGTATTGGATTAGCAATTATTTCTTCGCTTTTCTATGCCATTTATATTGTAACCAGTAAAAAATATAAAATAGCGCCTTTAAATGCAGCTTTTGTTATATGTTTAGGAAGCGCTTTAAGTGCGGGTATCTTAGCCCTCATAGATAATACTTTTCTTATACCGAACACTCTTTATATTTGGGCTAACATTTTTGGTATCGCCATTATCTGCACTGCAGTTCCCATTTTATTTCTATTATTGGCTTTAAATTATATTCAAGCTGAAAAAGTCGCTATCCTTTCTGTATTAGAACCCCTATGTGTGATGATTTTTGGAATACTCTTATTAGATGAAAGCATCACCTGTACACAAATTATAGGTTCCATCATCGTTTTAGCCGCGGCTTTGATGGCTATTAAGATACAAAGTAATTCTACCCATAGGAATAACCTTTAACACAACAGTTAAAGGTTATTCCAGTACAACACCTAATTGGGAAGATGTAACCCTAAGGAAGCTTCACTTTTTTCTTTTAATTCTTTCAAAGCATTTTTTGCTTTTCGCATTCTATACATAGATTGTATTGTTGTTGCAGCCTTTGTAACTTTTGACCATGTTTCCTGCCTTTTATCCATAGAAGGTAGCCACGAACCATCGTCTTCGTTTAAGAATAAACATTTGGATATTAAACATATTGCTTGAAAAGCCTCAGTTTGTTTTTTCCCATAAAAGTTTTTCTGCTTACACAACGGAAAAAACTCTTCGCTCATAATCGTTTCGAAAGTCTTTTGCATACACTTGGGCCCGCTGATCATCATTACTAATTGTTTTAACGCTTTGTCATAATTTTTGGGGTTGCAACTTCTTTTTAAGGCTGCTCTAAATCTTAGGGCTGCGGGCAATGATTTGTCTACTTTAGAAGCCAGTATAATAGACTCTTTTGCCTGATTATACTCTTCAATGTTAAAAATTTTTTCTTCGTTAAGTGCAATTATTGTTTCGTTAATTTTATGAT
This sequence comes from uncultured Francisellaceae bacterium, assembly GCA_945956915.1. Classification (GTDB taxonomy): domain Bacteria; phylum Pseudomonadota; class Gammaproteobacteria; order UBA6186; family Azoamicaceae; genus CAMFJH01. The sequence goes on along the minus strand of CAMFJH010000002.1, from coordinate 8,924 downwards.
ATCGCTCTAATATTAATTGCCTATAAATTTTTAAAAAGGAAGTTGCTGACTCTTCACATGCAAAAGAGGCATTACTTAAATTTTCAATTGATAATCCGTTCTTGTCTTCATAAAATTTTGCATCTAACCAAAGTCCTATTGGAGAAGAAATTTTAGTATATAGAGGTTTTAATTTGATCATATCAAAATCGGTGTAGATCCCATATTTTACGACCGGAGATAAAGTTCTTACAATATCTGAAGCTGCTGCAAGATTGCCAAAGTCATGCATTATTTCTAAACGAGCGATAGCTAACAAATCACATTGTGTCTTTTTATCTTCATACAACGTAGACTGTTCAATCTCAATTTGAATTTCTCGAAGTCCTACCAGACGAATATCGTGCTTCTGACAAAATTGGATAATATATTCTTGATTTTCTTTAGAAAAATCTTCAAAATTACTTATTAATGTTAACTTATCATTGGGAAAACGTAAGCGATGGCTCTGCAGTCGATACTCATTCAGTGCTCCCCCTAATGGCAATTGCTCGACTCGCGAAAACCAAATTTTAACAAACCGATCTAAACTTAATATTGGCGTGGTCATAAAGCTACCTCTTAAATATTGATATTGATATTGATATTGATATTGATACAAACTATTATTTATTGCTTGAGTATACCATTTTTTAAGTTTGAAAATCAAATAAATCTGCGAAGCTTGATACATGCCTAAGCGCTTGATTTTTAACAATTGCTAGCTCTCTAACCCTTGCTATAAATAGAACGTAGGACATCCAGCCGGACCTGTAAATGGTTAAAATGCTTTTTACAGGTCGTGTGTGTAGTAACCCCAATTTTATTCACTGCGGGGGCTATTTTAAGCGTTTATAAGCTAATAAAGCAGCTTCTCTAGAAGTTTTTAAATCAATAATGGGTTTTGGATAGGTTTTACCCAAAACGATACCCGCTTCAATCAATATTTTTTGAGGGGCTGTCCACGGTTCAAATAAATATTTGTTGTCTAACTTTTTTAATTCAGGTACATATTTTTTAATATACTGCGCTTCTGCATCAAATTTTTTGCCTTGAGTACTCGGATTAAAAATTCTGAAATACGGCGCACTGTCTACACCCGATCCTGCTACCCATTGCCAACTGGCACTGTTATTGCCTAAATCCGCATCAGCAAGACAATTCCAAAACCAATCACGACCATGATGCCAATGTATCATCAGATTTTTGACTAAAAATGAAGCCACAATCATACGCACGCGATTATGCATATATCCGGTTTGCCACAACTCGCGCATACCTGCATCCACAAAAGGATATCCCGTATTACCTTTTTGCCATGCTTTTAATAATGATTTTTGGTTAATCCATGGAAAAGCATTGAATTTTTTAATAAAATTATCTTTGTAAAGGCCTGGAAAATGGAACAATAAATAAGCTGAAAATTCTCTCCATATCATCTCACTTAAAAAATGCTGTGCATCCTCTCTTTCGGTTTTTGATGACTTAGAAGAAATCGCATCCCAAACTTGATAGGGTGAAATTTCTCCAAAATGTAAATGGGGTGAAAGCTTAGAGGTTTGTTCTAAATTGGGATAATCTCTACCAGCTTTATAACCTAACAATTCATTTTTTATAAAATAAGCTAATTTTTTCTTCGCTTCTTCCTCGCCGACTGTCCAATGTTCCATTACTTGCTTATACCAGGGATGGTCAGGTATTAACTTAAACTGTTTTAATGTCGTTTTATTCTGTTTGTCTTTTATTAGTTGCAGACTTTTAGGTTTTGCTAGAGGTTTTCTGGGTTCAAAAAGCATTATTTTTCTTTTATAGGCTCCAAAAACTTTATAGTAAGAACCATCTTCTTTGGCTATTTCGCTCGGGCTCCATAAGTAGGATCCATTAAAGACTGTATAGCGAATATTTAAAGTTTGTAACGTGTGTTCAAGTTTTTCATCATCAGCCATTAACCAAGGCTCATAACATCGACTCCAGTAAATATGATTAATGTCATAGTTTTTTGCCAATTTTGAAATGACTTTTTCAGGACTGCTCTTATATAAATTAAGATGTCCATCTAATGATTGATCCAAATATTGAAGGGCTTGATACAAATAGACTTTTGTTACATCGCCTAATTTACAGGGCTCAGGCGCTAAATCATCCAATATATAAATCGGCAATACCGACCCGGATTTAGCTGCTTCAAAAAGTGCTGGATTATCGGCTATGCGTAAATCTTGTCTAAACCAAACAATAGAAATCGAATTTGTCATTTTGTATTCCCTTAATGTTTAATGGATGAGTTTGCATGCTAAGCATTAGGTAAAAAATATTTTTTTATACCTTCTTGCCAAGGATAAACAATCACCTGATCAAATTGTTTTGGTTGAGGATCATTTGAAAAACAAACTGTCTCACATGATTCCACTTTAGAAAAATCTTGTGTTATTTTTATGAATGAAGAAATATCTACTTCTGTAATATGCGTAGAACTTTTAATTTCAATAAATAATATAGCTAAACCAGATCTCACTACAACCAAATCAACTTCAGCATCATCTTTTGTTTTAAGAAAAGAAAATCGGTATTCCAGATTATAATAATCCGCTAATTTCTTACATTCAAGAATCACCAAATGCTCGAAAACTTCTCCATAAGCACTGGTTCCAGGATTTAAAGGAAACGAAAGTTGGTTATTTAAGGCTCTAGCAACACCTAGATCAAAATAATAAAATTTAGATTTTAAACTAAGCCGTTTTCTAAAAGAATGATGAAAGGGCTCTAATATAAAACCAATAAGCGTATCTTCTAAAATTGAGTAATATTCATTAACCGTTTTATCACTTACGCCTACATCCCTAGCGATATTAGCATAATTAATAATTTTTCCATTACATCGCGCGGAAACTTCTAAAAATTTTCTAAAAGGATCTAGTTTTTTGATGTGGTGCTCCGCCCAAATTTCTTCTTTTAGGTAGGTTAATGTATAAGCCTGCAAAAAGCGTTTTTTATCATCTTCATTTTCATAAAAAACACATTTTGGTAAAGTGCCCCATCTCAAAGCACTTTCTAGATTAAATTTCTTACCAAGCTCTAAAAACGAAAATGGAAATAAATGATATACAAAAGCACGACCCGCTAATAAATTTGCGCCGCCCCTTTTTAATTTTCTCGCACTAGACCCGGTTAAAACAAAAATTTTATTTGTTTTTTCAATCAGATCATGAATAATATCTAATAATACCGGTATTTTTTGAACATCATCAATAACAATATGTGTTTTTTCTTGCGATAAAATTTTTATTTCGGCATATAAGTCATTAGGATTTTTCGCATATCTGTTTTCTTGTTCGGGATTAAGCAAATTTAAATAAAGGCAGCGCTCATGATCAAAACATTCTTCAACCAAAGTACTTTTTCCCGTACCACCGGCACCAAATAAGAAAAAACTCTGATTTCGAGGTAACTCTAATAGTCTTGATAGCATAATTTGACTCCCGACAATTTCGGACCACACTCCGAAAATGTACGCCATTTTCGGAGTTCTGTCAATTTTTTTATAACCCATGGAAATATAATAATTTTTAAATTTAAATCAAATTTTATTGATAGTTAATTGTGTAAGTTTTTTCAATTCAGGTACATATTTTCTAATTCTTTGATAAATTTCATTTGCAAGTTTTTGATCATAGGTATGTGAAGTCATATTACGATCTAAAAGCATTTGTACCCATATCTCTTCGTTATCAATCAATTTTACAGAAAAAGCTTCCTGAATAATCTCTTTAGGAAAATTTAATGCAATTCCCTTTTCGCTAAAATAATCTTTTAAGAACTTCCATGCCAATTCAAATGTAAATTAGAATCTTTGTATGGTAGCATCTACATTTATATCATCTTCTTCAGCAGGTTTTAAATAAATTTTTTCTAATCTTATAAACGCTTTGCAAAACTTTTCAAATTTAATCACTGTTTTTGACATAAAGCACTCTCCTGTCCTTTAAGATATTTTCATAAAGTTGTTGACTTATTTTATCTTTATCAAAACGCACACAATCAATTTTTAATAGCGTATCGGCATTCTCTATAATTTCCAAAACAGCATTCCATTCTGTATCTATGGCTTTTGGACAAACAATCGCTAAGTCAATGTCAGCACGTTCTTGATGATCTTTTCTGGCTCGAGAACCAAAAAGCCAAATTTCATCAATAAAAACACATGCTTTTAATTTTTCTATAAAACCATATTTTTCAATGCTATCATATTTCATTTTTCAAGCCATATTTCCCTAATTACCTCTGAAGCAGCAAAAAAATATGCCGCACACAGGCTACAGAACACAAGGACAATTTTATACACCTTGTCTACACCGTTCTGAAACATCCTTCAAACTGCATAGGATGAATCAAAAACGAAAGTCCTAAAAGCATCTCTTGTTAGACAACAAAACCCTAAAAACCCATTTTAAAAAACAATTGTATTGCCTCATAATATATGATTTAAAAGTTTTGAAGAATAAGCAAAAGATTTAGGTCTGCAGGGCACATACAAACAATAAGAAAGTTTTGTAACTAAAATTGCGCAATCTCTCAACATACATTCGAAAGCACAATGTACAACCCACAGGTTATGCAGTAAAATTGTTTTACCCATTTTTGTTCTCCTGGAACAAAGGTGGCGAGTGCCCTGCGGATGGTGTTAACATCTCGCCTGGCGCGGCCTGGTTTCCTCTTTCGAGGAAGCCAGTCTCATTACAGTACACTAAAAAATTATGGTGATCAACACCCATATTTAAAGACCCCAATAAGATTAATCGGTCATTATCTATCAATGGTACTATTTATGGTAACTATTGAGATCCACCCACCAATATGTATTTTTCCGACCTACACGCAATTGCAATGCGATATCATAAATGCTTAGCTATAAAAATCTAATCCTCGTCTAAAAAGCCCGTGATGTCTATGATACGATAAAAATAAGAGGCATTTATCACTTCTAAGGTAACGCCACTTAAATGAAATAAAATTGGCACACACGCAAAGCCTTTTGGAACTTTTAATGCTAATATCTTATCTTCCATCTCATTTATAATTTCATTACCAATTTCTCTTTTTTTAAATTTAAATTCACAAATAAATAAATTTTTTGTAGATGTTTGTATCAAATAATCAATCTGACATCCTTTTTGCCTTTCTGTAGCCGATTGTCTATAAGGGCCATCATTTACGATATCCATTGGAGATATACCAATCGCTTTTAAGAGCATGTTACGATTTTGTAATAATAAATATTCAAGCTGTAAACCCAAATGAGTTTCAAAGCCCGGAAACGTAGCTAAATGTAATTCTTGAAATCCATTTGCTGTGATTTTAGATAAATTAGGCTCTATTAATTTCAAATAAAATCGCATATAAGGATCGCTTATTCGATACAAACTTTGCTTCAATGGTTTTTCAGTTTTAAAAGACCATAATGTTTGTTTTTGAACGAAACCTGCAATCATTAATTTTTTCATCATACTACTTAATGTTCCACTCGGTGTAAAATTAATCATTTGGCGTACTTGGGATAAGGTTTTAGTACCTTCTTTTAAAGAATCCATTATTTTTTTGTAAATTACACTGGTACCATTAAACAAATCATGAAATATACGATCAAATTCTAAAACTAATAAACTATCCGGCTCGAATGCAAGCTGTTTGATATTTTCATCTACAGTAATAGCTGAATTTATTTGTTTTAAATACCATGGAATACCTCCCATTAAACTTAATAATTTATACATTTCATAATCTGAATTTTTAAAATTCATTTTTCTCAAGAAATGAGCACTCTCCAAGATAGACCAAGGCTCTAAGTTGATCTGCAAATCAACACGTCCAAAAAAAGAAGTGCTGTTCAAAATATTATCTTCAATCCAAGTAGAGACTGAACCACAAAAAATTACTAAAACCCCCAAAGTTTGTTTATCCCACCAATCTTTTAATTTAGGGATAAAACTCGGATCTTTTTCACCCATCCATGAAATTTCATCCAATAAAATAATATCTCCTGCTTTTAAATGGAGGGATAAATGCTCAAAAGCATCACTCCAATCTCCAAAAGTCATAGGGGGGATTTTTAATAATAAAGACAATTGTCTTGCAAAATGGTCCCTTTGCATTTGATCAGTCATGTCCTTTGCCGATGCAAGCCCTGCAAAGCTCCAAAATGTGCCTTTTGCTTGTGTATGCACAAAATGCGCAATTAAACGACTTTTACCTACGCGTCTTCTGCCTTTTAACACGACTAAATTAGGCATATTTTTATTGTAAAGCTGCCTTAAACGTGCTAGTTCTCGTTTTCTTCCTACAAAAGCCAAATCTGACATCTTCTTTACCTTTGCTCAACATTGACAAAAGTATAACTTGAGCAAAAAAACATGTCAATTATTTATGCTCAACTGTGACTTTTGTCAATTTTGAGCATAAACTATATTTATATACAGTATAAAATCGTGGTAAGTATGATAAACACTTTGCTTACTCCGGTGTAATCATTCTTCAGTTTCAATAATACTTGAAGCCTTATTTTTAATTGGGTCAGCAAATACAATGCTAAGCTTTTTTGCAGCTTTAGCATTTAAATATAATTCTGTACCTTTAGGAAAGGCTACAGGGATTGTGCCTAAATCTTCACCTTTTAAAGCCCGAATAATCAGTTCTGCAGTTTGTAAGCCTACTTTATATTGATTAGGACCTAGAGCTGCTAATGCGCCTAATTCAACCGCATCGGTATCACTCACATACACAGGCACTTTCACAGTATTTGCGGCTTTTATAATGGTTTGTAAAGCAGAAAGAGCGGTACTGTCGTTACTGATAAATATTGCATCGACTTCTGAAGCTAATTTGAGGGCAGCTTGGGATACTTCAGATGTTTTATTTGCAGTTTGCAATACTAACTCGATACCCAATTTAGGACACAAACCCTCTAATTTGTTAATCAAACTAATCGAATTCGCTTCGCTCGGATTATATAAAAATCCTAAACGCTTTAAATTCGGTTGAATTTCTTTAAAAAGCTTAAGCTGAGGTTCTAATTCCACATAATTGGAAACCCCCGAGGTTTGATTGCCAGGCTTCTCTAAGCTATTCACCAATCCTGCTTGTAAGGGATCGGTTACTGAACTAAACACCAATTTTGCTTTATTTTCTTTTGCATATTTTACAAAACTTTGAGCTGAAATAGTCGCTATACCCACCACTACATCCGCCTCTTGGCCTACAAATTTTTCTGCAATTTGCGCAGACAACGCAGGGTTAGCTTGTGCTGATTCTACTTGCACATCTATATTTATACCCTGCTTATAACCCGCTTGTGCAAGTCCATCTTTAATACCTTGTGTCGTTCTATCTAAAGCAGGATGTTCTACTAATTGGTTGATGAACACTTTTTGGATGTTTGGAGATGCCATTACATTGCTTAAAGAAAACAGGGTTAAAAATAATATAAATATTTTTTGCACTTTAAGCTCTCTTATTAATTGCTTAATCTATCTAACAAAACAGAATACCCTTGATAAGGTTCATCTTTTAAAAATCGTGCCACTCGGCTAATGGTCGTAAGGCTCGATCCCATTTGTGCATGAATTTCTCTATACGAAAGTCCTTCATTTAAAGATTGACATATTTGCCAGCGTTCAGCGATGGCATTGAGTTCTGCAGGCGTACATATATCTTTTAAAAAATTGTAGGTCTCTTTCTCTGTTTTAAGTAATAACAAAGCCTTACACAAAGCCTTTATATATTTTTGATGGTCACTCATTTCGCTCCCCTTTAAGCCATGTATTAATACACCACTAAGATAGTACAGTAATACACTAAAACTAAGATGTCAAGCCCCATATAAAAATTTAGTCGAGTAACGTTTTTCGGCGCCGATTAGCAGCTAGGCCTTTAATGGTTTTTAAAATCTCAAAAATTTGACCAGTCATGTATATTATGTTATCATGTGTTGTCTTTCATGACTGCATGTCCTGAATTACGCTTTTCTAAAGAATCTAGGTTATATATCTGATATGCCAATCTTGAGCTAATAACTAAACTATTTTTTTGAATATTATCAATGTATATTTTGTGTAATAATACCGCTAGCTAAAGGGGAATCGATGTTCTTATTCCTGATGATTTGGAAACAGCAAAAATTCCTACCCTACGTTTCTGTTTTAAAGGTACTGATGATAAACATACTGGTAAAGCAGATATAGAAATTAGAGCAGGTGCCGAATCCTACCGAAGAGGTGAAAGACAAATTCTAGAACAAGGATCTGCAGTTATTAACGATTGTCACGCAAGGCTTCCTAAAGGCAAGAAATTTGAGGTAGAGGTAATTGGACATAGCTTAGGAGGTGCATTGGCCGAGCTTTGCTTTAATACTTGGCAACGCACTATTGCTCAGTGTCTCGCCGCACGGGATAGTAGCTTGAGCGTTCAAGTGCAGAAATTGGAAAAAACTTTTATAAATGAAGAATCTAAATTAATAGGCGATGTTGATCATCAACAATATATCTCAGATATTACTGTAGATAGTGATATTATTTCTGGATTAAGCTTAAACGTAGCGAATGCTGCAGGTGTTTCACTTCCAGTTCAAACATTCAGCAATGAATTAGCCAAAATTTTAGTGGATAATGGGGTAAAGCAAGCTGCAAATTATATAAAAATAAGTGCTGATCCTGTGGGTGCTTCGGGTCGAGGTATTTTAAATAAAGTTCCAGATTATAAAGCACATGTCAGTGTATTATATATAGAACGTGAGATTTTAAATCATAAATTTTCGGCTTTATCTGCTGCAGGCTGTCTATTCGCCCCTGTCTCGTTGGTAGCACTGGTGTCCGGGAAAAAAGGTGTTTAAAAACAAATAAATAGTCTGATGCCCC
>CAMFJH010000001.1 GCA_945956915.1 uncultured Francisellaceae bacterium | reverse complement strand
AGCACAAGAAGAGTTGGAAGCACAAACCAAAGTACGAGAAGAGTTGGAAGCACAAACCAAAGTACGAGAAGAGTTGGAAGCACAAACCAAAGCACGAGAAGAGTTGGAAGCACAAACCAAAGCACAAGAAGAGTTGGAAGCACAAGCCAAAGCACGAGAAGAGTTGGAAGCACAAGCCAAAGCACGAGAAGCAGAAAGACAAGAAGCACAAAAGCTTGTGACAGATTCAGTACCCGAAAATCCAACCGAAACACCCCCTGAACAACAACCGACACCGCCTATTGAAACACCGCCACCAGCAAACCCTGAGCCTTCAGTAGAAACACCTCCTGATGCTACTGCGACAGAAGGAATTCACAATGAAACAGAGAATTCAAGTTTGATATTTGGTCAAGATGATGTCGTTAATCATACGCCTCCTGCTCTTGAAAATGCTCAACCTGAAGCTGTGCAAAAAACATCTCAAGAAGATGATCTTTTTCTTGAGACACCGGTATTCGTGCATGTACCGGAACCCCAAAATTCTGCACCACCACTTGAACTTAATCCATCTGAAGTTGCACAAAAGACAGAACAGATTAAAAAACTTGAGCAAGATCTAGAGGAACGTAAAAAACAGATAGATGAGCAAATTGCGAAACTTCTCACTGAATACAAGGAGCTCCAAGCACAGACAGAGCAGGAACTCCAAAAAATTAAAGCTGAGGCTCTGGTTAAGGTAGAAAACCTTGATGCACAGGCTAAATCAGATGCTCAGAGACTCGCAAAAATTGAAGAAGATACTAAAACTAATGCAGAAGACATTGATGTACCAGGTGAATCACCTCCTTCATATTTCCCTTCTGCTAGTGCTCCAAACAAGATGCCTTCGCCTAAGCTCGAGGCAACGGTTGTACCTAACGTAAAGCCAGAAGTGGATAAGGAAGAACACCAAAAGGAAAGTGAACCGGGACCGGAAAAGAAGAAAAAGAAGAAAAAGACAAAGAGATAAACTCTGATATATACAAGGATGTTTTGTATAAAAAGGCGAATGTATGTTCGCCTTTTTTACACTCAAAAATTGCTAAGCAACAGAACGAATGACATTCGCCAACTCATTGGCCACTGCTTGAACAATACTGTGTTCTTGCCCCTCTACCATTACACGAACTAGCGGTTCTGTACCCGAAGGACGCAATAATACCCGCCCCTTATGATCCTGATGATTGAGTTGAAATTCTGCCTCTTGTACCGCTTTTTGTATACAGGCTTGGTTTAAATCCAGCTTAGAACCTAAAGACAAGGATAAGGGAACATTAATTAATATTTGAGGATATTTGTGCATGCCTTTTTTCAATTCTGCCAAAGAACGTTCAGTGGATTGCATGCACGCCAATACCCTTAAAGCAGACATGATCCCATCCCCCGTGGTATTAGCATCAAGGCAAATAATATGCCCAGAGCCTTCGCCCCCTAAATTCCAATTATTTTCTTGTAATTTTTCCAATACATAACGATCACCCACTTGGGTTCGCCCAAAAGGAATATTCAATTCTTTAAAAGCCATTTCTAACCCTAAATTGCTCATCACAGTACCGACAACACCGCCACTTAAACGTCGTGTATCGATATACCATTTCGCAATAATATAAAGCAATTCGTCTCCATCAACTAAGGTACCCGTGTGATCAACCATCAATACCCGATCACCATCTCCATCAAAAGCGATACCTAAATCGGCTTTATGTAATAATACCGCTTCTGCTAAGGATTGAGGATGCGTAGAACCACAGCCTGCATTGATATTAAAACCATCAGGCTTTACACTCATTTCGATGAGATCGGCACCCAGCTCTCGAAAAACGAAAGGCGCTACTTGGTAAGTAGCGCCATTTGCACAATCTAATACTATTTTTAAGTTATTGCACCCTAAATGATTTGGGAAATGACCTTTACAAAATTCTATATACCGACCTTGTGCATCGCGTACACGTACAGCTTTACCTAAGTTTTTAGAATCTACCGTTATCATGGGTCTATCCATGATCGCTTCAATGGCAAGTTCCATTTCATCTGAGCATTTTGTGCCTAAGCTCGAAAAAACTTTCATGCCATTATCAAAATAAGGATTATGTGATGCACTGATGACAATACCGGCATCCATTCTTAATGTACGGGTTAAATAGGCAACCGCAGGGGTGGGCATGGGTCCTACCAAATGGATATCAACACCCGCAGAAGCCAATCCGGCTTCTAGGGCTGTTTCAAGCATATAGCCCGATACTCGGGTATCTTTACCAATTAAAACTTTTTTACGCGGACCTTTTCCAGCCAGTGCTGTGCCTAAGGCCCAACCCAATTTTAAAACCCAATCGGCAGAAATAGGCTCTTCCCCTACTCGACCTCTAATACCATCTGTTCCAAAATAACGACGCTTATTCAAATGCTTATTCCTGCTGTATCACTATGTATTGGAAGTATTTGGTTCAGGATCAACGCGTGCATCTGTATGATTAACACGATGCTCAGTACCCTGTTCTTTTGTTCTTTTCCCTTTGGCATCTCCTTCATCATCCCAATATTCAGGGGGACGAGGAGCACGTCCTTCCATCGCATCTTTTATTTGTTCGCTGTCTAAGGTTTCATATTTTAATAGGCCTTCTGCCATTAAATGTAATTTATCGATATTCTCCACCAGCACTTGCTTAGCCAATAAATAGGTCTTGTCTACAATTTGACGAATTTCTTCATCAATCACATGAGCGGTTTCATCAGAGACTTCTTTACGTTTGCTCATTGAATGCCCAAGGAAGACTTCACCTTCTTCTTCCCCATAGGTTAAAGGTCCTAAACGTTCAGATAAGCCCCAACGTGTTACCATGTTCCGTGCAATTTCAGTGGCTCTTTGAATATCATTAGAGGCACCCGTGGTAACACTGTCTTTACCAAAAATTAATTCTTCTGCAATTCGCCCACCAAACAATCCTGCAAGCTGGCTCTCTAAGCGTTGCTTACTGTAACTGTATCGATCATCCAAAGGTAAAAACATCGTTAAACCTAATGCACGTCCACGTGGAATAATACTCACCTTATAGACAGGATCATGATCAGGCATAGAAATACCCACAATCGTATGTCCAGCCTCATGGTAAGCGGTTAAGCGACGCTCACTTTCACTCATCACCATGGATCGACGCTCTACACCCATTAATAATTTATCTTTGGCTTTTTCAAAATCTTGCATATCTACTGTTTTTTTATGCGGCGTACGAGCAGCAAATAAAGCCGCTTCGTTTACTAAATTTGCCAAGTCTGCACCTGAAAATCCTGGTGTGCCTCGAGCCAATATGCGTGCATCTACTTTTGGTGAAACAGGCACTTTACGCATATGGACTTTGATGATTTGCTCTCGACCCCGTAAATCAGGCAAGCCCACAGAGACTTGTCTATCAAATCGACCGGGTCTTAATAAGGCAGGATCCAATACATCAGGTCTGTTAGTCCCGGCCAAAACGATGACACCCTCACTTCCTTCAAAGCCATCCATCTCGACTAAGAGTTGATTTAAAGTCTGCTCTCGCTCATCATGGCCCCCCCCTAATCCGGCACCACGATGTCTTCCTACCGCATCAATCTCGTCAATAAAAATAATAGCGGGTGCTTGTTGTTTGGCCTGTAAAAAGAGATCGCGCACTCTAGAAGCACCAACCCCTACAAACATTTCTACAAAATCTGAGCCTGAGATAGTGAAGAAAGGTACTTTAGCTTCTCCAGCAATAGCCCTAGCTAATAAGGTTTTACCCGTACCCGGTGGCCCTACCATTAAAACACCCCGAGGAATACGTCCTCCAAAGCTTTGGAATTTACCCGGATCTCTTAAAAATTCGACCAGTTCTCTCACTTCTTCAACGGCTTCATCAATACCGGCTACATCTGCAAAGGTCACTTTAACCTGATCTTCACCGATTAATCTAGCCCGACTGCGTCCAAAAGACATAGCCCCTCGACCGCCGCCGCCGCCCTGCATTTGGCGCATAAAGAATATCCAAACCCCTATAAATAAAATGATGGGGAACCAGCTGACAAATATATTCATCAGTAGACTGGGTTGTTCAGGGGCTTTACCACGCACCACAGCCCCATTGTCTACCAAAGTATTAATAACGGTTTCAGATAAGGCGGGAACATAGGTTACAAAAGGTTTATCATCTTGGGTGGTACCATTAATATTACGATCTTCAACAGTGATCTGCTTCACACCACCGCTGCGTGCTTTTTCGATGAATTGGGAATAGGGCAGCTTAATCGCCTGCTTAGGAGGTGGACCAAAATTGCTGAACACGGACATCAGCACCAATGCGATGACCACCCACAATACTAAATTTTTAAACATGTCATTCAAAGGTAAAACCTCTCAACTATCAGATACTGCTGGAAATAGGGGCATGGTAACCCTTTGCCAAAACATAAATTTCTCGGGATTCAGCCCTAGATGCTTTGGGTTTACGACTTGCAACGGACTTAAACCTTTTCTTAAGCATAGACCAGTATGCTTCAAAACCCTCTCCTTGGAATAATTTAATGAATATTTGACCTCCTTCTTTCAGAACAGCATCCGACAATTCTAATGCCAACTCCGCCAAATACATAGATCGGGGTTGATCTACAGAAGGTACCCCACTTATATTGGGGGCCATATCTGAAATAACAAGATCTACTTTTTCCACTTCTAGATCTTTTAAATGCATTAACAATTGATTAAAGACCGCAAGTTCTCTAAAATCTCCTTCTATTATATCGACTCCTTTAATCGGTTCTATAGGGAGTATATCCAATGCAATGATTTTCCCTGTTGCACCAATTAAATCTCTAGCCACCTCCGACCAACCACCAGGGGCTGCGCCTAAATCTATGACCACCATGCCTTTTTTGAATAATTTATCTTTTGCTTGCACTTCTAATAGCTTATAGACCGCTCGACTTCTATACCCTTCTGCTTTGGCTTTGGCTGTATAAATATCGTTATGCTGTCTATCTAACCAGCGACGACTGCTGCTAGTGCGTGGCAAAGTACTGCACCTCTGTGATCTCATAGATTATCAAGCCATTGGGTGTGGTTACTTCCACAGTATCCCCTTCATACTTACCAATCATGGCACGGGCTATAGGTGAGGAAATCGAAATTTTACCCAATTTTAAATCAGCTTCATCATCACCCACAATTTGATAGGTAACCATTTGTTCTGTATCGGTATGCATTAAAGTGACGGTAGAGGCAAAGACGACTTTACCATCGTTTTCAAGCAAACCCAGATCAACCACATGGGCATGCGATAATTTGTACTCAATATCTTGAATACGGCCTTCTATAAAACCCTGCTGCTCTTTGGCTGCATGGTATTCGGCATTTTCACGCAAATCTCCATGAGCACGTGCTTCTGCAATAGCGGCGATCACCTTAGGGCGCGCAACTGACTTCAACTCTTGTAATTCTTCCCGTAATCTTTCTGCCCCCCCTACGGTCATGGGCACTTTAACACTGCTCATCATTTTATTCCTGTATTGACTGGGTTAAGGGTTAAATAAAATCATTATGACATTAAAAAAATACATACAAAATAAAAATTAAGTTTCAATTATGCGCAATTTCAATACTATATGTCAACTGACTCTTCGAGTAATAAAGCATCAGCCATCTAAACTGTAGAAAAAAACAGTGTTGAACCAGTAGGATTACTATGTATAATGATGGTTGTTATTTAGTTATCTTAAGTGTATAAACAAGTCTTTCATTACAGAGAACAAAGAGGTTAGAAACAATGAGTACCATTATAAATCAGAAGGCAGATAAACGAACTCGCTTAATCGAGGCTGCGGACGAATTATTTCATCAACAAGGTGTGAGTATCACCACTTTAGCCAATATTGCGGCTTTAGCAGAAGTGCCCTTAGGTAATGTCTATTATTATTTTAAATCCAAGGAATCTATCATCTTAACCGTGATTGAACAAAGACGTAAAGCTATCCAACAACTCTTTAGCGCTTGGAATACTTCATTTTCTACCCCTAAAGCACGTTTAAAAGCATTTATCGAAGAACAATCGCTGAATTTGCATGCAGAAACGATGGCTTACGGAGATGCTTTAGGCAGCTTATGTCAAGAACTGGGTAAGCAAGGCGGTGAAATTTCCTTGGCTGCAGCAGCCCTTATGAAAGAAGTGCTTAATTTTTGTGAAACACAATTTAAAGCAATCAATCCTGAACTTGCTGAAGTCTGGGCATTACACTTGGTTTCCAGCTTACAAGGCATCAATCTTTTAACTCTAACCTTTAAAGAAGCTTCCTGGCTTGAAAAGCAAAATAATACTTTAATGAATTGGTTGGAAAGCCTTTAAAATCATCTCATAAACCTCTGTTTAGAGCGAAGGGAATCGCTCTTTTCTATGT
This sequence comes from uncultured Francisellaceae bacterium, assembly GCA_945956915.1. GTDB lineage: Bacteria > Pseudomonadota > Gammaproteobacteria > UBA6186 > Azoamicaceae > CAMFJH01. Next base: position 160,728 of record CAMFJH010000001.1, on the reverse strand, counting down.
GCCACCACAACATGAAAATCCCCCCATGGCCAAAAGCAATCACAACCCTTAAGTCTCCATTGGCCATTTCTTGATTTCACCTTATCAATATATTCACCGTTTTCCATACTTATCAAGCACATATACACTGGTTAATATCAAACAATATCCCCTTATTTTAGACATATACTCTATGAATTGTGATACAATAACTTATATTTTAATATGGTCATAAATACAATCTATTGATCAACATGGAGAAATACAATGTCAGTACCACACGAAGAAATAAAACAATCTTTAGAAACCATTTATGTAAAGACTGCTTTTGATTGGAAATCTTGCCCTGAAAAATTTCGTCCAGCTTTTAAACAAGCTATTATGGATACTCTGAATGAAAACAACTTAAGTGCAAAAGCACGGAAACTTGATTTAGATTCGGGTAAAATAGTTATCACTGATGATGAAATGCATATTGTTGTTGCCTTTTTAAATGCATACCCTAACATTAAGTCTTTATCCTTAGGAACCGAGACAGTAACACCCATCGGTGTAGACATTTTATCATCTAATCAAACCCTAGAACGTTTAATCATTACCAGTAATAAGATTCTCGATCAAGGTGCTATAGCTTTATCAAAGATGAAACTTAAAGTTTTATGTGCAATATACTGTGAGATAGGCGATATCGGCGCACATGCATTGGCACTTAATAACACACTAGAAAAATTATTTCTTAATGGAAATCCCATTACTGATATCGGTGTTGAAGCTTTAGCTAAAAATTCAAAAATTAAAAAACTAGAATTGCAATCAATCTCGATCGAAGACATGGATGTTTTCCAGTTTTTTATAGACAATACGACTTTATTGTCGCTGGATCTTAGTGGTAATGAGAATCTTGATAATACTGCTCTGATGTTCTTAAGTCTAAACAGATCGATTTACCATTTGGGTTTAAGGGATACCCCTATTCCCCCTATTGGCCTGCGAGCTTTGCTGAATAATCCAGTTTTAAGCAGCTTAGACTTAGAGGGAGATTACGAAAACATAGAAGTGGATAAAAGAATATTTTTGGAATTATCGAAGGCTAAAACCCTTTTGTCTCTTAACTTGAATGGAATGGACACTCAGTTCTATGATGAAGATGCTTTAAATTTATCATTCAATACAAGCCTTGAATATTTAGACGTCCGGAGTACAGGCATTACAGAGCAAGGGTTGTTCGCTTTGTTAAGAAATAGGCAAAACAGCATGGATGAACTAAACAATCAAAGGGTGGCACTTTTTATGGGGCGCCATCCAAGGTTAGGCAAAGAATCCAGAATACGCTTTTTAGCTGAACCCTTGGTGGAAAAAATTTTGGAATATGCTGAGCCAAAGCCACCTCTTGAAATTGAACATTCCTTAGGCAAAGATGTTGAGCGTTCACTTATGCTTAGATTCACTCCTGCCGCTCTCACTCAAAAACTAGCTAGAAGACAGACCTTAGAAGAGCAAAGCGATCTTCCACCAGGCAAGAGGCCAAAAATTAAAGAATAGGGCAAGTTATGTCTTTAGATTTTAACCAGTATGTGTAATTAGAATACACTTACTGGTTATTATCAAACATTATTAGCGCTTTAAGCATATACCCTATGTTCACCTTTTTCTGTAATATTTTCTACACAGCGAAGGCAAATGCCCGGATACTTAGGATTTTTACCTACATCTTCCCTTCTGTGCCAGCAACGCTCACATTTCACATGCTCTGAGTTTTTCACTTCAATCCAAAGACCATCGATGCTTGTTTGTACAGCACTTTCGGGGCGATCACTTTCTTTGTAAATTTTTGCTTGAGAAGTGATCAAAACAAATCTTAATTCATCTTCTAACTTAGCTAATAACTCAAAATGCTCTTGCTTACAATACAACTCAAGTTCGGCTTCAAGACCCGAACCGATAATGCCTTTTGCACGCGATTCTTCTAAAGCTTTATTCACACATTCTCGGATAAGCAATATTTTAGACCAGTAAGCTTCTGTGAAAACGCCCTTTTCTAATTTAAATTCAGCAATATCTTCAAACCACTCAGTTAAGAAAACAGATTCTACTCGTTGCCCCTTAACGACATCTGGCATATGTTGCCAAACTTCTTCAGCGGTAAAACTTAAAATAGGGGCCATCCAACGTACCAAACATTCGCTTAGATAATACAAGGCTGTTTGCGCAGAACGTCTGGGTAAGCCCTCTGTTTTGCCAGTGTATTGTCTGTCTTTAATGATATCTAAATAAAAACTACCCAAGTCTACTGAACAAAAATTATGCAATTTTTGATAGACCGTGTGAAATTGATAATCCGTATACGCCTGCTGGATTTCTGCTTGTACCCTACGCGCCCTATCCAAGACCCATTGATCCAAATGCAGCATTTCTGTAAAAAGCACCAAATGTTGTTTAGGATCAAAGCCATTTAAATTGGATAATAAAAAACGTACTGTATTTCGAATTCGTCTATAACTATCACTCATACGTTTTAAAATTTCATCGGATATCGACATTTCTGCTCGATAATCCGTGGCAGAAACCCATAACCGTAAAATATCAGCACCCAGTGTTTGAAATATTTTATTAGGATCAGTGACATTCCCTAAAGACTTCGACTCTTTTCGACCTGAAGCATCTACCGTAAATCCATGCGTGAGTACTTGCTTGTAAGGCGCTTTTCCATTCATCGCAACAGAAGTTAATAATGCAGATTGAAACCAACCCCGATGTTGATCAGAACCTTCTAAATATAAATCTGCAGGAAATGCTAATTCAGAACGTTTTTGTAGCACAGCAGCATGAGAAACACCAGAATCAAACCACACATCTAAAGAATCGGGTGATTTTTGATACAAATCTGTATCAACACCCAACGCTTTGGGATCTAATTCATACCAGGCTTCTATGCCTTCATTTTGGATTTTTTGAGCGATTTTTTCCATCAATTGCAAGGTGTCTGGATGCAAATCGCCTGTATCTTTATGTATAAATACACACATCGGCACACACCATGTACGCTGACGAGAAATACACCAATCCGGTCTGTCTTTGATCATCGCCTCTATCCGTGCTTCACCCCACTCTGGGATCCACTCGACTGTTTTGATAGCCGCCAACGATGCTGTACGTAAGCCATTTTGATCAAAACCAATAAACCACTGGGGTGTTGCCCTAAAAATAATCGGACTTTTATGTCGCCAACAATGCGGATAACTGTGTGCTAAAGTATCCAGATGTAATAAAGCATTTTTTTCTTTTAATAAAGCAATCACGGTTTCATTGGCTTTAAACACATGCTGCCCTTCTAAGAGAGGCGTGCCCGGAATATAACAGCCCTGTGCATTAACTGGATTATCAACTGGCAGATTATACTGCATCCCTACCCGATAATCGTCTATACCATGGGCTGGAGCCGTATGCACCAAGCCAGTACCTGCTTCTGTGGTTACATGATCACCCAAGACCACAGGCACTTTTCTATCATAAAACGGGTGTTCTAATACTAAATGTTCTAATTCTTTTCCAAGACATTCGCCTAAAATTTCATAATCATTTTCTTCCAAGCCTAAACGATTTGCAAAAGATTCCACTAAATCTCGTGCTATCATAATATATCGATTAGTCTTTTTTAAGTTTAGTATCGCGTAAATCAATTGCGCGTTTACCGCAACTGCTTGGTTAGCAGGCAAAGTCCAAGGGGTTGTGGTCCAAATGATCAAAGACAAAGCCGCATCATTGGGTATTAATTGTTTTAAACGTGCAAACACCGCTGAGCTTTGCTTAGCATTTTCTGCAATCTTAAAACAAACATCTATGGCAGGCGAACTTTTGTCTGCATATTCCACTTCTGCTTCTGCAAGGGCTGAACCACAATCGATACACCAGTGTACCGGTTTATACCCCTTATGCAAATGACCATTCGCATGTATTTTTGCCAAACTCCGTACAATATCGGCTTCGTATCCATAATCCATGGTCAGATAGGGATTTTGCCAATCTGCAAGCATTCCCAAACGCATAAAGCCTGCACGTTGGGCATCGACTTGCGTCAGCACATAGTCTCTGCATTTTTGTCTGAATGTTTTGGCATCGACTTTTACACCAGGTTTACCCACTTTTTTTTCTACATTTAATTCAATGGGCAAACCATGACAATCCCAGCCTGGCACAAAAGGCGTACGAAAACCACTTAATACTTTCGATTTTAAAATAATGTCTTTTAGGGTTTTATTTAAAGCATGCCCTAAATGCATATTACCATTGGCATAAGGCGGACCCGAGGCCAAAATAAAGGCAGGTTTGGCTTTGTTTTGTGCTTGAATTTTTTGGTACAGGTTAATATTTTCCCATTGCTTTAAAATCTCAGGCTCTCTTTGTGCCAAATTGGCTTTCATCGCAAAATCGGTATGGGGTAAATTTAAAGTATTTTTATAGTCTCGCTCACTCATTTTCAATCAACCTCTTCCAGTATTTATGCTACACATTTGCAGTTAAGACATGCTTTAAACGCAATCCAAAAATCCACAGGGTCAAAATATAAACGCCCCCTGCTCCCGTAACCAAAGCTGCCAACATACCCACTCTTTTAATGGCTTCTTGAGCCACCCAATATTCTATTGGGGGTGAAAAGAACCACAGTACCAAGCTCATCATCAAAGAGGCCAATAGCAATCTGCTGATAAATATTTTCCAACCTTTTTGTATTTGATATAACTTGCGTTTATACAATCCAAAAGCCAACAAACTCGCATTTAAGAGTGCTGCCAATGAAGTGGCTAAGGCCAAACCTGCATGGGCTAAGGGCATAATCAAAAGCAAGCTGAACACTGCATTTGCAATGACGGTGACTACGGCAAAACGCACCGGTGTTTTAATATCTTGTCGTGCATAATAAGCCGAGGCCAATATTTTCACCAACATAAATCCTAAGATCCCAACTGAATAAGCAATCAAGGCTTGCCTGCTCATCCACACATCGAATTCTGTAAAACGGCCGGTTTCTGAAAAAAATAAAGTGGTTAATAAAGGCCCTGCCAGCAAAGCTAATCCCAAGGCTGCAGGCATGCCGATTAACAATACCCATCGTACACCCCAATCCAGTGTTTCTGAAAAACCCGTATGCTCGGATTTTGTATGCTGCTGTGCTAATTTGGGTAAAACAACCGTTGCCAAAGCTACTCCAAAACCACCCAAGGGAAATTCCATTAAACGTTCCGCATAATATAACCAAGAAATACTGGAAGTGGGTAAAAAAGAAGCAAACACAGAACCTAGCATTAAATTTAATTGATTGATAGAAACGCCAAATAAAGCCGGAACCATCAATAACAAAATACGACGCACGCCAGGGTCTTGCCAATTCATTTTAGGGATGGGCACAAGACGAATTTGCTTTAAAAAAGGCCATTGAAACAATAATTGCACCACGCCCCCCAAACACATTCCCCAGGCAAGTGCATTCACGGGTTGTGCCATGTAGGACGATAAGAATACCGTTGTTAGAATCATCGCGATATTCAAAAACACAGGGGTAAAAGCCGGGGCTGCAAAACGCCCATAACTGTTTAAAATGCCGCCTGCGAAAGCTGTTAAAGAAATAAACAGCAAATACGGAAAAGTAATGCGCAACATATCAGAAGCGATTATTAATCGGCCTTCATCTCCTGACATAAATCCTGGCGCAAAAATAAAGACCACAAAAGGTGCCAGTACCATACCCAAAGCGGTTACTAACAAAAGCACTGAGCCCAAACATCCGGCTACGCGATTGACAAATACCTGTACTTCTTCGTGTGAACGTGTTGTTTTATATTCGGATATCATGGGCACAAACGCTTGAGCAAAAGCACCTTCGGCAAATAATCGGCGCATAAAATTAGGAATTTTAGAGGCTACAATAAAGGCATCGTACCCCGCACTGGCTCCAAAAAAATGTGCAGCCACCATATCTCGAATAAAGCCCAAAACACGAGAAATAAGCGTCATACCAGAGGTGATTGTCGTAGATTTTAAAAGTTGTATACTCATGCTTACATAGTATGGTTCAATCAGGTTTTATTACAAAGTCCTTCAATAATACCTTGACTAAGTTATTAATACCAGCTTTCCATAAAATCAAGTTAGTTACTTTGTTTTGTTGACTTTTACCTGGCCAGCTGTCAGGCTTAGCTTATGATTAAAGACATACAGGGAGTTAAAGATGCTTAATCCTGAACTCAGTTCAGCATTGGTTGACAAAGCCAAAGAGATGAAACGGCGCTTAGCAAAAATTGATCATGAACGTGAGCTTATCAAACTTGCAGCAGATCAAACAGAACAAATGTTAATAGATGCCACGAATGCAGAAATCAAAACAAATGAACTATTATTAGCACAAACTCAAAAATCTATTTCGAAACTCAAAAATGATATTACAGAGATTAAGGCTAAAATGGCTAGCAACAAAACTCTTTTTGAGACAGCACAAGCAGAACAAACACAACAAAGTGTACAATTACTGAAACAATATCAAAATACACAGCCCCTAAACAATGGATCACACAGAACAACACTAGAAAATCAAGAATTTTGGTTTAGCTCTTTATGGGCTCTAACTGCTTTCATAAGTACTTCAGCACCTACTTCTACAGAAGCAACTCTAACGCCTCTTCAACAAATAGAAAATCTACAGCAAAAAAATAAGCAATTATGCACCCGCCTTCAAGCCTTGGAAAGTTCTCTCTCAATACTCGAACAGCAAGAAAAAAACTTAAAAAAGGCAATTGACCAGTTAAAACACAAAGATTATAAAACCTATTTTCATTCTAAAAATCCAGAATTCAATGGTTTCCTACGAGAATCTGTTGAAGCATTACCAACATCTTTAAGTACTGAAACTGTAGAAAAGACGGAGGACGATGATTATTTAAATATCGTGCCAGCACCAAAAATAGTTGATTAACTAAAATAAATATAAAGCTTGACAGGCCTTTGATTTTCGGTCAATATAACTCTTCAGAAAACCAGTTGTTAACCTTAATTTATTTGGAGACTTACCTTGGCTAATTCAGCTCAAGCAAAAAAACGAGCCCGTCAGGCTGAAAAAAATCGTCAGCATAACGTCAGCCGTCGCTCAAATATGCGTACCCACATTAAACGTGTTCTAAAAGCTATTCAAGATGGCAACCGAGAATTGGCTACTACAGAGTACCGCTTAGCGACCTCTATTCTCGATAAGATGGCTACTGCAGGACTTATTCACAAAAATAAAGCCGCAAGACATAAAAGCCGTCTAAACTCACACATTAAAGCCTTAGCTGCTTAAAACCTCAAAAACGGGCTTTCTTCCTTCCCTCTCCCAATTCTGGGAGAGGGTACCGCTTTAGCGGGGGGTGAGGGTTTCCAAGCGTTGCATAATCGCATAACACAATTCTTGAGTACCTTCTCTTTGCATCCCGGATATAACAAATACCGGTCCCTGCCAATTTAAGCCTTTCACAATGGCTTCTGCTATAGCAACACTATCTTCTCTATGGGGTAATAAATCTATTTTGTTTAAGACTAACCAGCGTTCTTGCTTTGCAAGCTCAGGGTTATATTTTTCGAGCTCTCCCACAATAATCTTGGCACTTTCAACCGGATCAGAATCATCTAAGGGTGCAATATCCACAATATGCAACAATAATCGAGTTCGAGCTAAATGCTTTAAAAATCTCAAGCCTAAACCAGCGCCTTCAGCAGCCCCCTCAATAATTCCAGGAATATCCGCAACCACAAAACTTTGGCCCTCAGCAATTTTCACTACCCCTAAATTAGGGTGAAGGGTAGTAAATGGATAATCTGCAACTTTAGGCGTAGCTGCGGAAACTGCTCTAATAAAGGTTGATTTGCCAGCATTCGGAAAACCCAATAAGCCGACATCGGCCAGTACTTTCAGTTCTAAGCGTAATTTGCGACATTCACCAGGACGGCCATGCGTTATTTGACGAGGGGCTTGATTGGTACTGGTTTTAAAGCGCACATTACCCAAACCATGAAATCCCCCTTGTGCAACCAACAAGCGTTGGCGGGGTTTTACCAGGTCTCCCATTTGTTCCAGGGTTTCTGCATCCCAAACAACGGTACCCACAGGGACTTTGAGGATCAGATCCTCTGCACTTTTGCCTGTGCACTCGCTGCCCATGCCTTGCTGGCCATTTTGAGCTTTAAAATGCTTAAGAAAACGATAATCTATCAGGGTATTTAACTGTGGATCGGCTTCAATATAAATACTGCCGCCATTGCCACCATCACCGCCATTGGGACCACCAAAGGGGATAAATTTCTCTCGCCTAAAGCTTAAGCATCCATCGCCCCCTTTGCCTGCCTGCACTTGAATACTGACTTCGTCAATAAATTTCATAATAATAATGAACGATGATATTAAGGACTAGAATTAGGCAGCTGTAGCAGTTTCTGGGATAACCGTCACAAATTGTCGACTTTTAGGACCTTTAATGACAAATTTTACATAACCTGTCACTTTTGCGAAAAGCGTATCATCAGAGCCAATACCGACATTCACACCTGGGTGAAATTTAGTACCGCGTTGACGAACCAAAATATTGCCGGCTTTAACAAATTCGCCACCAAAACGCTTAACGCCTAAGCGCTTCGAGACGGAATCGCGACCATTGGTAGTACTACCGCCTGCTTTCTTATGTGCCATTGCTGTTACTCCTTCGTTAAGCTTTAAGCAGCTTTTGTTGAACGTATGCCGGTAATTTTAATTTCGGTATACGCTTGTCTATGACCTTGTGTTTTACGATGATGCTTACGTCTTTTGATTTTAATGATAGTAATTTTATCAGCACGACCATGGCCTATTATTTCGGCTTGCACAGTGCAACCCGCAACATAAGGCGCACCCACTTGTGCAGTTTCACCATCTGATAACATAAGGACCTTATCAAAGTCAATTGAATTACCCGTATCTACAGCCAATTTTTCTACTTTAATAGACTGGCCTTCTTTAACACGGTATTGTTTGCCACCACTGACGATCACGGCATGCATATCTTTTACCCCATTCTCTGTAATTTTTGGAGGCGGCCCTCTTAGCCACACTCAACACACAAATAAAGCACTACCGTTGCTCCCTTCCGGGCCTGGCGGGGTTCGTGCTCATTCATTGTTAAGGGACCAAAAAGGTCGCCATAACGAACAATTAACTTAAAGTAGAGCGTAGTGTACCTCGATTTTGGACAGCTCACAAGTGTTTTATGTATTTTTGTTCTATGTGCACTTTTCATAGTTGTTCGGCTTATGGTGCGTCTCTCGCTTAGCGATTGCTGCGACGCTAGTCTACTGCGCCTCCAAATTGATATTTATCCATAATTTAAGTTTATTAAAAATAAAACGGGTAAATACAACAATAAAAACCTGATTATCCTTTCATTCTTAACACTCACCACAAAATAAGAATGTTGATTGACTCATTTAATTTTTAGGACTAGCCTTCGTGTGAAAAGTACAAAACTTGTAAAGTAAATAACTACTGTGATAGACTACGCTCGAAAGAAGTGTTTAATTATTAAAAATTAATGGGGGTGTCTTATGCCAGTTAACAATGAAGCTAATGCCAAAGAAATCTCTGAATTTTTTGAAAGATGTATTGCCGCAAAAAATGGGATTACATTGCAGAATTTACGGGACATAATAGATGTTAAAGATCATTTGGAAGTTGTAGCGTTCTTACTAGGAATAAAAGGCCCGATAACCAGCAGTGTGGAAAATCGGATATCTGCTACGAAAGCTTTACAGAAAGCAGTTACGGCATATCAAACTCTAGAAACATTGCTATCTCCTAGTAAATCTCGGGAGTTTGCAGAATTATTTGGTAGCCATACACTGACTGATCAACTAAATGAATTGCAAAGAGCACTCTTTAACTCTTTTACAATTGTTACACGACCCAGTCCGGCTACTAAAGAGAAGATGTCAGAAGTTTTTGTTGTTTTTAATGATGCATACGACAGATTAGTATCTCCAAGCGCTGAGGAGGTTAAAACTCGACAAGAACAAACACGCAAGCTAACTCAAGACGTTCGTAATACTCCAGCAGGTCGACAAGTCGAGGCTGAACGAGCTGCTCAAGAAGCTAGAGCTCAGCAGGAAGCTCAGGCTGAAGCAGCTAGGGCTAAACAAGCGGCTGATGAGCGCGCTGCACAAATAGCTGCATCAAAAGCAGCACGTAGAACAAGTAATCGCGGAAAATGATATTATAAAGAGTAAAAGGGTGGGTATCCCACCCTTTTTTTATGATTAGAAATTAGTAAAAACACCCAGTCCATAATTAAAACTGTTTTTTGTTCTAGCTAGAAAACCTCTCTCTCCCGTTTCATCATCTCTGCCTTGTATGCGCAATTTAGCAGTATTTTCCCAATTTACCAACGCACGAATACCAAAGCAATCTGTTAACATATGCTGTATACCTCCCGTTAGTCTTAATACAGCCTTACGTTTATTAAAATGAGTATTAACTACATCCAATTCTATATCTGTGGTGCCAGGCACATCTCCTTCAAATACACTAGTTGCTGAAAGTGTTCTATGTGCTCGATGTTTGAATTGCGATATCCCTACACCACCGACTAGTTCTACATGATTTTCTGGACAAAATATAGGTAAATAGCCCATTAGATTGAAATTCCATCCATGAATTCTAGATGTTGCACGATGAATTTGTGTTGTACTAAGCTCCAAAGGCCCAAGGGGTGCAGGGGCTACTCCAAATACAGGAGCGCCATTTACATTATTTCTAGTTCCATGTTTCTTTTTAGAAACGGTATATCCTGCTTCAAGACCAAAATAGTCAAGTCTTAATCCTGCAAAAAAATTACCTTGTGGATAATTTTTCTTCAACACATTGCCACCAAAATCTTTTTGAAAAGGCATATGGCGTATTTGCGCATCAACTCCAAGATAGGGTGATAAACAGCAACCCATCATATTCGTGTTCGCAACAGCAGTGCCTGTGGCTAACATAACCAGCGGGGTTACTAATAATGCTAATTTTTTTTTCATGATAATCTCTCCTTACTGTTTGAGCCTGTCTGTGTGTTGCTTTAAAAAATATGCCGGGCACATTAACCCCCCCTATTAAGCAAGCTTTCTCAATTAACTATGTTCATATAGCATAACTTTTAATGGCTTACCAGTATCCCACAGAACATAAGGTTGTGGTATGATACACAATCCGCAAAACAAATGCCAATATAGGTCAAATTGTAATTATAAGCTCAGTTCGAGCTTTTGAGTAGAATTACCTGATGGTGATTTTTTTACTGTGAAGGTACACGTGAATAGTTGGGAACACAGGTTTAAAGCTTTAACAAAAAACAACCGTCTCTTTCTAAACGCTTAAAGACCAAAGACCTAGCTGCAATCTAGAAAATAATGTAAATTTGTACTATTACCTTTAATAAGGTACTTTAATAAACTGTTATAAAAATAACTCGTTGTGGGAATAGAATGAAGATAGACGACAAATTATTTGCACATATCCATAATGACACCTGGCTTTCAGGCACTAAATTGCAAGGAAAAACATTTAGAGATACGATTGCCTTATTTACATCCTATGTAAATACACTTAACGATTTAGAAAAAAATAATGAAGTAAAAGCGTTAAGCGAAGATTTAAATTACCTAAAATCGGTTGATGACGATATTAACAGCACTAAAAACATTTCGGAAATATCTCAAAAAATAGCACAAAAGATTTTAAGAAAAGATCGTGTGCTGATACCTGGAGGGTGGGTAGGCAATGGGGATGAGCCTGGGCACGCATTGATTTATTGTTTTGAAACCAATGAAGCTGGTCAACTTTTATTTAAAGTTTATAATTCAGGTGCGGGTTTAAATTTTCATAAAATCATTTCTGAAGTAGATAAAGAACGCTATTGTACCGTTCAACAGTTTTCTATTGAAAACATCACTGCACAAGAAAATTATCAAGAGAAGCTTGCTTGGTTTTTAGGTGAACTCCTTAAACCACAGCAGCACGATGAAACAAAATCGTATAACGAAAACGTATTGTATCAAAAAATCTTTCCAAAAATTGCATATTTAGAGGGTGATTTAATTGCACCTCCCGAGGGTGAAATAAACCTAACGGCAGGGCAGCGCTCGGGCACGTGTGCTGAAAAAATTTTACATCAATTAGCGAAAATTTCGCATGCAGATAAAAAAGCCTACAAGCGATTTATGTATAATTTTAAAAAGCATACGCTCGATCTTTATCTTGAACAAGTGATAACCGATGGGCGAGAAAAAGAGTTGCAAGTCCAAGAACAAATAGAGTTGGCCATTGATAATATGGCTCGGATTTTAGAGAAGTCCGATTACTTTTCAAAAGTAGAAAAAAACAAAGCCTATGCATATTTGTCAGAAAAAAAATCGATACTCTCTCAAAAAAAAGAAACTCTAAAACAATCAGGACTTTTTGACAATAATGCCTTTAATAGATTTTATGAAGCAAGTGATACATTTACCAAACCATTAAGCTTTAGTGAAGAGACAGTATTTAACTTGGCAGAATCTAAAACAAAAGAAGAAAATCTGATTGTTACAGATACAGCTGCTATCCAAGATATACCCTCTCAGCCGCCACCGCAAGATGTTAAAGGCTTTGAATTATTTTTAACAGAAACAAAGACATTGATTACATCTAATCCTGAATTTGCTATTGATCGGCTAGAAAAATTTTTTTTAAAACTTCCTATTCCTTTGCAGTATCAAGAACAGGAAAAAGAAAGCATTTTGGATGCCTTAACAGAATTATATAAAATTTATATAGAAACATATCCAAATTTTTCTCAAATTATAACGTCTAAAAATATTGTGTGTGCCCTAAGCTTTATTACGATTTGCAGCCAGGTAGGCAACATAGAAGATATTACGCAAAAACGGCTATACAAACTTTTAGAACAAGAAAAATACAACCCATTTCTGGGGTCCCAAGAAGTATTATGTGATACGCGCTTACAAGAAATAAGAAATCTATATAAAAAATATAACCCTATAGAGTTAAAAGAACTGATAACAAGACGATATGTGCAGATGATTAAAGATTGTGGTGTATATGATAGCTGTATTTCTTTGTATCAAAGTATTCGAAAAAAGAGCATTGACCAATCTCTAGAAGATAATAAAGATAAAAAAGTGCTTTATGTTTTAGAAAAATTTTTGAATCAAAGCTCTGTGTTTTTTGGTGTATCCATAGATAATATATTGCGAGAAAAATGTGCATGGCAAAATAAAATTGAACGTTCAATTTGTGCAGGGTTGAGTGGACTTAACACCAACTATAAGAAACCGCATGTTAATCTTGAACAGCGACTAACTGTTTTTGATGAACAAGAGCGAACGGTTGCTTCAAATTTATCAAAAAGCTTTGTCGATAAAATACTTGGGAACGAGGTTATAGGAACACCGTCTCGATTTGTGGGAGCACAATTGTGTAACACGCAAGCGATTGAAGCCACCTTACTTGCTTCTACACATTGTGAAAATATGGCTTCTTCAAATGCGATCCAACTTGGTGATTTAGATACAAACAGCACAGATGGAGGTCTTGGAAACATTTTACGAAGCGAGAACAGCCAGACATGGCTCGTAAGAGAATTAATGCATCTTCGCACTTCAAAAAAAGCACAGTTAAAAAGCACATTAGTCTTTTTTAAGAAAAATTTAAGCTTATTGGCAAAAGAAGATATTCAATATTATTTAGAAAAAAACATCTTCGAGCCTAATTTGCTCATGGAAAAGTTATCTGAATCTTCTGAATTTCTTCAGGAATTGCATGATTTTCTAATCCAAAGCGCAAACAGATTTTCGCAAAAAAACAAACCGGATAAAACAGCTATTTTTTTATTACATCTGGCAATAAAAGTCAATTTTTATGCAAATGAAATGGCCATAAAAGGTGTTGCAGAAAATTTACAATTGATACAAAAACAGCTAGAAACATATTTAAAGCATAAAACAGCAGACACTTTGGTTTTACGAGAGTTGCATACAGCAAGACTTTTATTATTGGCAAACACACTGCAAAAACGTGCGCCTGCTGTTTTGACAGAAGCAGAAATACAACAGTATTTTGAATCTTTGTTGGTATACCATCATTACCCAATAGTTCGTGAATACCAAGATGCTTTGTATGTACAGAAATTTAAAGAAGCTGTTTCATTTTTGTCACGTTATATACCTAAGGAATTAACACCGTTACTTAAAAAAAATCTGGAAACATATATAGTAAAGTTATTAGAGCTCAAAGCTGAAAATTATATATTTGAATTTCAAGCACAATATATTGTGCTTGAAAATAAAGAAGGACAGCTTTGTTTTAAAGTTAATTTTAAGACAGGAGAAATTTATGACGATCAAGATTTGACATATAAGCTTATCCCTGTTGATTTAAAAGCCAATCCAAAATTTGTAAGCTTTTTTTCAGAAGATATAAACTATATTTGGCAAAACAGTTCAGAAAAAATTTATAAGCTTGAACAGCCGAAGGGTGCTTTTTATAGAATTACAACATTAGACCCAAAGGATCTAATCATAGAAAAGAAAATCGGATCGCCTGCCAGTTGGTTTAGACTTATAGATTCGCCTCCTGAATTTCCAAGTACAATTACAAAATCACATCATTTTTGGGTGCGTCAAGAAAAAATATATGCAATTGAGATAGAGACGGGCAAGATTACACATTGTTATAACAATGAGACCAAAACAATAACCCTGATAGAACAAGTTTCTATAAGCGAGCCATTCACAGAAACGCCTTATGTTTTATTAAATCAAAAATCCTATTTACATAATATGTTTTCAAACTTTGAAGACAAATCATTTATTGAGGTTTATAAAAATAGTAAGGAGGAAGAACCAAAGTTTATAGTCCGATTTCCAAGATATAATTTTGAATTAAATATCCAAGAGAATGCGAATAAAAATCCATTTTGGGATTTTATTCGAAAAGACACAGCTGAAAAATTAGTTTTAAATGACAGTGATACATTGATTCCTGGCTTTAAGGCACCATTACATTTTGTGCGCATAGAAAAGCCAAAAGAAACAAAAGAACAAATAGAGACTAAAGAAAAAGATGAAAAAACAAAATCAAAAAAACCAAAAGAAAAATTGATTATTCCTAGACAACAGTTTTTTTTAGATATAAACATACAACACAGTCAACTACCTACATATAAAAGCAGTGCCGAGTATCCATTTAGTTTAGACACTTCAGATATCATAAGACATACATGGCTCAAAAAATTAAAAATAACAGATAGGCATTATAACCGCGTAGAAAATTATCATACCTATACAATTGACAATGGTAAAGTCATACCCAACAACATAGAAGATGGCTTGTATTTAGTTTACACATATTTATGCAAAAGAAATCCAGATGCAGCATTAGAAACACTATTCTATTTGCATGAGCGGTTTGGTAGTTTAAAAGGAACTGTTAAAGAAATAGAAACAATACGGTGGATTATAAATTCAACCCCCACTTTTTTAAAAAAAAAACAAGCAGAAGCACTGCTTAAAAATCCCAAAGTACTTTCTATAAAACTAAAAACATTAAGTCTGCTGGCAAGTTTTAATAGAGATCATCCTGATTATACATTCCCAAACAATAATTCCAGTCAATATCGAGATGTAGAAGTTTTTCAAAATCACGCACAAGCAGAAAATGAAAATTTTCTTAAAGAGTTATCTCAAGAAATATTTAAGATTTACGATAAATATCATCATGATAATGGCAATGTTCCAACAGGGTTTTTGTTATCAACCAGCGAAAAATTAGTTTTGCTGCGTACTTGCTTTACCTCTAAAATAGGCAAAGAAGCAGGTTCGCTTCAGTTAGAATGGCGAAAGCTAGAAAGAGAACAGCTTATATTAGAACTCAATAATCTAAAAAACAAAGCAGTCAAAACAGAAGGTGACATTAAGCGAGTGCATGATATTACAGAATTATTAGCAAAACAAAAAAACATTACGAAATATAGCTCAAAATTCTTGAGAGAAAATAAAGCAATTAATATCCCGGGGGGATTTGTTGTTGATAGTGCGACAGTACCCTCAGGCATATTGAAGGATATTGCACAAAAATTTCAAACTTTAATGGTTTCTGAAAAGCCACTGACAGATCAACAACCTCATTCGTATTTTTACTACGGTAAAAATCCTACACAATATTTGGATTCTAAAAAATTACAAGACTATATTAAAACGTTTACACCAGAAATTATTGAAAGACTAACATCGCTACCCACAGATGAGAAATTATGGATAGAGTCGTTTTATGCCTTGTGTTATAAAATTTCAACAGGCAATTTAACACTGATGCAAATAGAAAGGTTAAAGAAATTTTGTTCAGACACTATAAAAGCCTATAGAAATGAAAACGCTGAGCACCCAGAAAATTTACCTCAGTTATGCAAATTACTGTTTGTTATTCTAAATAATCCTTCGCGCTTTCGAAGATCTGAGTTGAAGTCTTTTCAGGTTGACTCAACAGAAACTTTTTTTACGCAAAAAACACTTAATGCTTGGTTTGATGCCATATTTAGTGAGTCTCAAAAAATCTGCCCCGATGGCATTATGATTGATTATAATGTCCAAAACAAGACAGAAACAAATTATGAAGCTTCTGAGATTAATTGGGACAAAATAATTGATTTAGCAAGAAAGCCGTACCCTATTCTTCCAGAAGAAATTAGACCTTTGGCTCCGTTTAATTTTTCTGAAAATTTAAAACTAAAAGAGTTCTATCAAGGATACTATAGTATCGAAACTGCACTATCGCAACGACAGAAAGTTAAAGAAAACATTGAAGCTCAAAAAAGCTACGTAGAAAAAAGAGAAGCTCTAAATAAACTTGATGAAAATATAGGACATTTACAGAATGAATATGCTTTAAAAAAGCAAGCGTACGCCATTCAAAATATGGGTACACTCGTTACTCGTATAGCAATTGCCAATGATTTAAAAACAGAAGCTGAATGTTTGAAAACCGATTTAGAAACATCTTTGGAAACCATCCTTCGTACTGCGAATGGAGGAGCAAGTGATAGCAAAGAAGGCGGCGAAAAAGCCGCTTGGAATTTGTCTGTTTTAGGTAAGCATAAATATCAATTTACCAAAGATAACTTTAAAGTCTTATTGCTTCGTCTTTATATGAAAAACGATATTAATGCCTATCAAGAAGTGACTGGTTTAAATAAAGAAGAAATTATTAAACTGCATAATGAAATAAACAACTATTTGTGGCTGGCTCAAAAAGAACAACAGTGTGAACGAATTAAAAACAGATTGAAAGAGATTCCCATAGTCGATGTTACAGAAAAATCTTCTGCAACTTTAAAGACTGCTGTTTTTAATCTCGCAGAAGAGATGGTAGCGAAAAATTTAATTGATCCACAAAAAGATCAAGACTTAATGGTTTTTCAATATGCCTCAAAAATATTAATTCGAGAAAAACAAATGAAATCTCTCGAAATACTTAAGCAAAATGACAAAGAAGAATATGAAAGCAAAATTATACAGTTAATTATGGGCGGTGGTAAAACGAAAGTCCTATTGCCCATTTTAGCTTTGAAAAAAGCCACAGGCACTAATCTTTCGGTTATTGAAGTACCGGATGCGTTATTTGAAACAAATTATCAAGACTTGAATAATGTTTCTGAAAGCTTGTTTGGGCAGACAGCCTATAAATTTATCTTCGATCGCAGTACACCTTGTGATGCATTAGCTTTAAAAAAATATTATAGAAACTTTAATCAAGTCATGTTGTTGCGGGGTTATGTTATAACAACAAACAACAGTATTAAATCACTGATGATGAAATATGCAGAGCTGTTAGAACAAGGTCCACCGAGTAACGATGCAGAATGGAAAAAACAAATCAAATGGCTAAGTAGAATTCTTAAGTTTTACAAAACAAAAGCAGATGGCCTGATTGATGAGGTGGATTCCAGTTTAGATATTCGAATGCAATTTAATTATACTATTGGAGAAGATAAAAATGTTAGTGAACAAGAAATAAACACCATATTACCGATTCATCAATTTATAAACAACTTACATTTGGATACCACCTGTGAAACAGACTGCAAGAAAATTGCAGAAGCATTTATAAATAACAAAACAAAAGAAAACCCACTTTTTCACTATTTAAACTATATCGAAAGTATAGGCAAGTTAAGTGATGCTACCAAAGAAGGGATGGTAGAGTATCTTTTAAACAAAAATAAGTCTATTCCACCCGAAATAAACGAACTACCGGATGAACGAGGAAAAGCGATATTTGCATTAGTGAAATATCATCAGAGTGTGTTATTGCCCTATGCGGCAACCCAAAAACTGTACGAAAATTTTGGTCCTTCTCAAGCTGAGAAAAAAACACCTGAAGAAAAAGCAGTAGCGATCCCTTATGAAGGCAATGATCAGCCTAGGGAAAACTACAAATTTGGAAACTATTTAGAAACCATTAATTACACTATTCATGCAACTTTGGAAACAGGTATTTCAAATGCCTTGTTTGGTAACGTGCTTAGAGAACAATTAGAAAGTGCCAGCAATGAGCTGCGTAACTCTGTTGATATATTCAATGTTGATCAAACAGAAACAGGAAAAATATTTAATCAGTTTTTACAACAAGCTGATCCCAAGCTTACATTATCTGAAATAGATCTGCAAAATAGCGAGCAGCTAGATAACTTATATGAAACATTAAGCAAGAATAAAGGTTTAGTTTATTTTTGTTTAAAAAATTATATTTTACCCAAAGTAAAAATAGAACCTTTAATATTAATCAGCGACCCACACAATCATGTTGGATTATATCGTTCGGTACAAGGTGTTACGGGCACACCTTGGAACATTGGTGCTTTGCATCAAGTATTATCGTTTGATCAAAAAGAAAGTCTGGGTACAGACGGAGTTACTGTAGATTTATTGAAAAGAAAAGATAAACAACGAAAAGATAAAGACTCAACAAGCACATTGGTACGTATAGTAAGTGACAGCACGCCATCCGTTTTTTTAGAAGATGCTTTTAAAAATACAGAGTCACCAGAAAATATTCGTGCGCTTATAGATATAGGTGCAAGATTTAGAGGTGTTTCAAACGAAAAAGCAGCCAAAATCATTTCTGAGTTTTGTACCAAAAAAGGATCTATTCTTGGAGATAAAATAAAGTTTGTTTTGTTTTTCAAGAAAAATTCACAAGGAAAAGATGAACTTCATGCACTAGACACACGTTCAAAAGAAGTTAAATATATCGGTAGCAGTGATGAAAAAATCATTAAGGCTTACTTAGGTTGTAAACCGCACGAAAGATTTACTTATTACGATCAAAAACACTGTATTGGAACAGATGTTTTACAAAATGAAAAAGCAAAAGCAATCGTGACTGTTGACAAAGATACATTACAAAAAGATTTGTTGCAAGGTGTTATGCGAATGCGTGGGCTTGCGGTAGCACAAGACGTCGAAATCTTTGTCTCGCCGAATATAAAAGAAGCATTAAAAGAGGGAGAACTCGTAGATATTAATAGCATTATCGAACTAACAAATAAAAATCAAAATAAACGCGTACTAGAAGATCATTTTAGATCAGCGATACAAAAAATGCATAATTTAGTTCGTGAGGCAATATTAAAATCTATTTTAGATATGCCAGACAAAGATGCAATGTTAAAAAAAGCTTGTTTTGACAGTGCAAAAAAATTATTTATGTTTGAGCAAAATCGCGATTTTTTTGATTTGTATGGAAAACCTCAAAAATTAATAAAAATAACAAAAATTTTTAAAGAATTGGAAGAAAAACTGTTGCTTGATATGGACAACATAAGCTTACCTAAAGAAGAGATTGCTCAAATAAAAAGTGGGCTAGAAGCTGACTTTAAAAAGTTAATTCAAGATGGTTTGCTTAAATGTCCTGAAAAAGTTTTTTATACAAAAGCACCCTTATTGGGGCAGGCTGTGCAAACACAACAAGCTTCTCAAGCACAAAAACAGCAAGCACAACAGCAACAACAGCAACAGCAAGCGGATATGACAAGCAGATGGCATTCTTTTGCGATACCTTTTGATAACTGGATACAGGGCTTATCCTTTGAAAGTCTTATGACTATGCAACACCCTAAAAATTTAAATAAGATTAAAGATTTAAATTATGTTTATAAGGATTATTATCATTCGGGATTCCCGCTTCCATTTCATCCTGGTATTTTCTCAAGCGTGAATTTTTATCAAACTTGTAACGATTTTTCTGCGATCAATGCGAAATCCGTTCATGCTGTTTTAATGCGAGAAACGTCTTCTGGGGATGTTGAAGCTGTCATCATAACTTATCCCGAGGTTGATCAACTCAGTCCGATTTTAAGTGATCCTAAAAATGGCCATCCGCAGCATGCATGGATAGTGGATTCGAGTGGTGAATTCTTGCTTGGCAAAAAACCAGAAAAAACATCAGCCAATTATGATAAAATATTAACCCAGCTACAGTTTTTTAATGGGAATTTTTTGACCTTGGGTACACATGATTCATTAGATCATTGGTTATTAGAATATCAAAAAGCAGGTTTTGATTTTTTTGACCAAAATGTAAAACCCTTTAGAAATATAGAGTCATGGCAAATAGATGTTTTAAAAAATAGATTGCAAGAATTAGATAAAGCCTATCAGTTTGTATTAGAAAAGCATAAAAAATCAGAGCTTGCAGTGGATTGGGAAAAGAAATTTAGCAAGTGTACGCCAGCAGATTTACAAGGGGTCAAATTATTTGAAGGATTTATCATTTCTTTAAAACAAGATTCAAAAATCTTAGAAGAAAAAGGCGTATTTAATTCCCAGCATACACTTTTTTATACGTATCGTTATCTTGACATGATTGTAAAAAATAAAGATGAAGCTTTGGAAAATGCATTTATTCGCTATTTGATTAAAGATAGACAACGATGTATAACAGTTATTCAAGAAACGATCAGCAATCAAAATTATGGTATGCTTGAAAAAATATTAGCTGTAATGTTACCGACCGATGAAGCCTTTCATAATGATTTGATAAAAAAAATTGCTTTTATAGACAATAACACGAGCTTGCTCCAACCCACACTCAATGTCTTTTTTTCTAAAATTAATGGCTTAAGTGATAAAAATGAGCAAACACGATTTTATGAAAATCTTTTAGATCAAGCATTTAAAGAAAGAGGCAGAGACACTAGCTGGCTGCAATTAAGTGTGTTTTTTAAAAATACACCAGAAGAATATATAAAAATAATTTTTTCAAATCCGACACATCAGCAAAATATAGTGAATAACATTAAAGAATTCTATTATGTTGATTCAACCACATTGGCTCATTTGGCACAATATCTACCAAAAGAAATATTTTTATCATTGCTTGATTGTGATTCAAACAGTAATAATGTTGTTTTACAATCGTCAACTACAATTACAGACCCTAAAGATTTAAAATATATTGTTGATGTTGTTGGACTTGAAAAATATATGGCATTGCTGAAAGAACCACAAGATCTCTTTAAAGACACCATAAGTAGCATGCTAAGTAGCAAAGAATCGGCAAAAAAACTTTTAGAAATTTTTGGTGATCAAAAAGATCAATTACTTATAAAATATGGTTTTGAAGCTGCTAAAAAATTATTATTAGGCAGTTATGAATATGCAAATGATTTTAAACACATTTTGGATATGTTACCTAAAGAGCCTATTAATATACAAGAACAAGTGTTTTTTAAAGTTATTTTAAACGACCCTAAATTTGATATACAGTCGCGGTTCGAAGAATTTGAATATTACACAAAAGAGTGGGGTGAAGAGAAGATAGTAGAGTGGCTAGAAAAAAACCCAAATGATTGGGGGGGCGCTATAGAAGAAGTTGACAATGTACTATCTAAATCTCTTTTTTCATATTTTAAAAAATCAAAACATGATTATAAAGTTGAACATCAGAATTGGTTAGGTGATTCCTTTTTTTATATGTGTACTCGATTTGTGAATTCTATTGAGTATATACAATCTGGAGAAACCTATAAAGAATTTATTCTTATTCAAACAAAACTATATATCAATAGAACCCTTAAAGAAAAGAAGTTTGAAACTGTAAATTCAGTGTTCGAATACAGAACGATACAAGACATTGATTTTTGTTTGGCCGATATTACTGTAGAAACATTTAGTTATTTACTAAAGCTTGCTTGTAAAAAAAATCCCTCTGCGGAGCTTATGACTAAACTTTTAGATTCTAGTGCTGGAAATCATTACTTGCAAACGCCAGAAGCACAAAAAGATTATATTTTGTTTGAATCTGAAGCATCTCAAAAAAAATTCACAGCAAATCTAAACTCTTCTGGGTTTGAACTTAATTTTGATACGCTTTCAGAACTTAAGCTAGAACAAGAAGAATCTCAAAAAATTGCCGCTGCGTTTAATCAAATTTTAATAACGAGTATGCTAGAATATTCAGTGGCAAAATTCGACAAGTTTAAAAGAGCCGAAGCATTAGCTAGCTTAGAGTCTTGTTTTAAATCTAACTATTTTCAAACACATTTAAATGAAGAATCGATGTTAAAATTATGTATTCAATTACAAAAATTAAATCCACCAGATGAGAGCGAAACATTTTTCTACCAAAGGCATGAAAACACAATAAAGAGCGCATTACAATATTATTTTAAAAATAATGAAGTTGACACAAGACAAATGCTAAAAAAAATGCTTATGCTCAATCAAGAAATAGAAAGTATAAGTTTGATGAAAGCATTATCCGACTTTGGCTTTAATTTTTTAATGCCAGAAGATTTTATATTGTGTTTAAAAGAAACTTCTAGCACAGATGCATTCTTAACAATAAATCCAGAACTCTCGGCGCAAACAATTATATTGTCTTTAAAGAGAAATGATTTCTTATTTTCAAAGCAACTTCTGCAAAAATTGTCGCAATCCAATTCCGCTAAACAAGTGAATGAGAGCATTAAATCTTATTTGAAAAAAGACAAAGAAACAACCGCTAAAAATCTTTTGGCAATAATGGATCACGAAAAAAACCCGAGTGAGACTGAAAATTTGTTGATGTATTATTTTGATTTAGAACCAGAGTTATTAAATTTTCGCACATTAGAATCCCTGAAATCGCGCTGGGGCGAAAAAGAATATAACTCGTTTTTTGAAAAACATTTTGATTCGATTAAAAAATCGTGTATAAATAACAGCAAGTCTGACTATATTGCTTTTTGTAGAAAATTATCTAATCTTAACACCGTGTTTTCTAGAAAGATGTTGCTAAAAGAATCTGTACAATTAGATTTATTTTGGGCGGATGCTATAGAGTCAGGAGATATTGGTACCGTTTTTTCTGTTAATCAATTGCTTTACAATACAGCCGATAAATTAGAAGAGCACGTTATTGACTATTTACAAAAAAAATATCCGAATGGAGATGTTTATGAGTTTTTAAGTATATTGATCAAAACAAGCTTTAATAGAAGCTTTGATTATAATTTTACAAGAGCACGCCAGATGGAAAATCTCATAGAAAATATAAAAAAAATTGTTTTAGAAAAATATCCACAGTCTAGAGAAGATGCCTGCTTTCGAATAATTACATTAGTAGGGCAAGAAGAACCTGAAAATAAATCTAATATGGAAAATACAAGTGTTTTTAAGGAATTATGTAGTCCATATCTTGTAGATATATCATCAGCATCTCAGTCAGAAACTACTTATGATGATCTTGACTCTAGAGAACTTGATGGTTTTGGCAGTGCCTCGGATGCCTTTGGTTCGACAGCCGATGATGGCTTGGGTTTCAATTTTCCTTCTAAAAATTATGTGTTGCCTTTGAAAATACTGCTAGCTTTATCAACCTATTGGCCACATCAACAAATAAGAGATTTAATGTCTGAATTAGCGTCTTCTTATCCAATCACTTATAATCAAGCAGAAACTTTAGGAGAGGATATAAAGCAAGCTGACTTTTTAAAATTGTATGCTCTGTGCATAGATAGTAATATTGATAGCAGTACTTTAGCAACGTTAGGTCAAGAGAAGTGGCCAGAAATAACTGAACAATTGCACGTGATGGAAGCAGAAAGCAAAAATCAAGCGATACAACAGAGTGGCTTTGTGTTTTCAGTTATTTCAGATGAGCTGTGGGATAATAACGAACAAAATCCAGAAGGTATCTCACAAATGCCGATAAACGAAGAAGAAAACCCAAAGCCAGCAAGGCCCATGGTTTCTTTCACATTTAGGCCATCTGTTCCGAATAGCTCTACGGCTTGGCCTAATGCGGATGACCAAGAAGAAACACAAGTGCAAGCACCCACACATAATGTCGATGGCAAAGAAAAAGCGGAAGGATCTGCAAAGCCGACTACACCCGATTCCAGTAATCACTAAGATCTGGCACCAGCAAGTTTAATAAAAAATTTTTTGCTCTTTACTGCTTAACTTCAACGCCGCTATTATATCGATCTTCGCAGCAAATAGAAAAAGTAAGAAAGGCTACTTTTCTCCTATCATTCTCACAAGGGCGTTTTGCTGTAAATTTATACAGGTTATAACACTAGGTAATTGCCCAGGTACCTTTTAACTTATAGTTTCTTAACTCATACTTATTTACATAGAACTATACATTTGTTATTATGTAAGAAGTCCATGTTTATACTAACTCACCCATTTTCAAAACACCGGAGTAACTCTGATGCCATCTAATTATGAATCTTTCTCGATCAATCTTCTATGGAAAAATAAGGAATTAGATGAAAGCCAATCTTATATATATCCCTGTGATTCTGAAGAGAAACTGTGTGCACAATTTCTAAACCAAGCGAAGAAGTGGAAAGAAGTAAATCCTGAAATTCCGGTAATTATTTGGTATGATAGTGCAACTACCAGCAAAGAAGCTTTTGCTGCTACACAAAGTGTTATAGACAAAAAGTTTAAAGAACATAAAGCTTATAACCTATTGCTACGCGATATCCGCGAGCTTAAAATTGTTCGAGCTAATCCCGATGTTTTTTCAGAAAACACACCCATTTATTTTATTGTTGATATACTAAAACTTATCATATGTCTTAATGCAATAGAATGTGATGGATTCTACTCTGCAATCTTTAGCGATTTAGAAGTGCGCGAGATGCATAAAGAAGAATTATTTAAATCTGAAATTAAAATAAAATTAGAGCAAGTGGGTATTCAAGCAAATGGTACAGAAAATCAATTTATTCAAATGATTAATAGATCAGAAACTATCGATGCAGTAAAAACCTACATTAATTCTAATTTGTCGCGTGCCACTACAGCATTAAATTTAGTGCGTTCAAAAATACCAGGCTTTGAGCACGCAGTGTCTAATATAAGTACTGTTGTCTTTGATCAAATGAAAAGTCAATTATTTTGTTTAATTGTTGCTTATAAAGATATCAAGGTAAAAGCAGCTTTATTTGAACCTAAGCTGACTGAAACAGAATGGGTTTCTTATGATTTTGTAAAACATGGTTGTTTGGCCTTAGGCAATTACTTTGTTAAAACTCTGCAAAATGCATATTGTATCCGTATAGAAAACAATAAAGTTGAATTTTTGGGTGAATGCGAATCAACTCTCATGCAATTTCCTAAGCACGCCAGAGGAGCTACGCAGGCATGTTATCGCAATGATGTCCAGGTGCGCCATGGTCAGGATCATGATGCAGTAGTTGAAGACTTAAAGTGCTTCCCCGCCAATGGAAAAGAATACACACATGTCTATTGCCAAATTGAAAATAGGCAACTAGATCTAAAAGTCTACAAACAACTCGATGAATTTAGCGATTTTCGCCCTATAACTCATGAAAAAATGTATAATACCTATTACATCAACAAAGTAGACACTGCTAAACCTAAAATTCCAACCCTCCCTAACATGCATTATTTGGACACTTATCATATTGCTCTAAGAAAAGGAGAATACCAAGCACAAGTTGATAAAGCATTAAATGAACTCTATAAATTCTTTTTAGGATACGGCCCCGATTCAGCTATCATACAAGATGGAGATGATTTTTATTTCGCCTCTGCGTCTATACGTGACTTTATGCATGGATTTTCTAACTTTGAATTATCATCGCAAGGCATTTTTAAATATGTTCCTAGCCTTGAAGATGATATGCATACTTCTTTTAAAAAAATGAACCTAAAAGGCTTAGCCAGCATTGTAGCACTTGCTTACTTTTTTGGTGAATCTGACATACACTTTAAAAATTGGGGTATGCAAGAAAATCAAGACATTTTGCGCGCTTATAAAATTGATTCGGCCGATGCACTGGATTATGCACTCCTCTCCACCCCTATTACAGTAGAATCACTTCAAATGCTTTTAGAAAAATCATGTTATTCCTCTATTAATGATGAGAAAACTAAAGAAGAATATGACTTTATGCTATCTTCTTATGTTAATCATTCAACAGAATTCCAAAATGAGTTGATAAGCATGCTACAACAAATCGTTGAAACACCTTTTGAAAAAATTCAAGGCATTTTAAAAAGCATTATTACGACCAACGAATCTTGCAACACAAAATGGATAAATGAAAAAATGAAGCTTTTCATTACAGAAGGACCAGAAACATTAAGTAGAAACAACAAGCTTTCTCTTCTGGAAGCTAAAGAAATCCTTGAAAGTATGCAGCGAACCTGTGCTCAAGCTGAATCCTTGATAGAGCAAGCAAGCAAACGAGATTTAAATTCTATTTTGGAATTATTAACCAAAAGACAACTAGACTTGAACGTAGCTTTATTGCAAATAAAGCCGAAGATGAACAACTCATTGATCGCTTACTCTGTAAAGCCAAATCAAAATACTAAGGATACATTTCCCCCTAAATCTTTAATGCCATTTAAGCAACCACTGTTGTAATCTCAAATTGACATTTGGATGACTGCCTCTAAAATTAATAGCATGAAGTTTTTGTGTAAAATAAGCAATCAATGCTTAACAACTGATCATAATACATTACTCAATTTTTGCCCTTTTATTAGAAGCATTATTCTCTGAAGAATCCAACTCTAGTGTAGAATTTGCCCTGGCTCTATTGCAAAATTGCATTAAGACAGGAGGGTTAGTTTCTGATATACAAGACTGCTCAGGCACTGTATTGATTGCTACATCACTTTCTAGTCTACACGTGTTCTCTTCTGTCTCTGTTTTCATTTCAGCTGCATCATTACTAGATGTCACGTTAACTGCATCAATTGCTTTTTTCTTCGCTTCCAACTGTGCCTTAACCTCAGGGTAAATATCTAACGGAGTTTCCCCATTATTGTTCAAAACAGTTGTCGAAGCACCCGCATTAAGTAATTGCTCTATTATTGTACCAGTTTTTAGTTTACAAGCCTTATGAAGTGGAGTGTCACCATTATTATCCATAGCATCGATATTAAGGGCTTTTTGTGTATTAGCTATAGCTAACAAGCCCGCTACTATTGTTTTATTTTTCTCTAATACGGCCAAATGCAATGGCGTTTCACCTTTGCTATTCCTAACATTTAAATTTATGTTGTTTAATGCTGCTGAGCAGGGATCATCAGCGAGTGCACGGAGCAATGCGTGCGTCATAGTTAAGTCACTCTCAGGATCAATCCAACATATGTCAAACCCTAAATTATGCAATATTGTCACTGTCTTCAGGGCACTAATAGTACTTATGTCTTCCATATAGGCAATCATCGTCTTGTCTATCTCGGGAATTTCTTCGTAGAATTCTTTCATATCAATAGGAATTTGAGTAGCCAAAAATTCTATAGATTTATATGAACATGAAGCCATCGCCTCCTGTAGTGAGTTCCTATCGAGTGCATGTGCCGTTAAATCAGCGCTTCAGTTAGCTAACTGCTTTAGCGCTTGCAGGTTGTCACTCATGATCGCAGCGATAACAGGCGAGTGTTCATTTTCGCTATACTCATAACCTGGCCCATTAAACGAGACTCCTCCTTCCTCCAACAACCAGGTTACAAGACCATGGTTTCTTTTAAAAATTGCCCTACAAAGTGGCGTACCTACTGATCGGCCATCCACATTGTGGTACACATCAAGATTGAGGCCTTTTGTTCTAAAAAACTTTAGAATTTCCAGTTGGTTGCTTTCAACAGCTGTATGAATAGGGGTCTCACAATCACTATCTTTATCCATTGCAACACCTTGCTCATGCAATAGTTCAACAATCTTAAACATCCCGTTAAAAACTGCAAGATGTGCTGGAAAATTACTGTCTATGGATAAATCAGCACCTGCATCTGCAAGCTCACGAGTAACCTCTATATCCTTATTTTTTATAGCAAGAACAATGGGTCTCTGTTTATGTTGAGCAGGCACTCTTTGATCCAAGTCTAAACCTAACTCATAACTATCAGAAACCTCTTTTAAACGATAAATTGCTGAGGCATTTCTCTGCTTCACAAAAATACCCAGCAGTGTTTCACCGTTTGGAAAAACAGTGTTAATATTAAAACTAAAACCTTGTTTTAATAGTGCACACAAGAGCTCAATATTACGATGCTTTGCAGCAATAAAAACAACCTTTTCAATAACACATTCGAAAGCTTGTGCTTTAAGAAGCATCACAACCGGTTCCACATTATTGTTCACTCTTGCCGCCATCTCCAATGGCGTCTCGCCACTCTTATTTTTGGCCCAGAGATCTGCATTTTTCTCTATAAGTACTCGTATAATCTCCGTATCATCGTTTATCGCTGCAAGATGGAGTGCTGTTACACCACTATCAGGAGATGCAAAATTTATATTCACACCATTAGCTACTAAAATTTCTATTTGTTCTAAAGAATCTTTTTCACAGCCAGATGCAGCTTTTAACAATTTTATTCCATTTGAAGTTATTTCATCTAATTTTTTTCCCTTTTGACGCAATTCAGCGGCAGGCACATCATCATCGTTATGGTTATGGTTATGGTTATGGTTACTAGCATTTTCATTTAAAGTAATTATACCTAATTCAAATCTATATTTTAAAGCACATGCACCTAATTCAGATTTATATAAGGGTAATTCAAGAACTTAAACTGAAGCACGCCGAACTATTATTAATATAATCTGATAATTTGGGGATAGCCATGACAAATGACGAACTGAAGTACACAGAAGAGGAAGCAAATAAAGTGAAAAAATAGCACCCTTAGTTAAAAAAAATCTGCCTAAAAAGCGTGCATACAAACAATTCAAACAAGCTCACAATATCGACATTGTAGCGCAAAGCATATGACATCCGAGAACCCATCGAATTTCGTATTATAAGGAAATTGTTTATGACGATACAAGATTACATATCTACACACGAACGAATGCAGCAATTGGAACCTAAATCAAATGCAAATTGATTTAATTGGTCGGGGTGACAGGATTTGAACTTGCGACTCCTGCCTCCCGAAGGCAGTGCTCTACCAGGCTGAGCTACACCCCGTTATCCGTTCTAGTGTGTTCTTTCAATTGCAAATTGAGCCAAAGCCTTTAGTGCCTCTCGGTAAGGCGAGGCAGGCAATTTCTTTAACATTTCATTTGCTCTTTTGATTTCACTTTGTGCAAAATCTAGAGTGTAATCAAAAGAGCCCAAGGTCTGCAGCATTTTTTGTACAGCTAAAAAAAGATCGGGATCAGCCCCTGTTTGCATGGATTGCTTAACCAGACTCAGCTCTTGGGGCGTTCCATGTTGCATGAGGTGAATCAAGGGTAAAGTCATTTTACCTTCAGCCAAATCATTACCTAAATTTTTACCCGTGCTACCGATGGGTGCTTGATAATCTAATACATCGTCCATCAGTTGGAAAGCAATACCCAAATGCATACCATAATTGGCCATAGCACTTTGAATACTAGCACTGACATTGGAAAGTAAAGCACCTAAGGCAGCGGCCGCTTCGAATAATTTGGCGGTTTTGGCTTGAATAATCGTTAAATAGGCCCCTTCACTTAAACTATGATTGTGCCTATCTAATAATTGTAAAATTTCGCCCTCGGACATTACATTCACAGCATCCGCAACAATTTTCATCAAGGCTTTATCTTCAAACGCAATCATCATTTGCATGGCTCTGGAATATAAGAAATCACCGACCAATACAGCAGCCTCATTCCCCCATATATGATTGGCTGTTTGTCGCCCCCTTCTTAATTCAGCATGATCAACCACGTCATCATGTAATAAAGTTGCTGTGTGTATAAATTCAATGATAGCTGCTAGGGAAATATCTTCTTTGCCTTTATATCCACAGGCTTTGGCTATTAATAGCAATACCAAAGGCCTAAGTCTTTTACCACCGCCCTGTACTATATGCCGACCTACTTCATTTATAAGATTTGTTTGAGAATGCAAAGCACCTAAAACCAAATCATTAACGCCTGTAAATGATTCTTCAACCAGTGCTTTAATCGCATCTAATGACATGTGTTTCGCCACCCCCTAATAGCTACTCAATATACGGCCTAAGACCCTAAATAGCAAGGTATTAAAACAGAAATATGGCACCAATACTTACCGTACTCAAGTTATAATTGGTGTTTAATCGAGTAAAGGTCGTAGGATCATTGGTAAATTTAATATTGAAAGATCCTAAACTGATATAGCGATAAGCAAAGTCCAGGTACCAACGCTTAAAGAAACCAATGCGCATACCAACGCCTCCTGCCAATGCTAAGCCATAATTTTGTAAACTGATATTTTGGCCTAATAGCGTAGGCGCGTGTACACTGTTTACCGCTAAACCTGCACCGACCGTGACATAAGGTTCAAACCTAGAAAATCCTACGAAATTATAATAAGCATTTGCTAAAATCGTATTATTTTTAATCGTAAAGGGAAAAGTTTGAGCCGATCCTACAAAAATAGCACGGGCAGGTTGGTTAAAGTTTTTATTGACTAAATATTCGATGTCTCCCCAAAAAGTGGGTTCCCAAATATACCCAAAAGCCAACTCTAGTCCATTTTGACTTGTACTGGAAATAACATTGGCTAAAACAGCATTCGAGTTACCATCGGTAGATACGTTTCTAATACGGGTGAGCGATAAAGTGCCTTTACTTATTCGCATACGACCGTAATAACGTTTTTTCTGGATTAAAGGCAATTGTGCAGCCAAAGCCATTTCTTCTTCAGCGCTTAATGCAGTGCAACCACCCACCGCTTGTTTAAATCGCAAGGCTTGGCCATTGCCATAACAAGGATTGGTATCACATTGCTCCATTTTAAACCGTTCTTGGCAATCGCTGTCTTCATAAATAACAGGCGTTCGCACACCAAAATCGGCCCATGCAACTGAAGTAAATACAGTTGCCAACATTAAGCCTACAGCATATAAGCGCCGAGATAATCCTTTTTTCACAAACTCCACTCCTTGTCTACTTGTCTATGTGTTAGAACTTACGAAGCTTCTATCAGGGGAAATTGAGCCACACTGGCATTCACTCGCTCACGCAACTCTTTGCCAGGTTTAAAATGCGGCGTATAGCCCGCTTCTTTAGTAACAGACTCACCCGTTTTGGGATTTCTAGCGATACGGGGTGCGCGAAAGCGAACAGAAAAACTACCAAAACCTCGTATTTCAATCCGATTTCCTTTTTCGATTGCTAAAGCCATTTGATCTAAAATTTGTCTTACTGCTTGCTCCGTTTGCTTGTAAGACAAATAACTCTGTCTCTCAAATAACCTTTGAATTAGATCTGAACGTGTCATTTCAGTATACCTCTTTCTAAAAGTAGCTCCTTCTTTTAAAAATACCATTTAAATTTAAAAATATAAAGTTGAAAATACCCAAGGTTAGATTAGAATGAAAGTATCCATAGGGTGACTGTGTACAGGGAAGTAACAAAACTTAAGGGATTAGGAGGATATTATTAATACCACAACGGAAGAAATGGATGAAGATGTATTATTAGTCGAGCAATGTCCAGAAGAACACATGGACTTTCGCCCCGAGAAAGTTAGTTTAGAAACCAGCTGGGAGCTGTCGGAACTACCCGACGTTGAAGTAGCTACCACGCTAAAACCTCGTAAACCCGATGCAGACCCTACTCAGCTTTACCTCACTGAAATTGGCAACTCGCCTTTATTAAGTGCAACTGAAGAAATTTATTATGCTAGGCGATCACGAGAAGGCAATGAAGAAGCCAGAAACCATATGGTGCGCTGCAATTTAAGGCTGGTAGTTAAAATTTCTCGGCGTTATTTAAATCGTGGCTTGGCACTGTTAGATTTGATAGAGGAAGGCAACCTGGGCCTTATTCGCGCAGTAGAAAAATTTGATCCGGAACGCGGTTTTCGTTTTTCGACTTATGCTACCTGGTGGATACGCCAAAACATCGAACGGGCGATCATGAACCAAACCCGAACCATACGCTTGCCCATCCATATTATTAAAGAGCTGAATGTTTACCTAAGAAAAGCTCGCGAAATGACTCAAGCACTGGATCATGAACCCACCTTTGAGGACATTGCCAAAGCTTTGGATGTAGACCCCAGAGATGTGAATCGATTGCTGAGGTTAAATGAACGAACCTTATCTGTGGATTCTCCCATGGGAGATGATTCAGAGAAGCCCTTGCTGGATGCCTTAACCGACGTGAATGCAGACGGTCCTGCCCAACAGTTAGAGGATAAAAATCTTAAAAGCAAATTGGACGAATGTCTTGCCATGCTCAATGAAAAACAAAGAGCCATTCTGGTAAGGCGTTTTGGCATGCAAGGTCATGAAGAAGCGACCTTAGAGCAAGTGGGCTTAGAAGTGGGGCTAACCCGTGAACGCGTGCGACAAATCCAAGTAGAAGCCTTAAAACTGCTAAAATCTATTTTGGCAGAAAAAGGCATCGCGATAGAAACTATCTTTTATTAAGAGGACTTTCTGCGCTACAATGGTATTTTTACCGTTTAGGGAGATGAATCATGTCGCATTCCGTATTTGAAAAATTAGAACAAAAGGTCGATGCTGCCTTGGAAGCTATCGAGCTTTTGCGTTTACAGTTAGAAGACCAAGAAGAACACAATAAAACCCTTCACAACGAGAACACAGCCCTTAAAGCCAAACAAAATGCTTGGGAACAAGAACTTGCCTCTCTATTACGTAAGCTTGAAAATGCCGATCTTAACCCCGTAAAAATCGAAAGCCACTCAGTTGAGCATCTAGAACCTGCCTAAGATTCGCATGCGGCATTATTCTTGGATCGATCGCGCCATCTCCCGTTTGGATAAGCTTGCGCGCGGTCGAGTACAAA
Organism: uncultured Francisellaceae bacterium; assembly: GCA_945956915.1. Classification (GTDB taxonomy): domain Bacteria; phylum Pseudomonadota; class Gammaproteobacteria; order UBA6186; family Azoamicaceae; genus CAMFJH01. Next base: position 127,415 of record CAMFJH010000001.1, on the reverse strand, counting down.
CACCCGAACAACAATCAGCCGCGTATCTGCGGGCGAATCATCATACCCAATTCTGTGCCCAAGCCTTATACCAAGCGCAAGCGGTTATGGCAAATGATGATAGTTTGGCAACAAGCTTTGTTGAGCACGCTCAGCAAAAAGAAGATCACCTCAAATGGTGCGAAGTACGTATTCAAGAACTCAATACCCAAACAAGTAAACTAAACCCCATAGGCTATACCGCTTCTTTTGGTATGGGAATATTGATTGGCCTTACAGGCGATAAACTTAGCTTAGCTTTTTTAGCCCAAAACCAAAAACAAATCGTAAACCAATTAGAAAAGCATATTCATCAACTGCCTGCACAAGATACCCAAAGTCGTGCTATTCTAGAACACATTCAAGCCGATGAAAATATACATACACTGGAAACTTTAGAGGCACCAACTCTCCCTCCCTTCACAAAAAAATTCATACAAGTAATTACTTCCGGACTTGCGAGCAAAATGAGTTTTTATATATAATGCTTTTTAATTGTATATGATTACTTAGTTATTCTTCAGGAAAAATATTCCATTTAGTTCACATACAATAACTCGCCAAAATGAATAATACTCGCGAAAAATTCACTGGCTATTACCTCATCATCAACACCATTGACGTGTATTAGTACTGGACGATATGAGAAATTAGAAGGTTTGGCCAATCGAGAAATTTTCGACTCCATCTCAGTTATAATTTGTTTTTGGATAGGAGCACGTGAAAATTTAATCTCACAAATATATAAACAATTAAAGCGCGTTTGAATCATATAATCAATCTGGCATCCAAAAACTGATTTATTGCCCTTTTGAAAGTATGGATTATCGTTGACCACTTCATTACTGTCTATATTCAATTTTTTCCAAATAAATGATCGATTATTAAGTACAAGATTTTCAAACTGCAATCCCATAATAGTATCCCATCCAGGCAAAGTCATTAGAGTCTTATCTAAAAAAGAATTGCGTTCAATTTTATCTTGATTAGGCGCAATATATTTTAAATAAAAACGAATATAATTATCACTGATTCTAAATCGAGAAAATTTAGATTGCTTTTTAGTTTGTAAGGACCAACAATAATCCCGTTGCACAAATCCACTTTCAATAAGATCATCGATGTACTCTTTGAAAGAGCCGCTTTTTGAAACATTAAGGCATTTAAAAATTTCCTCTAACGACAACGGCGAGGGAACAAGACATTCTAAAATATCTTTATAAATCGGGCTCCGTTTACCAAACAAATCATTAAAAATTTTATCAAATTCCTTATATAAGGTTCCACCTTTAGTAAAACACAAACGTTTGATATTGTATTCTGCTGATTCTTGAGGCGTAATAATTTCTAGATAACGAGGAATACCACCCGTTAATGACAATAGTTTAAATTTTTCATAATCTGATATTTGTTCTTTTCTTTTTCCCCAAAATTCATTGCACTCAAATAAAGATAATTCATGCAAGGTTAATTCTAAATCTATTCTCCCAACAAAACCGGTACTTACTAAAATATTTTTATCAATCCATGAAGAAATAGAACCACATACAAAAAGAATTAATTTAGGATTTTTTTTAAAAAAATTATCCCAAGCATTTTTCAATTTAGGCAAAAATGTGGGGTCATCATCACTTAACCAAGTAATTTCATCTAACAATATGATTACTCTACCTTGAGAAGTATGAAGGCTAAGATTCCAAAATAAATCTCCCCAGTCTTCACTCTGCAGTAAAGGAATATCTAAAGTTCTAGATATTTCACGAGAAAACTCGTTTCGTTGATCCTGTGCGCTCATTTTTTTCTGAGGGAATAGACCAGAAACAGAAACAAACTTAAAATCTTTCGCAAATTCTTCAATCAATCGACTTTTTCCGATCCGCCTTCGACCCTTAACAACTACAAATGAAGCCGTTGGTCTGCTTAGCAAGTCTTTGAATCGCTCTAACTCCCACTGTCTACCAATAAATTTTGTCATTCATCATTTCCCCCTACTTAAAATGATTATATCATGAAATTTTGCACCAAAAAAGGTTTTATAAGATTTGGTGCAAAATTCATTAAGGTTAAGTTTTTGCACCAAATTGAAATTTTATAGATTTGGTGCAATTTATTAGAACTCAGAATACAAGCGTGTATACACATTAATTTTGACCCACCAACAAACAACCAGGCCTTTTATTTTGTTTTGATAAAGCGCGAATAAAAAAATAAAGCAACGATATTTGTAGATACAAGCAAGGGTTGCTAAACTAACAAGCATATGAGCAAAATTTTAGATCCCATACTTGATACCATTGATGGCATTTTAGCATGGCTAGGAACTGCAGTTGGGCAACTAGCGGAAACTTATTGCGAATTAGAAACCGCAGATTCTAAACATGCCTTAGTCGCACGTGATGGATCTTTAGTCTCCATCTTTCGCTTACAAGGCGCTACCTTTCTAGTGGGCCCTGATGAATTCGAACGCATGCACAAAGGCTTAACCCAAGCTTTACAAACCTGTTTGTCTCGTGCAGGTCATGTGATTCAAGTGTATTTTTCGCATGATAAAGAATCGGTCGCACGCGATTTAGAATATATTTTAGCCCCAGCGCGTCAAACGGCTAAACGCCTTAATATGGCCTTGGATGATCTTTTTAACGAACGCGTTTCTGAATTAAAACGTTATTGTGCTTCAGAGACCCTTTATATGGTCGTTTGGACACGGCCTTCAGGCATGACAAAAGCACAAACGGATCAATCCGTTAAAGACAGAATTGCCAGAGACAAAGAGGGCAAAATTCCTTTAATTCGCAATGCTCAAAATTTTATGCAAGCTATTCCTGAATTAAGAGATACTCATGATTCTCTGGTACGTACTTTAGTATCCGAGTTCAATGGCTTTGGTTTATTAACGCTCTTGCTCGATGTACACGATGCTTGTCGAGCAATCCGAGAATCGGTTGATCCTGATTTTACAGATCCCAAATGGCAACCTTATCTACCCGGCGACCGCATTCCTATACGCGAAACCCGAAATTTTTCGGGAGATGTTTCGGATGTTTTATGGCCGCCTTTAGCCAATCAATTAATCCCAAGAGATGGCGAAGTCCTAGATCTGCGCTCAGCTCGCATTGGTGACCGTGTGTATTCTGCGATTTCAATTGATTTATTTCCTAAAGAGCTTGCCTCATTTTCTACTTTATTCAATAGAGCTTTACAAGCACATGTGCCATGGCGTATTTCCTTTTTAATTCAAAGTGGGGGTTTAAAGTCTTTAGGCTTAAAACCTACTGTGGCTGCCATTTTAAGTTTTGCACACGCACACAATAAATTAATTGGCAGTGCAGTCGAACAATTGCGCTATTTAGAAGTCAACACCGATGATGCGATTGTTAAAATGCAAGTGATGGCCTCTACTTGGGCACCTGTGGGTGAAGAAAAGAAATTACGTCTTCGCAGTGCGGAATTGGCCAAAGCCATTCAAGGTTGGGGATTTTGCGAAACCTCGGAAGTCTCAGGTGATGCTTATGCGGGTGTCATGTCAAGCACTTTAGGTATAGCCAGTTACAGCGTAGCCACAGCCTCGGTCGCACCTTTATCCGATGTTTGTTTTCTGCTCCCTTTCACACGCCCAGCTTCTCCTTGGCAAACCGGTGCTGTTTTATTTCGCTCAACCGATGGTAAACCTTGGCCTTATCAGCCCGGTTCTACCCAACAAACCACCTGGATTGATTTAATCTATGCAAGACCCGGTTCGGGTAAATCTGTTTTGTCTAATGCAATCAACCTAGCCTTATGCCTTTCAGGAGGTATACAACGTTTGCCTCATATTGCAGTAGTCGATATCGGCCCTTCATCCAGTGGGCTTATCTCTTTGATAAAAGAATCTTTGCCTGCGGATCAACAACATTTGGCTGCTTATCACCGTATGCGTATGGTGCCTGAAATGTCGATTAATCCTTTCGATACCCAGTTAGGCTGTCGTTATCCTTCACCCCAAGAACGTGCTTTTGTGGTGAATTTTTTAACCTTACTGGCCACACCTGTAGGACAGTCTAATGCTTATGACGGTATTACGGATATGGCAGGGTTGATTGTAGATGAATTGTATAAAACTTTAGCGGATACAGGAACACCCCGCCTTTATACAGCTAATTTAGAACCTAGGGTCGATAAATTAATTGCTGAATTAAATATCACATTGGACAGTAAAACGACCTGGTGGGAAATGACAGATCAATTATTCACACATGGTAGAACACATGAAGCCGGTTTGGCACAACGATATGCCACTCCCCTGCTTGCTGATGCCACCTCTATTTGTCGTTCTCAAACCGTAGAAGATCTTTATGGAGAAATTAAAGCACCCACCGGAGAGCCTTTAATCAGCGCATTTGCGCGCATGATTTCCAGTGCTATTCGTGAATACCCTATTTTATCGCGTATCACGGCTTTTGATTTAGGCGAAGCCCGCGTGGTCTCTTTGGATTTGGATGAAGTAGCCAAAACAGGGGGAGAAGCCGCTGATAGGCAAACTGCGATTATGTATATGTTGGCGCGCTATATCTTGGCCAGACATTATTATTTAACAGAAGATATTTTAAAAGAGCTGCCAGCCCTGTACCAAGAACACCACAAAAAACGTATTTTGGAAATTAGAGAAGATCCCAAACGCATTGTATTTGACGAATTCCATCGCACTTCTAAAGCCAAAGCGGTGCGAGATCAAGTGATTGTAGACATGCGTGAAGGTCGTAAGTGGCGTGTACAAGTAGCTTTGCTTTCTCAATCTTTAGATGATTTTGATCCTGTGATGATCGAATTTGCCACCAGTGTATTTATTATGGATGCAGGTCCTAAACAAGCCATTGAACATTCCGTTAAAGTATTTGGCCTTTCCGATACGGCCAAATTGGCTTTAGAAACACGCGTTCATGGTCCTCGTGCAGGAGGTGCGACTTTTATTGCTCAATTCTCAACCAAAACCGGTGTTAACACCCAATTGGTGACCAGCACCATAGGTCCTATTGAACTTTGGGCTTTTAATACCACCGCTGAAGACGCACGTATTCGTAATGCGCTCTATGAACGTATTGGTGCGGTTGAAGCCCGTAAATTACTGGCTATGATGTTCCCCAATGGCTCTGCAGCTAAAGTGGTTGAAGAACGCATGGGACGTTTAAAAGAACAAGGCGATTTAATCACGGATGAACGTGGTATGAGTATCATCAATGAATTAATAGAAGAAATTTATCAAGTGTATAAATCCAATTCTTTACTACAACAAAACAAAGTGACTTAATGTCAGAAACACAGACTCCAACTTTAAGAACACCCTCTATTGCTTGGGATTATCAAGATATCTTTAGAACCAGCGATAGTATTGATCACTTTGTTTTAGACTATTCCCTAGCTTTATCTGAACAATACGGCGAAATCCTAGCTTTAACACCTGATATTTATTTAACGAGTGATCCACAGGTTTTTAAGCATATTTTAAAAACACAGATGCCACTGTATTCTAAAAACAATCCGACTTATCATCGTTTTAAAAAAGTCTTTGGTGAAAGCCTGATTGTCACAGAAGATCCTAGATGGCGACAGCATAAACAATTGATGCAAGCGGCCTTCACACGCCCAAAACTCGCAAGCTATGCTTCTATCATGATATCGCATACTAAAGATTTAATAGACTCTTGGAAACAAAAATCTGATCCTCTGATAAACTTTGTAGATGAAATCAAACATTTGACTTTAGCAATTGCATTTAAAGTATTTTGCAATCACACCCTAAGCATGGAAGAATCTTGTATGCTCAGAGAATCTGTTATGGTGGCATTGCATAATTTATCTACCAATACCCTATTAACACGCTGGTTTCCCAGCGCTCAAAATAAAAAATTTTTTAGTGCTATGCGTAAGATGGATAATTTAATTAAAAATATCATTAAAAGCCGTCGCATCCAAATTTTATCCGGTTCACAGGTTCCAGATGATTTATTATCTTTATTATTATCCGATAGCTCTTTAAGTAATCAAGCTATTCTGGATGAATTAAAAATGATGCTGCTCACAGGACATGAAACCACGGCCTGTGCCTTAGCCTGGACTTGGCATCTTTTAAATAAACATTCTGAATATCGTCTACTCATGGAAAAAGAAATAGATACCGTATTGGGAGCTCGCACACCCAGTTTTGAAGACTGTCATGCCCTTCCAATGGTAAAAGCAATATTTTTAGAAACCCTAAGGCTATATCCCACTATCTGGTGTATCTCTAGAAAAGCAAACTCTAAAGATATAATCAATCCGTATATTATTCCAGCCAATACCCACTGTGTGCTCAATATTCATGCACTGCACCGAAACCCCCATTATTGGGAAAATCCGCATGACTTTTACCCACACCGTTTTTTAGAACAAACACAAAATCCAAGACATGCTTATGCCTATCTTCCCTTCAGCACAGGACCCCATGCTTGCATCGGCATGCACTTTGCTTTAACAGAAGGTATTTTATTGCTGGCTACTTTTTCCCAACACCTTCGCTTAAAAGCACGCTACGATACCTCTGCCGTAGAACCGATTCCCAATTTGGCCTTACAACCCCCCGCATTGCCCATGCAAGTGGTTGAACGTGCATCCACACACAATAACTGATTAAAAACACAGTTCCATTACAGTAAATACTGTAACATAAAACACTGTATCAGTAATTACTGTTACAGTATCTTGTGTAATAATAATTTTTGCAATATAATAAGCTTTGTGATTTAAAAATTTGAGAACCATGATGAATATTCGAGAATATTTTCCTCTTGCAAAAGCGCATGGCAAAGCTTTTTGTAATAGAGTTGAAGAAACACATTGGTTGCTAGAAAACATTAAAGCATGTAAGCACTCTTTGCTGATTGCACCTAGACGCTATGGGAAATCCAGTCTGGTGGAAAAAACGATCGAAATAGGAAAATATCCCGTTAGCATTTTGAATTTTAATATTTGTACCGATGAAAATGATGTAGAACATTTAGTAAGACATGGTGTAAGTGACTTAATTCAAAAAGCCTTAGGCCCAATTGATAAACTCATTCATTTAATTAAAAGTAGTTTGACACATTTTGTCCCCAAATTAACCATGGGAGCAGCAGGGGCTTCTTTTGAACTCGAATTAACACCGACTAAAAAAGAAAGTCCTGCATTGTACGTAACTGAGTCCCTAACTTTATTAGAAAAATTATTAGCTAAAAAGAATAAACGTGCTGTTCTAGTTTTAGATGAATTCCAAGTAGTGGGTATTATCGCCGAAGGTCACGGGGTAGAGGCCGCAATTAGAAATGTTGCTCAAGACATGCATCATCTGGCCATTGTCTTTGCTGGAAGTTTTCGAGGCTTGTTAAAATCTATGTTTGAAGATAAAAATAAACCACTGTATAAATTATGTAGAAAGCTTTATTTAAAACGACTGAATAGCGAGCATTATTTAGAGCATTTAAATAAGGCAGCTCAATTAAAATGGCGTAAAGTACTGCAAGATACTGTGATTGAAAAGATCATGACATTATCAGAACGACATCCTTATTATGTAAATTATCTTTGTGATATTGTATGGTCACAAAATATTCAATTACCTACGCTTAAGGATATAGAAAACGCTTGGCAATTATTAGTTGAAGAAGAAAGCAGTGATGCAAATGTTGAGATTGCCTCCTTATCAATGATACAAAAAAAAGTATTAAAATATATCGCTAATCAGTCTGCTGAAAATTTAAGTTCTGCGCTTGCAGTAGGCACTATGGGCGTTGGAGCCAGTTCCATTATGGCTGCTGTTTCCATTTTAATAGCCAAAGATATTATTGAAAAAGAAGAAAGCCAATATTTCATTATCAATCCTGTTGTACATCACCTATTAAAAGAACTCTAGCGCGATCTAGCCTATAACATATCAAAATATAGAATATATTTTTCAATAGCTTAAATACACATTGATTTTTAACGATATGATGCATATGCTATTTACAAGAACTTACAATACTTAAAAAGGTCCAACACTATACAAATAAGCCTATTGGAGATAATGACATGTCAAATGATAGAGCCCTACCTACCTGGCTGTTTGATGAAGGGCAAACACAAACAATACAATTTACAGACAACAGTTCTGACGATTTTAATGCAGATAGAATGCTGCAAGGGCATGCTACTTGTTTTCAAAGAGACGCTTATGAAGGCAAAAAAAAGAAAATACTCGTTTTAGAAGATTTTACAGCCCGACAATGGTCTACGACAAAAAGAGCCGAAGTTAAACAAGAATTGCTGTCATTAATCTCAAAAGGTTTTGATATTTACATTTATCAAGAATCGTCGATTTCTGAGCCATTGCAATCACCACTCGTCAAATTATCTGAAAGTAATATACATTTAATAGATGCCCCAGGTTTTCATATTCCACTTGTTAAAAAAAGTACTGTTATTAATTTAATAACAGAAAAAAATATTCCTGCAAGAGAAATTGCTCATCTAGACACACCCCATCTTAAAGAATTATTAGGAGATGATTTGCCAGGAATCACTGTTAGTGAATTAAAAAATGCTTCCTATCCGCTAAAAGCATTGAAAGAACACTTATACACAGAAATGCCTGGCGTTAGAATATTTAACGATATTATTGACGTGACAAAACCAGAAGAATATGAAATTATTTTAAAAGAATTTAATGGATTATTTACCATAACAGATAGGTTTGAAACTGTAGTTTATAATGGCGCACATGATGAAGAAGAAACAGAAGAAAACAACCTGAGCGATACTTTAGAGAAAACCGCTCATTCTTTACGCAGCTTAAATTTATCATCCAGCTCTACTTCTCCCAACTATAGTGAAGGATTACAACTTAAAGCACTTGAACCAAAATCTGTATTAGAGATTAAAAATCTTATAGCATTAAGTGCAAATAAAACAAAATTCCCAGCGGATACACTTGTCACACTATTAGAAAATAACCTACATCTGCAATCTATTGATTTATACAGATGCGATCCATTTACTAAAAAAGACAAAATATTTTATGTACCACGCTTCGAATTGAAGCAATTGGAAACACTACAAGCAACAGAGTCATCAATAAGTAGTGAACTGCTTGCTGGCATTTTAAAGTCGAGTGAAAATCTTAAAAAACTATTTCTCATAAATCTGTATAGTAATGCCCCTAATAAAGAAAAACGCCCAAAATACTTAACGCGACAAGAAATTTTAGATTGTGCGCTATCAAATCTTGAAGAATTGTGGCTGGGAATAACTTATATAGAAATAGATGCTTTTTCTGCTTTTTTGGAAAAATCACCTAATTTAAAAAAATTACAAATAAAAATAGATTTGGGTGATAATTTATTGTGTTCCTTAAAGCCATCCGATATTCCTGATAATGCTTTATCGAAACTTGAAATGTTTGCATTTGAAGAAATGAGCGATACGCCAGGCGTACAAAGGTTTAATCCAGAAACCTTAATTGCCATTTTACAAAAAACCGATAATTTAAAAAATTTAAGCATAAAAACCAAAAATGAACAGTTTAATGCTGATACCATACCACAAAAAACATTGAAAAACGTAAGAGAAATATCCCTTGGATCCATACCACCAAATGTAATTGCCAACATCTTAGTAAAAATGTCTAATCTTGAATCATTAAATTTAAACGAACTTGAGGTTGCTCTAGAGCCAGCACATTTACCTATCGATATACTACAAAAATTAAAAACATTATCTATATTCCGCCCAAGTATTGGTTTATGTGAGTACATATTAAAATATGCGAGCCATTTAGATAAAAGTTCTCGTGAAAGCTTTGAATCATCTTTAAAAAATCAGCTAGAAGAAAGAAGAAAAGATGCATTAAAATCAGATTTGTCAATCGGCACAAGCAATATATACAAAGTTGACGCAAATACCAGCCGCACTAAAAAAACAGAGTTTAATATTAGACAGATTTTTAAAGGAATAAATTGTGTAGACCCATCAACCACTGAATATCGATTAGATATTTTCGATAACGTTGATATTCTTGAAAACCCTGGCAACAGCGATCCTTTTATACTGACCAATCCACCACCCGATACAACACTCGAGCCCTGCGACCCTCCAATATCGTTTTTTGACCCTACTGTTACAATAGAATCTCAAGCAGGTTTTCAATGCTATAAAGGGAAAACCCCTATTTTATTAAGCAACACATGGACGCGCATTCCTTCTTTGTCTCCTCACGAAATTTTAACGCATTTTCGCATGACCACAGCTACAGGTGAAATAAAAAGTGATGCTTTTGAAATTAAATATTCTAAAAGAGACAACTTTTATTATATCAGAAATAAATCACAACCAGGTACATATGTAGCACCCAAAGAAGTCAATATTGAATTTTTACTAAAAGTACCTCAACTCCCACCCTCAGCCACTCTGCAAGCAATGCCTGAAAAAATAAAAATGCTTGTTCAAAAATATAGGGCTTACGGAGAAGGCAGTTTACAAATACTACCTAATGCCAGCGGGCAAGAACTCTTAAAAGCAATACAAACACAAATACCTGGTGTTGGTGCTTGTAGACACCGTACTGTTGCTTTTAAAAAAGAAATAGAAGCAGACGAGAATTTAAAAGATTATCTGGTTAGAATTATTAATAATACCAGTCATTCCTTTGTTGAAATAAAAAATGAATCTAGCACATGTGTCTCGGCTGATTTGCTTGGATATGAATCGGATTCTCTGGTCTTTGACGAAAATGGCAAGGCAGTTAAAGAAGAAGCAAGCGAACTTAAAAGGGAAGCAGGAAAAGTTTCCAGACTCGAACCAGAATCAAAAACAGCTGAAATAGAAACTGTCAAACTCGAAGTTAAAACAGGTCTTGAACACACAATCTCTCAAGAATCTATTTCAGAACAAACTCAAACGGAACACGGAGTCTTTCATCAAACAAAAGAACCCAAGCTCCCTACTCCAGAAATAATTACAGAAAAAGACATTGAGCATTCGCGTTTTAAAACCTGGACAGCACATACTAAAATAGCAGCCAAAAAAGAGCTAAAACCTTATATTCGCGATATTGCAGAAGGCACCTCCCCGCTGACAGGTGAACCGCTTAAAAAAATCTTGATCAAATTGGACTCGGAAGAAGCAACAGATGCTTTTAGATTGCTTGTACAAAAACAAATGCTTAGCCTTGGCAAGCAGGTATATTATATTGATTCTCCGGATGACTTAATCTGTTCCGCACCTTGGATAGAACGTGATTTACAGACTAATAAAGGCATTATTAAAAAACCCACTGATCCACCCGGCGATAAGCTTAGACAATTTTTAAGTGCTAAGCACCCTAATCCTGCAATTGTTATTAGGTATGATTTTACAGCTGAGGATATCGTTAAATTTAACAGTCTTCTGGATACCTATCGAAAAGCCGATGGTGTTGACATCCCTGAAAACACTTTAATTATTGGTTTGCAGACCAAAAAACCAGGGGCTTATAATGGCGAAGATTTCTTTTCGCGATTCGACTCGGTTATTACTTTTCCTTTCGATAAAAATGAATTAACTTTTAATGCTAATGAAGAAAATTTACTAGAAAACACGCATTCACCTATAAAAGAACAAAAAACCGATGAAAAAGAACATGTCATTATTGATTTATATAATTCTCAAAACTGGAAAGGGATTTTGCTGGGCAAATGGTGTTTACAAGGTAAAAATTTGGTTTTTGAAGAAGGTGTATTAGAAAAAAAATTATTAGAATCAGAAAAAGCAGGAAAAGAAATAGAATTTAAAAATGCGCCTTGGCAATTAAAAGAGTTTAGAACTTTTTGGCAACAAGCCAGGCTACATAAAAAAATAACGGTTCATGGTAAAGAAATAAAAATACCAGACAATTTTAAAGTGCATACGAGTGAGGGATATCAATGGGAAACACTATTAGAAGGCACCACTTGGAATGCACTGTCTGTAGAACCCGGGGCATCCAGCACTGAAGTCTTCATTCTTAATCCAACGACTTTTAATCAATATCTCAAAAATTATCAATGGATAGAAGGTGACCAGCTTGATCTAAAACCTGGTTGGATAGAAAAAACAAAAAATGCAACACTATCTTTATTATTAACACGAGAATTGTCTTCGCACCAATGGGGAGAATTACTGACCTTCGCACAAAAACATAACGTAAAATTAAACATCGAAACCGCACCTGGCGTCTCATTACCTGAAGGTTTTCCAGAATTCATTAAGCAAAAACTCAAAAAATTCCGAGCTACTGTAACGTCAGAAACAAATCAAGAAATAAAAACCGATATAAGACTTGAAGCACTTCCTACACAAAAAGGTCATGTCATTCTTTCCGAAGACATTGATTATGCGATCGCCTCTCTAAAAGATACACATCCAAATCCTCAATCTATCAAAATAATCACTATTTCGGAATGCGAAGCACGTCATTTACTCGTCTCTATCACGCCACACTTTAATCAAGAAACACTCGATTATAAATTTATACAAAAAATGGGTGCGTTATGGGAAGCTTTAGAAAATGGTGAAACCATTATCTTAAAAGGCAATTTTAAAACAGAATTGATTGATGCGCTTGCACCGCTTTGCTCAAATGAGCCACACTTTTGGCTAAATGGTAAAAAACACCCCCTTAAAGGTAAGTTAGTGCTTGTTGCAGAGAATCAAGCGGAAACTCAACAAGGTTTCAGCTTTACTTCTACCCTGTCGTTGCCGATAACAAAGGATAAAGCAGAATTTTTGACACTGCTAAAACGGGATGCTGAAAAACTCTATAAAGAAATATTTTCGTCAGAAAAAATACAATCTGCTATCGAAAAAATATCTCAAAATCCCGAATCTAAGAACTATGCTTTTGTTAAATGGCAAAGCATACTGGAACATCAACTTTGCTACCCTAATACAAATCCTGATGACAATTGGAAAGGATTATACACGCTTAATGAATTTGAAAATATTTTTTCAGCAGAAGATTTTTTTGATAACAAAACAGCCGAAGAAAAAAGCCATATTTTTGAAAAAACAAGATTAGATCAAATTAATGATGCATTATCCGTTCGTCCGTTTGTGTTTATTGCAGGTAGTACAGGTACTGGAAAAAGTACTTTTATTAAAGAAAAATTAGCCAAAGAACCCAACTATAAAGTCTTTTTTGAAAATGAACTAGAAGCTTGGGCGACAGATAAAACACCCAATGTTAAAAAAACATTATTTATTGATGAAGCTAATATTAACAAAGGCAATTTCCTCGCTTTTGAGGGATTGTTTGAAAGACCGCCCCGCATATTGCTAGGTAATACTTATCATACATTAACGCCTGAACATAAAGTTGTATTCGCTGGTAACCCTGCTAGTTACCAACGGAATACGCCTGAATTGCTTGAACGTCATGGGGGAGCTATTGTTTTCACCCCCCTATCACCTGCTTATCTCTATGTAGAAGTAATTCAACCACTTTTAAAAGATCAGATAAACATACAAACAGAAAAAAAAGTAATAGGAGAACAACTTTTAAAAGTCTATCAACAGATTAGCCGTTTATCGAATCAGCGTATTTTAATTTCTCCCCGAGAATTACAAATGATGGCATTATTAGTGGTTAAAAAATACCAAGAACAACCACAGCCCTCACTCGATAAGTGTCTATCTTATGCCATACATATGATCGGCACACAGCTTGTACCACAAAACGATAAGGAAAAATTTAGCCAATGGTGTATCGCGCACGGTTTTCAAAAACCCATATTGCCGCCCACGCCTCCACCCTTTGTGCAGCCTGGAAAAGAAAAATCTAACTCTTTTGTTGTGACTGAATCGCGAAACACCACATACAACCAAATTTTAGATTTCTTAACTATACGTGAATTAAAACAAGCCCCTACAGCAAACGAAGCTTTTAAATATGCTGGCTTAGGGGGAATGATATTAGAAGGTGAACCGGGTGTTGGAAAAAGCCATTTTGTAATAGATACCTTGGTAAGCCAAGGCTTTACACAACGTCACTGGAAATCGACTGATAATACAGAGAAAAAGGAAGTTGTCGAACTCGGAGCAAAGACCTTTTACATCATGCCTGTCAGTATGGAATTGGCAGAAAAAAAGAAATTATTATTACAAGCCTTTGATGAAGGTGCAGTTGTTATTATTGATGAAATTAACAGTAGCCCGATGATGGAAGACTTGTTAAATGATTTATTAATGGGTATTCATGGTAATAGACGCCCCATACATCCTGGCTTTATGATCATCGGCACTCAAAATCCCATCTCTATGGAAGGCCGAATCGCTGCCTCTACTGCTTTAGAGCGCAGATTTCTTAAAACATATTTCCCACCTTATGAACCTTCAGAAATGGTTCAAATTTTGCAAAACAAAGGCTTAGAGTTAGATAATGCAAAAGCAATGGTGGAAGAATTTAGAATCACACGAAAATTTGCGATTGAAAATAACAAAAATCCCATTCCAACTTTTAGGGACTTATTAAAAATTGCAGGATTTTTCGAGCAAGCGCATAACAATAACAAAGTGGATGAAAAAGAGAACAATTCACTTGTTATCCATCTGGCGGATATTCAGCAACAAACAACAACACCTCTAGCACTTGTCTCAGGGCCTGATGAACTTCCTCCTTCACCCACCGTTTGCTTTTCAGACCAACAGAAAAAACCGGATGTTCAAATAAAAGATGCTGCTCAAGATAACATCAGTACACCGCCAACAAAACCCGACTAATATCCTTTAACTTCAGTTCGGAGTTTTTTAAAAGAAATTCTAGCGCGATCTAGCCTATAACATAGCAAAATGCAAAGCCAAGTAGATGCTAATAGTACACCAGGAATTAGCGTATAGTCTACTATACCCATTTTCTGTATTAAGCTTTCTTTATGTGCCCCAAAATACGCTAAATACAATCCTGCGACTACGAATAAAATGGCACTTAAATATAATTCTGCACGCATTTTGCCTCTACTAAACGGTAGGGTTATCCATGGCAATAGAAAGGCAGATAAAATCATCACCGCATTTAAATCGGCAAGCCATAAGTCGATGTAATACCCAATCCAAGTATTCATATTCACGGATGTTTGATTACTTTGATTCACAAACATGGCAAGCCATCGAAAACTTGCTGAAACCACACAAGCATAAGCTGCTTGTTTGATAAAAAAATCGAACCATTCTTTTATATCTTTAAACAACCTAATATCAGAACTAAAACTATTCTGGCACAATTTAGCACCCCAATAGCCTCCTATCATATCAGCGCATAAATATAAGCACACAGATGCACAAGATAAACCCTGTAAGCCATAACCCAATACACTTCCTAGCAACAAACCCCAAAAAGCATTATTCCCTAACAAATAAAACCAAATAAAAGCCAATCCCATGGGTGGGTACCATGGCAATGCAGGATAAGAAAAAGGCAAATTCATTATAATTAAATATTGGAATACCATAATAATAAGCGTTTTAATCAAACAGCGCCTAATGCAAGCCCAATAGTAATCTTGTTTGTAACTTAATCT
Source organism: uncultured Francisellaceae bacterium (assembly GCA_945956915.1). Classification (GTDB taxonomy): domain Bacteria; phylum Pseudomonadota; class Gammaproteobacteria; order UBA6186; family Azoamicaceae; genus CAMFJH01. The sequence goes on along the minus strand of CAMFJH010000001.1, from coordinate 111,840 downwards.
TAGCATTTTTATTTTCGCTCATAAATATAACAAACTGTGGTATCCCAAGAGCCTTGTAAGAACATTTTTTTCTTTAATCTGAACTTTAATAAATCGGGTAACTTACGTAATGAAACAACGGTATGGACCGAAGGCATATTATTTATTTTTTGGCCTACACGTTCTAGCAATCCATAAGAAAAGACCGTTGCACAAACATAAGCAATCGTTACATCCTGAAAATCCGTTTCTAAGATATCTCCCAGTACAAACTCTAAACGTCTTTTTGTATGTTGAATAGGATGCTCTAAAACTGCATTCAACTTTTGTGTTAAGTGTTCTTTAAGATTATAAGCAATTTCATGTCTTTTTTGATTGATTTCAACGCCCGTGACTGCACCTGCGGGTGTGGTATAAAAAACCTGATAGATCAGTTTTCCCAAACCAGAACCTATATCCAAAAAATGATCCTGTTCTGTGATATTTAACTCTTGAATAAGTTTGAGTGCACTGTAATAATACAATTCACCGTAAATTTCATCGGGTGTTAGGCACCAAGCAGCTTGAAGCTTGGGCTCTAAAGGACCATAACATTCGTGAAAAACACCTTGTATTGCTTCATGCATCGAAAGAACTGCTATTGGCGGCCAATGTCCCTATGGGGTTTTTTTTAGGCGCTGATCGGCCCAGTAAGTAAATAAAACTAAATACCAATACGAATATAAATAAAGCACAAAATATTTCAATAACTTCTGTGGTAAACCAACCCAAGACATAAGAACAATAAAGATAAGGTATTAATCGTACTATAAAGGAAGACATCACCTTTTTTAAAGCATATTTTTGTACGGATACAGGGCTATGCATAGCCCCTTGTGAAAAATCTGTAAAATTATGAACATGCCCTAAACTGATAGCGATAAAAAACATACAGAACACCGCGCTGATTATTTGAGTAAAAGGCTGTTGCAGAAAAATAAAAATCATCGACCAATTGATAGTTATTTGGCTCAAAGCTAAAAACACAAGAGAAGGCACCAGCATGGCATTCACCAAAGCCCTACCCACTGAATACCCTTCTGAATATTTTGCAACCAAAGAAGCCATCCAGGGCACCCATACTGCCCACCATCCGATTATCAGCAGCAATAGACGTGTGTTCAATTCCATTTCAGATAAATTTCCAACCAATATGCTTTTGCTCATAGACGGCATTAAAAAGCTGGCATTGCTCATAAATACAGACATTAAAACCCATAATCCTTGATATACCAATAACATGATACTTAAAATCCAGATATAGGTTAGCAAGCGATTACCTAAAGGCATTTTCTTTTCTTGCATCGATTCCATCAGACGATTATGCTTTTGACGGTAAAATAATACAATTAAAAACCACACCAATACTGTGCGTGAAGAAAATACCAAAGGAGAAGCCCACCCCAATAAAGTGCATACACTTTCCCCAAATAACATGATCGCTGTTGCACTTAAAAATAAAAAAGGCACAGCGATAGTCAATTCGTTGCTAATAGAAAAAATACTATGAAAAAAAGCGGATGTTTTGCGTACAGGATTGGGAATAATAATGTGATGCAACAAAGTCCTGGTTTTTTTATAGAAACAAAAATAGGCAATACCCACACCCATCACGCTATACAATAACCATGGCAAAACACCCAAGAGAAGAGGATGTGTATCTAAAAGGCCAAATAATTGTCTTGCTTCTAAGGGTTGTAAACGTGTGATGGATTGAGATTGGGTAATCACAAAGCTAAAACTAATCAAGGTCAGTATACCTAATCCCAATTGCCATAAAAATAAAGCAAAAGGAAACGGGGAGGCACTAAAAGGCTTAGAGTTTCTTATAGGGACTGAATCCAATTTTATATGCCTAAATGAAGGTCCGCTTAAAATACAAATCCCTAAAACAGCTCCTATCCCCAATCCCCACGATAAAACTAAATACACAGCTTTAAACTGGAAAAGCGCAATTACCAATACGCCCAAAAAAACACTGAGCGCTAAAAGCGTTGAAAACGAAAATGTAGATCGCATGGCTTACTACTTAGTGTTGCCCCCAGTTGCAGAAGCAGGTGGTTTCGCTTGCGAGATCAAATTGGCAGCCATCTCAGCTTGTTTTTGATTTTGTACAACTAAAGTTGCCAATAAAGCCTCTATACGTTCGCCTTGTTTAAATTTTTGATAATCCAAAAATAATTGCTCGGCTTGCATGATAACTTGTTTTTTTTGTAAGACAATTGCATCTTTGGATTTTAAGACTTCATCTACCCATTTCGTATCCCACACTCTATTGGAAATTTGTTCCATATAACCAATTAAAGAAGAAGGTTGGGGATCAGGACTTTGTACATCTTTATAATCACCCATTTTACGACTGGCGTATAATTCTGCAAAGGTCATGGTCGGTACAGACATAACTGCTGCAGCCAACAAGCCATTGGCATATTGCGCAGCCTTATCTGCATCATAAAAATCATTGCCTTTAGTGACTTCTGCAATCGAAAAATCATTAAATTTAAGTTGATTAGAACTGACCATGTTGCGTGAGAATACTTGCGCAGCCCAATTTCGACCTGTACCGCCGTCATCCGGTATTAAGGGTACCGATAAAATGGAAGATAGCTGAATATCTGCATTTTCTAAATTAGGATCGGATAACTGACAATTTTGATCTTTCAAAGCTGCATTCTTTGCACAATACAGATTATGATTTTGAATTACTTTATCATTCAATTCCATATTGCTGGTATTGTTGCTGGATAAATCTTGATTCCATAATCTGATATTCATTAATTTATCAATAAAACCTTCTACCATCGCTTCCATTGGAGGCAATTGCTGGCCTACATTTGCACTGACACCAGTAGATACTATCAGGGTACTGCTTAAAATCACACTCATTAAACGTTGCATGCTCATCATTAATATCCTCTAGAATAATCTTCTGGTGCTTTGGGTGCAGGTGTACTCGCAGGAGCCGCTGTTGTTGGCGTTGACACGGAAGGTATACTCGTTGTGGTCGGTGCCACTTGGGTGTTTCCGGTGGTTTGGCCTTCGGGTTTTAGATCTTGTTGTGCATCCGCAGCTGCTTTTTTCCTTTTGGCTAGTTTATTCTGCTCTTCTTGCCATTCTTGATCTTGCAGTTGTTGTTTGAGTAAATCTTGATGAAGTTCATCCGGGGTTTTTTTAAAATAAGCCCTAATCTCGGCTTGTCTTTTTTCATTATCGTTCGCCGATTTGGGATCTAGGGCATAAATTGGGTTTGAGAAAAGACCCAAAAGACATACTGACAAACTTACCTGTTTAATCATATTGTTGCTCCACTGCTTTTAACACTAAAGAAATACGTTGAGGGGCGAAAACACGTGCCAGTAACTGTAAACGTTCAAACACGAGATTTCGTCTTAAAAACATCTTAGCATAAGGATTAGGGCTTTTGCCTTCTCCGCCATTGCTGGCTTCTTCGGCAAACATAAGTAACTGAGGCGCTGTCCCCGGTTTTTTCATATCAATATATTGTAATAAGCGTAAGGCTCGGCTGGCATGGGTGCTGGCTAAAATTTTGATAAATTTTGCTTCTTCAGTTAATTCAAAACCCGGTGTTACCTCCAAAACCTCACCTAAACGGATAAGCGCTTGCTCAAAAATAGGATTACCATCCAAAACCCAAGATTCCACGCGTTCAATAGCAACAATTACCCGATAGAGGATACGACGATCATAGCTATCCCAAAAAGCATGAACCGAATCAAGGTGAAGATCTGGCATAAATACTCAATTATCCCTGTTATTCCATGAACCTAGCACAATTGTGCATACATACCCTATAATGATATCTCTAGATGGGCTATTTGACAAATTCAAACAGCCCATAAATCTGCAACCGGTCGAGCAAGTAGGCAGTAGGAAACAAGATGGGAATTTGGAGTGGCACTAAAAAAGTTGCAAGTCATTTAGTTAACCTTCGCGTAGATAAATGGATAGGTTATAGCTACCTAAAAGATACTCTGCATTTTTTTTTAGATATTTCCAAATCGCTATTTAAACCTGAGCAAGTTCGCATTCACGAATCTTTCGAAGAAGCCACACAACGCCTGCACTTAAATGCTGAAGATTTAAACCAACGTGCCAAACAATTTCAACGATGGACTTGTGTATTTCTATTACTGGCCTTAGGTCTTTTAGCTTATACCATTTATATTTTTAGGCAAAATAATTTCATGGGCACTTGTATGAGTTTGGGCTTAGTTCTGTATGCATGTTCTCAAGCGCTTAAATTTCATTTTTGGCGTTATCAAATTCAACAACAACGCTTAGGCTGTTCACTTAAAGAATGTTTGTACGCAACCTTCAGGAAAAACGCATGAAAAAATCTTCTCGTTCGCTGATGCAATGGTTTAAAGCTTTTAGCATTACAGCACTGTGGTTTGTTTGCCCCGAAGTTTTAGGCGCTGTCTTTGATGTTGCACCTTATGATAAATCAAAAGAATACTTAGGCATTATCTTTGGCGGACAAGTAGGTTCTATTAATTTGGGCGGTGATCCCAATCCTATGCTGGGTAAAATGTTCGAGCGGTTTAATTTTATTATTGTCACAATAGGAACTATTGTTGTCTCTTATATTGGCATACTTTCTATTGTGAATACCGCTCGCGAAGGCGAAGCCATGGGCAAAAAATTCTCTACTTGGATGATCTTGCGCGTTGTTTTTGGGCTCTTATTTATGATCCCAACACCAGGTACTGGTTATTCACTCATTCAAGTGTTAGTGACTTGGATTGTGCTAAACGGTATCGGCGCTGCTAATTCTGTTTGGGAAGTGGTGGTCGCGCAATTAAAAGCCAATGTCCCCGTTGTGGGTGCCATTAGTATTGATATGACCGATGCTCTAGATCAACAATTGACTGCCTTATCTCAAGATGTGATGCGATCCAGTATATGTATGCAAACGCTAAACAGTATGCCATCTTTTGTAGGCCCTAATGGAGCGGTAAAAATTACAATTGATCGTCTACCTGTCACAGGGAGTGAACAAAGTGCAAGGCTATCTGTGGGAACTGACCGAAACAAAAATTTGTGTGGTATGTTTACTGTCAACACTAAATTAAAAAATGCTGAAAGTCTGAGTGTGAAAATTAATGCATTAAATGCAATGTTCGATGTTATCAGTCCTGCTGCAGTGCTATTTAAAGAGGTTACTTGTGTCTGGCCGGATTGCCCTGCCCCAGGTTATTTAACAAAAGCACGCGAAGCCTATCGATCTCAAGTGACTGCGCTTGTGGGCCTTGCAGGCAGTGTAGACGCCACAGCTGCGGCAGATCCCAGCCAAATTCCAGGTTTTGCTGAGATGACGCCAGAAATGCAACAACTTTTCCAAACCGCCTATGGGTCCGACTCTGATGTCTATACAAAAATGAAAAATTTAGGGTGGATTCATGCCGGGGGCTATTATAGTCAATTGTCAAAAGTCAGCCCTGACACACCTGCTGTCAAAGCACAAAAAACAGATGCCAAATACTTGCCTAGCTCAGATAGCAACTTTATACCGCGTGAAACAACACTGCAAAATGGTGTTCCTAACTCCCCGAGTGGATGGAGCACAGGCCTGCTCAATTCTTTATCCACCACACCGGTACAACAAGCTGCCATATTGAATAAAGCTCTGTCTAGTGCCAGCACTTATATGCTGAAAGACCTCACCGTTGCACCGGATTTACCCGGCTTTGGAAGTGCACCTTCTTCTGGCAATGATGTCATTGATGCGCTTTTTGTGAATCCTTTTAATAAACTGCAGGACAGTATGGTTAAAGGCTTTGCTGCAGCATTAACGGGAGGGCCCGGAACCGATCCCCTAAATTCTATCGGAAAATTTGGTTCCAATATTATGCTTGCTGGAGAATTGCTACCTTTAGCAACCATGATCATCGGATTCTTGATGGCGCTTGCTGTTTCTGCAGGTGCTTGTGTTAATCCCATGGCTATTGCATTTCCGATGTTGATCAATCAGGTTACTATATTGATTGGTTTGATAGCCAGTATGCTCTGGGCTTTTGGGGCTACATTGGGTATTTATTTACCGATGATTCCCTATATCATTTTCTTGACCACGGCATTTGGCTGGATGATGGCTGTGATAGAAGCCATCGTGGGTGCGCCTATTTTAGCATTGGGTATGATGCATCCTTCAGCCCAAGAAGAATTGGGTAAAATTGCACAAGGCTTAGGTATTTTAGCCAATATTTTCTTAAGACCCACCTTAATGATTTTTGGCTTTATCATCGCAGCCAGTTTGTTAAGAGCCGGTATTGCGATGCTTAATTTTGGGTTTATTACGGTACTGGGCATGTCGGTTCGTCCTACTATTTTAAGTATTATTGCCGTGCTTGCTTTATACGCAGGCTTAGTCATTGGCATGGTAAATGCTGCCTTTTCTTTGATTTATGAATTACCCAATAAGATCTTCCGCTACATGGGTGTTGCAGAAGAACGTGGCCATGAGGGTGCTAACAAGATCTCTGATTCCGGTAAACAACAATTTGATAAAGGTGCTGCTGCAGGCGAAGATGCAACCAAGAAAGCGCATGGTGCTGCCTCTAAATTCAGCAGCGAGCGCATGGATAAAGCTCGAGCAAAAGCCAAAGAGGATGATAAGAAACAAGGTGAAGTTAAAGCTGGTGAGGCAGATGCCGGTGATGGTGGTGAATAAAAAAGCCTTACCCCAGAGGCAAGGCTTTAGGAATGTAACTTAAGATTTACCTAATAGGGATGTTACGTGCATGCAAAGGGTTATTTTCAGGCACTACATCTTCGTTTTTAGGGGCTTTAGGCTCTGGTACCGGAAAACCCATTTTTTCCATCATAATATCCATCATCAAACCAAATGCTGAAAATAAATGATCAAAAAACATACCTAAGGGATCTAGCGAATTACGCTTACCTATGTCTAATATATCACTGTTACATTTATCAAAAAAAGTGCTTACTGCTTTCTCAGCAAAAGACTTGGGTGGGGTCTTCTGTTGCCGTTTTGCTTTCATCAAAGCGAATTGTCCTATCAAGCATTCTTGCAGCGTTTTGTCTTCGAATAAATTCTTCAATAATCTTTTCTTCTCTGCAAGCGCTTGGGCACCCTGAGAATCAGCTATATGCCTTAATTGAGCCACAAGCTCAGTAATGCGCGTTTTTTCAGCGCTCTCTTTTATCTCAGTTTGTAATCCTTCTAACAAAGGGAGTACATGGGGCAATACGCGATCTACACCGGCTTCGTCCATCTGATTAATACAAGCTACTAAACTATTAAGCCCGTCACTACTTACTTTCAATCCGTGCGCTTGGGTAACCCGTTTAAATTGATTTAAAATTGTTGGTTCTAATGCCATATCTTCCCCTCCTGAGTTAATAATAAAAATTCTATTTAGAACTTTTATTAGACCACATTCTCAACTAAATGTAAAGGGGGAGGGGTATTAAACCCCAGGGCGAGGTCTTGTAGAGGTAGTCGATTCTTCTTTGGGTACATACAATAATTCATTGATGCGTGCATAAGCCTCGGATTTAAAAATTTCTTCCCTTTGTTGTACTGCTTGTATAAGTTCTGGGTTAGCAAGGGGGACCCCTGCGCAAAAGGGGGTAAAAATGCAGGGGCAGCATTGTAGCTGCTCAGACTGATGATTAAGAGCTTGTAATTGCTCAATTTCTCGAGCTTCTTCGGATTTGCCTTCTTCTGAACTGGCTGTTGGAGTATTCATAGCTAGTTAGTATAGTAAAATAGCTTAAGGTTCCAGCCTCTTTGTTATGAGTATCATTGTGCAACACAAACAGCCGTAGGTAAGGGATAGCGCTTTTTGGCTTTAAGCTTAGAAAAACTTGCAAACACTCGTATAAGCCAAAAGCTGAATGCCAGGAAACACAACAATCCCAAAAGCCATAGCCCAGAACTTAGAGGGTGCTCCATTATCGTTGCACTTTGATAAAAAAATACCGCAACGATATACGCAATCCCTGTGGTCCATGCTACTGAAAACAGTGCCCAACCTTTATGTAATTCTCTGGTCATCGCAGCGACCACTGAAATACAGGGGAAATACAATAATACAAATAATAAATAAGCAAAAGCCGCAGCACTGCTGCCAAATTTTTGGACCATAATACCCATGGTGCTTTCTGACATCAGATTTTCTTGCGAAACATCATTATCTGCATGTTCTGTATATAAAGTATTTAGCGTTCCAACCACAACTTCTTTGGCTAAAATGCCTGTCATTAATCCCACAGTTGCAGGCCAATTTTCTTCTTGAATACCCATCGGTGCAAATACAGGCGTGATCGATTTTCCAATGCTTGCAATCAAACTGGTGTTTTTGCTATCAGTCGATGCATCTGTGCGTATAGCGCCTAATAAGCCCATCACAGCACAGACAGGCACAATAATTAAACCCGCTTTGCGTACAAAATTTTGAGAACGATGCCAGGTTGCTCTACAAAGTGTTTTAAAACGTGGCCATTGATAAGGTGGTAAAGCCGTATTACACATCATACTGGATGGCTCTAATAAAATTGTTTTTTTGAGCACAAGCCCCGTGAGCAATGCAACCAAAATGCCGATTAAATATAATCCAAAAATCACATTTTGACCCTGCTCTTTAAAAAATGCCGAGACAAATAAAGCAAAAATGGCGAGTCTTGCCCCACACGACATAAAGGGACTCATCATAATGGTTAAAATACGTTCTCGTCGATTCTCTAAAGTTCTAGCACTGATAATAGCCGGTACGTTACAACCAAAACCAATGATCATTGGCACAAAAGATTTTCCCGGCAAACCAAACCAATTCATCAATTTATCCATCACAAAGGCGACTCTAGCAATAACGCCAGACATCTCTAAAAAGGATAAACAAAAAAACAAACAGCTAATCACTGGAATAAAAGTAAGCGTGGTATTAATGCCCTGCCCCACCCCATGGGCTAAGACCCCGATTAACCATTGGGGAGATTCCAACATTAACAATCCCTGTTCCATTTTTTGAATAAATACATATTGCGACCATTCATCAAATAAGCTTTGTATAGGGCCTCCAAGCTGTATGGCAAATAAAAACATGCCATACATAACCCCTAAAAATAAAGGAATACCGATAGTACGGTTAAGAATCAGTGTATCTATGCGTTTTAAAAGCGTCATATAGCCTCTAATCTAAATGAGAATCATTATCATTATCAACCAATCAAAAATAAAGATCAAATGTTTTAGGGTTTTAAGCCAAACTACGCTACACTATTAGCATGACTCATACTCAAACCAGTGGTAATAGAAGTAGGTAAAGAAATGATACAAAAATCCAGTGCAGATGCCCATAATTTAACAGATGATCACACTTATATCGTGATTATGGGTGTTACCGAGTCCGGCGAAACTTTTAGACCCAGCGATTGGGCGGAACGGATTTGTGGTGCACTCTCCACCTTCAAAAAGAATCGAATGGATTATTCCCCTCTGCTAATGCCCTCTGTCCAAAGTGGCCATAAATGCGTATTACTAGACCCAACACTCGAAAACACTAACCCTTCACTTTACACCCATGTATTAGAATTCGCTGCAGAAAATAATCTCAAAATTTGTAAGCCTGAATAAACTTATTTAGATAAACGCACAGCACCATCTAAACGAATGGTTTCACCGTTTAGCAAAATATTACGAATAATTTCTAAAACCAAGCACGAAAACTCTTCCGGATTACCCAAACGCTTTGGAAAAACTTCATCCTTTTTTAAATGCAATTTCGCAGCCTCTGGCAAACTCGCCATCATCGGTGTATCAATTAAACCAGGGGCAATGGTCATCACACGTATACCAAAATCTGCAAATTCACGCGCCAAGGGCAAGGTCATAGCAACAATAGCACCTTTGGAAGCACTGTAAGCCGATTGTCCTATTTGGCCTTCAAAAGCTGCAACAGATGCAGTATTGATAATAACACCCCGTTCATTTGTATTATTTTCAGCTGGAAGTTTCATCATGCCAGCAGCAGTCAATCTTAAAATATTAAAAGTGCCGATTACATTTACATCGATCACTTTTTTAAATACTTCTAAAGGCATTACCCCTTTTGAACCCACCACTTTTTTAGGCGATAAAATGCCTGCACAATTTACCAAAATTTGAGGCACACCCCATTCTGCATTGATTAATTCAAAAGCCGCTTCCACACTCGTACTGTCGGTAATATCACAAGCAATAGGATAAGCATTTAAAGTTAAAGCTAAAGATTCAATGGCTTCTTTATTGATATCCATTAAGACGACTCGAGCACCGGCTTTTGATAATGCGCTAGCAGTTTCTGCACCCATGCCAGATCCTGCACCCGTTACTAAGGCTACTTTATTTTTAATATCCATATCCGCTTTTTATTCCAATTATCTATCGATTTCACCAAATACAATGTCTTGGGTACCAATAATCGCGACTACATCCGCTAACATCAAGCCTCGGGCCATTTCATCTAAAGCCGCTAAATGTGCAAATCCTGCAGCACGAATCTTTAAGCGATAGGGTTTATTCGCCCCATCTGAAACCAAATATACCCCAAATTCTCCTTTTGGATGCTCGATGGCAGAATACACTTCTCCAGGGGGTAAACAATAGCCTTCAGAAAATAATTTAAAATGATGAATTAATGCTTCCATATTCGATTTCATGGCTACGCGAGAAGGTTGGGTAATTTTATGATTATCCAGCAATACCGGACCTGGATTTTCTTTTAACCATTCTACACATTGACGAATAATGCGAGTGGATTGTCTAAACTCTTCTATACGCACTAAATAACGATCATAACAATCCCCGGTTTTCCCCACAGGAATATCAAAATCCATTTTGTCGTAAACCGCATAAGGTTGTTTTTTTCTTAAATCCCATTCAACCCCTGATCCTCTTAACATAGGACCTGAAAAACCCAGCTGTAAGGCACGCTCGGGAGAAACAACTCCTATACCTACCGTACGTTGTTTCCAAATACGATTATCCGTTAATAAGGTTTCGTATTCATCGACACACGTAGGAAAGCGTTTTGCAAAATCTTCTATAAAATCCAACAAAGTTCCTTCTCTGTTGGTGTTCATACGGGCAACTTGTTTTTTATTATGCCATCTAGAGGGTTTATACTGCGGCATCTGATTGGGTAAATCTCGATATACGCCACCTGGACGATAATAAGTAGCATGCATTCTGGCACCCGAAACAGCTTCATAACAATCTAATAAATCTTCACGCTCTCTAAAACAATATAAAAAAACTGTCATCGCGCCAATATCTAAAGCATGAGAGCCCAACCACAGTAAATGATTTAAAATGCGTGTGATTTCATCAAACATCACGCGGATGTACTGTGCCCTAATCGGAGGGCTTATGCCTAATAATTTTTCTATGGCCAATACATAACCATGCTCATTACACATCATAGATACATAATCTAATCTATCCATGTAGCCAATGCTTTGATTATAGGGCTTGGTTTCTGCCAATTTTTCAGTTGCGCGATGTAATAACCCGATGTGTGGATCAGCCCGCTTTATGACTTCGCCTTCCATTTCTAAAATAAGACGTAAAACCCCATGTGCTGCCGGATGTTGAGGACCAAAATTTAAAGTATAATTTTGAATATCAGCCACGCGATTCACTCTCTGTTTGTCTAATGGTTTTAGGCACTAAAGTACGATTTTCAATACTCACAGGTTCGTAAATAACCCGTTCATGTTTAGCCGAGTAACGCATTTCTACTGTTCCGATTAAGGGAAAATCTTTTCGGAAGGGATGCCCGATAAAACCATAATCTGTTAAAATTCTACGCAAATCTGGATGATTATCAAATAATATCCCGAATAAATCAAAAGCCTCGCGTTCATACCAGTTGGCGCTGTTCCAAATATCGATTACAGAAGGTACCACGGGGGGGTCGCCTTCTGCAAAAGTGCGTACTCTTATGCGATGATTGTGCTTTAAAGACAATAAGTGATAAACCACTGCAAAACGCGGTTTATGCCATGTAGAAGGAGAGCTTGCTAAAGGACAAATAGGGCCATCCGTACTTTCGGTATTGGCAATATACTGATGCTTAGACGTCTCTTCTAAGCCTGCTTCCATCCGCCCTCTAGAAAAACCTTGGGTGGTTGCTTCTCTTACAGACCACTCTGAAATGCCATACTCCAAATAATCCACCCCACAAATATCCATGAGCATCTCAAAATGAAAAGCAGGATCAGTTTTTAATTGCTCACACACTTCCAATAGATTATTCGCCAAAACTTCGATGGTTAACTCTTGATTCGCAAGGGAACTGAAATTGATAGAATGACCTAGTTTTTCCTGAAGCTTTTCGGATAAAACATTAAGCATCCAAAGGCTCCTTCGTTTTTATTCTCGCAATGGTATTGGTACGTTTTATTTTGTTTTGTAATTGTATAATGCCATATAACAAAGCTTCCGCAGTTGGAGGGCAACCTGGCACATAGATATCGACTGGAATAATACGATCACAGCCTCGGACAACAGAATAGGAATAATGATAATATCCCCCGCCATTGGCACAAGAACCCATGGAAATCACCCACCGGGGTTCTGACATTTGATCATACACTCGCCTTAATGCAGGGGCCATTTTATTACACAAAGTACCGGCCACGATCATCACATCCGATTGCCTTGGGGTACCCCTAAAAAACATGCCAAATCTATCCAAATCGTAGCGGGCAGCCCCAGCGTGCATCATTTCAACTGCACAACAAGCCAAACCAAAAGTGACTGGCCACATCGAGCCCGTTCGCGCCCAATTGATAAGCTCATCGGCCGTGGTGGTAAAAAAGCCTTGTTTAAAAACCCCTTCTATTCCCATTCTAATGCCCCTTTACGCCACTCATAAATAAAACCTATCACCAATATACCTAAAAATATGGCCATCGCTATAAACCCGGCTACCGACAATTTACGCAAGACTACAGCCCAAGGAAATAAAAAAGCAATTTCTAAATCAAAAATAATAAAGAAAATAGCAATCAGATAATATTTTACATCAAAAGGCTGACGCGCATCGCTAAAAGGCACAAAACCACATTCATAAGGGGATTGTTTGGCTACACTAGGACGGTGGGGACCCAGTAAAGAACCTAACACAATAGGCGCTATCCCAACCAGCAAGCCAATCAAAATAAATAGCAAGATGGGAAAATACTGTTGAATCATGAAATTTTGGCTCATTTCAAAATCATAGCATGAGTAGCAAGCAAGGGCCATATCTTAGCGATTTCGACGCCCGACCTACTGCAAATCTAGAAAACTAGTCATCTGGATTTCATTTGAAGTTTGAGTAAATGAATACCAGTGATTACAATGATGCCCTAAAAATCTGCCTGTTTTTTCATAATCATTTTTAACGTATTTATAAATGTTAACTAAAGATGAATACAGCAACTCAAAACTTATTGTAATCCCTTCAATTGAAACCCCAGAACGACCCCATTGGTGCACTGCTGGGTTTCGGATTTGATCATATACAAAATACGCAACTGAACCTACTCCCTTATCTAACTCTATTTCTAACCATTGCACATCATCTTCAATATTATATTTCAAGAAATTGATGAGTTCTTCTTTGACATGCATTTTAGAAAACATTGATTTTTTCTTAAAATCATCTGTTTCATTTTCATTAGTATCAATTTGTTTTTCGATATACAAGTTAGCATTTAAATTAAAGAACTTACATAACTTTTCCGAAAACTCTCTACTTTTTCTATTTTTTCTATTTTTTCTTCTTAAATCTGAGATCAATTGACAAAAATCAATTTTTTTAAATAACGGATTTGGCTCTTCCGAATAGTTAGTCAACATTCTATAGAATTGTGATCTTTTGTTGTCTGTTTTAGAGGAGCCTAAATCACACGTATCCCCTGTGCAATTTTTGTAACCACTAGATAACCAATCGAGGTAAACTATGCATAGAATATATGCTTCATCTTCTAAAGATCTTTCATTAAATTCTTTTTTTGTTAATAATGGCAAAAAAGAGATTTTGCTTTCTAGAGCTTTGAACCAAAATTCGCCGGCTTTTTTATTCCATTCATTGTTTTGCATACTATTACTCTCCTTTTAAAAAATTTTCAAATCGCTATTAGAGTACTTAAACTTGCAACTTTACATATCATAACATATTTTGTAAAAAATTAAAAAAACTAACTTATAAATTTAACTTTTTGATTTCTAAAAGTCTATATATGAACTAAAAATCATTATTTGATTAGCATCACAAGAGAATTGTATTAGATGAATACAGGGATAATTACTGTATCCGAATGGTACTGCTTGCCGATTGTCCTTCTGAATCTAAAATGGTTAATTCCCAAAAACCGGTACTTTTAGGTTTCCATAAGATTTCATGTTTTGTTATTTTGCCGATGGGTCTATTATTTTCATAGACATAAAAAGGACCTTTGCCGCCTGTAAATGTAATAGGAATAGATTGCTTCTGTTCGATACTCAGTGTTGTCCCATTTTTAGGAAAAACAATTTTAAAGGCATCAGCAGTACTCTGCGCGCTTGCTCTTTTAAACTCTAACAAATGCTGAGGCGGCTTGCCCCATAGGGTAGCTGAATCGTAAGATTTTGAACCTTTTATATTTAAAAGACTTTGGGGTAATAAACCAAATATTTTGAATAAAAGGGGTGCTGCATGCGTGCGACCGGTATACCCTGAAGCAGCTGTTCCATCGGGTCTGCCCACCCACACGCTTACTGTATACTCCTCTGTAAAGCCTATGGCTAATGCATCTCTAAAGCCATAAGAAGTTCCTGTTTTATAAGCTACAGGTTTATGATGCGTTAGATGCCAATCTACCCATCCTTCGGGCAAAGGCGCTTCTTCCAAGATCATTTGAACCCATCGTGCTGCTTCTGGTGTTACCAACACTTGTGTGGGCAATTTTATCGCATTTTTAAAATAAGATAAGGGTTGGTATAACCCACCATTGGCCAAAGCACAATACAGTCCCGTTATTTCAAAAAGCCGTGTTCCAACCCCACCCAATGCGATGGGTAAAGCAGGAGAAGCATTTTCTTGATGAAATGTTAAACGAATACCTAAGGATCGAAGATGTGTTGCAAAACCTAAAGCCCCTATTTTTTCTAGTACTGCAACAGCTGGAACATTTAGGGAATATTGTAAAGCCTCGCGCATGGTCACCGCACCATGAAATACATCTTTAAAATTTGAGGGCGCATAGTCTTTAAATTGCGTGGCCACATCTTGAATAATAGTTTCAGGGTGTATACATTTTTGCTCAAAGCCCATTGCATATATAAACGGTTTTAAAATGGATCCTGGCGAGCGAACCGCTGATATCATATCGACTTGGCCACAGCGTTTATCATCAAAAAAATCGGCAGAGCCTACGTAGGTTAATACTTCTTGTGCCTTATTATCTATGATTAATACCGCTATCGAATGCATTAAATCTAAGCTCTGTATTTCTTGTTTTAAAAGCGTTTCTACTTGTTGTTGCAAGCTGGCATTTAGGCTTGTGTAAAATACTCTTTGATCTCCTGCTTCTGAACTTAAATGGTGTGCCAGATGTAAACTTAATTTAGGCAAAGCTTTCTTTTTATTGGGCACCCCATCTTTTCTTGCTTCTATGGATTGCTCTGTACTTAAAATGCCTATCGATTCCATGCGCTTAATCACTTTATCTCGATGATAACGCGCACGTGCAGGAAAGAGATAAGGCCTTAAGCGGGTGGGTTGTTGGGGTAATGCCACTAATAAAGCGGCTTCGCTAGGCGTTAAATGCCTCGGTTCTTTATTAAAATAGCTAAAACAGGCTGCACGGATCCCTTCAATATTACCGCCATAAGGTGCTAATCTTAAATACATTTCTAAAATCTGTTCTTTAGAATAATGATATTCAAGCTGAATGGCACGCAAGGCTTCTTTGCATTTATTCCCTAAGGTGCGTGATCGGGGTTCTAATAATCGCGCGGTTTGCATACTCAGGGTCGAGCCTCCTGAAATGACTTTACCCGTAGCACTCCATTGCCATAGTGCCCGACCCATGGCTAAAAAGTCTACACCCCAATGATCATGGAAACGCTTGTCTTCATATGCAATTAGGAATTTTAAGAATTGTGGATCGACCTCTTTTAAACTTAGCGGCATTCGATAGCGTTCGTCTTTGGCCAAGAGCACAGATAAGACTATTTGCTGTTGATCTAAAACGACAGGAGAGCAATCCTGAAAACGATCTAAATTTAAGGGAAATAGAACATCCAATCCCCTTAAGATCAAGGGGATTGAGAGTATGATAATCGCCGATTGATAACTAAGGCGCTTGAACCTTAAACGTACTTTCTGCAGTTTGGGCATAAAATTGAGTAGCATACATATCTTCTACAAATAAACCCGGATGCTGATACTTTCCTGGCGTCACGGCCCTCACCTGATAAGCTATTTTAAATTGCGGTGTTTTCTGATCTAGCAGGATAGAACTGACAAAGCGATCATCTCTAGGCTCTGCATATTCTGGGGTACTTAAATCCTTTAACCATTCAAAACTCGATTGCCCATTGCCTGAATGGCTAAGACTGCTTTCTATTTCTAATCCCCCGGGCAATAAGTCGACTATCAACAATTGATGCGCTAAGCTCGGCTCTATCACGCTACCTTCTAATACAACCACTAATTGGGTGCCTTGTGGTGCTGTATTTTCAGTATAAGGCACACCTTCCAGAGTATAGTAGGTACGAGAAATATTGAAGCCTTCTGAAGCAGCTACCGGTGGAACTTTTGGAATACCCGAAAATGCCAAGTGCTGCCATACCGTTTCTTTAGCCTGATTCTGAATCGTAATCCCCTTTTTGAATGCTTCAACAGAAAAAACTTGAGGGGATTTTTGTGTTTTACCATTTACACTGATTTCTGGGGCATTTTCAGAATTTTGATCAAAAGTACTGGTCGCCAACAAAACAAAAGCTGCTTCATTGGTACTTAGTTCTTTTTTCTGCGCAATATCTTGCCCTAGGGTTTGGGTTAAACTATATAATAATTTTTCTCCAATTTTAGCCTCTCTTAATAATAAAACACAAATGGCCTTATCTCTCAATGCTGAACCAAAAGTGCCATAATTATCGTATTTTTCTGGTGTTTTAAAGCCTGTGTACATCAGTGAAAATGCTTTATTTGCACGCACATCGTCTTGCCGACTTAAAAAGGCCGATGCTATTCGAGCAAGCGATACATTATCCAATTGTGCATAATTTAAATCATAGAAATAACGAATATTGCCTGTCTCAATTTTATCCGTTTTTGCTAAGACATAAAGCGCATAAGCCGTTGCAGCAATGTCCTTACTCGTTTGGGTACCATTGTTTGCTAGGTTTTTGGCTAAAAAATTCAAAGTACGTTCTAAGGTAAATTTTGGAATTTTGATCCCTTTGGCTTCTACACGTTGTAAAAAATCAGCAACATAAGCACTTAGCCATATATCTCTTTGGTTGCCTGGCCATAAACTAAAACCGCCTTCGGCTTGTTGCTCTTCTGATAAGCGTGCTAGAGTTTGTGTTAAATCTTTTGCCATAAATAAGGTCGCAATGCCTTTGCTTACCGTTTGTTCAGCACACCCATAAGCATAGTCTAATAATTTTTTAGCAATAAGCTCTGAATCCCAGGGTAAGTTATTTGACCAAGCTGCCTGAATGGTTTCAGTGCCTGGTTTAAAAATATCCAATGCTTGACTGGAAAGTTTCAGACTTTCTTTGGGTTTTAATTGCGTACTGCTGACTTGTGTTAAATAGGGAACCGCTTCTCGAATAGAAATATCGTAAGTGCGCGTAACGCTGATATCTGGCCCACGCAGTTGTACAACAATTCGCCCTTCGCCTTGGTTTTGTGCTTGAATAGGGACCCTACTCTCAAATTGGCCTTCTTTAGCCAAATTGATTTTTAAAGCCTCTGGATTTTTTAGGCGAATATTGCCTTCCGTTTTAAAGTCTACTGTATATTCGCCAGCAGGCCCTCTAACATTGTGCAAAGACAATGCTAACTGTGATTCATCATCCGGTGCTAAAAACCGAGGTAATACTGCTTCTACGACCACAGGATCGCGTACCAATAAAGAAGCTTCTCCGCTCCCCAAACGTTGAGTATCAAAAGCCACTGCCATTAATCGTAACTGCCCATTAAAATCAGGCAATTCAATCTTAAAACTCCCTTTACCTTCTTGATCTAATCCTATTTCCCCTGCATACAAAGAGACTACTTTGAAAGAACGTTTGGATAAAGCTTGCAAATTACGTGAAAACATAGCCATCATGTCTCCACCGGTTCTTAATTCACCTAAAGCGCCCGGAATAGCATCAATCAATTTTCCGTACAAATCACGAATATCAACACTCAATTGATGTTGACCAAAGAAATAGTGTGCAGGATCCGGCAATTTAAAATCGGTTAATTTTAATATACCTTCGTCCACCGCTGAAACCGTCATTTTGATCGATGATAATTGTTTTTTATCCGAAGCACTTACACTCACCGGAATTTCAATGCTTTGTTGCGGCAAAGCTTCTTTAGGCAACTGGAATTGAACACTTAATTTTTGGGGAGAGGTATCAACCCCCATATAAGCGACTCCAATCGCACGCTTGGGTAAATAACCTTGGGTATCTCCTGTCTTTTCTAAAGGTCTAAAAGCAGACACCATACAATAAGCACCCGTTCCCCATTCAGGTTTAACTTTCAGTTTTACAAGCGTACCTGATTTAGAAACATTAATATTTTGTGTTTCAATAATATTTTGAGTGGCAATATTTAATAATGCTTTTCCATCAAAAGGGGCTGTGATTTTTAATTCAAGCGTATCTCCTGCTTTGTATATCTTTTTATTAAAAGCCAAACTTAAAAAATCAGGCACATTAGCACCTTTAGACGCTAGCGCCCATCCCTTATAAAGACGAATGCTAGAAGCAATCTGAGTCTTGGGATCACGAACCTCTACTCTATAAGCACCTTGTTCAATCACTGGGATTTTAATATTCACCGGACCTTTGGCTTCTGTACTTAGAATGCCTTTAGTAATAAATTTAGAATCCGATAATATTTTATATTGCCAGGCTTGTTGGTCTTCTGATTGAAACCAAGCATAATTTTGTTCTTCAAAGTACAATTCATATTCTAAATTCGCAACTGCATTCAGATCGCCTGCAGGATTCAGGGTGATAACCTCTATGCCCACCTCAGTTTGATCTTCGGAAATATTGGTGTCTTGAAGGGCGGCTTTTAAACCAATATTATATTCTGCAAATCTTAAAGGCACAGTTATTTGTCCAGATTCCGGTCTGCCCCCATTGTCTCTTAACGTAACTTGCAAGGTGGCCTCTAAAGGTTTCGAGCTTTTAGGCTTGTGATCTAATTCAACTTTAAGCGTTTCTTTACCTTCAGCATTTAAAGGCGCAAAGGATACTGGCATGCGTTCATCGGTCCATTGCTCATCCACCAAGCCAAAGCTGTATTGTTCAAATTTTGGGAAAGGCTTGGGATTGACATGTAGGTTTAAAGAGGCATCCCCTGCTAAACCTACAGCATTCGCACCAAACAAATACCGACCACTCACCTCTACTGTAAGTGGGATCTGTGGGCTTAAAAATGCTGCATCGGGCTTTAAAGAGACCGTTAATCGTGAAGGTACAAAATCTTCGACTGTAAATTGCACACTGCCAACAGGCGCTTTCTTTAGATCTGAATACGCTAAAACAGTCCATTGACCTGTTCGTGCTGCACTGCCGACCAACCAATCAAAAGCATAATGCCCAAGATCATCACCCGTTAATGTTTTTTGTTCTATTTCTATGCCATCGGGTCTTAAAAATGTAAAAGTCAGCGGCAATTTACTTTTGGCTTCCTGTTCATCTCTTAACAAGGCATTAAAATGTACCGTATCATTTGCTCGATACACCCCTTGCTCTGTATATATAAAAGCATTTAAAGGCCCTAAAGGTTTTAAACCGGATACCCCTCTATCACTTAAATCCAAAGCTGGGCTTCGTATATCGAGCAAGGAAAAATCTCCCTTCGGGCCATAAACCAATACCATCATCGGCCTATTGCCCCCTTTGCCAGTGGTCAATGCTGGTTCAAAGCTTACTATACCCTCCGAGCTGGTTTTTTGTTTGGCAAGAATACTGTTGTTATAAGCAATGAGTTGTACTTCTACATTCGATAAAGGCTCGGCGTTTTTTAAAGAGCGTGTTTGTACTGTGATTGTGCCTTCTCGATCATTTAAGGCTGTAATGCCAATATCACTTACCACTAACCATTGCGTGGCTTGGGCCATGTTAGCATTTTCTATATTGCCTTGTTGTGCTTGAATAATATACACACCCGGTTGGATAGATTTTACGACACTTGAAAAGGGTATTTGTTTGGTAACTGTTTGGTTTTTAAGGGTACTGAAATCCATTTTCCCTTCCCATAGCAATTCACCTACAGTCTCTGATATTTGTTTTTCCGAATAAGGCCATAAAGGTTCTAAAAATAATTTCATATTACCGGCTATTACCTGATTTAAATCCCGATCATTAATACGTAATATTTTTAAATTCACCTTTTCTACATTAACACCTGTTAAGGGCACTAAAGCTTCTTCATTTTGCATTAAAACATAAGCTTTATTGGCAAAACTTAAACGAGATGTTTGATCTTTAACGACAAAACTGATGGATTGAGTGCTTGGAATTTTTTCATTAAATGCACTGGGAAAACCAGCTTTAAAACTCAGATCATAAGTATCGCCAAATTTTAATGGCGAAAAGCATAATTCACGTCCATTGACTTTAAAAGTGCCTTCTACTTTAGGCATTATAGACACATAATCTTCATAGTGTGTTTCTTTAGGTGCTAAGGGATGTGAAAATAAAAAACAAGCATTAGGTGGCTGATTATCGGTATTTAAACGTGTTTTTAGAAACATAAAAGGCATTAAATTTGAAAATCTCGGATGTTTTTTTCTAAACTCATTGATATTCACTAAAGTATTTACTTCTTGCAAAATATCAAGATAACTGGGTTGATCGTAGCCTGATTCCGGATCCACTTGGTTTCCAAACAACAATAAACCTTCCGCTTTTTCTTCTTGGGTATTAGACATTTGATACACTTTAAGGGCTGCGGCTTTGTATTGCTCTCTTGTTTTCCAATCATCTGTGTTTGTTTGATTTTTTTTCATTAAAGCAAAACTTAAGTCTACCCAACGTTCCCGCACCAAAGGCGCATTCCCCGCCAAGCGAGCAGCTTCTGCAGCAAGGACTGAAAAATTCTTTTCTTCCACAGCTTTTTGCAGGCGTTGTTTAATCAGTTTAATTTCTTCGGAAGACAAATTTGCATTATTACTGATCAATTCTTTTACATATTGCTCACTTTGTTCGGATAGCCAATCTGGAAATTGTATGTCTGCTATAACAGAAAAAGGAATACATAAAAGCATAATGACAATACTACAAAAATTGAAAAATTGCTTGATAGCCATAATATCCTTTTTCATATCCGTTTCCTTATATCCGTTCAATTCAGTAAAAGAGTATTATATCAAATCAGCTATAGGATCCAAAGATTTTATTAATGACTAATTCAGCAAACAAACCAATTCTTAGGGTATATTTTTTTTAGAAGAATTTTTGGGTGAAGGTGTTTTTGAAAAATCTCCTGAAATATTAGGAGAAGGCAAAGGGGAATCTAGCCTTTTTTCAGAAGACGTTGTTGAAAGAGAAACTTCCGAATCTGAAGGGGAATCTATATGCAATGCATTCGGAGGAAAAGTAAATGTGGAGGCTGTTTTTTTTTGATTGTGTTTACGTTGTGTTAGTAATACCGCTTTTTGCTTGATAATTTTAGCAAATTTCTTTAGCGTCAAATAAGGGATACCGGCTTGGGCACTGGGGTGCTCTGTCCATAATTTATATTCTTCTGGCTGCATCACTGGTTTTCTAAATCTTTGAGGATTCGAATCCTCAAGTTTTGGGGTATTTCTCGGAGAATACGCCAGTTTTCTACGCACTATTAAATTTATCTTTTCTAATTCATTTTGATCATTCAAATTGATTTTAGGCCATTCATCAGCACCCAAATCATCACTGGGTGTGTGTAAATGTAACCAAATAGGTGCTATTTTTTCGCGCTGCCGCAAAATATACAATTCCGCGTTCCAAAAATTATTACCCATCGTTAAAGCCGCAGGTTCATTCCGTTTATCCGAAGAAATATAGACATGCACTTCTCCAACCGATTCCAAAGCATAGATACGTGACAATGCATCGGGCAATAACACAGCTAGATTTTTATTTTCTTCTGACACCCCTGTAGTTGCACTTAATGGGTTTGTATATTCTGCCTCCAATAGCGACACAATATTAAATAACACAGAGAGTGCAGGCACCTCTGCATCTGACAATTGGCCAGTTTTGAGATATTCTTCTCGGGCTTTCTCTTTGGCTGCTTTTCCACTCCAAAAACTAACGGGCCTTCCTGCCACGCCATAAAAACCTTGAGTGTTTAAAAAACCATAGACACTTTTCAATTTAGCTAAAACTAAAGGATCACCCGCTGCATCTGCATCTGGTTTTTTTTGAGCTTTTTCAAAAACTGCACATACGCTTTTTAGCTCTGTGATAAATTTTTGAAAAACTTCTGAATTAAGATCTTTTAAAAAAAATCGTATTTTTTCTTTATTTTCTTCTTGTGCTTTTTCCGATAGCGTACTAGGAAAAATAAAATATTGTCCACTTTCTAGCTGTTTGTGCATCATTTCAAATAACCGATGGGCGTATTTATCCATGTCATGGGGAATGGAACTCATTGTTATCATGCCTCTCTTTTATGTTTATGAAATGTTTAAACTTCTCTCCTTCTTTGGTGAGAGTTCAAGACTATTACTATTCTCGTAAACAAGTGGAAATCTATCATAAATGTCTTTATATTGTTCTTCTAATGCAGGATGAGACATGTCTATTTTTAAATCCCAAAGTACATTGGGTGTTGCAGCCCAAATCCTGCTCCCCAACTCTTGTAAAACACAATTAATCATATCCGCTTGATTGCCTAAATTTTCTAATTCAGGTTTAAAACGAGGTCCAATAACATCAATGCTTAGATTTTCTAAGGCTTGAGTTTTGAGTACACGTTCAATAATTTCTTTTTGATAGAATACATACGGTTGGTTAGAAACAAAGGTAATGCTGCTTAAGTCTGGATGTTTTTTTAACCATTCACACAATTCAATCACTGTGGTTTCAGTAGTAGGACGTGACAAATGCCGTTTTGGGGTATCAATCACAATTGCTTTATCTGAAAAACGAGGATATAAAAGCGATCTTTCATAAGCATTTCGCATTAAATCGGTTTCTGTTAGGGATTGGACTTTTTTACCCATCACATTCGCCAATTGTGCTAATTCTTGTTCAGTGCCATCCACATAGCATCCATTTTTATCTGGAGTTACATAACGTTCCCCAGCTAACATGAGTAAATATTTAGCACTTAACTTATTTTGAGCCATCAACTCACCGGCATAAGCCAATCGCCTTTGCATGATAGCATTTGTAGCACCCAGGATACAAACAATATCGGTATGCTTTGATGATACCGGTATTTCTTGAACCATATTCACTGTTTGTAATGCTTTCAAAACACTTGCTTGTTGTGTTTTGTCTTTCATCCAATCTACAGTTTTAACATCCCAGCGTTCTTGAATGTGGGTTCGGCCACTAAAATGATCTTGGGTTTTTCGCACCAATTCAAGTAACGATTCCCCTAAGGCTTCAGCTGAGTTTCTTTTCTGATCTAATAAGATGTCTGTGTTTTTTATCCCTGATTGTTTCATCAAATAGCGCAAGGCTTGTTTTTGTGCTTCGGTTTTAAATCCATAATGATCTAATACTTGATATAAGGTATTAGTATTTTGCCGAGTTCGATAATAACCATAGTACGCGCTACCGGCCGCAAAGGATTGTGCGGCCACAACACTAAACAACACCGTTTTATTTTTTAATATCGTACGCATCATTTCAGGATTATCGGCCCGTTTTTAGACAAAGTTAAGTCATTTAATCCATTAATGGCTGTATTGTATTCGGACTAAGCTTCGCCGAGCCCCAGATTATATAGGATAAAGACAAGAGGGATATTACACACACTGCCATTAAATAATAGGCGATTATCAGTACTCCACCATATTTTTCATTTAACCACATAGCAATCATAGGTGCCATCCCACCAAAAGCGACTGCTGTGAAATTCCAACAAAAGGCCACACTGGTCGCTCTGATATTAATAGGAAAAGAAGACGCGACTAAGGGATTTAAAGTGCCTTCTGTCATGCCTATTAGTGCACCGAATAATAAACTCATCATTAAAATCGAATTGGCATCACCGGATTGTAGACTCATAATAAAAGGATAAGCAGAAATCAACATAATAAAGACGCCCGTTAAAATCATATAACGCTTATCGAATTTATCAGACAAGTAACCAAAAAATACCGTGGCTAGCGTATAGCTTATCACAGTAAATAAATTAAATTTTCCAGCGACTTTGGGATCAAAATGTAGAAAATCTATCATCATCGTTTTACCAAAAATAAAAATCACAAAAAAAGAAACTTGGGTGGTTAAAAAGATACCAAATAAACTAATCAAAGTTGTTTTATGGTGTTTGATCATTTGCATAAAGGGATTTCTAACAAGATTGTTTTCTTGCTTTACCATTTCAAAATCTGGCGATTCTAATAAATGTAGGCGCATGTAAAAAGCCAAGGCACTGCCGATAACACTCACAAAAAAAGGTATTCTCCATCCATAGGCATAAATCATTTCTTGAGTCATACACGATTCTACCAAAAGAATCGTAGAAGCACTTAAGACCAATCCGGTTCCAACCCCTGTTAAAGCCAATGTTCCAAAAAACCCTCGCTTACCTTCTGGTACCGATTCGTACAAGTAAACACAAGAAGCACCGAATTCGCCTCCTAATGCAATGCCTTGTAATATGCGTAACCCGACCAATAATATAGGCGCCAGCACACCTATTTGGTCATAGGTGGGCAGCAGCCCAATGCAGCAAGTCGGTACCGACATCAATAGCATGGTAAAAGTTAGCATTTTCTTTCGGCTATACCTATCGCCTATATAACCAAAAATAATGCCACCAATAGGCCTTGCTGCTAAGCCAATCGCAAAAGTCGCAAAAGTCATTAACATTGAAACAAAATGATTATCTTGAGGGAAAAAAAGTGCGCTGATAACACTGGCAAAATAAGCATACAAAGTATATTCGTACCATTCTAAAACATTGCCAAGAGATGAAGAAAGAATAGACTTAATGGCCGTAGACGATTTAATCTGCATAGTTATTCCCTCAAGTTTAATAACACCTATAACGCATTTACCCAATCAGTGGGTTGTGTGGGCCTTATGACTTCATCAGAAGCGGGCAACAAAGGCAATCGGCTAGCCTCTGTATCGCCCGATAATTTCCGTACCAAAGCCCCCATAGTTAAGCCTTGCACAGTAATCGAAAAAAGTACAACAGCATAGGTAATTGCCACAATAAAATCTCGCACAGGCCCTGTAGGCACGGTTAAGGCCAGGGCAATCGATATGCCTCCTCGCACACCACCCCAAGTCATTAATAAAACGACGTTCGAGCTGAATTTTCTAAATAAAGAAACACACCCCACTGGAACAACCACACTTATCCAACGGGCGGCCATCGTAATCACAATAGCACCAATAGCGGCTAAGGTCGTATCCCGTGTAAAGGTTAAACTCAAAAATTCTAAACCAATTAATACAAATAATACCGCATTTAAAACCGCATCCAATAGTTCCCAAAACGCATCTAAGCGAGCTAAGGTTTCTTTGGACATATTACCGTTTTGTAACATGCTACCCACCATCAATCCTGCAACCGTCATACAAATGGCACCCGAAACATGGGCTATCGAATGCGCTAAGGTATATCCCCCGGTCACAATGGCCAAGGTTAAAATCGTGGCCACTTCATAATTGTCTATGGTTCGAAGTAAACGTGCAGCTAACCACCCCATGACAGCGCCCAATAACAACCCACCTACACATTGTTGTAAAAAAAATAAGGTAATGCCCTGGGCCGTCCAGGTAACTTCCGAACCACCCGCAACGCCTAATAAAATCACGAACAAGACAATACTCATCCCGTCGTTAAATAAAGCTTCGCCTGCAATTTTCATTTCTAAGGCTTTAGAGGCATTGGCTGTTTTCAAAACCCCGAGTACAGCAATGGGGTCTGTCGGAGAAATTAAAGCCCCAAATACCAGACAATATTCTAAGGGGATGGGGATTTCTAAAAACAAGGTCAAGCCATAGGTAGAAAAACCGACAATAAAGGTCGATAAAACAACACTCACCGTGGCCAGAAGTGCCACAATGGTTTTATGTTTGGCCAATTCCATCGCATTTAAATGCAAGGATCCTGCAAACAACAAAAATCCTAGCATCCCATGCAAAAATGTGTCTGTAAACCCAATGCCATGTAATAAATTCTTGGCGAAATCATCTACATCGAGTCCACATTTACCCCCTAAAGCAATCAATAAAGACATCATCAAGGTAATGATGGTTAATCCGATGGATTTTGGAAATTTTAAATATCGATAATTTAAATAGCTTGAAATCGCCGTCAACGAAATCAGTATTCCAATTACCTCTTGCGCACTCATTTTCACTCAATTACACACTCTAATGCCGCACCCACATTTATCTAGCGCCCTTGTCTTTACTTTAACAAAAAACGTATGCTAATTAAACCGTTGTAAACATTTAAATCCTTTGCTTTAGATATGGAGTTAGTTATCATGCCAATATTGCCCGAGCCGCATTTTCAGATCATTGGTCATCGGGGTGCTTGTGCCTTTGCACCCGAAAATACTTTGGCCAGTTTTCGATACGCTGCAGAGCACGGTTTGAATTGGGTAGAATTTGATACCCTACGTTTAGATTCAGGAGAATGGGTTGTTATTCACGATAGCACTTTAGAAAGAACAACCAACGGTAAAGGCTTAGTCGTCGATAAATCGCTTAAATATCTCCAAAGCCTAGATGCAGGCGCTTGGTTTGATCCTATTTTTCAAAATGAGCGTATCCTTCTGCTTACAGAGGCTTTAGATTATTTATCTACCCTGGGGTTACAAGCCAATATTGAAATAAAAACCATGAAAGGTGATCCTGCTTTGCTGATCCAAAGCTTTTTGACCTGTATTGAAAGCCATTGGCCCATACCGATTATCCCACCATTGGTGTCGAGTTTTGATTTGAATTTACTGATTGCACTACGTCATTTACAAAAAAGCCCTACGTACCCCCTAGGCTATATTGTCCATGAATTTCAGGAGAGAGCACTTGAGCTGGCCATTCATTACGGTTTTCAGACCCTTAATTGTGATTATCGCTATCTTCAAGCAGACATGATCCTAAAAGCCAAGGCACATCGTATTGCTATTCTGGCTTACACGGTGAATGATCGCTTGATAGGACAAAGGCTTTTAACAGAAGGTGTAAGTGCTATTTTTAGCAATTACCCTGACTTGTTAAAAGAGCATTGTCAATAGCAAAAATCTATCATATGCTATTCCCATGATCACCTTAAAAGACATCGAAAGCCTATACCTCACCCCCTCTAAAATGGTTCATGCAATCAAAGGCATTAACTTGTCCATCAACAAAGGCGAAATCTTTGGCATTCTGGGTCGAAAAGGTGCAGGTAAAACAACCCTTTTAAAATGCATTAATCTTTTAGAGCGACCTTCCCATGGAACGGTGACGGTCGATTCCTGTAATTTAAGTGCTATGACCAATGAGTCTTTAGCAAAAGCCAGACTTAAAATTGGCATGATTTTCCAACATGTTAATCTGGTAGAATCGCGTACCGTTTTTGAAAATATTGCTTTGGCACTGGAATTGGCTAAAGTTTCTAAAACAGATATCCAAGAAAGGGTGAACACCGTTTTACACTTAAGTGGTCTAAGCGAATATGCCAATGCCTACCCTGAAAGCCTATCGATGGGATTAAAGCAACGAGTAGCCATCGCTCGAGCACTGGTTAACAAACCGCAGGTTTTATTATGTGATGAAATCACAGCTTCTTTAGATCCCAAATCTGTACCTGCTGTTTTGCACTTGTTAAAAAAACTAAATCAACAATGGGGTTTAACCATTGTGTTAATGACCCATGATTTAGAAGTCATAAAAGCGATTTGCGATCGTGTGGGGATACTGGATCAAGGTCTTTTATTAGAACAAAATACGGTGAGCGCTTTTTTTAAGCACCCTACTTCAAGCCTTGCAAAAGAATGGATAAAAAATGCAGCCCGCCTGGCTCTACCCACACCTCTAAGACGTCAATTACGAGCACAATCTGCTGAAAATACGCATCCTATCGTGCGTATCGTATTTAATAATCCTGACAAGCCCGATCCTATCGAGCAAAGTTCACCTGAGAACCTGCTCTCTAAACTCACACAAGACTATCAGCTTAAAATCAATATTTTGCAAGCGCATTTAGAAAGTATTGGTGAAGACAAGCTGGGGTGTCTTATCATTGAGTTACGAGGACTTGCTAAAGACATTCAAAAATCTTTGGATTTTTTAATAGAACAACATTTATATATAGAGGTATTAGGCTATGTTCCACACACTTCTTAATGCCTTTCAAGAAACTTTATTTATGGTATTAATCTCAGGTTTTTTAACCGTATTATTGGGCCTACCTTTAGGTTTTTTAATTTTTAGACATCAACACAATTACAGCCCGTGGCTGAAGGTTTTCAAAATCTTGGTACACATTACCGAATCCACACCTTATGTGATTATCATTTTGGCACTCCTGCCCTTGCTCCAATTTTTAATGGATAAAACCTTAGCCAAACCTCTGGATCCTGCGATGGTAGCGATTATACCGCTCACACTCTGTGCTATACCCTATTTTACTCGTTCATTCGTAAATGCTTTGCATCAAGTACCTCAAGGGTTAATTGAGGTAGCAAGCTCTATGGGTGCCAGACCTTTTCAAATTCTACGTAAAGTTTTGATCCCTGAATCTTTAGCTTATATCATTAAGGGCCTTAGCCAAACACTGATACAATTAATTGGTTTTGCAACTCTAGTCGGGGCTTTAGGTTATGGTGGACTAGGGCAATTGGTTATCAACAAAGGGTACCCCTCTTTGGAAATCCCATATCTAATGGCTACGCTCTTAGTCTTGATACTCTTGGTGCAAATCATACAACGCAGTGGGGCATTCCTTGCAAATGGCACCCTAAAGCAAATTTAATCGTAGTCTGTAATTTTTATGTCAACGTTAATTATACCTAATATTACTCTTGAACCTTTAGCGATTCTCGCTTTATGCGTGTTTGTTCTAGGCTATACACTCGTTATTTTAGAAGAATTTACACTCTTACGAAAATCCCAACCCATGATGTTAGCAGCTGGTTTTATTTGGCTTTTGGCTGCGGGTATTGCACAATCCAAAGGCGTCTCTGAAATAACGAATCTGGCGGTAAGACGTACTTTACTGGATTATGCTGAACTCTTGTTATTCGTCGTTGTTTCCATTACCTATATTAATGTATTGGAAAATCGCAAAGTGTTTGAAGCACTCCGCTGTCATCTTCTAAAGATGCGGCTATCTTTTAGACAATTATTTTGGCTAACAGGTATTTTAGGATTTTTTATTTCGCCGATTGCGGATAATTTAACAACAGCATTGGTCATGTGTGCGGTGATCCTCGCTTTGGGAAAAGGCAACAAAAAATTTGTCAGTCTCTCTTGCATCAATCTTGTGGTGGCAGTCAATGCAGGGGGGGCTTTTTCACCTTTTGGTGATATCACGACTCTCATGGTATGGCAAAAAGGCATTGTCGGTTTCCATAGTTTTTTCAAGCTTTTTTTACCCGCGGCAATCAGCTTTTTGGTCCCTGCCTTATGCATGCATTTTGCCGTGCCCAAAGGCCATCCATCGACTATTCATGAGCCCGTTCGCATGCATTTTGGTGCCATCGCTATTGTCTGTTTATTTTTATTAACCATCCTAACCGCTATTATTTGCCACCATACTTTTCACCTACCGCCTGTAATCGGCATGATGATAGGGCTTGGTTACTTACAAATTTTTTCACATTTTATCAAAATTCGAGATTTAAAATTAAAAAAAGCCAAAGGCGTTTTCGATATTTTTAAATACATTCAAAATATCGATTGGGATACGCCCTTATTCTTTTATGGCGTGATGATGTCTATTGGGGGTCTTGCAACTTTAGGTTATTTAAACTTATTGTCTTCTTCTTTGTATCAAAATTTAGGTCCCACTTCAGCTAACGTAATCGTCGGTATCCTCTCCGCTATTGTCGATAATATCCCAGTAATGTTTGCTATCCTAACCATGAATCCACCCATGTCCGAAGGACAGTGGCTAATGGTTACACTCACCACCGGTATCGGTGGCAGCCTACTCTCCGTAGGCTCGGCAGCCGGTGTTGCTTTAATGGGACAATCCTTTGGTGCCTACACTTTCTTTAGCCACCTCAAATGGACCTGGGCCATCGGCCTTGGATATGCCGCCGGGATTTGGGTACATTATTTGAGTTTGTAAATCCCCCGCTAGCCGCATAGTAAATATTAAATTAAAGCTCGAACCGGCCAGCCGCCCCCTTTTTCAAAGTGGGCTATGTTTGTTGATGCTGAGAGCATCAACAGCCTGTTCTTGATATCTTTTTAGATGCGTCCAATAAGGGCATAGCTCCAATTTGCCCAATGATTTCCTCAGGTTGAAATAAATAGGATAAAACCAATTGTGCAGGCTCTTCATAATTACCTTTAACTTGAGGGATATACTCATTTAAAATCTCCAGAATCTCATTTGCTTGTCCTGCTGTAATAGAACTTAGACCACTGGGATTTTGCATGACTTTCACCAATTCATCTGAAACAGATTGATTATAAGCTTGGATTTCTTTTTTCAATAAAAATTCTGGAACTCGTTTTTCAGAATAATTCGGTAGTAATGAAAATATGGGCTGATGTTTAGGAATAGCTTGGGGTTCCTCTTGCACAAACTTTTGCTTCCACTCATACCATCGCTTTTTCACCCAAGCATAAAGCTGAATATCCAATTGATGTTTTTCTTCCAACATTTTTTTAAGTTCTGGAGAAGGCGTCTCAATTTTCTTTTTACCGGTGACTTGTGCCCTGCAAAGTGCTATTGGCCCCCATTTTTGCATGGAAGCAAAAATTTGAATAAAGCCATTTGTATCCTCTGTAATCCCAGCGAGTAAAAAATGAGTATTAATATTTTGTTTGGCTTTTTCAAGTGTTTTTTCTGTACACTTTTCTTTCATGGCATCATATCCTGCGAGTAACCTGGTCTGTGGATTATCCAAACATTCCATTAAATATTTTTCAGGCGTCTCTGAAATATCATATTTTTTTTGACGAGAAATATTAAGCGCTGATAATTCACGTTCAATGGGATCTCTGACAAGCGTTACGTAGGCTGTTTTTCTTGTTTTAATAAATTCGTGTATCCCAAAAGGAAAATGGCTTTGAAGGAAATCGATATCTTCACAAAAATCTGGATTCTTATCTAAAATCTTTCTTGCAGTGTATAATCCCCCTTTCCACCCGTCAGTCATTTTCTTTGGAGAAATTTTATCTTCTCGTGTGGGCAGGGCAAAACGATAAGATTTGAAAAGAGACTTTGTTTTTGCTTCTGGAGCAACCCAAGCTTTTGCACTCACCAAATAATTCAAATTGGTACCCCCTGTTTGAGGAATATGAATAAAGATAATAGAGTGATCTGCTTGCATCGGAATGGACATGGGGGTATTGAAAGCAACCGTAGGCAAAATACTTAGTGTACTTGCAGCATATGAAGGGCTATTTATATCTTTGGGCATTCAGATTTCTCCTATGATTTTTTTCAACTCACGCGGAAGGTTTTATGATATCTGCAGTTTCTATGTTTGTCAATAAACTATAAAAACCAGTGCTAGACTACTCGAAAAGGCATTCATTTGTTATTTTAAGTTTATTAACCAAACTATGTGTAATTAAATAAATATTACGTTAAGCCTTTTATTTAAAACATATTGCACTCGCTTGTTACATCCAATAAAAATTATTATAAATCAATACGATATAACATATCTAGCCATAACTTGCAATATTGACATAGTTGTGGCTAAATATACTAATATTATATTTAGCCGCAGCCTATACGATTTGACAAGTTGCAACTAAGTATAATGTTATATTTTTTCTTAAAGAAAAACAGGTATTCTGAAGAAATTATTACAGGGAAAACTTTGCTAGAGGATTTATTTGAACCCTAAGCATTGAGTTTATTAGACTTAGATTTATTATCATAAGTTTTTTCTTGAAAGGTATGTCGGCGATGTTTCTTTCATTAAACACATTGCAATCAGCCCTACGGCAGATACAATCATAAGATACCAAGCCAGGGCAATGGGTTTGCCCGTAATATGTAATAACCAAGCCACAAAAGGTTGCGTGGTGCCGCCAAAAATAGCAACAGGAATGGCATACATTAAAGCAAACACACGTGCGCGTATAACCCTTGGCAAACTTTCATTAATAGTCGTATAGAGCGCTGCGTATTGGGGAGAAGCAATGGCTCCTAAAAATAAAGTTGATATTATAAAAGATGCCGGAGTAAGAGCATTAATAAACCAAAAGAAACATGGCACAATTGCCAATACAAAAATAGTTTGAGGCACAACCATTACATATTTACGACCCCATTTATCACACAGCCATCCACCTAGAATGATCGTAACCAGTTGCGCAAAATTAACACCAAACTCCGCAAAAAAAGCAATTTTTGGTGAGAATTTTAAATTATTTTGTCCATAAGTGGCCATGTAATTAAATACATACGTACCAATAGCGCCAGAAGCAATCATGATAGATCCGAGTATTATTATTTTAATATACGATCGAATGCCTGTATTTTCTATCTCGTCTATTTCTGGCTTATTATCCAAAGTTTCAGGCAATCTATATCGAATCCACAATGCAAAGGGCACAAGCAATGCGCCCAAGCCTAAAGCTATTCTCCAACCATAAGCGGTTAAACTTGTTTCATCCATCACAAGGCTTAGGATAAATCCCACTAGCGCACCCATTGTAGCAGCTACTTGCTGGCTCCCTCCTTGCCATGCCAATGCCCTACCCCTTCGATAAGTATCTGCTGATTCCATTAGGTATGGCGTTGCTGCCCCTATTTCTCCACCCAAAGCAAAACCTTGTATCAAGCGCGCCAATACGGCTATGATCGGTGCTGCAATGCCAATCGTATGATAACCTGGCGTTAGGGTTAATATAATAATACTTGCCCCCATCATCATCATACTGATCAACATCGCGGGCTTGCGGCCTTGTCCATCCGCATAACCCCCTAGTACAAAAGCCCCTAGCGGTCGGGTAATAAAGCCTGCACCAAAAGTTGCTAACGAGCCCATTAAACTCAGAAAATTATTCTCAGAAGGAAAAAATGTATGGCCAATTTGAATCGCAAAAAATGCAAAGGTTACAAAATCATAAAACTCTAAGCCATTGCCAATCGTAGCTGCAACAATTGCCGATCGCTTTTGAGAAATTTTATTTGAGATAATCAAATGATTTCTCCATTATATTATCTAATTTAAATGATTTTGTGTGCCCAAAGCAAATCTAGAAATGCTTCCCAATAGATAATTTCTATTCCTTCATGAATTCTGTGTATTTTATCAAATGAAATAACAAAATATTTTTTACAAATATTTTCTTCTTGTATAGCTTTCAGCCCTTTTAAATGTTTTGCATTAATCATTTTAGTGGTTTTCACTTCCACAGCGATATCATCACCTATGATAAAATCCACCTCATGCTTATTTTGATCTGCCCAAAAACTTAAAACAAAATTTTTTCTAGCATAACTTAAGTATGCTTTGAGTTCCATCGCAATAAAATGTTCAAAGGCTTGTCCGTACACTTCTGTATTAGGTTCTACCGTATTAATGCCCGATAGTTGATGCATGACACCCACATCAAAAAAATAAAACTTAGCTTTACTTACCGCTTTGCGTTTTATCGTTTTAGTCCATGCTGGTAAAAAAAATCCAAGTAAAGTATCATCTAAAATTTGATAATATTCTCTAATTGTTGCAGCAGATATGCCTGTGTCAGAGGCAAGAGAAGCAAAATTTAATATTTGCCCACTCATTAACGCTGACAATTGTAAAAATCGAGAAAAGGATTGTATTTTTCTTACCACAGCCTCGGCTTGAATTTCTTCCTTTAAATAGGTATTTACATAGGCTATTAATTCTTCTCTGGGATCTTCACTTAAATAAACAACTGGCAATCCACCATAGGTTAAATAACGTTCTAATGAAAAATTGGGAATTTCAGCTTTCACTAAGGGAAATAAATGTGCTTCCCAAGCTCGCCCAGCCAAAAGATTGGTATCATTTTTTCTTAATTTACGTGCACTGCTGCCGGTTAATAAAAATCGAATGTTTTCTTCCTCAATTAAGCGATGCACCTCATTAAGTAAAATAGGTATTTTTTGAACTTCATCAATCACAACAATCGTATCTTTATCTTTTTTAGTTGCAATGATTTCTACTAGCAGACCTGGTTCTGCACTTAAACGCAAAAAGAGATCGCTCTTTAAAAGGTTTATAACCAGGATATTCTCTGATAATTGTTCACGGATAAGGCTAGATTTGCCTGTAGCTCTTGGACCAAATAAAAAAAAAGACTTTTTTTTAAGTAGATCCTTTAAAGACAAAATTCTTTGTAAATACACGGATAAACCCCAAAATACGATTTTCATTAATTATAATCATGGAAATCTATAAAATCAATACTTATACTATTGAAAATGTGATAAAATCGATAGTAACACTATCGAAAATCTGGTATTCACATGATAAGCCACAAAACTTGATAAAATCCCTACCGTTAGTTCATTTACAAGCTTTTCTCGTTAGCTGCTAAACTTAAACACAAAGTAATTTAAATAATGAGGTATCATATGGGCATGTTAATCAATGGGAAATGGGAAATTTTGCCAGTGGCAAAAAATGATTTAAAAGGGGATTTTGTACGACCTGATTCTATTTTCCAACATAGCATTACAAAAGATTGTCATTCAGGATTTAAAGCAGAGCCCAATCGATATCATCTTTATATCTCTTATGCTTGTCCATGGGCGAGTCGTGCTATCATTTTTAGGATTTTAAAGGGGTTAGAAAATATTATTTCAATGTCCTGCGTTGAACCTTTAATGCTAGAAAATGGATGGGAATTTGGAAGCTCAAATCATAAAACTGCAGATCCCCTTTATCATTTAAAATATCTCTATGAACTTTATCAAAAAGCCGATTCGCAATACACCGGTAAAGTTACAGTACCTATACTGTGGGATAAAGTTAAACAGACTATTGTGAATAATGAATCTTCTCAAATTATTCGCATGCTCAATTCTGAATTTAACGCGTTTTCTAAAAATAATCATGATTATTATCCAGAAAATTTAAAAAAAGAAATAGATACTATTAATGATTTAATCTATCATAACATTAACAACGGCGTGTATAAATGTGGTTTCGCCAGCTCTCAAAATGCATACGATATGGCCTTTGATAACCTCTTTTCAGCTCTGGATAAAATAGAAAATGTTTTAAGTACTCAGCGATATTTAACAGGTAATATCTTAACAGAAGCTGATTGGCGATTGTTTACCACTTTAATTCGCTTTGATGCCGTGTATTATGTTCATTTCAAATGTAATTTAAAGCGTATAATCGATTATCCGAATTTATATAATTATTTAAAAGAACTATATCAATATCCTGGAATAAAAGAGACTGTCAATTTTTCAGATATTAAGCAGCATTATTATCAAAGTCACAAATTCATTAATCCTTTAGGAATTATCCCCAAAGGACCTGAACTTGATTTAGAAACTCCTTACAATAGGAATATCTAAATACTTACAATTTTCAAGCAGCGGAGAATTTTAACCAGCATAAAACTGTTTTTACATACAGTTACTTTAGATTCAAATAACTATGAAAAAACCACATAATGGTTGAAAATCATCCATAGGCATGGTTGATTTTCAACCACGACATGGCTTTGTACCTGAAAGTGCTGTAAAAGAATGTATCTATCAAGCTGAACAGTTATTAACGGATTTCAAAAAATGGTTGACTATGAAACAATCAGAATTACTAGATTGAGGGTTCTTAGGTTTTGAATTGCTCAAGAACAGGCTGTTGACGCAGCGTAGCAAGTCAACAACTTAGCCCACTTTGAAAAAGGGGGCAGCTGTGCAATTTGGACTTAAATTCCTGATTTACTTTCCGCACAGCGGGGGATTTTAGCCCCCGGATTTAGCAACTACCATAGCACCTGGACCGTAACCGGCTTGGTTTTTACGTTCTGGGTATTTAGAATAATAATAGTCATTTTTCCATTGTTGCCAGGATATTTCATTTGCTAATTCTCTTTCGCGATGTGCACTAAAAAGCAAAGTAGAGGGTATCGGCTGGAGTCTGGAGGGTACATTTTGTCGCCGACTTTTTAAACGATTTTGCATCATCGTAAATCCAAGATCAAAAGTTCGTTGGGGCGTGGTATCTATCAGAAAAGATGCTAAATACAATTTTTCTATTTGTGCTTTAAAGCACAAATAAGATACAGCAATGCCATACCATTTCACAGACTCCTTCACTTGCTCTTTTTCTAAAAAATCTTTCGAAAATGCTTTCGAAAGCGTTAATTGAACAAGAATTTTCTGTGCTGTTGAAGGCGAACTCCTTACATAACCATCGCTGTCATCGAAAAAAGCATCTTTTGTATACCGAGTTTGATTACGCCGAAAAAAATTTTCACTAAATTCCACATTTGCACCCAGCTTGATTAATTGTTTAGCTTTTTCCTGATCTTCATTTATCCAAGCACGCAACAATCTTGTTTGATTTTCTTTGACCTCATCAATGTTTGCACCAAGACTAGTCAAAGTTTGTGCAATTTCAAAATAAGTTTTATTTTTATTTAGCACTAAATCTAAGGCTGTGTCACCAGAGTTATTTTCTATTGAAATATCGATTTCGGGTTGTTTTAACAAAAATTTTAACATTGAAACACTACAATGACGGGCAGCAAATATGAGCAGCGTTGTACCCTCATCATCTCGAATATCATTAATATTTATAGTGTTTGCTTTAAAGAGTTCTTCTAATTCTTTTATATTTTCATGAAAACATGCAGAAAAAAAGAATAGAACAATTCAGAATCTGTTTGAACCTCTGCACGATACACAACAGCTTCTTTCTGATAGTCTGTGAATTGTTGTCTTCTTAAGTCTCTGATTGTCATTGTTTTTTACTCCTAGCAAATATAGAGGGTGATGTGTTGATATTCACTTTTTTGGATGTAAAAGCTCGTTTAACTCTTTTACGTTTTGATTGTATTTCATTAACTAACAACCATTGTATCACATTGATAACGGTTTTAAGAATTTTTAATTTCTTTGGTTTTGACAAAGCGCTTAAATAAAACCTCCATTTTTGGTCCGCCCCAGTAGATGGCTGCGGCTATCAGAAAAAATCGAAGGGCCCGTCCTAAAAAGGAAGCTAATAAAAAGCCTGGAAAATTGAGTTGTAAGACACCTGCTCCGATGGTAAAAATCTTATAGGGCACAGGTGATAGGGCTGCGAGCACGATGGCCCAGAATCCCCAGTCTTGAAACCACTCTAAAGCACTTAAATACAGATCCGTGTAACCCATCCATTCTATAAAGGGCTCTAGTAGCCATTCAAAAGCAAAATAACCCAATAAATAACCGACTATACCCCCTAATACCGAAGCCACGGTACAAATCCACGCGTACCAAAAAGCACGAGTAGGTTTTGCAAATGCCATAGGGATAAACATAAAAGCTGGCGAAACGGGGAATACAGAGGAGTCTATAAAACTCACAATGCCTAAATAACGCACGGCTTTTGGGTGTCTACTCCAGCTTAGTACGCTTTGATAACAGCTATTTAAAAATCTCAACGCATGGGCTCCACTACTAAGAAAAAGGTCTCTCCTTCTTTAATCATGCCTAAGTCATGTCGAGCACGTTCTTCACATGCTAAAGGAAATTGCTTTAATAATTGTAGGTCTTTATCTAAATTTTTATTACGTTCGCTTAATGCTTGAATTTCTGCTTCTTGGCTTTTTATCCTAGCTTTTAATTCCAATAATTCTGGTATGTTGCCATTACCTCGCCAACATTGATATTGAAAGATGCCTAATAAGCCAATTAATACCATGCAGATCCATTTAGTCATAGGCTAACCTTTTTTTGATCATGAATGAAAAATTACTTTATCCTCAAATGCATTTTTTGCAGCATAAGGTGCTCTAGCACCTAAACTTTCCTCGATTCTTAATAATTGATTGTATTTTGCCACGCGATCCGTGCGACATAAACCCCCTGTTTTAATTTGCCCAACGCCTGTGGTCACTGCTAAATCTGCAATAAAGGTATCTTCTGTTTCTCCGCTTCGATGCGAAATAATGGCTGTGTACTGAGCCTTGCGTGCCATACGAATGGTGGCCAGAGTTTCACTGACAGTACCGATTTGATTGAGTTTAATCAAAATACTATTGGCAACATTATTTTCTATGCCTTGCTCCAATAAGCGTTGATTAGTCACAAATAAATCGTCTCCCACCAATTGCAGTTTGTTGCCTAAACGCTCGGTTAATAATTTCCACCCTTCCCAGTCATCTTCAGCTAAGCCATCCTCTATAGATATAATAGGATATTCAGTGGCCAAATGCACAAGGTAATCTACCATGGCTGCTGAATCCAAGCTTTTATCTTCTGATTTTAAATGATATTTTTGATCTTGATAAAATTCAGAGCTTGCTACATCTAAACCCAAAAACATCTCTTGACCGGGTTTAAAGCCAGCTTGTTCAATGGCTTTCAATAAATATTCAATCGCTTGTGCATGCGAAGACAATTGGGGTGCAAAACCACCTTCATCACCCAATGCTGTACTTAAGCCTTTTTGCTTTAGGGCAGACTTTAAAGCATGAAACGTTTCAACCCCCATTCTTAAAGCTTCTTTAAACGTAGGTGCGACTACCGGAATGATCATAAATTCTTGAATACTTAAGCCATTATCCGCATGTGCTCCACCGTTAATCACATTCATTAAGGGTACTGGCATTCTAGGTTTACCATTGGTGCGAGCAAAATGTCCTGCCAATAAATATTCATACAAAGACATGTGTACGGCATTAGCCGATGCTCTTAATGCGGCCATAGAAACTGCTAATAGGGCATTTGCGCCTAAACGTCCTTTATTGTCAGTGTTGTCTAATTTAATTAAACATTCATCAATCGCTTTTTGGTTTCGAACATCATGCCCTATTAAACTAGCTTTTATTTCACTTTCAATAGAATCTATTGCCTTTAACACACCTTTACCGCAATAGCGGCTTCCCTCATCTCTTAACTCAATGGCTTCTTTTTTACCAGTGGAAGCGCCTGATGGCACAGATGCACGGCCTATGACACCTGAAGATAAAATTACATCGGCTTCTATTGTGGGATTGCCTCTGGAATCTAAGATTTCTCTTGCCTGAATATCCTTAATTTCTGCCATTTTTGATCACCTCATCAATTCCTTTTAAGGTTTCTAATAACTTTTCTATTTCGTGCATTGGCCAACTGTTGGGACCATCACTTAAGGCTTTATCAGGATTGGGATGTGTTTCCATAAATAATCCTGCAATACCCACTGCAATGGCTGCACGTGCTAAAACAGGTACAAACTCACGTTGTCCACCCGATACGCTGCCTTTGCCACCAGGAAGTTGTACCGAATGCGTGGCATCAAAGACTACAGGGCATTGGGTTTCTCTTAAAATAGCCAACGAACGCATATCCGAAACTAAGTTATTATACCCAAAACACACACCTCTTTCACAGACCATAATAGATTCGTTACCGGTTTTTTTGGCTTTTGCCACCACGTGTTGCATGTCCCAGGGGGCTAAAAATTGTCCTTTTTTAATATTAACGGGTAAGTTTGTGCGAGCAACATTTTGAATAAAATTGGTTTGCCTGCATAAAAAAGCAGGGGTTTGCAATACATCCACCACAGTAGCCACTTCGTTTAAGGGTGTGTCTTCATGCACATCGGTAAGTACAGGTACCCCAATGGTGTCTTTGACCACGCTTAAAATTCGTAAACCTTCTTCTATGCCTAAGCCTCTAAAACTATCCGATGAAGAACGATTCGCTTTATCGAAAGAGGATTTATAAATAAAAGGAATGTTTAAGCGTTGAGTCATTTCTTTTAAATAACCGGCTGTGTCTACAGCCAATTGCTCACTTTCTATTACACAGGGCCCTGCAATTAAAAAAAAGGGCTGTTCTAAACCAATTGAAAATCCACATAACTTCATGTTAACAAACTCCTATTGTGCGATTTTAAGCGCGGCTTCAATAAACTGCTTAAATAAAGGATGTCCATCCCGAGGGGTAGAGGTAAATTCAGGATGAAATTGACAAGCCACAAACCAAGGATGATCAGCCAGTTCTATCATCTCAACCAAACTACCGTCTACAGAACGACCCGATACGATTAAACCGACTGCTTCTAAGCGGGGCAATAAATGCTGATTCACTTCGTAGCGATGTCGATGTCTTTCATAAATACTTTCTTTGCCATAAACTTTTTGCGCTAAAGATCCTTCCGCTAAGATACATTCTTGTGCACCCAAACGCATGGTGCCCCCTAAGTCTGAGCTTTTATCACGTATTTCAATATGACCTTCCGCTGTTTTCCATTCAGTGACTAAGCCAATCACAGGGTATGGGGTATCTTGATTAAATTCTGTACTGTTGGCTTTTTCTAAGCCTGCTTTATGACGCGCCATTTCAATCACAGCAATTTGCATGCCTAAGCAAATACCTAAATAGGGTATTTTATGTTCCCTTGCCCATTGGGCCGCTTTTATCTTACCTTCAATCCCACGATCGCCAAAACCACCTGGAACCAAAATAGCGTGTACTGTTTTTAAGATCTGTGTGTAACGCTCAAAATCTTGTTCAAACGATTCTGCATCGATATACTCTATTTCTATTTTGGTGTCTGTGTGAATGCCTGCGTGGGCGATGGCTTCTATCAGCGATTTATAAGCATCTGCATAAAAGACATATTTACCGACAATGGCAATGCGTACATGGTGGGTAGGGTGTGCTTGTCTATGAACCACTTGCTGCCATTCACAAAGATTGGCTTCTGGGGCTTTTAAGTCTAATTTTTCTAGCACAATGCTATCTAGACCTTGGGCATGTAATGACAAGGGCACTTCATAAATGGAACGCATATCCGGCGATGAAATAACCGATCTTTCTTCCACATTTGTAAATAAAGCAATTTTGCGTCTATCACTTTCTTTAAGCGATTGTTCGGTTCTACAAATAATAATATCGGGTTGAATACCGATGGTACGTAGTTCTTTAACCGAATGTTGGGTGGGTTTTGTTTTAATTTCCCCAGCAGCGACAATAAAGGGCACGAGTGTCAAATGAATAAACAAAGTATTTTTAGAACCCAGCTCCAATCTTAATTGCCTAATCGCTTCTAAAAAAGGTAGCGATTCGATATCACCGACTGTGCCGCCGATTTCAACCAATACTACATCATAATCTTCTGTACCTTCTACAATACTGTTTTTAATTTCATCGGTGACATGCGGAATGACTTGTACGGTAGCTCCTAAATAATCCCCTCTGCGTTCTCTTGAAATCACCGTTTCATAAATTTTACCAGTAGTAAAATTATTACGCTTTGACATGGTGGTTCTGATAAAGCGCTCATAATTGCCTAAATCCAAATCCGTTTCTGCACCATCTTCGGTTACAAAGACTTCACCGTGCTGAAAAGGACTCATTGTACCTGGATCCACATTAATATAAGGATCGCATTTAATAAGCGTCACTTTTAAGCCTCTGGATTCCAAAATCGCAGCCAAAGAAGCTGCTGCAATCCCTTTACCTAAAGAGGAAATAACCCCCCCACTTACAAATATATATCGTGTCATTTTAAACCCATTCTTCGCATTTTTTTGCCCATAATTCATTTTTCAGCCGTCGAATTTCATAATCCCCAATTTTTAAACGTGGGGTAGCTCCCGATTTGGCTTTTAAAACCTCTTTGAGAATACGTTCTAAATGTTCCCGACTGGGCAGTAAAAAACCCAAATCTTGTAACCAATACCGGATAACGCCCTTTGCACGCAGGGGATCTAAAGTTAATAAGGCTTTTACAGACAAGGCATTATTATTGAGATCTATCACTTTGTCGTAATCTTCTAAAGCCAATACTTGCACCGCAGTTGCTGTTTCTAAACACAAAGCACCTGCGCGACTCACAGAACGCACCACGCGCGGCCATCGTGCGGCTAAGCGCGGCAAAATTTCATGTCTTAAAAAATTTCTATCGAATCGTTGGTTAGTATTGCTATCGTCTTCTATCCAAGAAAGTTGGCGCATTTTTGCATACTGTATTAAATCCATTTTGGTATATTCTAATAAAGGCCTTAACACTTCATGTTTTGCCATAATCGATTTTTGCAACATACCCCCTAAACCTAAGGGACCGGCTCCTCTAAACAAGCGTAACA
Organism: uncultured Francisellaceae bacterium; assembly: GCA_945956915.1. Classification (GTDB taxonomy): domain Bacteria; phylum Pseudomonadota; class Gammaproteobacteria; order UBA6186; family Azoamicaceae; genus CAMFJH01. Next base: position 69,008 of record CAMFJH010000001.1, on the reverse strand, counting down.
AAATAGTTTCGGCTTGATCATCTTGGTGGTGTGCTAACAATAAAGCTTCGCCTGCTTGTAAAAAATCTTCCCAAGCTTTTAAACGTACGATGCGAGCCACTTCCTCTGGACTTTCGCCTTCAATCGGGCTTGCATCCACCCATAGCACTACCAAGGGTACTTTTAAAGCTGCACATATTTTCTCGCAATGTAAAACCCAATCATCGGCTTTAGGATTTAAACCATGGTGTACATGCACAGCCCCTATTTCTATTTCTGTATCTGCTTGTGTTTTAAAGGCTTGTACAACGAGATCCAATAATACATGGGAATCCATGCCCCCACTAAAACCCACCCAGAATTTTTTGACAGCAGTGAGCGATTGTAGGTTATTTTTAATAGCCCCTGCCTCTAAAAAAGGTAGAGCCTTCAAGCAGATTGTCCCATGTTCATCCAACGTTGGTATCGTTTTTTCACTAAAGTGTCTATAGGCATTTTTCTTAAGGCTTTCATATTTTGTGCTAAAGCCTCTTTTAAGGTACTGGCTGCCTGCTCCCAAGCTCTGTGCGCGCCTCCTAAAGGCTCAGGCACGATTTCATCAATCAGACCTAATTTAATCAGACGCTCAGCCGTAATCCCCATCACTTCTGCAGCTTCTGAGGCCTTATCCGCGCCCTTCCATAAAATCGTGGCACAGCCTTCAGGGGAAATGGTGGCATAGTAAGCATATTGCATCATCAAGGTTTTATCACCCACGCCAATACCCAAAGCCCCACCAGAACAGCCTTCGCCGATGACTGCGCATAAAATGGGCACTTTCAAGGTAGAAAATTCTAAGAGGTTTCTGGCAATGGCTTCACTCTGCCCCCGTGCTTCTGCACCCACACCTGGGTATGCACCTGGGGTATCAATTAGCGTGATAATAGGCAAATTAAACTTCTCGGCCAACTTCGCCAATCTTAAGGCTTTACGATAGCCTTCAGGATGAGGCATTCCAAAATTACGAAGGATTTTTTCTTTAACATCCCGACCTTTTTGTTGCCCAATCACCATCACAGGTTCATTATCCAAACGGGCTATACCACCCACAATGGCTTTATCGTCTGCAAAATTGCGATCGCCGTGCAGGGGATCATAATCGGTAAATAAGAGCGGAAAATAATCTAAGCTATAAGGCCGCTGTGGATGACGTGCCAATTGCACTATCTGCCAAGCCGTTAATTTTCCAAAAATAGATTTGGTTAAGCTGCGGCTTTTTTCCTGCAATTGGCTGATTTCCTTTTCGATATTGAGCTCGGTATCCGTGCCTACTAATCTAAGTTCTTCAATTTTAGCCTCTAGTTCGGCTAAAGGGCGTTCAAAATCTAAACATATAAAGCTCATTTACTAACTCTTTCCCTTGCAAAATATTGCTTTTAGAGTACAGCAAAATAATAATCTAGTCAAAAAACAAACCAACCAAAAGTTAGTTTAATTGTTTAATATAATGGGTTAGACCAATAATTTTTGGTACATATTGTTTGGTTTCAGAGGGCAATTGTAGGGCCCAAAAAGAAGTCGCTTTACCGGCACGTCTATTGCGACGCATCGCACGCTCCACAGTTCCTTCTCCTGCATTGTACGCGGCCAATGCCAACATCCAATCTCTATTGAATCGCTTGTGTAAATACTCAAGATAATTTAAGGCAGCGTGTGTTGAAGCTTTTACATCTTTTCGCCCATCATAACCTGCATGACATTTTAAACCCAATGCACGGCCTGTACTGGGCATAAATTGCCACAAACCTACAGCACCTCGATGTGATTTAGCATGTATTTTAAAATTACTTTCTATCATCGGAATTAAAGCAAGACTTCCAGGCAAATCTCTTTTTTCGACTTGGCCCACAATATAATGTAAGTTGGCTTTTACTTCTGCTGTATTTAATTTTTGTTCAGATTTTTGTTGTTTAAATTGTCTCACATATTTTTGAACCTCTTTATTATGCTGTACCCCTTGTGGAAATGCATTCAGTTCGCAAGCATCTTGTAATTTTGAAATAACGGGTTTAGAGTTGGGAGTCACAACTTCTTGTCCATATCTATTTTTTTTCTTCAATGCTTCAACTTGTGTAAACGGTGTGCTATTTTTTTTAGTATTTTTTTGGCTATTGATGCTCAATTCTTGTTTAATTTTAATTACTGTTTCATTGGATTCATTTGCAGCCGCCGCAGGAACGGCAATCATTTGTTCTACTGTTTGCAAACAATCTTTATGTGATAATTTTTGAAAAGAAATAAATACACAAAGCGCACATACGCTTAAAATAAAGTTGACGCGTACTTTAGTCAAATTGTTTAAAGTTCTCATGAAATACACCTATTTAGTTATATAATTCCATCCAGATTATGGTATTTGGTCAGTCAATACAACCCGTTATATGATCAGTTTTTTTAAAATTTCTTATAAGCTACTGTTTTAAAATAACAAAAACATGCTTAATTCTTGTATTTTTTTGCCGATATAAAGACAAGTTCATCTAAAAAGAGTTTTATTCTATGGCAAGCCATTCAAGATTAGATACACTGATTGCGCTTAACACTGCACTCAATACATTACAAAGCACACAAATACAATTAACACGTGCGAAAAATGCTGCAAACACAGCACTCAATCAAGAACGTAGTGCTCGTGAAAGTGTAGAAGAAGCCACTGTTTCGGTCTCTAAAATCAGTCCTGCAACCGATCCCAATTATGAAGACAGTTTAAGAAAAGCGCAGGAAAATTTACTTAAAAAAAATAAAGAACTGGAAAAAATTCTGCAAACAAAAGATCATGAACAAGCAGCGGTTGCCACACTCGAAAATCAACAAATGGCACAAGAATCCATCATAGAAAAAACTAAAAATAACTTAGGCGCATCAGGCATGGTTTATAATCCACTTTTTCTTGAAATATCCGAAGTCTTAAATCAACAAACACTTATCAAACAAAACATAGTACTGGCAGAAGCACAAATTGATCCCAATGAACAAGGTTTAAACGCAGATAAAAAACAAGCTGCATTACAAGAATTAAAAGAAAATCTAGAAACAGAAAATCAAAAACTGGTACAATTAGAAAAAAGACTTGAATCCGGAGAAGCTTTATTTTCTGCACCTAAAGCCACACCCAAGACAGACACCCAAACATCTACAGAAACGCAATACAAAACACCTGAACCCCTATTAATTCCAAAACAAAATGTGTCTATTTTATTCATAGTACCCCTGCTGAAAAATGTACCGGCTTTTTATGGGCAAAGGGGATTTAGAGAATATTTAACGCAATCGATTAATCAGATCCATATTTATATTAACTGCGTGCATAAAACAATTGGCTTATTAAACATTTTTATTGCTGTTGCCTGGATGAGTTTATTAGCACCGCTTGAAGCCATACTCATGCAAGCCATTCATAAAATGGTTCCAGCGGGTACGAAGGGCATACAATGGTTAAGGCCAATCGTATTATTACGTGCGACAATTGGCTTTATAATCGGCTTAATTTTGGCCCTTATCAGTTTACCTTTTACGACCTTAGGCGCTGTAGTCTCCTTACTTGCTGGTGTATTCATTGCGTTGATTGGGATGATATTGATATGGATTTTAGAGGGCTTAATGATTGTATGTATCACGCTTGGTTTATTATTATGCAGTGCTGTAAAAAGTGTGTATTACTTAATAAAAAACAGCTTCAATCGTTTAAGAGGAAAATCATGAAAATTTACTCGACACAGCTTTTAGCGCTTAGCGTATTGCTTGCTTTGTATGGCTGTTTCTCTTATGCTTTTCATGTAGAATATTTGCCCAGAAAATTTAAAGTCTATAGAAGTCCCGATGGTGTTGTTCAACAAAAACCTGAAGAAGGTTTTGTATTAAAAGTCATCCCAAACATCAATCTCTTTAGAAATGCACCAGGCTGCTATTTGGCTTGTTATTCTACTGATCCCAACAAAGGAGTCTATCCGGTTTCTTCCGATGCTTATCTAGTGGGACAAATTCGTGTAGAAGGACAATACCAAGGAAAAGTCTGTTATCCCAAAGGTATCGATCAGCCTATTTTCAGTGCTGAAAAAAGTTTAACCGAACTTTGCAGCAAAAGCTTTAAATGTATTGGCAATAGTTGTTGGGCTGGCGGAACCACAGGTCAATGGTTTGGTCTGAAATAATCATGGCGTAAAAAAAGCTGCAGCACTTGCGCACTGCAGCTTTTTCATCGTTACAAAAACTAAATTGCGTTAATTACAATTAAGATCTTAGAACTCTTCTGGTTTCTTCTTCTGCTCTGGTGCTTTCTCTCCAACAGTTGCAGGTGCAACTTCAGGTTGTTGTGCAGGCTTGCCGAGTTGTTGTGCTGAAGGGCTGAAGTGTAAACTTACTGGATCTTCAACTGAAGCTGGAGCTTGAGATTTACTGAAAGCTTCAACTAAAAGTTCACATTTTCTTAGTATTTCTGCTTCTACCTTTGCATTTACTTTAGCAAGTTCATCTACATGTTTTTGTCTTTGCTCTTCTAAAGCTCTAGCAAGTTCAGCTTCATGTTTTTGTCTTTGCTCATCTAAAGCGCTAGCAACTGCAGCTTCATGTTTTTGTGTTTGCTCTTCTAAAGCGCTAGCAACTGCAGCTTCATGTTGTTTTCCTTGCTCTTCTAAAGCTTTAGCGACTATAGCAGCAATTTGGGCTTTTTGGTATGCATCAACTTCTTTTTCGACTTGGGCATTAATTGCTTCTTCGCTCTCATTTTTAAGCGTCATGCCTAATCGAGTGTTATAAGCTATAGCATTTAATGCATCTGTCTTTTGCGCACCTAGTTGGAATTTCTCTTTGTTAAAATGCAAGCCAAGTATAGTTTCAAAATCCACATCTGATAAGGACTTTGGATTAACTCTAGAAACTTCTACAATTAGCTTGATTAAATTAAAGAACATTGGGCTGTGTTTCTTTTCCACACATTCTACAAGATGTACAGATTTGATAGGTTCACGACCCACTTTTTCTTTAGCCATATTAAAGAAATGTCTTGCTTGCGCAATATCAATCGCTTCAGAGGTCATATAAGGCTGCTCTGGGAATCCACCATTTGCTTGATAACTCAATGAAAGGGTGAAGTCATCAGCACTGGTAGTTTTTTTACAGCTTGGATCTATTCCCTTACCACTCATCATATAATTGATAAGCTTACCAGGATTATCAATATAATCTACAATATAAGCTTCTCTGTTACCTTTACCCGCTGCACGTACTGCTTCAAGATCTTTCTCTTTACCAGCTTTATCCTTGGTATTTTTAGCTTCTGCTATCTCTGTACGCAATTTTTCTTCTTCCTCCTTCGCCCATTTTGCATCAGCTTCAGCAACTAAATGACCACCCGTAACGTTGGCCTGAATTACTTCTTCTATTTTATCCTCATTATATTTTCTTTCAGGCAATAGAAATGCGTTGTAAGCAGCAAATTCAGCACTTGCATAAACATCTCTGTAATAAGCTTGTGCAAATTCTTTAACTTGAGTAACTTGCTCAGATGTATGCGCATTAGCCCCTTTTTTAGTGTATAACTTTAAATCAACCCATTTTTTTTTAATGGCTTCTTCTAATTTTTTCCTAAGTTCAACACCTGAAACTTCAATCGCTTCATCACCTTTAATAGCTGGGCCTTTTGCATTGAAGTCAATTGCATCAAATTTATTTTTAAGACCAAAGTCAGCGAATAGATTATCGAGTTCTTCCTCGGAAAAAAGCATTTTAGCTAATAATTTAACTTGAAAATTACCCAGGGCATTAGAGGCTGCACTTACAAGATCTTCATTCTTAATATCATACAAATCATTTTTTTTAATTCTAGATTCAAGAATATTACAAGTCAGATCGTACCCATCTTCATCATCTGTTCCTACTAATGCGTGATCAGTAGCAATATCTTGTGGGAAAAGCAATACTTTTTTATTTTCTAGAGCTTTAAATTCCTCTTTAATCTGTTTTGTAGCGGAAGCAACATAGTCCTTCATCTGATCCGCTGTAAAATTTATTAACGTACTATCTTCTTCCAATTCGAAACATACATCTTTTATAGCTACGTCTCTGCTATTTACTTTTGTCCATTGTGGGTTAATATGGATCAGACCACGCTCTTTACCGGTTACATACGTTGGAGCAGTGATAGATTTGACTCTAAGGCCCGCTTTTGCATAAATTTCAACAAGTTTGTCAAGCCCCAAAAATGGAACTTTTTCTTTTTTTTCATTTTCTTTTGTTTCAATAAAGTTGATATTAAAATCACCTTGCATTTTTAAAGTTTTACCTTCTGCTTTTAATGCAGAAATTCGCTCCTTTGCACCTTCTAAAATTGGAGGCATTGCTTCAAATGCTTTATTACCACCGCTGGGTAAATGCACGCTTATTAAATCCTTTGCTAACCATGTAGCACGTTTTCTTGTTTCACCTTCAATGGGAGATTCATATTTGGCTCCTTTAGAACCAATAACGGCTGAATCATCTAAAAATTTTATTCCTACTAAATTTGTACCAAATTTTCTCTTACGTGAAGCAGCTTGTAATTCTTCTTCGCTTACTTTCTTTTCATAAATTGCTGGCATAGTCGTTCTCCGAATAATTAAAATTAAACTAATGTTACATATGCACTCATTTAGTGAGTTCTTATGTCCAAACATCTTACCACAGCAAAATAGAAATTGTATGCCGTTAATGTTATTTTGTAGATATATTATTAAAAATCCTTTAGGTAAAATCCCCCAACAGCATTTTAGTGTTCTTATAAATTCAAAAAATAATGAATGCTGTTGGCTGCTTTTTCAAAGGGGCTGGGCTACCTCATCTGATTAAATCTCGTGTAACCTCAGTAAGGCGAGGAGAAGAGAACTTGGCTGGGGGACTAGGATTCGAACCTAGGTTAGCGGAGTCAGAGTCCGCGGTCCTACCACTAGACGATCCCCCAGTGCCATCAAAGTCGATATTATTATCGTTTAGAGTATTGAGATTTCTTACGTGCTTTACGATGACCCACTTTCTTACGTTCCACTTTACGAGGATCACGTGTTACAAAGCCAGCTTTACGTAATTGACGTCTAAAAGACAAAGGTCCTTCGTCGGCATCTTTTTCAGCACCTTCAGAATCTGTTGCTACAACAACGGGCGCATCGGTTTCATCATAAGCCATTAATGCACGGGTGATACCATGACGAATAGCACCTGCTTGGCCCATAATCCCCCCACCCTTAACGGTGATGGTGATATCAAATTGCTCGGTTGCCTGCATCAATTCTAAAGGCATCATAACCTGCATACGGGCGGTAGCCAGGCCAAAATACTTATCTAATTCACTACGATTAATCGTCAGCTTACCGCTGCCGGGTCTTAAAAAGACTCTGGCTGTGGATGTCTTACGACGACCTGTTCCATAATATTGCTGTTTCTTTTTTGTGGCTGTTGCCGCTGTTGATTTAGATACCATATTTTACCTAGTTAAATTTCTAACACTGATGGTTGTTGCGCCGTATGCGGGTGTTCGGCACCCATATACACCTTTAATTTGCTAAACATGGCACGCCCTAATGGATTTTTAGGCAACATACCTTTAACTGCTTTTTCAAGGATCTGCGCAGGCTGTCTTTTAATTAATTTTTCAAAGGTCTCAGCCTTTAAACCGCCTGGATATCCACTGTGACGATAATAGGTTTTATCATTGGCTTTATTACCCGTCACCGCTATTTGTTCAGCATTGACCACGACAATATAATCACCTGTATCTACATGTGATGTATAAATAGGCTTGTGCTTACCTCTTAACATAAAGGCGATTTTAGCCGCTAGGCGACCCAAAACCTTATCTTTGGCATCGACCACAAACCAGTCATGCTTGACTGTTTCCCCTTTTGCACTAAATGTTTTCATGAACCTGGCTCCCAAGTGTATACAGCATTTTAATATGCTAATAGGGCGCATTGTACAAGCCTTAGTAAAAAAATACAAGTGCTAATAAAAAATATAAACTAGTTTATTAACTAACAATTAAGTTTAGACTGTTTTTTAGAGCGCCTTTCGCAACAAGAACTTAGATTATCACACCTTCTCATTCAATAAAACAGTTTTAAGTGTTTTTTTGCTTAAAAAACCTTGCTGAATGATAAAGACTGTGTAATAGTATACTTTGTTCATGTTGTTTTATAGGTTATTTTGTAAAATCGTTATTTAAAAGGAGCAATATATATGGCTACAGCCAAACGTAAAACCACCACTTCCACCAAAAAGACCGCTAAAAAAAGCACGACTACTAAAGCTGTGAAAAAAACGGATGTTAAAGTTAAAGCTAAAAAATTAGCCATCCCAAGCAAGCCTTATACCAAATCTGAGCTGTATAGCACTTTGTGTACAGGGACAGGCCTTCAAAGAAAAGAAGTTTCTTTGGTATTTGAAGAGTTGGGCACTATTATTGCAGCCCACCTTAACAAACAAGGTCCTTCACAATTCACGATTCCAGGTCTAATGAAAATTACCGTTATCAAGAAGCCTGCTACTAAAGCACGTAAGGGCATCAGCCCATTTACCGGTGAAGAAATGACCTTTAAAGCAAAACCTGCACGCAACGTGGTGAAGGTAAGAGCCTTAAAGAAATTGAAAGCAATGGTTTAATTCTTAAGCCAATACTATCGGGCAGGCAGGCAACTGTTTGCCCGATGTCTTTTCTGGGCTTTAACTTTATTTATCTTCGTCATCTTCATCTTCCGGCTCTTCTAATTCTTCTACTTCCGCTTCAAGATACCCTTCTTGGGGCTCCATAGAAGTATCCGACTCTTCATCATCGGCTTCCTCTGTATCCGAATCCTCTTCCAAATCCTCTAAGCTCCCAAAAATATCCTCATCTTCGTCTTCATCGTCTTCATCCAGATCTATTTCCTCAGCCAGGACCGCATCTTCTTCAGTGAATGAGAACGGCTCATCCACTGCCACTTCTCCCACATTAATATTACCCATCTCCAAATCCTCAAAATCCGGCAAATCGGGGAAATCGGGCAATTCATCAAAGGGGGAAGTGGTGCTTGCCGTAGAAGCCATGGCAGCTTGCTCTAACTGTGCAAAATCCACGGTTTCCCCACCAAACATGGTGATTAAATCAGCCATGTCGCTTATACACCCTTCTGCATCTTGTGAAAACTCAACAGGAGGGGGGAATTCTGTGGCCTTTTCAATATCATTAATTAAACTCGTGGCAGTGGCCAAAGCATCTTGCTCTACTTTGCCACATAAGCGCTCTATATGTTTTAAGTCCTCTAAACTGCTACCCCTTCTAACCAAAGGCAATGAGAAGAGATCGGCGTTTTCCGGGCCTATCATGCGCTCAACCAAATCCGTAACCACAATTTTGGTGAATGCAGACATTTTTTCTTCATCCGATTGTACTTCATCAGGTGTGCTGATTTCTCGCTGTTTAGAAACTTCTTGTTCTAAAATCGCAATTAAGCCCGAAACCCCCCGCTCAGTCGGTTTCAAGTATTGGGCACCTTGCAGGGTGCGTACCAGCAAAGCTAAATCCTCACTGACAAAAGAGGCTGGAATCTCGTAATGGGGCATCGAAAATACTTCCTGGAAACGCCTCAAGCGTTTATCCATCCCCATCAATTTGATTTCTGTGGGCGGTTCAATTTTCAAAAATTGATTCAAACGCATTTTTTGTACAGGTTTAGGCGCCGCATAAAACATCTCGGCCCTGATAATTTTGGATTTGAAAAAGATATGGGCTTCTCCCGGTCTTTGATCTTTTAAATCCAATAAATCAATACGTTGCCGTTTATCCACCGAAGCGCTTTTGGTATCCATGTAGTTCATGGTTAAACTACCCGCATCCATCTGGAATCCACTGACATTGGTAACATAAGCCTCGCCAGCCACTTTGTTAAAGAATTCCCAAGTTTCTTGTGGATCTTCTAACTTCATACAAATCTTGACGTTACAGTTAGCACCAATAGAGGCTGCTTCCTCTTTAGACGCTTTTTGGAAAGCCGGTAAGTCTTGCCCTGCAAAAATAGCCGAAAATCCTAAAGAACGGGCTTGTGCAGGTACTACGGCAAATCCTTCTACCGCATAATAACCGTATTCATCCATGATACAAACAAAAGGTGAAGCAGCAGTGGTGGGCTTACGCAAGACCACATCACGATAATCCCCTTCGACTTGATCGCCTAAGCCACCGGCCATCATTGCTTTTAGAGAAGCAATGATCACTTTACCTAAGTTTGATAACTCTTGAGGTGATTTTTCCAAAGCAGGCAACAACACGACCATAACACGGCGGTTTAGCACAACATCTTTTAAGTCAACTTCCGGTAAATTGGTTCTGATAATATGTCCATACGTATCGGCTAATGAACCAAAGGTTCGTGTTAATTGCATGGTAATAAACCCATGCTGTTCACGTACTTCTGAGGCTTGATTGCCTTTTTTCTGACGATTGTATCCCGGTAAATTCAATACATAAGCCGTTAAAGGCTCTAAAATCTGTTTAGGATAGGGTTCTAAAGAAACACTGTTGGTCTCATCTAAAGGAAAACGCTTATCCACAACCATGGTTTCTAATTTTTCTAAGATAAAATAATCTCGAATACTGTTTGCATCTAGTAAAATATAACCCGCATCACGCATCACGGTTAATACACGCATTAACGATTCGACAAAGTTAATGGCTCTGTTCGTCCACATATCATCATTACCACCCCCTTGTTTGCCACTGGACATCAAACTGACAACAAGCTGCGATAACATGCTAGAAGAGCCCCTAGCAAAAGGATTCATGGTATTGGACAAACGTGTTTCCTGAGGACCAATCACATCGCGAGCACCGGTCATAAAATTAATGAGCAACATATCATCTTCCCGACCCATGCTGCGGACCATGGAAAATATTTTGGCAAATAAACTGTTATCGCCTTTACCATCGATATAAATAAATCCACTGCCCTGTAATAAAGAATTAAAAGCAATAGAAATTAAGGCTTCTGTTTTACCACTCCCCGTAGAACCAAAAATCAGTACATGGGTTCTCATGTCATCATTTGAAAACCATAACTCTTGATTGCTAACCCGATCATTACCAAAAAAAGTAATCCCTTCGCCCATTTTAGGCTTGTTCGAACCCGGGATAGGATCGTTATAATCTTTGGCATGTGCCGACATGGGTATTCTAAAAGGCAATGCTGTTTTACGAGTAGCTCCAAAAATGGCTAAGCCTATACACACCAGTGTTAATACATCAATCACCATGGGCATAAAAAATGAACTCACAACACAGGAAATACAGATCACTAAAACTGTTTCAGGTTTAGCAAGCACTTCTGCAATACGCACGCCCATGGGACGAGTATCACGTGCTAATTGTCTTGCACCTTGCTCGTGTCTTGAATCAACGCCTCGAATGGCCATTTTTAGTCCACCGTCTCAGAAAGTGAAGGTTCTCTTTGCTGTTCTTGCTTTGCTTTTAAAATAGCAGCGCGTTCTTCATCATTGGGGATATAGAGTACTTCAGACAAAGCCACCTCTAAAGCATTCACGGCATCAATCACAATGGGAACAGAAAGGGGTCTTTTTAAAGCCGCTTCTGTATTCCAGTGTGCAAAAATACCACCCACCTCTACCGCTGGTGTTTGTCTGCCTACTGTATTAATCACATACCACAATCGTCTGTCTAAAGGTTTAACCCATAAAAAATCACAAGAGGGCAATACCCCATCTTCACGGGCAAACATCAGTAAAGAAATAAACACCGTAAATTCATAAGCATGTGAGGCAATAATTTTTTGAATCCCAGCATTAGAAATATGTTTTTTCCATAATTCATCTGCACCCGAACAATCCAATTGCCCGGCCGCCGCAGAGCTGGCCAATTGCTTTACTAAATTTTGTGCGGCTTTGGTATCTCGGCCTCCTCTGCCTGCAAAGACTGCAAACAGCGCTCGCCTATAAGGCGGCATTGCCTCAACACCTCGCCAAATACGACCTAATTGTGCAGCCAAAACGCGTTCAGCACGCATTCTATCCAAAGTAACTTTAAAATCGGGGGTTTGCATTTTTGAAAATTTTGAATCTTGTTTTTCAATCGATTCAACAATGCTTAAGTGGTGTTGCTTAGCATATTGCATCGGCGTTTGTGCCATAGCCCAAGGCCCAGACTCTAAATCTTCTTTTAAAATATCCAAAGTGTTAACAATCTTAACTTGAGGCCAAATTTCTTTTTCACTGGCTAATAAGGTACGCATATTATATTTATGTTTAAGCCGCATATTAATATTGTGTAAATAATAAAACAAGCCTATTCCGGCAATTAACATAGCCAAAGGATACAGTAAATACTTTCCGGCTCTTTCACTGATATATCGAGCTTCATTTAAACTTAAAGTACGGGGATTAAGACTTTCTGCAAATTGCTGATCAAAACGCACTTGGGCTTGAAAGCTTGCCACATCAAACCATTCAGGGGGTATGAGGTTTGAAGGTAATAAATTCACAAAAAATGCCACTGTTTCTAATTCTATGAGACGTACATAAATCAATAACATTTTAAGCTGTTCATGCAGCGTCCACCAAATAACACCAGCAATTAAGCCAATTAAAAAAAGCAGCCATAAAATAAAATAGCTGTTATCTTTTCCGGGTTCTTGTCCGCCGCCACCGCCTTGTCCTGCCATAGTTTAATCGTTCATCAAATCATCTAAAGGAATAGAAGCCTGTGCAGGGGCCTGATGTAAAAACTCATATAACACATCCGTCGCACAGAGTAATCGCAAAGAAGCAGGCGTTACAGAATCCCATTGTACCACCACATTCAATAAGGCGTTTTCTGATCGTTCAAAGGTCAAGCCTAGACCATACCCTAAACAGAAAGAAGCAAGTTGGTCTGCGCGTCGCATGATGGCAGGCAATAATCCTGTTGGGGAAAAAACTTGCTCGTAAGCGATAGGCTCGCCTTTAACGGTATAATTACACCCCATTGCTTTAGCAACTGCAGCTAACTGTTGTGGAAAGTCCAAATGACACGCCCCCCTTACGTTTTATTTTAGCCCGTATTCCTAAGTTGACAACTTAGCCACACCATTGCTTCAATGGTTGAATGTGTTATTCTATTATTAATTGCCTAGGGTTGAATATCAATGCTTAAATTATTTTATCTATTTTTTTTATCGTTTACGCTGGGACTAAGCGGCTGTAGCGTATTGCAAAAACAATGCGATTTTACTGAACAAAAAATTATTTGTAAAGAATCTTGCAACCCAGAGCCCCCCTTACCTTCCTGTTCTAATGCTGATATTCAAAATGATTTAGTATTAGCAGCTAACTCAATTGAGCGCTCTTTAAATGTCTTAGCCTCCGCACAAGAGGCCGAGAGCCCACCCGTTATTAATACGGCTTGTTTAATTACCCCTGAAGGCGGTATGGGCGGTAAAGTGGATATCGATTGGACAGGTCCTGTGGCGCCTTTAATGGAAAAAATTGCTAAATTAACAGATTATCGTCTTAAAATATTGGGCAATGAACCTGCGATTCCCATTATCATCACCATTACGACCCAAGATACAATGATTGCAGAAGTATTACAAAATGCCAGTTTCCAAGCGGGTAAACGGGCTCATATTTTAGTATTCCCTGAAAATCATGTCATTGAAGTGAGATATTTACCGGCATGATCAAAAAACCTTTTCTTTGTGTACCGTTTTTAGGTTTATTACTTTTATGTCTTTTAACCGGCTGTGCCAAAACTGATCGATTCACCATCAATGCCTTACAAGATTTAACGGCCAATACGGGCAAAACACGTCTTGCCCCTTTACGTACCCAAGGCTTAAGAGAAACGGCTTTGAGTGTGGGTGCCAGAGGCGGCCTTGCTTGGCGTGCTCGAGAGATTAATTTGGTTTTATCCGCCAATGAAAGCATGTTATATCGTTTGTTTAATTTCAATGCTATGCTTTTAGACAAAAACATCTTACCCCCGGTTTTAACCGAAGGTAGGAACACCTTACATCTTGCCGGTTCTGATGTGATACGCCTTGCTGATCGTACTTTTCAAATTTTAACCCAAGCAAAATTTGTGACAGCGCCTCCCACTTGGCGTGATTACTTATGGTTATCTTACACAAAACCTGAAATACCGGATAAAAGTCTCTTACCCAGAACCCGTGAAGAACGTTTTGTCTGGAAAAAATTCATACTCGAAGGCTGGAAAGCTGGCATGCAACAAGCCGAACTTATCTATAAAGAAAATTTAGGCCGCTTAAAACGCGACTACGAAGGCATGATCCGTTACCGTACTTTATTGGCTCAAAATATGGTCAGCCCACCTTTTGTAGGGCAATTGGACATGGGGGTGACCGGTGGAGGATCTGATTTAACGGTGAATGATCGGATTTTACGCATAACCGCACTGCCAGCCTTACAGGCTGATAGCCGTAATTGGAAAACTGAGATTATCCCGCATGAGTGAATATTTAATCTCTGATGAACCCATCCGCTTCACCACTGAAGCTTTAGACAGCATGCTATTGCACTGCGTAAAATTAGAAGCTTCGGATATTACCATTCAAACAGGCTCTTCGGTTTTAGCAGAAATTCATGGCCGTTTACATCCGGTTACCATGCGTAAAATCTCGAATACCGAAGTGGGCGACATGTTAAATGCCATTTATGGTTCTAACGGGACTACACAAATTTTCAGTGGTAAAGATGTGGATACGCATTATGAAGTGCGTCCTAACCGTTCTGATCGCTATCGTTTTCGGGTAAACGCAACGGGCTGTCAAGTAGAAGGCCATGATGGTATACAAATCACCATTCGAACGATTCCTACCACCCCTCCTGATCTCAGTACCATGGACTTAGAAGAAGGCATTCTTAAAAACATGGCCCCAGAACAAGGAACAGTTGTGGTCACAGGTCCCACGGGTTCTGGTAAAAGTACGCTCTTGGCTTCTATTATCAGAGCCTTGGCGGAACAACCCGAAGGCCATCGAAAAATGTTAACTTACGAATCGCCGATAGAATTTGTATACGATTTTGTCACAATGCCCAATTCTGTGATCAGCCAAGCAGAAATTCCCAGACACTTACCCAGCTTTGCTGCAGGGGTGCGTAATGCGTTAAGGCGTAAACCCCGATTGATCCTGGTAGGTGAAGCGCGCGATCAAGAAACCATCAGTGCGGTGATTGATGCGGCCCTAACAGGCCACCCTGTTTATACAACCTTACACAGTAACGGTGTAGCCGATGCAGTACGGCGTATGATTTCGACTTTTCCAGCAGAAGAGCGCCATGGACGCGCTTTGGACATACTGGAAACTTTAAGATTAGTAATATGGCAAAAATTAGTACCCAGTGTGGATGGCAAGCGAATCGCCTTAAGGGAGTTTTTACCTTTTGATGAAGAAGTCCGAGACATTCTGGT
Organism: uncultured Francisellaceae bacterium; assembly: GCA_945956915.1. GTDB lineage: Bacteria > Pseudomonadota > Gammaproteobacteria > UBA6186 > Azoamicaceae > CAMFJH01. The sequence goes on along the minus strand of CAMFJH010000001.1, from coordinate 53,569 downwards.
TGGAACAGAAGTGGAACTCCTAGCAGCCAAAACTCGTCTACTCTTAAAAGAGCGGGGGCAGCCGATGATAGTGGATGCCAAACGTAAATTTGAGGCGGGTCTTTTATCCGAGCGTGATTATAAAATCATGGAAATGCGCGGTAAAATGCTAGATAAAGACGCCGGTATTGCTTAGCGAGGGTATCATCATGGCAGAAGCGGGTAGACATTGGCGAGACAGTGCGAGAACGCCTCGTTTCTTTGTGATGGATGCTTATGCTTTCTTCCCGATTCTTTTCTTTCTTTTGCACATTCGTTTATGGACATTCCTGCTCTCTTTAGGGTTCATGGCATTTTTTATATTACTAGAACGTTTTAAATTTACGATTCCTGTGTTTGTCCGCTGGATCCGTTCCAGCATCGCAGGTCCCTTAAGAGTCGCCAAGCCTTGGTCTAGAACTTAAAAACGGGAGATAGTATGCCTCAAGATCGCTTAGAGATCATAAACCAACAAGGCCCTTTTTATAGAAATAATTTTAGACGATTATTAAAAGTTGGATATGTATTACTGGGCATTTGTTTTTGTTTAGTGATTTATATGTTTTACCAATATATCACCACCCCTACCCCCTCCTACTTTGCCACCACCATCGATGGCCGCATGATAGAAATTTTTCCTGAGTCTTAAACATTTAAAAATTGACACATATCTATAATGTCAGAAAAAAAATCTTGCTCTAACACTTCTTCCGAAACTCCATTTACATGGATTAGAACAGGACGAACTGAAAAACCCAGAGGCCGTTTTATTCGATCTATTTTTTCTTGTACTTCCGCAATCACAGTTGATGGTATAGGATTTTTCGAGAACTTGATTTCACAAATATATAATGTATTAAATTTCGTTTGTATCATATAATCAATCTGGCATCCTACGCGTTTAGTGGTTGCAGTTTGGAAAAATGGATTTTCAGAAATAATATCCTCTGGCCTTATAGATAGTGCTTGGTGAATAAGTATTCGGTTAGCAAGCACCAAATTTTCAAATTGTAATCCTAAAATACTTGTCCATCCCGGTAGTGCAGTTATCGTTTTAATTGACAAGGCATCTCGTTCAATTTTAGTTTTATATTCAGCAATATATTTTAAATAAAACCTAAGATAATTATCGCTCAGCCGATATTTACTTAATTTGGAATCCTTGCCATTTTTAATATTCCAAGTATAATCCCTTTTAATATATCCTGAGACCTCTAATTCTTCTAAGCTTTCAGTAATTCTTCCACTGCGTTCTGTTTTTATTAGGGCACAAATTTCATTGATATCTTTAAAGCCATCTGCTAATACTTCGACAATTTTTGTATATAATAAGCTGTTATGTAGAAACAAACTAGAAAAAATATGGTCGAATTCATTAAAAAAATAGCCTTCGGGTTTAAAGCATAAGTTCTTAATATTTTCTTCTGCTGGCAATTTTGGGTTGATTTCTTCTAAGTATTTTGGTATCCCTCCTGTAATCGCTAATATTTTAAATTTTTCATAAGCAGAAATATGCTTGCTAGCCTTTCCCCAAAATTGATTACAATACAATAATGGTAATTCTCTTAAGGTTAACCTATAAGATACTCTCCCTACAAAACCGGTGCTGCTTAAAATATTTTTTTGGATCCATAAAGAAGCCGAACCACAAATAATAAAAATTAATTGTGGGTTTTTCTTAAACAAGTTATCCCATGCGTTTTTAATTTTACCCAAAAAATCAGGGTCTTCTGATCCCATCCATGAAATTTCATCAAACAATAATATTATTCTCTCTTTTTGAAGCTTAGTAGATAAGTGGCTAAATAACGTTCCCCAATCATCTGCTTTAATTTCTGCCAAGCCTGTTTCTCTATTAATTTGACGTGCAAATTCTTCACGCTGCGATTGGGCTGTGGTACCCTTAACTGGAAATAATCCAGAGAATGCATAAAAAGTACTGCCTTTTGCAAATTCTTCGATGAGTCGACTCTTACCTATACGTCTTCTTCCTCGCACCACAGCCAGTGAAGCTGTAGATTTACCGATTAAGCTTTTTAAACCAGCTAATTCTTCTTGACGCCCTATAAAAGGATTTACCTGTGTTTTCATTATTACCTCATAAATAGTAAAATATCTTTTTATGAGTCATAATTTTAAACTAATATTTATGACCTGTAAACAGACAAAATGCTATTTATGAGTCATTTTTAATAATAAAAATTTTGACTCATAAAGTGAAAAAAGTCTATTTACAGGTCATTGCACTAATAATATATTGATTAATAAGGGTTTTTTAAATAGACACCTTCTACTGAAAAGCCCTGGGTTGTAATTCATACTTATAGATACTGACGCCGTTTGGGGATTGGGTATTTAAAACCCGCGCAACCAGCAATATTAAATCGTACTGCGCAAGCCTTTGAGCACGCATGCTACGATAATTAAATTGTATCGGCATTTTTATTTTCCATAAATAGCGATTGCCTAAAGCGCCTTCCTTTAAAATTTCTGGCACTTCTAAGGGCATTGCGATCATCACTAATTTTTTGTCTACCACTTCTTTTAAAATGCCAAGATTCTCTAAGACACGGGAGTAATCTTGAAAACCTTCCTTTGCAAAATAAGGATGTGCTTTTTCCATACGTTGGGGATAATTCATAAAATTGAAAGTATGTGCCAAATTCATGCCTTCTACCACCCAGCTTAAGAGCACATTGGTCTCGATACCCGGCTTATCTAAAGGCACTTCTGGAATGATTTGCTTTTGCTCTGTTGCTTGAAAATATAATTTAGGAGGACTGATAATTTTTTTAAATAACATTAGATTAAAAAAGACCAGTAAAGCGGTTAATACCGCAAGGCTGATTACCAATATCCACATCGCTTGCATACGATCTTGATAAAATAATTTTTTTTCTGTGAGCTGAACAATCTCTTCTTCTTTTTCAGCACCCGAGGCAATCGTATTATCCATAACAGTCCTTCATTAATTTTCTACTTGAAACACTGACTGCGCAATCGCAATACCCGCATCATAGCGCAAAGTAGAAGCACGTTCCACTCTGACTAAACAAATGCCTTTTTGTTTTACCACGGCATTTTCTGAATTTTGATAGGTAATGGATAAAGGTACTGCCACATCCCAACTGTAAGGGAGATCGGCTGACAATTGGCCTTCACGGGTAATTTTGGCAGGACCAATTAATTCTCCAGACACCACTTGTTTATTGGCTTTTACCGATTCTAAATTGGTAGAGGCCAATAACGCACTCATAAAATCATCATAGCCTTTTCGGGTGAAAAAAGATTGTGCTTCTTGCAGCGCCCGACGGTAGGTTACATAATCAAATGAATATAATTCCAAAATAGATTGCACCGTCCAATCGCTTACAAAGTCTGAGGTTTGTAAAGGTAATGTCAGGTTCACAATATCAATCACTCGTCCATCGGGGGTGGTCGGAAAATATTGTGGCGCAGGTATTGTTTTTGCTTGATAAATAACAAAGCCTGTTAAGCCCAAGATCATCAGCGTTATTAACAATAAAATTAAACATAAACGCTGATAGGCTTGTGAATAAAACTGGTTTCGCACTAAAACGCGTTCTACACCATGTTCCAGCATCAAAAACTCCTTATTTTTTTCTGAATCTGCTCTAGTTCAATCTGTATTATAGCTGCTATACTGATTAACATGTCAGACAAATTAGCCGCTTTTATTGCCTTTATTCTTTTAGGATCCCAAGTTGGGTTACTGAGTTTTATTTATATACAATATGCCATACGTCCTAATTCCCAATATTACGGCATGCTGCCTTCTCAACAAAATTTTCCCATTCGTGCTTTAAGCAGACCCAATGTTTCTCCTAAAGCATTAACCAGCTGGGCAACTTTAGCAGCAACGGCAACTTATACGATTGATTTTGTGCATGCCGATGAAAATCTAAATAGAATTAAAGATTATTTTACACTCACCGGGTATGAAAATTATAGGGCAGCACTGGATGAAACCCAATTTATTCAAAATATCATCGCTAAAAAACTGGTAACTTCCGCAGTATCGGTCGCACCTGCTATGATTACTAAAGAAGGTGAAGGTTTAGATGGCAATTATACCTGGCAAATTTTAGTACCTATGCTAGTAAGTTATCTTAGCTCGAGCTCTGACGTAAAAGAGTTCCGTGTGGTATCATTAACCGTTGTACAAGTGCCCACGCATGATGCCCCCAAAGGGATTGGGATTTCGCGTTATGTAACCCGTATTATCAGTGAATCTGATATTTCAGGGTAGTGTGTTTAAGCAGTATAAAAGGGAATAGGATGAAAGATAGAACCAACGGTATGTATATCAAACACGGTATTCCACAATTATTTGCATTAGTTTTATTGTCTACAGTCTCTTCCCATGCCTTTGCCGTGGAAGAATCTTATGAAAACTTTACAAAGCTTTTACAAGACAGACCCAATGGCAATGCTGCTGTGGTCTCTTCAACCCCTGCTATTACTGTGGTCGAAACACAACCTGTTGTCGCTGTAGAATCTGCAGAGCCTCCTGCACTCAGCGAATATACCTTGCCTGAACAAGCGCCTAAAAAGCCCATCACCCTACGGGACCAAGCCTTTAAACAGCTCACGGATAAAATTTCCCCCTTAACGCCTGAGCAAATTATTCAATTACGTAAAGATCAAGACAATGCACAACGTGCAGTCGCGACTTTCCCTACTACACCCCCCCGGCCCGTTTCTTCTACTTTAACAGTCGATTTATCCCCAGGTGTGACACCGCCTATTATTCGCCTGGCAGCCGGCTTTGTAACTTCGGTTGTCTTTTTAGATGTCACAGGCCAAGCCTGGCCGATTGCAGATTACAGTTTAGGGAACCCCAAAAATTTTAATTTACAATGGGATAAAAAAACCAATACCCTCTTTATTCAAAGCACGACGGCTTATAACACCGGTAATTTAGCCATTCGTTTAGCGAATTTAGACACGCCCATCATGTTATCTTTGGTTTCAGGACAAAGAGAAGTGGATTACCGCATCGATTTACAAGTGAACGGTCGGGGTCCGAATGCTTTAGCGGCTTTAGTAGGGGATGGCTTACCCTCTGCTGTGAATTTCAATTTATTGAGTGTACTCGATGGTGTGCCCCCCCCTGGCAGCACTGAACTGGAAGTCTGTGCCACTTTTGGTCGGGCCTGGATTACTGCCCAAGGAAAATTGATTTTTAGAACCAAGCTGACCGTTTTATCGCCCGCTTGGACTTCGACTGTATCCAGTGCAGATGGAACGCATGTATACGAAATGACCCCTACGCCCTTGATTCTGGCTTCAAGAAATGGTAAAACCATCAAAATCGACCTAAAAGGAATGTAGTCTATTTATGAAAAAATTAAATACCAAAACCCGTACGCTGGTTATCCTCATAGTCGCAGTGTTAGTTGTTGGGCTTGGCATTACCTATTTTATCAAAGGCAAAGCAAAGTCTACCGAGCAACTGGAGACCAAAGCCTCTTCCGTCCCAAGCATCAGCACGATTCCTGGGGGGGTTACTTCTGAAAAATATCAAAATTTACAAGAAGAAGAGAACAAAAAAAAGATAGCAGAGGCCAAAAAACAGGGGGTGAGCTCTGTGGCCACCATTATTGGCAACAAAAAAACCTCTAATGAACTTTTTGGCATAGAAGATCAATTAAAACAATGTACACCTTGTCCTACAGCACCTAAAACAAATGCTATCCCTGAATTAGATGAATCTTTAATCGACAAATTAATTAAAGAAATAGAAGCACATCCTGATCAGGCTCTACGTATTTTAAAAGAAAATCCAGGCTTGGCACGTGCGATTGCCAAAAGAAACCCTGCTTTGGCTCTGCAACTGATGGAACGTGATCCTGAAATCGCAAAAATCTTTTTAAGAGAAGCTCCCAATATGGCCAGGCCTTTTGCTGAAAAAAATCCTGCTATGTTCAAAAAAATTGTCCTCAGTGATCCTTTTTTAGCAAGTTTATTAGCCAAAGATGATCCGGCTTTATTTATTAAACTGATCATGGATGATCCCGACTTTGCAAAAGCGCTGACCGAAACCAATCCGGACTTGGTCAAAGAATTACTCAAAAATGATCCCGATTTTGCAGCGGCCTTTGCCAAAAAATATCCCGAATTGATGAAATTGCTGATGAAAAAAGATCCGATTTTTGCCAATATCATGGGCAAAAACAATCCAGCCATGGTCAAAGAGCTGATGCTTTCCGATCCAGAATTTGCAAAACAAATTGCCAGAAGCAATCCTGACATGGTTAAAGAATTGATGAGAAATGATCCTGTATTCTCCAGTGCCTTGGCCAAACAAAATCCGACTTTAGTCAAGGAATTAATGAAAAATGATCCGGTTTTTGCACGCTTAATGGCTTCGCAAAACCCAGACATGGTCAAAGAATTAATGGCCAATGATCCTGAATTTGCAAGACTGATGACCCGTACTTTAGAAGCCGGGCCTTCTACTGCTGGCTTAACACCCGATCAAGCCCGCATTCAAGCCCTGGAAGAAGCCCGAAGAAAGCAACTGGAAGAACAAAAAGCCTTAGCACGCGATAGTCAATTAAATGAGCTTCAACAACAGCAATTGGCTGCCATCCTTACCAATATGGAAAACCAATCAAAATCGATGTTTCAATCCTGGAATGAAATTAGCCCTCAACAAGCAGTAGAAGGCGATTGGGGCAAAGATGAGAAAGGCGCTGATTCTAAAAATGCTAAGAATGGTATTAGAGTTGAAAAAGCGGGACCCAATGCCGTTGCAGTGGTTGCTGCAAATGGCCCTGTATTGGTAAAAGCGGGTACTGTTTTATTTGGAATTTTAGATACGGCTGTTAACTCTGATGAGCCGGGTCCTGTTTTAGCAACGATAGTAGGGGGGCCGTTGAAAGGGGCGAAGCTGGTAGGGAATGTCGCTATCACTCCTCCACCACCCGGTGCATCTTCTGAAGCGGTGACATTGACTTTTAATACCTTAAGTTTACCCTCCAAAACTAACAGTATTAGTGTAAATGCAGTCGCAGTGGATACAGAAACTGCACGCACTGCCCTAGCTGACGATGTAGATCATCACTATTTATTACGTTATGGTTCTTTATTTGCTTCTGCATTTATGGCAGGCTATGCTAAGGTTATTACTTCTCAGGGCACAGTACAAACATCTTCGGCCAATGGTTTACAAACCACCACACAGTCTCCCATGCTCTCTAATAGACAAACCATACTAGCTGCATTGGGTGAGGTCGGGAAAAAATGGGGAGAAGCGATCAGTGGTTACTTCAATCGCCCCAATACCATTACGGTGGATTCAGGTACAGGGATAGGTTTATTATTTTTAGCGGATGTACAGGGCTAAGCAAAAAAGGGAAACACTATGACTGAGAAAAAAAATCCAGACGACAATCTTTTCAACGACAACTTTGAAAATGATTTTGATTTTGGTGATGAGCCTAGTGATACAGGCAATCAAACCACAGTGGTTAAAAAACCTAAGCCTAAAATGGCTATTCTCATTATTTCAGGCATGGTTGTTTTATTACTGACTGTGTATATGGGATGGAAATTCTTAAGCAAAACGACTTCTACCGAAAGCAGCTCCGACAATAAGAATCTATTAAGCAAAACCACTGAGCCTACGACTAAACCTCAAATTACTGCTGCTGATTTGCCTCAAAACGAGACAACAGTTTTAACAACCCCGCCCGTGCTGCCCTCACAAGTGCCGCCCAAAGTAGAAGAAACTAAAACCGAAGCTAAAGCTGAAACTAAATCTGAAAATGGCATGAATGATATTGCCCAAGCTTTTTCTTCGGCCGATCAAAACCCTCCTCCTAAGGAGAGTTCCTCGGCATTAAAAGAAATTCAAAAAGAATTATTTTCTTCGCCCCAAACACACAGCACCGAGACTAAAGCACATCCAGAAGTCACCAGTGCGCCTACGACGACCGAGGCTATGGATGCCATGCAAAAATTAAGCCAACAGATGGAATATACGGTTAATCAAATTAAGCAATTGGATGCTTATAGCCGTGACATTTCTCAAACGATTGCTAAACTGAATATTGATATTAATGCAATGGATAATCGAATTCTGGCATTAACCAATACGACTTCTTCCTTATCTAAAGATTTGGGTGTTGTAAAATCTGAGGTTGGGATGCGTTCCAAACAATCGGTTCCTGCAGCAGCCAGAGAAGCATACGAAGAAGCTTTTGATGAACCGGTTGTTAAAAGAAAAGCGGCACCCGGATGTCCTATGCCAGAGGAACCTGAATACATTGTGCATGCAGTCATTCCAGGGCGCGCCTGGTTAAAAACATCTAAAGGGCAAATCATCACCGTTACTGAGGGCGAAACAGTAGGAAATTATGGCAAAATTCTCGTCATCGATGCCGCGAATGGGGTTGTACTCACCAACTCTGGGATCACATTCAGATAGCAAATCATTTGCCTATCTCTTTTACTTGCTATTGGCAATGGCGCTCTATTGCTTATCCGATAATGCCATGGCTGATATACCGGATATCAGTACCATTCTTAAAAATATTCAAAAAATAATCCGGCCCATCACAGCTTTAATTTGTATCTTTTCTTATATCGCCGGTGTCATGATGATATTCAAAGCGGTGATTAAGCTCAAAAAAATGGGTGGCTTAGGCACACAAATGGCCATGCAGCAAGGCGATTTAATGACCATTTTGGTTAATTTTTTAGTAGGTGCGGTCTTAATTTATATCCCGAATGCTTCTGATCTGCTCACCAATTCATTAATCGGAGAAACCAAATCCCTGTTTAGTGGTGGAACAGATATTGATTACAGTGGCTTAGGTGCGGGCTCAGACATTTTGGGGTATGGCAGTACTGATAGCAATGCACAATGGGCTGAAGTTGCCAATACCCTGGTTTTATATATACAATTTTTTGGCTTTATTTCCTTTATTAAGGGTTGGTTTATGCTATCACACCTAGGGGCGCAAGGAACCCAACAAGGCACAGGTACCAAAGGCGTTGTTCATGTTATTGGGGGGGTCATTGCCATGAATTTCACTCAAGTGACCGAAATTTTAAGAAATACATTCCTGGGCAGTGGATAATCAACTATAATGGTACCATAGACAAATTTATATATAGGGAGACCTTTAATGAAAAACCTAAACCCCGTTTCCACCGTTATTACCCTTTTGGGTGCTTTTGCCACCATCGGCTTATCTTTATATGCCAGCAGTGTCGGGGCGGATGACTTATCAACATTGTCTAAAAAAATTGGTACTCAAGCCTCAGCCATTGCGCAGCTTTTAAGTATTGCAGCCTATGTTGCAGGCGTGGGTTTTGCACTGGGTGGTATTTTACAATTTAAAGCGCATAAAGATGCGCCACAACAAACCCCCTTAAGTAAGCCTATTGTTATGATTGTAGTAGCCGCTTGTTTATTATTCTTACCCAGTATATTACAACTTGCAGGCAGCTCTTTAGGCTTTACCAAATCTTCAGCTAAAGCCGGTGATGTGCAAGAATTAGGCGGGCAATAATATCCAGCATGGAATTACTCCCCCTCTCTTTAACGGCTCAGCGTGGAAACTGGCAGCGCTTTATGGCAAGAAAGGCCCCTGGCAACAAGGCCTTTCAAGCTGCCAAACAGAAAGTATTTACTCGTGATGAGAATACCTGCAGATATTGTGGGTTTTATAGCTTAGAGTATCAAGAACTCGTTAATATTGATCAGGATTATTCTAATAATACATTCGCTAACTTAGCCACTGCTTGTAGTTTTTGTTCCCAATGTTTTTTTCTAGATGGCATTGGCATGGATGGAAAAACCGGTGGCACGATTATTCATTTGCCCGAAATTTCTCAAGCGGATCTTAATCACTTTTGCCGTGCCGTCTATTGCAGTCTATTAAGAGATCCACCCTATAAAGGCAAATTATCAGCTGTGCTATTAACGCTACAAGATCGCGGCAAAGCGGTCGAAGATGTCTTTGGCCCTTCTTCTCAAGAACCCATGATGTTTGGGCAATCTTTAATCGATAGCCAATTAACCCCCGAACAATTAAAACATTCTATTTTTTCTGAATTACGTTTATTACCTGCTCGAAAAGTCTTCAAAACCCAAGCAGAATACTGGAAAGTCAATCAGTTTTCACACCTGCCTTTGTAAGTTCATTCATAATGAGACCACATACGAATAATTTTTACTACACATTCAGATTTCATTACTTGATATACAAGTCTATGTTGTCCATTAATACGTCGTGAATAAGCTCCAGCTAAATCTCCTACCAATTTTTCATAGGGTGGTGGATTCTGAAAAGGATCTCTTGCTAAAATATCTAATAACAATTCTACTTTGCGCTTTAAGCCAGCTGATAAAAGTTTTTTTGAATCTTTTTGTGCATCTTTTGTATAGGTAAGTCTCCAGATTACCAATCCAGATCTCCATCACATTCATCTAATGGTGTCTCTAAACCGCGCTTGATAGACTCGCGCATATTAGGAATAGACATTAAAAACAAAGTCTCTTGAATTGAAGACCAATCTTCCTCAGATACCAATACTGCATTATGACGCTTACCCGTAATAAAAACGGGCTTATGATGCACAGAAACCTCATCAACGAGGTTGTACAGTTGAGTACGGGCTTGGCTAACAGTTAAAGATGACATACTACGTTTACTCCTAGCAAAGATAGGGTATATAAAGATATCGTACGCGATTTAGTACGTTTTTGCAAATTTTTTAATATTATTTATTCCTTTTTAAAGTAAATCTTGCATTTTATGCATAAAATGCATATAATTACCCGTAAAAATCTGCATTAAACGCAGAAAATAAGGGGTAAAAATATGCAAAGAATACTTGAACATGCACTTAAAGAATGGAAGAGTTTTGAGGGACGCAGCCCTCTGTTAATTAGAGGCGCAAGACAAGTCGGTAAAACCTTTTTAATCCAAAAATTTGGAACAGAACATTTTAAATCATTTATTAATATTAATTTCGACCTACAACCTGAGTATAAGTCCTGTTTTGAAACCTTAAAGCCTACTGAAATTAATAATTGGATAAGTACTTTTAGCCGCCAATCTATCATTCCAGGCGAAACGCTATTATTTTTCGATGAAATACAAGAATGTCCTAATGCAATCATGGCACTGCGTTACTACAAAGAATTGATGCCTACACTACATGTTATCGCAGCTGGATCTTTGCTAGAATTTGTTTTAAACGATGAATCTTTTAGAATGCCTGTTGGGCGTGTACATTCTTTGTATTTAAAACCGATGTCATTTAAAGAGTTTCTTTTAGCCAGTGGATATACGGAATTATCAGAACAGCTCTCGCAAGCTAAACTCTCAACGCCCTTCAATCCTGCAATCATTGATTTATTAGAAAAACTATTACTCATCTATTTTATTACAGGCGGCATGCCTGAAGTCGTACATACTTACTTACAATTTGAAGACTTTTCTAAAGCAAAAATCATTCAACAATCTCTTTTAAACACGTTTAGAAATGATTTTGGGAAATATGCTACTCAAGCAAAGCATAAATATTTACAACGCATTTTTGAAAAAACCCCAGGTTTAATCGCAAGGCATTTTAAATATTCAGAAATCGATCCCGATATGCAAGCACGTGATCTAAAAGCCGCAATAGAAACTTTACAATATGCAGGATTGCTGCATCAAGTTTTCGCATCACAAGCTACTGGATTACCTTTGAATGTATTGATTAATCCCAAAAAATATAAGTTACTATTTTTAGATATCGGGCTGATTACAACAACCTTTAATTTAGATTCTGAATTAATATTACAAAAGGATCTGATGCTCGTTAATAAAGGGAGTCTTGTGGAACAGTTCGTGGGCCAAGAGCTGTTAACATTGCAATCACCCTACAGTCCTGGTGAATTGTTTTATTGGGAAAGAGATGCTAGGGGAAGCAGTGCAGAAGTGGACTATATCATCAATGTGAGTGGTAAAATTATACCTATGGAAGTAAAAGCAGGTAAAACAGGGACACTGAAGTCTTTAAATTACTTTTTAGACAATATGCAAGCAAATACCCCTTTTGGTATAAAAATGTCTATGCAACCTCTAAGTTTTCGCGATAATATTTTATCCATTCCATTGTATATGATTAGCGAAACAGAGCGTTTGATTAAAGAACTTTAAAAATATAAATCATTCCGTGATTTTGATGCCGGAGCACCTTTGATATAGCATATTCGCTTTTAATATTTTGAAGTAGTTAGCAATCTATGCTCTTTAGCAAGCGATTCCTCATAAATAATACATATCTGTTCTTTTATACTCTTTATATTACTACGAACAAATTCAGGCAAGCTTTTATCTTGTTTCAGATTCTTTTTTATTTCAAAATCTTCTATACGCCTTGCAAATACACCTCTTTTATAGGCTCCCAATACCGCGTCCGACCGCTCCAACAACCTAAAAACCAGGCAGGATAGTGCAATTGGGATCGGGATGAGTGTTGAAAGGAATGGGTTCTCGGTCTAACGCTTCTTTTTGTGCACATTCGCTACTAACTTTCTTTATTGACTCGATTATTGCATCTAATTCCTTATATAAAATTTCAAACTTATCGATATCAGTTAACTCTAATACTCTTTCAGAAATCGCGTTTAATTTTGCTGTTGAATTTGCAATCTTTTGCCGTAATTCTCTTTTTTCCATTGTTTTACTCCCTTCTTAAAATAAAAAATCTAAATATGTGTTTAATTTCCTCTTGTCATCACCCGTGATTATATTGTAATCAAATACGTTTACAAAGGTCAACTAAAACCTATATTCTACATGGCTTCCCGGGAAATCCCTTTAGACACCAAGTACCATGCACTTATTTTAATTGCGTTAAAATTCGATTCTGGCAATTCTTCATGTTGACGAGTAGATTTTAAGTCTTAACTGCCAACCATTGTAAATTAAATCCCATCTGATTTATTTCCGAGCCAGTGCAGAATCCGCCGGCATGATGTCTTCTTTCTTTAAAACAATGCGATCATCAAAAATAAAACATTCGCCTTCCCAAGCATTATTTTCTGCAGGCATTTTTTCTAAATATTTTAAAATACCGCCTTCTAATTGATAAACCGTTTCAAAACCTTGATCTAACATATAAGCTGAAGCTTTCTCACAACGAATGCCACCTGTACAAAACATCGCTACTTTTTTGTGCTGCTTAGGATCTAAATGCGTGTTTACATAGGCTGGAAAATCTCTAAAGTGCTCCGTCTGTGGATTGACAGCCCCTTTAAATGTCCCTAATTCGACTTCATAAGTATTACGGGTATCCAGCACCAACACTTCAGGATCCGAAATTAAAGCATCCCAAGCTTCAGGCGCTACAGGAATGCCACAGTGTTTGGTAGGATCCACTGTCGGAATGCCGATGGTTACGATTTCTTTTTTAGCAAAAACTTTAATTTTTTCAAAAGGCATAAACGTGCAAACAGAATACTTAACGGCTAAATCTTCAAAGCCTTGTTCGGAACGTAAAAAAGAAATGATATGAGCGATTCCTGTAAACGAACCTGCAATAGTCCCATTCATGCCTTCTTTAGCCAATAAAATCGTACCTAAAATGCCTTGATCTATACAATATTGTTTAAGAGTTGTTTGTAAAGAAACAACATGCTCTATTGTTGAAAATTTATAAAAAGCAGCGACTTGATATTGACTCATTTTAGACCTCTTACCCGGAAAAGCAGACACCTTGTTTTGGCGCCTGCTCTCTCCTTTTTTCATGTTCAATTTTAAAAATACAACTTAAAACGGAATTTCATCATCAAATTGATCATCGGCCATCGCAGGCATACGCTCAGGTGCGGGACCACTGAATTGCTCATAATCGGGTGCACTTTCAGAACCTGTACCTGCTTTAGACCCCATTAATTGCATTGCACTGGCCACAATATCAGTACTGTATCGATCATTACCTGCTTGATCTTTCCATTTGTTCGTTTTTAAAGCCCCTTCAACAAACACCGAAGAGCCTTTCTTCAAATATTGCGCAGCAATTTCAGCCAGTCGGTTAAATAATACAATTCTATGCCATTCGGTACGTTCTTGTTTTTCACCCGTTTGCTTATCTTTCCAAACCTCAGAGGTTGCTACCCTAATATTGGTAATTGCACTTCCATTCGTTGCATAACGCACTTCAGGATCCGCGCCTAAGTTTCCCATAATCATCACTTTATTCAATCCACGTGCCATCTTTTTGCTCCCATATTTTCTTATCAAATGTGACTATTACACTCAATCAATTTTAGCCAAACAACCGCCAGTATAACGCAAAATCCAAATACAGTAACGACTCCATACATGCTATCTAGCCATCCAGCTATTAATCCCCCTAAAAACAATCCCAAAAATTGTGCAGAAGAAAAAATCCCCAGTGCAGTACCTCGGGTACTCGCAGCTACACACTTAGAAACCATCGCAGGTAAACTGGCTTCTAGAAAATTAAAAGCTGTAAAAAATAATACCGCCCCTACAGCCCATGCTATCCAAGCACCCGATTCTGGAGGCCATGCAATACAGTAAAATAATATGCATTCCGCAAGGATTAAAATAAGAATCTGAATACGCAGCAATCTATAGGTGCGTACAGGATTTTTATTTTTCTCTGAATACACAATAAGCAATACTGTGGCGCCCAGCGCAAACATTAAAATGCTTAAATAAAAAAACCAATGCTGATGTGGCATTTTTAAAAACAAAGCCGTTAATGTCGCGTGCAATATTAACACACCTAGGCTTGCATTTACAAAATCTCTATTTTTGAGCAAATTCTTAAAAGTATTGTTAATGTTTTGAAGCGTTTTAGACGAGGCTGTAGACACACTGGGTACAGGTACATAACTTAACAATACCCCAATACCCACCAAGCCCAAACATGCTGAAAGCCAAAAAATACCTTTAACCCCGATCCAAGTTTCAAAAGCTGGCCCTAATACCATGGCCAAGGCAAATGAGAACCCAATCGTCATCCCAATGCCTGCCATCCCCCGTGTACGCACTTCTTCTCGTGTTAAATCAGACATCAGGGCCATCAGCACCCCACCGACTGCACCAGCTCCTTGAAGAGCTCGCCCTATCACAACCCCCAGGATAGAATCAGACAGCGCTGCCCATAAACTGCCTACCGAAAATAAGAATAAACCCACTATAATCATGGGTTTTCGACCTATACGATCCGAGAGTACACCAAAAGGAATTTGAAACAAGGCTTGTGTTAAGCCATAAATGCCTAAAGCTAAACCCACTCTAAAAGGCGTTACTTCTCGCAAATGGCTGGCATACCAAGCAAAAACAGGCAAAATCATAAAAAGCCCGAGCATGCGTAAAGAAAAAATCCCCGCCAATCCTACGATAGCCCTTTCTTCTGACTTAGTTAGGGAACCCATTATTCATTTGTCCTAAAAATGTGATACCATAGTGTCTTCATTGTTCAAGACCAACTCCAAATGAGCCATTATATCAAAAGCCAGCCTTAAAGGACGTATATCATGCAAACTATCTCTATTCGTGGCGCACGTACCCATAATTTAAAAAATATCGATTTGAGCTTGCCTAGAGATAAGCTGATCGTCATTACAGGGCTTTCAGGCTCGGGTAAATCTTCCTTAGCCTTTGATACACTCTATGCAGAGGGACAGCGCAGATATGTAGAATCCTTGTCCACCTACGCGAGACAATTTTTATCGCTGATGGAAAAACCTGATGTGGATCACATCGAAGGCTTGTCTCCCGCTATTTCTATAGAACAAAAATCCACTTCTCATAATCCCCGATCAACTGTGGGAACTGTGACTGAAATTCATGATTACTTACGTTTACTATTTGCTCGCGTAGGCACGCCCAAATGTCCCACCCATGGACAAGCCTTAGAGGCTCAGACGATTTCTCAAATGGTTGATGCCATACTGGCTTTGCCCAAAGATACAAAAATTATGTTACTCGCACCCGTTGTGCAAGATCGCAAGGGCGAACATATTCAACAATTAGATGAACTGCGTCGTCAAGGCTTTATCCGTGCACGCATAGACGGCAAATTAGTAGAATTGGAGGAAGCACCCAAACTCAGTTTACGCCAAAAACACACCATCGAAGTGGTGGTCGATAGACTGGTGGTAACACCCAGTATTCAAAACCGTTTAGCCGATTCTATCGAAGTTGCCCTACAATTATCCAACGGTTTATTAACGGTACTCTTAGTACAAGCCAAAGCTCAAGAATTGGTTTTTTCGTCTCAATTCGCCTGCTCTCAATGTGGATATAGCTTAAAAGAATTAGAGCCACGCCTATTTTCATTTAACAATCCAGCCGGCGCTTGTCCTACTTGCGATGGTTTAGGCATACATTACTTGACTGATCGTCATAACGTGATTATTGCTCAGGAAACCTGTACTGATTGTGAAGGTACGCGTTTAAAATTGGCTGCTCGACATGTTTTTGTTGAAAACAAAAATTTAAGTGATATCAGCGCTTTTTCAATAGCCCACTGTTATCAATTTTTTAAAACCCTTAAGCTCAGCGGTGCCAAAGAACAGATCGCGATAAAAATTATTAAAGAAATCTGTAGCCGCTTAGAATTTTTAATCGATGTGGGTTTAGATTACCTCAGTTTAAACCGAAGCTCAGATACTTTATCCGGGGGCGAAGCACAGCGCATTCGTTTAGCCTCCCAAATTGGTGCAGGCTTAGTAGGGGTTATGTATGTACTAGATGAACCTTCTATTGGATTGCACCAACGCGATAACGCACGCTTAATAGAAACCTTAATTCGCTTAAGAGATTTAGGCAATACGGTGATTGTGGTTGAACATGATTTGGATGCTATTATGCACGCGGATCATATTGTCGATATTGGCCCAGGAGCTGGCGTTCATGGGGGCGAAATTATTGCCACAGGGACTGCCAAGCAAATCATGAAAAATCCTAAATCCCTAACAGGCCACTATTTATCCGGCAAAAAATGCATTCCCATACCAAAAATACGAGAAACATTTAATCCTAATAAAACTTTAACATTAACAGGGGCTAGCGGTAATAATCTCAAAAATGTCAGTGTTCAATTTCCCTTAGGCTTGATGACTTGTATCACGGGTGTTTCGGGTTCTGGTAAATCCACCCTCATTAACGGTACTTTATACCCGGTCGCCGTGCAGTTATTAAATGGCGCTAAAAAAATTCAAGCAGCACCTTATCAATCGCTCACGGGTCTTGAACAATTAGACAAAGTGATTGATATCGATCAATCGCCTATTGGCAGAACGCCTCGCTCTAACCCGGCTACCTATACAGGTTTATTTAGCGAAGTCAGAGATTTATTTGCAAACACACAAGAAGCTCGGGCTCGGGGTTACAAAGTTGGCCGTTTTAGCTTTAATGTCAAAGGCGGTCGCTGCGAAGCTTGCGAAGGCGATGGCATGATTAAAGTTGCCATGCACTTTTTGCCAGATATTTATGTGCCTTGTGATGCCTGTCATGGCAAACGTTATAACCGAGAAACCTTAGAAATTTTATACAAAGGCAAAAATATTCATCAGATCCTAGATATGACCATTGAAGAAGCTTTGGAATTTTTCAAAGTGATTCCGACTATCGCTAAAAAACTCAATGTGTTGATGGATGTGGGTTTAGGCTATCTCAAATTAGGCCAAAGTGCGACTACCTTATCAGGAGGTGAAGCGCAACGTATTAAACTGGCCAAAGAACTTTCTAAACGTGACACGGGCAAAACCTTGTACATTTTAGATGAACCCACCACAGGCTTACATTTTCAGGATGTTAAACATTTAATGGAAGTGTTAATGCGTTTAAAATCACATGGAAACACGATTGTCATTATTGAACATAATCTAGATGTTATTAAAACAGCAGACTGGATTATCGACTTAGGTCCCGAAGGGGGCGATGGCGGAGGCTCTATTATCGCCACGGGCACTCCCGAAGCCATTACTAAAATTAAAGCCTCGCATACCGGTCATTTTTTAAAACCTATGCTGAACTAAGCTCCTGCAGATTGTATGGTAGGGTCGCCACAGCGGGCGACTCCTACTCAGCCTGCAAAAGCTAAAAATTATTTTCAGCTATACTTAACTAGCTTACTAAAAATTTTAGACCTATCGGGGCAGACTATGACCATATTAAAAACAAATCTTATAGAAGAGCTCAAATTCACTACCACAGCGCTGGCTACTGCAGGCAAAGGCATATTAGCGGCAGATGAAAGTGTAGCAACGATTTCAAAACGTTTTGAAGCTTTACACATTCCTTGTACTCCAGAAAGCCGCAAAAATTATCGTGAGTTACTGTTAACAACTGCCAAACTTGAGCATTATATTGCAGGGATTATTTTGCATGAAGAAACCTTATTACAATCAACTCATGAAGGTATTCCTTTTATCAATATCTTAAAATCTAAAGGTATTATTCCTGGTATTAAAGTCGATCAAGGCCTTATTGCGCTAAGCGATGGAACACAAGAAAAAATGACAGAAGGATTAGATGGACTTTCAGAACGTTTAAGCGCTTATAAAAAACAAGGAGCGCGCTTTAGTAAATGGCGGGCAATCTATTCTATTAGTGCTAACACACCTTCAATAGAGGCCATTACAACCAATGCAGAACAACTGGCTTGTTATGCTGCCATTGCACAAGCTACAGGCTTAGTGCCCATCATAGAACCTGAAATACTGATTGACGGATACCATAGTATAGAAACGTGTTTTGAAGTTACACAAAAAGTATTGGTTGCGATATTTCAAGCACTTTATCAACATCAAGTGTTATTAAAATATATAGTATTAAAACCCAGCATGGTTATTCCAGCTAAAGATTCAAAGCCAGCCAATGCTTACACCGTTGCCAAAGCGACAGTAAGTGTATTAAGGAATACAGTGCCGCCTGCAGTACCGACTATTAATTTTCTTTCAGGCGGACAAACTCCCGAGCAAGCGACTGAAAATCTTAATGCGATTAATCAATATCATGCTCCCCATCCTTGGAATTTAAGCTTTTCTTTTGCACGTGCCCTACAAGAACCTTGTATGGCAGCCTGGCAAGGTAATCCCAATAATGTATTGATAGCGCAAAGGCTGCTACTCAAGCAAGCAAGGCTGAATAGCCTCGCAAGCCTTGGGCGCTATCATCATGCGCATTTGGCTTAAAACCACTTAAAAGTGGATTCTGAGATGCGGGATAGCTTCTAGAGATTCTAGAGATTCTTTAAGCACGCATTGAATCATTTTAGCATAAATGGGATATACCCTTGCTACAAGGCCCGGAATGCATCCACCTGCATCGGCAATATTATCGCTCAGCGCTGTAGCCACAGCAGCGGTAAAATTCGTGCCCAATCGTTTAGCTAAAGTCCAGGTACGCGAAAGTAATTCGGGTACCTGTGCTTGCGTTTCAGCAAGATCGATAGGATTGCCTGCTGCAATCACATTATTAATAGAAGTGCTAATATTAGCCACATCATTAGGGGAAAAGCTTGGATTATGTTCAATTTTCGCTAAAATTTCGGCTAACACTGCCTGCGGGGGCATATCAGGGTTTAATTCATTAATCGGTCTTAGTGTATCATCAATAGCCCTTAGTGTAGGAATACCTGCGCGAATAAGTGTACTCGTAAATTTATGTGCATCGGTAAGTTCTGCTACGGGCAGCCCTTCACCTTCTTTTTTCGAATATTCGCCAGCAACCGCAGGAGAGCGAATAATGAGTTCTAGTTCATCTAAAAACTTTAATCTTTGTTCGATAGCTACATGATCAAAAGACAGTGCAATCGACACTTCTTCTACAGAACCTTTGCGTTCTAGACCCGCTAATTGTTCAGCCATGAGCTGATCATTGTCTAACTGTTCTGCTTGCAATTTTCTTTCATTCATCAAAAACAGTTGTGTTGCGGCTTCTTCAGCTTCTTTTTGAGCATTGCGAAGATCTTCTTGGGCTAAAAGTTCAAATGTGGCTTTTTCTTCTGCTTCAATTTCTCGTAGGCGTTGTGCTTGTGCTTGTTGCTTACGTTTGTTATCCTCTTCTTCAGCAATTGTTAATGAAGCGGAAAGTGCCAGTGCTAGTTCAAACTCATCCGGCATTGAAGTTTCAACGGCTTGCTTTGACTCTAAACCACCCGAGGTTTCTACTTCTATTGCTGAGGCAGAAATTGCACATGCATACTCTAAATCGTCTTCTGCTGGTCCTTGCTGTTGAAAACTTTCCAAAGAAGCTTTAAGTGCATTTTCTAGTTCTAAATCATCAGGTGTAGCTGCCATTGTATGCTCCTATTTAGTTTTAATTGGAATTATTTTACCCAGTTCCACCTCATCTGTCAACTTTTTTAATGTGTATATTCTCAGATCGAAATACCTATCTCATTTAGTGCTCTTTAGAGGACAATAGTTTAAAAACCAATCGCTGGCTGCATAAGCCACTTCTTCTAAGGCACCAGGCTCTTCAAACAAATGCGTAGCGCCCGGTATAATACGGATTTCTTTGATACAATTCAAAACATTCCAAGCTTTTTTATTTAAATCGATTACCGCTTCATCATTCTCACCTACTAACAACAATGTGGGCACCCGAACTTTAGAAATAGAGTCTACTGCCAAATCTGGTCTGCCTCCTCGAGAAACAATGGCAAATACATTCGTAGGATCTGTAGCCGCAGCAAGCAAAGCAGAACCGGCACCCGTACTTGCACCAAAATAACCTATAGCTAAGGTTTTCATTACTGGATATATTGATTGATTGGCTAGCCAATTTTTAACAGCGACTAAACGGCTTGCTAACAGTTGAATATCAAAAACATTTTCTCTATCTAATTCTTCTTTTTCTGTTAATAAATCTAAGAGTAAAGTGCCCAATGAAGCATTTTGAAGGACACGGGAAACAAACTTGTTACGTGGACTTAAACGTCCACTTCCACTACCATGTGCAAAGACAATCATAGCTTTTACTTTAGTTGGAAGCCCTAAAATTGCCTTTAACTGAACGTCCTCCAAACTAATCATTATTTCCCTTTCGATTTTATTGAACACTTATGCTCTCCCAAGCATTTTAATCCTCATTAATGACTTCCACATCCATATCCACTTTTTTAACACCATCCATACTTTTAATCATTTTTTCGATGTCTTTTTGTTGTTTATCTGTTTCTACCATGCCTCTTATCACCACATTACCCTCTTTAGTGCTTATCACCAGATGAGGGGCAACTACTGTAGTCGGGATATTGGTTTCAGAGATAATTTTGGATTGTATATTTTTAGTAAGTGCTGTATCATCGGTTCCGCCTGCATTTGTGGCAGAAAGCATAGAAGAACTTAAAATAAGTGTAAATGCGACAGCCAGACCTAATAATTGTTTCATCATAACCTCCAAAATAAATATAAATCTCTATAAAACAACTATAGAACATTTAAAAATAACTTTTAGTAAAAAATTAAAACCGAGCACATACTCGTATTTTATTCTCAATCGTGATATAAAAAGCCGCATACCAAAAGGTACACGGCTTCTTTTTTTATTGTATTATCTTTTGTCCTTTGTCTTTAATTTTTAGTCATTTATCACTTTCACTTCCATATCCACCTTTTTAACACCTTCCATATTTTTAACCATTTTTTCCATATCTTCTTTCTGTGTTTTGGTGTCCACTATGCCATATATCATGACTTTGCCGTCTTTAGCATGCACAACCACATTGGGAGCACCGGCTGCTGGGACATTGGTCCCCGATGTAATTTTTGCCTGAACATTTTTAGCAATTGAAGCATCGTCCATTGCATACAGTGCAGATGAACTTAAAACCAGTGTAAATGCTGCTGCCAAACCAAGTAATTTTTTCATAACAACCTCCTAAAATAATAAATAAAAACAGTTACAACACAACTATAGATCATTTAAAAAGAATTTTTAGAAAAAAAGGTGAACAGACGCACACTTAAGGAAATCCTGCACCTAATAAAAATGTATTTTTTTATGCTAGAGTTCAAATTGTAATAATTTTTAAACTATTTAAGAGGAGATGCATCATGGCAAGCACAAACGTAAAAGCAAAAGAACAAGTGATCGATAAAGATGTAAAAAATTCTGCAAAAGAATCTTTAGGCAGTATTACAGAAATAGTGATAGATAAAACAAGTGGCAGAGTCGCTTATGCAGTATTGGAATCGGGTACTTTCTTAGGATTAGGCGGAAAATTAATTGTCCTTCCTTGGAATTCCTTAAATTACAATACCAATGATGAGTGTTTTATTGTAAACATCGACAAAGAAAAATTGAAAAAAGCTCCTGGCTTTAATAAAAATCATTGGCCAGAAGCTAATAGAGAATTTATTGCCAGCATTTCAAGCTATTATGGTACAAAACCCTATTGGGAAGAAACCACCACCACTACAACTCACAACTAAATCTAGCCCAACCAGCAGATTATAAGTAGTGAACTAAACGTGTGGTATTTAAGTGATACCGCACGTTTTTTAATATAGAATCGCTCATCCATGAGCACTCCTATCACCCAGATCATTAAACAGTAAATCTCGCATATCTATAATACGATAAAAGAAATTAGCATCGTAGACAGCACTTGCTATATCTTCAAAGTGTACTAAAACTGGGCAAACACCAAACCCCCGGGGGATAGATAATCTTTGTATTTTTTCTTTGACTTCAGCAATAATCTCGGTGCCAATTTTTCTCCTATTAAATTTGAATTCACAAAGGTATAAGTTATTCGTTCGTGTTTGAATAAGATAATCAATTTGACACCCTTTAAGGCGTTGAGTTTGTTTTTGAATATAGGGATTGTCGGCTACAATGTCTTGCGGAAAAATCTCCAGTGCTTGCAATATTAAATGACGATTTTTAAGCAGAAGGCTTTCTACTTGCAACCCTATCATTGTATCCCATCCTGGTAAACTGTGCATTGACAATGTACTGTATGAATTTTGTTCTATTTTTGGCAAATTAGGTTCTATGTATTTTAAATAAAATTTTATATAATTATCACTTAAACGGTACAAAGCACCTGAACCTATTTTTTTATTTTTCAAGGACCAAGAATAATGTTTAGTAACAAAGCCACTTGTAATCAAATCATTTAAATATTTATTTAATACACCACCAGGTGGATATTTAAGTGCTTCGCGTATAGATTTTAAGTCCAACATGCCTTCACTGAGCAGATATATTATATTTTTATATACTATACTACGTTCGTGAAACAAATCATGAAATATTTTTTCAAATTCTTTTACAAGAACCCCATCTTTTTCAAAACAAAGCGATCTAATATTTTCATCGCCAGATTTAGAAGTAATTATGCGCTTTAAATACCAGGGAATACCACCCATCACTGAAAGTATTTTAAAAATATCATAATAGGATTGCGTAAATTGCATTTCTTGCAAAAATTGATAACATTCAGGCAAAGATAATTCTTCTAAAACAATATGTAATGAAATTCGACCAAAAAAAGCTGTACTATTGATAATATTTTGATCTATCCACGTAGATACTGAACCACACAATACAAGCATTAAATTAGATTTTTTTTCTAAACTTAGATCCCACCAATTTTTTAATTTTGGTAAAAAGCTATCGTCTCCTGTCGCCATCCAAGATATTTCATCGAACAAAATAATGCTATATGTTGAAATTGCTTCAAGTTGCAAACTCAAATGGTTAAATGCATCGGTCCAATCATTAAAAGACAGGGGAGGTAATTTAAAGTGCTGGGCAAACTGTTGGCCAAAAGCATTTCGTTCATCTTGGTGACTAATGCCTTTTACAGGTGCTAAGCCTGAAAATTCTAAAAAATGGTAATTTTTTGCAAATTCATTAATTAAACGGCTTTTCCCTATACGTCGGCGCCCATTAACCACAACCAAATGGCTATTTTGGGATGCGGCCAATTCTTTTAGTAATTTCAATTGCTTAGCTCGACCGATATATTTCATTGTATCTTTACCTTCATTTTATTTTTACCTAAATTTGACATTATCTTAAAACAGGTAAAATTAAATGTCAAATTAAGTTTACCTAAAAATGACATCTACTAAAAAAAGGTAAAGTATTGATATGCACATATATCAACCCCCAAACTAACCTCAGATGGTAAAATTGTGTATCTATCTGCTTTCAATTTATTGAAGTTAATCCTTCCGGTTGCTTTAACAAACCACCTAAGAACGTCATCATAACGACGATAGAGGCAAAAACCATAACCATTATATTATAATTTTGTGCATGCACTAGAGAAGTCAATATCAAAGGCGTCATACTGCCTATGGAATGCGCGGTATTATAACAAATGCCTATCCCGGTTGAACGGATGTGCAAGGGAAATAAGGTTGAAAGTAGTGCAAAAATATTCGTTGCATAACTTGAAATAAATAATTGATACCCAAATAAGAAAAGTACCAAAGCCCAAGTACTATGGGTTGCCAATAATTTCAAAGAAATAGCCAAAAAAACTAAAAAACACAGAGTAAGCACTTTAACTGCTTTTGCTCTGTTTAAACGATCAAAAATATGACCAAACCAGGGTGATAAACAAACACTGAGCAATATGCTAAGCGTCATCCAAAAAAAGATTATAGGCGGCTCATAATAAAAATATTCTTTTAAATAAACAGGCAAATAAATGCTAAATAAAATTAGAAAAGAAAAAAATAAGCTTAGAGAAAAACCATTGATTAAATTTTTCCAATAAAATTTAAATATCTCTGTTGTAATCGCTTTGCTTGAATGATGTAAACGTGCTGATTGTTTCAATTCTAAAAAATCAGGGGTTTCATCAATGCGTGTTCTTAAGACAAAGACCACCAAAGCCAAAACACCCCCTAGCAAAAACGGTATACGCCACATGCCTTGAACGATGGCTTCCTCAGAAAAAAATCGAGTCAAAACCGTTAAAATGCCATAGGCCAATAAAGTACCTATGGCTGTACTTGACATCATGATTCCAAAATATTTTCCAGAAGTGCCCGGTTTTGTATTTTCTCTGACAATGGCTGTCATGTTCGGTATTTCTGCACCAAAAGATAACCCTTGCAACAATCTGGCAAATGTTAATAAAACAGGTGCGCAAAATCCAATCGCAGCATAAGTGGGTAATAAGCCCATTGTCATCGTAGCGCAGGCCATAATGAGCATAATCATCAATAAGGCTTTCTTACGACCGTATTTATCTGCTATTAACCCAAATAAATACCCCCCGACAGGGCGCGCAAAATAGCCAATCGCTAAAATAGAAAATGTTTTTAAGTATCCTAATTCCGAAGTATTTTCTGGGAAAAAAACCTGAGATAAATACATCACCATCATGCCATAAATAATAAAATCATAATACTCTAAAGCCGCACCTACACAACTTAAGAGTATTGCTTTACTTTTTTTAGAGTTAGCAACCTGTATCATTAAAAGCTAGTCCCATTCTAAAGTTATTTTTGCAAAACGCCTTTTACCCACTTGATACAAACACGTGCTGCCTACTGGTATGGTTAAAGCTTTGTCTTCAATTTTCTGATTTTCAACACGCACAGCACCGTCTTTGATTAATCGTAATGCTTCAGAAGTCGTACTTGTTAAACCGGCGTCTTTTAATACGTTGGCTATGGGCATAGCGTCTCTATCCGTTTTTAAAATAATTTCCGGAATTTCTTCGGGCAATGCCCCCCGTTGAAATTGTGCAATAAAAGCTTCTTGTGCATACTTTGCAGCTTCCCCATCATGAAAACGTTCTATTAATTCTATGGCCAATTCCATTTTAATATCTCGGGGATTCGCACCTTCTTGTACCCTGGTTTTTAAGTTTTTTATCTCGGTTGTAGACTTAAAACTTAATAAATCATAGTACCGCCACATCAATTCATCTGAAATCGACATTATCTTTCCAAACATCTCTTTGGGCGAATCGTTGATGCCAATGTAATTGCCTAAAGACTTAGACATTTTATTCACACCATCTAAACCCTCCAATAAAGGAAAAGTCATGACAATTTGTGGCTTTTGGCCATAATGTTTTTGTAATTCTCGCCCCACCAGTAAATTAAATTTTTGATCAGTCCCTCCCAACTCCACATCCGCTTTCATCACCACAGAATCGTAGCCCTGCATTAATGGATATAAAAATTCGTGAATGGCAATCGGCTGCGCAGACTGATAACGCGTTTTAAAATCTTCTCGCTCTAGCATGCGTGCCACGGTATAATGCGCGGCTAATTCTATTAGACCTTTGGTACCTAAGGCATCCATCCAATGTGAATTAAATAAAATTTGTGTCTTTTCCGGATCTAATATTTTGAACACTTGCGCTTGATACGTTTTTGCATTTTCTAAAACAGCTTCGCGTGTTAAAGGTTGTCTTGCAACATTTTTACCCGTGGGATCTCCAATCATGCCCGTAAAATCACCAATTAAAAATAATATTTCATGACCCAAGATTTGAAACTGACGCATTTTATTTAATAAAACGGTATGCCCTAAATGGATATCCGGTGCTGTAGGATCAAAGCCTGCTTTGATCCTTAAAGGTTTGCCCAGTTTTAATCGTTCAATTAAATCTTGCTCTACTAAAATCTCTTCTGCACCTCGCTTAATAAGATCAAACGATTCTGCTGTATGCTCAATAGTTGACATAGACCTACCACCTATAATCTGATATTCATTTGGACACTTAGATTTTCACAGTGTTTAAGCTTTACATTTTGACACTTCTATGTGTATTATTAAAGCTTCATGCAAGCATTTTGAATTTTTGACTAAACAGCACATTCAAGCTATTGTTAATAAGTCGTGCTAAAAAACTAACTTAACCATTAAGTTAATCAACTAAAAATAGGGCTGAATATTATCGTGAAATTAGACTATAAACATACCACTCCCAGCGCTTTCTCGCTTGTTACCATACTAAAGCGCAAAAGACATCTGGGCTTAGCCTCTATTGCTGTACTTTGCATAGTGTTTGCCTTCGCAAACCCTCGCAAATCGGCGTATTCCCCTATCCCTGCAATCGCTCAATCTGAAATTAAGACAGAAGCGACCCCTGATTTAGTTGCCTCTACCTCTACGGCTCTACCTGCGGTAGAAGAAAAACCTTCTGCTTTGCCCGTACCTGAAGCACCGAACTCCACAGTTACCACGCACAAAGAAGCTGAGAAAATAAGTCAGTCACAAAATATTGTTGAGAAACCTAAAAAAATAACCGAAAAACAATTGGCTTTTGGTGGGGGTCCTATCCGCAATTCTTTGGTCTCTTCTGGTAAAAAAGCAGGCTTGGATTATAAAGTCATTAATCAGATCATTGAAATTTTTGGTGGCAAAATTGATTTTTCAACCGATTTAAGACCCAATGATTCCTTCCGTGTCCTTTATGAAGAAAAGATAGTGAATGGTCAAAAAATTGAAACAGGGCCGATTCTGGCCGTAGAATTTGTCAATCAAGGTGAAAAATACCAAGCTGTCCGTTATACCGATAAAACAGGTCGTGCCGGTTATTTTTCTCCAGATGGTAATGGATTAACAGAAGCTTTTTTACGTTCGCCTGTACATTTTGTTGATATCAGCTCTTCTTTTGGGATGAGAAAACATCCTGTTTGCCACAAAATGCGTTTACACAAAGGTATCGATTATAGAGCACCGCGTGGTACTCCTGTGATTGCTACAGCGAATGCAAAAGTCATTTTCGCAGGCAAAAGAGGGGGCTATGGGAATACCATAGAATTACAACATGGTGCCCGATACTCAACGCTTTATGGCCATCTTTCTCGTTTTGCAAAAAATCTTAAAACGGGCACCGAGGTAAAACAAGGTCAGATCATTGGTTATGTGGGACGTACGGGCCTTGCAACAGGAGATCATCTTCATTATGAATTTCGTATCGATGGGGTTCATCGTAATCCGCTAACAGCTGCAATGCCTAAACAAAATTCTATTGCTCAGGCACTTCGTCCTCAATTTATTGTGCATGCAAAAGAAATGATACGATTATTGGATGTGCATCAAAATACCAAAGGCATGAAGACAAAAATGGCTAGCAACGATTATCAACGTAATATCTCTAGATAATTTACTCAAAGATTAAGCAAAATGAGCGATTTATTTATAGGCTTGCTTTCCGGTACCAGCATGGATGCCATCGATGTGGCCCTTGTTTCTTTCGCTAAAAGCACCCCCCAATTAATAGAGACTTACAGCCACCCCATTCCCAAGGATTTTAGAAGGCAATGCTTAGCGATTACGCAATCGGGTCAATGTTCTATTGATCAGTATGGCACTTTAGATGCAGAAGCAGGTGAGCTCTTTGCAGAAGCCGCACAACATTTGCTTAATCAAGCCAAAATATCCCCTGATCAAATTTGTGCAATAGGAAGTCATGGGCAAACACTAAGACACCGTCCAGACAGTATTCCGCCTTTTAGCTTACAAATTGGCGATCCCAATATTATTGCCGAACGCACCGGTATTTTAACCGTGGCTGATTTTAGAAGGCGCGATATTGCAGCCAAAGGACAAGGTGCACCTTTAGCACCTGGTTTTCATGCCAGTGTTTTTCAAAATACCAATGAAAATCGTATTATTCTCAATATTGGCGGTATTGCTAATCTGACTTTATTGCCTAAAGATCAATCAGAACCGATTATCGGTTTTGATACAGGACCCGGTAATGGCTTAATGGATGCGTGGATCCAAAAAGAAAAAGGCGTTTTATTTGATGTACACGGCGATTTTGCTTCTTCAGGTCAAATACACAAGCACTTATTAGAACACTGCTTAAAGGATCCTTATTTTAATGCACCCTATCCCAAAAGCACAGGGCGAGAGTATTTTAATTTAGAATGGTTAAACCAACAAATATCGAGCATTAAACCTTTAATCACCAAAGCCCAGCCCTTGGCCTCTAAAGATATTCAAGCCACTTTACTCGCACTGACTGTACAATCCATTACACAGGCTATTTTAGATTCAAGTATTCCAGATGCTACACTTTTTGTTTGCGGTGGGGGTGCTCAAAATAGAGTTTTAATGCAAGCTTTAACCCTAGCACTCAACCGCCCAGTGCGCAGCACAGCAGCCATTGGACTGCCACCGGATTGGATAGAAGCTATGCTTTTTGCTTGGCTTGCAAAACAAACTTTGGAAGGTCGACCCGGCAATTGCCCCACAGTAACCGGCGCTACTCATGCTATCCCTTTAGGTGGGATTTTTGGAAAAGCACTGCATCCATCGTGTTCGATCATTTGATCTTTTTTTTGCCCTCATCCGCCTGCCGGCACCTTCTCTCGGCAGGGGGATGAGGGCAATCAGGCAAGCTATCCATTAAGAACATTTTTTTTCAGTACACGTTTTTAAAGCGAAAGAAGAACCACAACCACAAGTCCTTTCGGCATTGGGATTTTCGACCATAAAACGGGAGCCTTGGAGATTTTCAACATAGTCTAAAACCGAGCCTTCTAAATAGGGGATAGCCAAAGACGCGATGACCACATCAAAGGTAGGCATTTTGATTACACTATCATCCGGATTCAATTGATCATCTAACTTGAACCCATATTGGAACCCCGAACAACCGCCCCCAGTAATGTAAACACGTAATTTTAAAGCAGGGTTTTTAGCTGCCTCAATTAAATGCTGCACTTTAGCAATCGCTGCATCCGTTAAGGTCAATAAAGATGCATCTGATGTAGGTATCATATATAATGCCCTCATGTTATGGGTTAAAGCGTTTCACATTATAGCCATGGTCACTTGGTTTAGCGGTTTATTTTACCTGCCTCGCCTTTTTGTTTACCACGCACTCAGTGAAGATGCCATCAGCCAAGCACGCTTTAAAATAATGGAACGCAAATTGTATTACGGCATCATGGCTCCAGGTGCTTGCTTCACCATCGGCCTCGGGCTATGGCTACTCCAAGGCTATGGATGGGCAGCTTATAAAACGGCCCTATGGCTACATTTAAAACTAGCCTTGGTTCTGATTTTAATCCTTTACCATTTATATTGCGGTTACTTAAGAAAACAATTTGCCTGCGATCAAAATAAACATTCTCACGTTTTTTATCGTTGGTTAAATGAGTTTCCAGTCCTTATATTGGTAGCCATTGTTATATTGACCTTGATAAAACCTTATTAGGTTGTAGACACTTCTACCATTTCAAAATCTTCCTTACAGGCACCACAATCAGGACAACGCCAATTGGGTGGCACATCTTCCCAACGTGTACCTGCTATGATTCCGTCTTCTGGCCAACCTTCAGCTTCGTTATATACCAAACCACACATTAAACACATATACTTTTTCATCTTTTTTCCTCTTTTTAATCAACCACTGCTTAATTAAAATTAAGGAGTGGTTATTTCACGTTCTTTTGCAAAATTCACTTGAAGTTGTCTGCCTTTAAATTCAGTACCATTTAGGATCATCGCACGTTCTGCATCCTGTTGGGTGATAAAAGTCACAAACCCAAAACCGCGTGCTTTTCCGGTATAGCGGTTAACAGGGATATTCACAGATTCTACTTGTCCGCATTGAGCGAAAAATTCAGCCAGTTCTGCTTCTGTGGCAGCATAATCAATATTACCTACATAGACTTTGGCAGGTGTGCCTTCGCCTGAGGATATTTCTGTAGCCGCTATAAAAGAGCCGGAAATATCCGGTGTGGTAACCGGTATAGAAGTGGTTGTAGGCAATGGGGGTGGGGCCGCATATTCTGGGGAATCAACACCCACAAGTTCTGCTAAAAAATGATTTGAGCGGCGTATTTCATTCAAAATATGCATTAAATGTTGATTGGTCTGGTCCTGCTTTTGTATAGAAAGATCTACTTTATGCATAGCTTTGCTGTGATTAACAGCCATACGTTGTGCTCTGAAGAGCGAATAACAGACTAAACTTACTACTATAATGAGCGCGATATCCGCCACATATTCCATTTTAGTTACCTCACATAATATAAAAAACGATTGGATTCGATTGCCCATACGCTATATAAAGATTAAAATAGCGCAACTACAACTTATCCGGAAAAAAAGACCATGACATACCATTCTACCCAATTATTCGCCAGGGCACAAACAGTTATCCCTGGTGGTGTGAATTCCCCTGTCCGTGCTTTTAAACGTGTAGGGGGTTCTCCTTTATTTTTCAAAAAAGGAATAGGTCCTTATTTAATCGATATCGATAATAATCGTTATATTGATTATGTTGGCGGATTTGGCCCTCTTATTTTAGGCCATGCCTACCCTTCGGTGATTCAAGCCGTGCAAGCTGCTGCTGCAGAAGGTCTAGGCTATAGCGCACCCACTGCTATAGAAGTAGAAATGGCAGAACTTATTACCCATCTTATGCCTTCTATTCAACAGGTTCGGATGGTAAATTCAGGCACGGAAGCAACTCAAAGTGCTATACGTCTAGCACGCGGTTACACAGGGCGCAATAAAATTTTAAAATTCGAAGGCTGTTACCATGGGCACACCGATAGCCTTTTAGTCAAAAGCGGTTCTGGTATTCTTACCTGTGCCCTACCTGATTCTGCCGGTGTCCCGGCTGCATTTACTGAGCATACCCTTGTTGCACCTTTTAATGATCTCAGCGCTGTTCATGCTTTATTCTCTGCTTTTGGGAAAGATATAGCCGCTATTATCGTTGAACCCATTGCGGGCAATATGAACTGTATTCCCCCTTTGCCTGGTTTTTTAGAGGGCCTGAAGGCAATCACTGAGCAATATAGCAGCCTTTTAATTTTTGATGAAGTCATGACTGGATTTAGGGTGGCTTTAGGGGGCGCGCAAGCGCTTTATCAAATTCAACCGGATCTGACTTGTTTAGGAAAAATAATAGGGGGCGGTCTACCGGTGGGTGCAATTGGAGGTAAACGAGAAATTATGCAATGCTTTGCACCGGTTGGATCAGTGTATCAAGCTGGTACTTTATCAGGTAATCACCTCACCTTAAGTGCAGGTCTTGCCACCTTAAAAGCACTCCAAGAACCGGGTCTATACGATACTCTTTCTGAACACACCCAAACTTTGATGTCGGGTTTAGAAAAACAAGCAAACTATTATCATATTCCTCTAAAAACCCATTGTGTTGGAGGGATGTTTGGCTTATTTTTTAGCCCACAAACTGTTATTTCTGGATATAAAGCAGTCATGCAGTGTGATTTAGAAGCCTTTAATCAATTTTTTCATGGAATGTTAAAAGAAGGCATCTATTTTGCACCCTCAGCTTTTGAAACGGGTTTTGTTTCGCTTGCGCATTCTACCGAAACACTTGAACGCACACTTCAAGCGGCCTCTACCGTATTTAAGCGCTGGGTGATTTAAAAATCTAGCTCATCATTTCAGGAATCACGACTGGGACAGCCGAAACCAAGATCATTTCCTTAAGTGATATGTTTGCTTTATAGGCCAATACTTCTACGCCTACTTGTAAGGCTTCTTTTAATAATCGAGGGTACTCAGGTTCTATGGATTCTGCAATTTTCACACAATTGATCCCTGTGTGTTGCACACAAAAAAACAAAATAGACCTATGCCCCATTTTTCTCAGCGTAATCAGTTCTTCAAGATGGGTTAGCCCTCCATAAGGTACTTCAGGGAAATACCCCTCTCCTTCTCCTTTGGGCTCGGCTAAAATGACCTGTTCCATACAAACAAAACAACGTTCACCCTCTCTATTGATCAAAACCTCTAAGCCACTGATTAACCCGCCCCAAGTTCTACCTAAGGGTAAAAAATGATAGCCTTGCAACTCTGTAATAATCCCTGCTTGCAATGCTTCCAAAACCAATAGCTTCATGTGTTGCGGGTCAATAGCCACCAAATGTCCACCTTCTACTTCTATAATTTCCACACTGTCTAGATATCCCCGGGATAAAGGGAAAACGCTGCTAAACCAAAGACGGCTGCCCAGCACATCACAGCCTGAAAGAGGGCTTAAATTGGGGCAATACACCATTTTTTTCTTGTAGTTATTCAGTGCAACTTCCATTAAAAAATGGAAAAAACGTCTTAATAAAGTGGCTTCGATTAATGGTGTTCTAAAGTTCATAGTTATTTAATCGGCTTGTCAAAATTTTTCTTAATAGTGCATATACTCTGTTGATCTTCGATCTTATTTCTGCTATAAATAATTACTTAAGAATCACCCGTAGAATCCAAGAGGCTTAATCTTTATGATTGCTAAAACAAAAGTGAAAGAAGTTTCTTCTGCTAAATTTGAACCCTATCGAGTAGGTGCGGGGGATGCTTACATGGACGAAAAACAACTCGCCCATTTTAGACGTATCCTTGAAAGCTGGAAGTATGAATTAATGGAAGAAGTGGATCAAACTATTTCTGAAATGCAAGAAGCCAGTGTATTAGCTGATCCCAATGATAGAGCCACGCAAGAAGAAGCTTTTAATTTAAAGCTACGTACCCGTGATAGAGAACGTAAACTCATTAAAAAAATCGAACAGGCTTTACAGCAAATTGAAGATAAAGATTATGGCTATTGTGAATCTTGTGGTGTTGAAATTGGCATTAGACGTTTAGAAGCACGCCCTACTGCTGGATTGTGCATCGATTGCAAAACCCTTGATGAAATACGAGAAAAAAGGATCGCTCAATAACTTGGATATCTTAGTAGCCATTGAAGGCAGACATTCCACCCGTGCTTTTCTGAAAAAACCCATATCTGAACAAACAATCGAATCTATTTTATCAAGTGCACGCTATGCCCCCTCGGGGGTTAACACACAGCCTTGGCAGGTTGTGGTGCTTCAAGGTGCACTTAAAGAAAAAATAGGCAATGCCATTATAGAAGCCCGTGATGCAGGCATACAAGAAAATCCAGATTATGCTTATTATCCTAGCCAGTGGCGAGAACCTTATAAAAGTAGACGTAAAGCTTGCGGGTTGGCTTTATATTCAGCTTTACACATCGACAAAGAAGATACTGAAAAAAGAAAAGTAGCCTGGTACCGTAATTATCATTTTTTTGAAGCACCCGTGGGCTTATTATTTTTTATCGATAAAGACTTAGAGAAAGGTTCCTGGCTTGATATGGGTATGTTTATTCAAAATGTGATGTTAGCAGCCAAAGCTTATGGCTTAGGCACTTGTCCGCAAGCAGCGCTTGCAGAGTATCCGGATATCGTACGTAGTTTTTTAGCTAAAAATACAAGTATTACAAACCAACATGCTTTAATTTGTGGAATGGCATTGGGCTTTGCGGACAATACACATCCTATTAATCAATACCGCACCACACGTGAATCCGTTGCTTCTTTTACACAATATCCTGAATAATCTTGTTTCCAACGGGTACTTTTTTAGCAAAGCTTAGAGGCTCAGATTTTCTTATTCCACTAAAGGAGTATTTTTAATATTTTCAATTAATTCTTCAATATGTTTTACAATTTTTGGATTATTCCTTTCCCAAAAATCTTTACCCCTCTTTAGCCTCTTAAGGTATTAGACAATTTCCATTATTATTTCGAGTCCTTTTTATCTTGCTCAATTAACCTTTCTATTTCATCCATTGATTTTTGTAACCTAACTATATTAGCAGGACTTCTCATAAGATAAATCTTTTCAGCAATTTCTTGATCTATCATTTTTCTAGCAATACTCGATTTAAAAGGCAATTTTGGCAATTCATGGATAGAAAACCATTTTGCATCTTCTAATTCTTGGGTATCGATTTTTAATTCTCCAGAATCATATTCCGCTTTAAAAGCAAGCATAAACGTGTTTTCAAAAGGCCAAGATTGTGATCCAAAATACCTTATATTTTTTACTCTAATACCCACCTCTTCTTGCACTTCTCGAGCGATGGCCTGTTCAGCAGATTCACCCGCTTCTATAAATCCTGCCAAGTTACTATAAACACCCTGCATAAAATGAGGCGAACGTCCAAGCAAAATATCTGTACCTTTGGTGATTAATACAACCACTGCAGGAGATAGGCTCGGATAAATATCTCTAGCACACCCTATACACCTTTTAGCCAAATCAAGGGGATGTGGCTGTGTTTTTTGCCCGCATGCACTACAAAATTGAGAATTTTTATGCCAAGTCAATATCTGCTTGGCTTTTATTAAGTGATCAACCCAATAGCTATTTTGACTTGCAAGGTATTGTTTTAAGGGTAGTGTTTCATACAATTGTGCTTCTTGAGCACTAAATTCGAATACATACAAAGGATTTTCATCTACTAGGCCTATACGATAGTGTAAACCTGTATTCCATTGATTTTCAGTAATAGATCTTAATGAAAATAAGGGATCGTTTTCTTTTTTTTCTAACACAATATTATTTTGATTTAAAACAATCAATTTAGCTTCTGCTTTGATAACTTCTTCAAAAGAAATCCCATGCATCTTGATATCCTTAAGCTCTTACAATGTCTTTGGGTCAATAATGCTTAACATAAGCACTATTGACCCAAAATGCAAATTCATCCTTAATTCTAGTAGTAATAGTAATAATCGTAATAGCGATGTCTTGGATAATAATAGTAATAATACCCATTACTGTAGTATCCGCCATTATGGTAACGATGATGACCATGATATCTATGTCCACCATGACGATGCCCACCATGATGACCGCCATGATGACCACCGTGCCCACCATGAGCTATCATTTGTTCACCTTTAAGCTGCACGTCATTGGCTGCAAGATGTTCAATCACTACAGTGTTAGCACTGGTAACAGACGCGCCACCTATGCCAAACATAGCTAATGCTAATAAGAGTATTTTTTTCATGTTAATCTCCTCATAATCATTAAAATCTTAATAATGGTTCTTAACATATTGCAGTATAGACCAATTGATTTTTTATTTATTCAGAGATTATACACTAAAATACCCTTCAAATTAACGCCCAGAAAAGAAACAATCCAACATTTCCTGTGTAGCATCTTGTAATGCAACTTGCATTGCATTATTAAGATTAGGATAATGAGGACCTTGATCCCAGGCACCTTGTATCGGTTGGTTTATTTCTGTTTCATGTGACCATAGTAAGGTATTATCTTTAGGATCGATTAATTGCCCTACTAATACACAATACCCTTCAGGAGCCCCCATCGGAATTAAGCTCAAATACTTTCGTTTAGCACCCGCAGCCCTTAACTCTAAGGTTAACACTTTATTGCCTGCTGCTTGCTTTAAAATCATTTCACGATTTTTTTTAGTGCTCTCAAAATGCGTGGGTACCACTTCTGCTTGCATTTTATGTGCCTTTAAACGCTTTGCAAAATGCTGATCCATCTGATGGTATGCACTTACATCTGCGGTTTTTAGTGCTTTATTCAAGTTTTTATTCATCGCATTGTTAATAGCAAGCTCCAGTAAGCCTTGTTCACCCACACAATGCAGTTGAGGTTCTGGTGCTTTAAAAGCCGCTACAGTAACACATGGTTTCTCTTCTTGCCAAAAACTTTGAAAGCGCTTTTCATCAACCTTATGTGCGCAACCCGTTAACAATACGATGCTAGTAATAACAAGCAGAAAACCTATTTTATTTTTCAATTTTTTCATTTGCTTTTTCCTTTAAAAGAATACCAATCTTCTATACCTTTAATAATCGCTTTTAACAAACGCGTGGATACTTCTGTTTGCTGCGCGCAAAAGGTTGAACCCAATCCAGAACCTATACCACTTTGTACAACATAAGTACGTTTAAAAGGTGCTCTCCCATTGGCTTGAATGTTTAAATCGACAGTTAAAGTGATGTTGTACCCTCTTTCTGGACTCGCAACGCGTGCTGATTTAAAAAACACCTCTATCAATACTGCGTTCGCGCCCGATGATACTGAGTCTCCGCCTAAGCATACTTGATTAAAGACCTGATTTTTTTCCAATACATCTCTTAATGAGGTCATAAAAATCACTTGTTCTGCTTTACCATAACTCATGGTGTAACGACTGGGATTATTAGCACGCCCCACAGAATCCACTGCCGAACTCACCAGTAAACCCACCACACCACTGTTGGTATTGTATTGCGTAGGAACAGCACTGGCATACTCTTTTCCACAATTCCAGTTTAAACAAGCATTTTTATTGACCTGAATATCAATTGGCTGATTATACTCCAAAGGCGGCATAATCGGTTTGGCACAGCCCATCAACAAAGCCAATAACAAGACTGTTGTCCCTGCAGCTATTTTTTTTAGCATAATTAATCTGTCTCCGTTTTTTTCATTTCATCTTGGTATGCACGATCAACAATCAGCTGCTTTTGTTCAGCACTGAGGTGCTGCCAAGTAGGCTCTGGAATACCTCTATAATTTGCTTCGCGTGTGCAACCCTGTGCACAAAAAATCATTGCAAGCAAAATCATTGCTTGCACAAGATTTTTTTTCTGTTGCCTAGCTTTCATTTTTTATCGCCTAACTTTTGAAGATTTGCAGGGCATATCAATCGTATTATCAGGCACAATACGTGTCATCGCACCATAAATAATTAAGACCGGTTGCCCTACTGCAAATTCCATCTCTTGTACTTGAGCAATCGAAATCGTGGAACCCTTTTCCAATCGAATAATATATTCAAAGGCTCGATGTGCATTGACAGCTTTATCCATAGCTTGACCTACCACACCACCTATCACAGCACCACCGAGAGCCCCCGCGATATTGGCACGTGAACCACCCCCCATAGCAGAACCGCCAGCTGCACCAATGCCCGCTCCAGCAAGTCCACCGACATTGGTACTTGCATCAATTTTAACTGCCCGTTTACCAATAATCACACCGGATAACACTTTAGAGGCAACACCTGCTTCGCATGCATTATAAGTATGTGGCGAAACATTCTGAGCACACCCCATCATGAATAAAGACATAATAGCTAATACACTGAGTAAGATTGATTTTTTCATACAATACCCTTTAAGTTAAGTAACATAAAAATTACCACTATGATAATTCGTGATTCGGATCTTATCATATTTTTATTTGTGAATACAAAACTTAAAGATATTGTTTTTTATAATAAAAAACGAGCCAATTATTACAATTGGCTCGTGCTTGTCTCGAATGTCTATGACGGTTTCAAAAAACCATAGAACTTACTTTTTAATTACAGCAAGGTCTATAGAATCTAAAGTTGCAACAAGGACGTGGAGCACAACATTTTGGTGCACAGCATCGTACTCGTTGACAACATCTTACTCGGTAACACGTTCTGTAGCAGGTACGAACGCATGGTTGACGATAGTAGCCACATGGACGAAAATCGCAACTTCTTACAGCACATCCACTGTAACCGCAACCACCGCGGATATCAGCACTGGCTACTGATGCAAGACTAAGACTTAGACAAGCTAAGACGAATAAAAGTACTTTCTTCATATTTCTAACTCCTCATAAGTAAACGTTTTTAAATAACGATAGACTTGAGACAAACTGGAGTATAGTCTAAGCAAAAAAAAAATTATTTTTTAATCGAGCATATACATTGAATTTAAGCTTAATTACGTTGATAATACCGTATTAACCCTGCTGTCGAAGGATCTGTATCAAATTTTAATGATTCCGAACTTAAAGCTTTGGTTTGTTGTAAGTGAGGTAATAACGCATTGGTTAAAATTTTCCCTAATTCAACACCGGGTTGATCAAAAGAATTGATACCCCAGATAATACCTTGGGTAAATACTTTATGTTCATATAAAGCAATCAATGCGCCTAATGTTTTTGAGGTTAATTTTTGATACATCAACGTATTACTTGGCCTATTGCCTGCACACCCATATTCTGAAGAACCTTCCATTAAGGCTTTAGATTGAGATAAACAACTGGCCACCAATGCCTGCTGCTGTGCATGTAAGTCGCTATGGGAACGTGCAGCCACTAAGAAATCAGCAGGTATTATTTCTGTGCCTTGATGTAACAATTGCATATAAGCATGCTGTCCGTTACACCCCACCCCACCCCAAATAACAGGGGCTGTAGAATAGCTTAAAGCTTTGCCCGTTTCTCCTGTAGCTTTTCCATTACTTTCCATTTCCAATTGTTGAAAATAAGCAGGTAATTCACTTAAACTATCATCATAAGCTAAAATAGCGTGTGTATGATATCCCCATCCGTTAATATTCCAAATACCCAAGAGTCCTAACAACACAGGCATATTTTTTTCCAAAGGTGTGGTACAAAAATGCAAATCCATTTCATGCGCACCAGATAAAAATGCTTTAAAGACTTTCATGCCCAAGGTCAGCACTATCGGCAATCCCACTGCAGACCAAATAGAATAACGTCCACCTACCCAGGCCCAAAACTCAAAAATATTTTCTAGATCCACACCAAATGCAACGGCCGCTTTTGCATTGGCTGTCACGGCTACTAAATGTCGCTTGCTATTACTCGGCATAGCATTTTCTAACCATTGTTTTACAACATCTGCATTTAATAATGTTTCTAAGGTAGTAAATGTTTTAGAACTAATAATGCACAGTGTACGCTCAGGGTTTAATAATTTTAAAGTATGTTCTAAAGTACCTCCGTCTACGTTAGAAACAAAATGTACATTAATCGCCTTTGTTTTATAGGCAGCCAATGCCGCATATACCATCCGAGGCCCTAAATCAGAACCGCCAATCCCTAAACATAAAATATCGGTAATAGGCTTTCCTGTACTGCCAAGATAATTACCCGTTTGTAAATCTTCTTCCCATTTTTCCATTTTTTTAAGCACTGCATGAATAGCAGGCTTTATATCTTTACCATTCACCAAAATAGGCTTTTGGCTGGGATCACGTAAAGCAGTATGCAAAACAGGACGGTTTTCTGAACGATTGATAACAACACCTGAAAACATAGCATCTCGGTGTTTTTCTAAGGCTTGTTGTCTTGCTAAATCACACAACAGATCGATCGTTTTAGCATTGACTTTTTGTTTAGAAAAATCGAGCAAAATATCCGCGGCTTGTACTGAGAATGCCTCAAAACGATTGGGGTCCGCTTTAAATAAATCTTGAATCGCGGTATTGACTAAACTTTGCTGATGGGCTTGTAGTGCTTTCCAAGCAATAGAATGCATAGAGTCTCCTAATTTGGTTTCAGTTTTTAAGTTTAACAACTAAATATATTGGCTGTCATTGCCCCATTTTTGATGTCCATTGCACAATATGATAACATACTGATTTCAAGACTAAGAGGGAGCAGCAGCGTGATGATTATTAAACCCAAAATTAGAGGATTCATCTGTACCACAGCCCATCCTGTAGGGTGTGAAGCACATGTTCTAGAACAAATCGATTATATTAACGCTAACGCTACTCTACAACACGGTCCTAAAAAGGTGCTGGTCATCGGCGCTTCTACAGGCTATGGCTTGGCTTCACGCATTACAGCCGCTTTTGGAAGTAAAGCAGATACCGTAGGCGTTTTTTTTGAAAAAGAACCCACAGCAGATCACAGTGCAACCGCAGGATGGTACAACACCAAAGCCTTTGAAAAAGCTGCAAAAGCCAAAAATTTATATGCTAAAAGTATCAATGGCGATGCTTTCTCAGATGAAATCAAAGAACAAACCATTCGTCTACTCAAAGAAGAAGTAGGCCCTGTGGATCTTGTGGTATACAGCATAGCCTCTCCCAGACGTACACATCCTAAAACCGGTTATGTTGCAAAATCTGTTTTAAAACCCATTAACCAGCCATTTAGTGGTATCACACTGGATACCGACAAAGAAAAAATTATCCCAATCAATATTGCCCCTGCAACCGAAGAAGAAATTGCAGACACAATTGCCGTTATGGGCGGTGAAGACTGGGAAATGTGGATAGATGCACTGCAAAATGCGGGTTTATTAGCAGAAGGCTGTAAAACCATTGCTTATACCTACCTGGGCGCTAAACCTACCTGGGCCATTTATGGTCATGCAGCCATCGGTAAAGCTAAAGAAGATTTAGATCGTACCGCAAAAGTATTAAGAGAAAAATTAACATCTTGCAAAGGTACTGCTTATGTGGGTGTGATGAAGGCGATTGTCACTCAAGCCAGTTCTGCAATACCCATCATGCCCCTCTATATTTCTCTTTTATATAAAATAATGAAAGATCAAAATATCCATGAAAATTGTATTCAGCAAATTGCACGCTTATTTAATACCTGTTTGTACCCAGAAACCTCTAACACAGAATGCAAAATTGATGAGGCAAAACGCTTACGCCTAGATGATCTTGAACTGCGCCCCGAAGTGCAACAAACACTCGAAGCACAATGGGAAAAAGTAAATACCGAAAATCTACACGAATTAACAGACTTCGCAGGCTACCAAAAAGATTTTCTAAAACTCTTCGGCTTTGGCATACCCAATGTAAATTATGAGGCAGAAGTGGACCCAATAGTCTAATATTGATTTAGCTACAGTCTAAAACGCTCTATTCTCGATTAATCGGGCAGGAAAAGAGATTTACTACGTGCGTATACTTCAAATGAGTGTATGTTAATGTATTGCGAAATATCAAAAATAGGAATTTCACGACCAATCCTGCAATCTTTAATTATAGCTTTTCTACAAATTAATGGTGTTATCTTATTTTTAAAGTTAATTTCCAAAGATTCAAACCAAATTGGATCTATATATATGCTATCACTAGTCTGCATAAAATGTGATAAAAGATAATTTAAATTTTGTATGTTTGTATTGTTGAATCTTTCAAGGATAGCTTGCCCAGTTTTATTAAAACCTTTAATAGTTGCTAAAATGATATAAGATATATTTTCTTCTGTAAGCACATAATAAATGACACCATGATTTGGAAATGTAGATTGATAATGCACTCCAGATGCCGCCATTGGTAATTTAGAGATTTTGAATACTATATAAAGCAGTCCATCTTGTTCTAAATTACGATATTCATTATATAAAAACTTATGATTAGAAATATGCTGAGGGATTAATGCATTATTAAAACGTTTTTTGGAAGAAATATAATTTTCACCAAAACAATTTTTTAGCTCTTGATCTAAAGGCTTTGAAAGACCATAAAGTTGATATTTTAACTCAAAATAAAGTTTGTAAAATTTACATTCTTTCTTTAGTTAAAAATAAGCTAGAGAGCAATTTTCACTATCGAACACATCATGATGTGCTTTTATTTCACCGATTACCTGGCAATCTTGCTTCAAAATCAATTCTTAACAGCAAGCCTAGAGCGATCATACCTACGATAATGCTGCAACCGCCGTAGCTCATTAGGGGAAGCGTGAGTCCTTTTGTGGGCAATACGCCTATATTCACGCCGATATTAATCATAGCCTGGCTACCCAACCAGAGTGCAATACCATAGGCCATGAAACCGGCGAATTTTTGATTTAAGACTATATTTTTTCTACCGATGGCAAAAGCTCTTGCCAATAATACACTAAACAAAATTATAACCATCAAACCACCGAACAATCCTAATTCTTCTGCAAGTACTGCAAATAAAAAATCGGTATGGGGTTCTGGTAAATAGAGTAATTTTTGCACGCTGCCCCCAAGCCCTGTTCCAAACCAACCCCCTCGCCCAAAAGCAATTAAGGATTGTGTTAATTGATAGCCGGTATTAAATTGATCTGCCCAAGGGTCAAGAAAAGCAGTCAAACGAGCTAAACGATAGGGTGAAGTAAAAGAAACAATACCAATCACACCTAACACCAATAAAAATAAAGCTGCAAAACGCCTAAAAGGCACGCCGCCTAAAAATAGCATACCCATGACTGTTGCCGTAATAACAACGGCAGCACCAAAATCCGGTTCCATCAACAACAAAATGCAAATGACAGCCAATATGAACATGGGTTTTAAAAACCCTGCAATGCGGGTTCGCACTTCCAGTTCTCTTCGGGTTAAATAACTGGCCATATAAATAATGATGCCTAATTTTGCAAATTCGGATATTTGAATAGAAATGGGGCCTAAATGTACCCATCGCACACTGCCGTTAATCTCTCGACTCACACCTGGAATTAATAAAATACCTAAAAATAAAATACTGAGCAATAATATCGAGACACTGAATGTTTGCCACACTTTAAGGGGCAGATAAGTGACTAGCCAAAAACACAGTGCACCGATTACGAGACCCATAGCCTGATGCAGGGGAAAATAATAAGAAGCCAATTTAAATCGCTCGGCAATCGGAATCGATGCAGAAGTCACCGCGATAAACCCTAAGGCTAATAAACTAATGGCTGATAACAACAGCCAAGGATCAAAATATAATTTACGCTGTACATGCATGTTTAAATGCCTCACCCCTTTCTTCAAAGTTATTAAACATATCATAACTGGCACAAGCAGGCGATAATAAGACCCCATCTCCTGGATTAGCTGATTTTGCAGCTAAGCTGACGGCTTCTTCAAGACTGTTTGCATACACAAAAGAGATCTTAGCATCATTTAACACCTGCTTAAGATCGTATAATGTTTTGGGTTCTTTACCGATTAAGATTACAGATTTACAAAATTGTTTGATAATCGGTGCTAAAGGCGAAAAATCTGCATTTTTACCCTCTCCACCTAAAATGATTACCCATTTTCCAGGGATCAATGTGCTTAAGCCTACTAGGGTGGCAATCGTAGCACCTACATTGGTGCCTTTTGAATCGTTTATCCATAAAACATCTTGTTCTTTTTTAACCCACTCTCCCCGATGTGCCAAACCTTTAAAAGTGTGTAATGCACTTAACATCGATTCAAAAGAAAAACCCGCTTGTAAACCTATACACAGAGCTGCCAATGCGTTGGCAATATTATGCGAACCTAAAATTTTAAGCTGAGATACTGGGAACAAGCGTTTACGATCAAAAGAAAGCCAGCCCTCTGTTGTATCTTGTATTAAAGAAAAATCTGCATTCGATTCTAAGCCAAAACTTAAAATGGAACGATCTTTGGGTATTCCCTCGTTTGCGAATACATCATCCCGATTGATGACGATTTTTTGGCAGTCTTGAAAAATACGATGCTTAGCAGCTCTATAACTTTCAAGCGTGGGATAACGATCTAAATGATCAGGACAGATATTTAAAACAGTCGCGACCAAGGGTTTTAAACTATAAGTGGTTTCTAATTGAAAGCTTGATAATTCTAAAACATATAAATCGGCAGGCTTTAAGGCTAATACGGGCGTGCCTAAATTTCCACCTACGGCTACATTTAAACCAGCCGTTTGTGCCATATGACCGACC
Organism: uncultured Francisellaceae bacterium; assembly: GCA_945956915.1. GTDB lineage: Bacteria > Pseudomonadota > Gammaproteobacteria > UBA6186 > Azoamicaceae > CAMFJH01. The sequence continues at coordinate 9,329 of CAMFJH010000001.1, read as the reverse complement.
AAAGAAGTCACGGTGCTTTTACCATTGGATCCTGTAATGGCAATCACCGGTTTTTGAAATTCACGAGCAAATATTTCAATATCTCCCACACACTGTATATCAGGAGATACATATTTCATAATATCTGGATGAAATTGAGAAATGCCTGGACTTAAAACAATAGAACTCGCATTTGATAGTATTTCTGCAGGTAAATGTCCTGTTATAACGGGCACTTGTGGATATTTTGTTTTTAAAATTGCTAGATTAGGCGGGCTTAAACGGCTGTCAATCACAACGATAGGTTTGTGTTCTGCTACAAAATATTCTACACAAGAAAATCCCGTTGCACCCAAACCCACAATCACAGTATAATCTGCGTCTAGCACTGTTCTTGATTCCTTTTCTGTTAACGTAATTTTAAAGTAGCCAAACCAAATAAAACTAAAATGACGGTTAAAATCCAAAAACGCACAATAATTTTAGGTTCAGCCCAGCCATGTAATTCAAAATGATGATGTATAGGCGCCATTCTAAAAATACGTTTACCGGTTAATTTAAACGAAGCCACTTGTAAGATAACGGAAACGGTTTCTGCAACAAATACCCCTCCCATCACAAACAAAACCAATTCTTGTCTCACCAAAACCGCAATCACCCCTAAAGCAGCGCCTAGGCCCAAAGACCCAACATCACCCATAAAAATTTGTGCAGGGTAAGCATTGAACCACAAAAATCCCAAGCCTGCTCCAATTAAAGCCCCACAAAAAACAGAGACTTCTTCAACCCCTTGAATGTAGGGGACACTTAAATATTCTGAAAAATTGATATGCCCTGTTAGATAAGCAAAAATCCCTAAGGCTCCACCCACCAAAACAATGGGCATTATCGCTAAACCATCCAAGCCATCGGTTAAATTAACAGCATTGCTGGTACCCACTATTACAAAATAGGTGAGTATAATATAAAAAAACCCTAAAGGTATTATCATATTTTTAAAAAAAGGTAACAATAAATTTGTTTCTTGAGGGGTTTTAGCCATCATATACAGAATCAATGCAACTGATAAACCAATAATCGATTGCCAGCAATATTTCCATTTGGCTGATAAGCCTTTGGGGGTTTTATGCGTCAATTTTCGATAATCATCGATTGCACCAATAGCACCAAACCCAATAGTCACAAATAATACAATCCATAAATACTGATTTGATAAATCACCCCATAATAAAGTACTGATGGTAATCGCAATCAAAATTAACAATCCACCCATGGTGGGCGTGCCACTCTTAGAAAAATGTGTCTTAGGGCCATCATCTCTAACCACTTGCCCTACTTTATATTGGGTAAGCCAGCGTATCATCCGAGGTCCAAGCCATAAGGCAATTAATAATGCCGTTAAAGAAGCTAATATCGCTCTCAAAGTCGTGTATTGAAATACACTCAATGCTCTATAATACTGTTGTAAATATTCTGTTAACCAAATTAGCATAAAGCCCTCACCACTTCTTCCATCTCCATTGAACGTGATCCCTTAATGAGTACCGACGTCGGTTTTGCTTCTAAACATCGTTTAAGATCCTTAATTAAATTTTGTTTATCAGCATAATGTTGGGCACCTACTCCATAGCCTTCTGCGGTATGAGTGCTTAACTCTCCCACACAAAATATTTTATCAATGCCTAATTGTTTGGCTTCTATGCCTACTTCATAATGCAAACGGGGACCTTTTGTACCTAATTCTTTCATATCGCCTAAGACTAAAATTTTTTCACGTGGGCTTTGAGCTAATACCGCCATTGCAGCAGACACCGAAGAAGGGTTAGCATTGTAGCTATCATCAATAATTTGCACACCATAAATGCCTATTTTATTTTCTAAACGGCCTGGTACAGCTTTAAATTGTGCTAAGCCTTTTTGTATATTTTCTAGGGAGATATTCAAGGCTCGTGCGCCTGCAGCTGCTGCTAAGGCATTCATAACATTGTGCTTACCCAAAACAGACATCTGTATAGTAATAGTACCGATATCCGTTAACAATTCGAATTGCATGCTGATATCCTGTTGAATGTTTGAACAACCAATATCTGGCTTTGATTTATCGGTATTTTCTATGCCAAAAGTAATTAGTTTTTGACCTCGCAATACACTTTTCCAATAATCGCAATTTTTATCATCTTGGTTGATAATAGCAGTACCTGTAGGCGCTAAATATTCAAAAATTTGACCCTTGGCTTGTGCAATAGCATTCTCACTGCCAAAAATTTCAACATGTGCCGTACCGGCATTCGTTAAAATACTCACTGAAGGCGAAGTCAATTGCATTAAATAGCCAATATCATTGGGTTTACGAGCACCCATTTCTACAATCGCAACTTTGTGTTCGGGTCTTAATTTTAAAAGTGTTAAAGGCACACCTATTTCATTATTAAAATTGGCTTCAGTGGCAAGCACTGGATAAGCACAGCTTAAAATACTATATAACATCTCTTTTACACTTGTTTTTCCACAACTGCCTGTCACCGCCACTATCGGAATTGCAAAACTATCTCGATACGATTTTGCCAATTGGCCCAAAGCTACACGGGTATCTTTTACCATTAAAGTAGGTAAAGATGTTTGTATTTTTTCAGAGGCTATTATCGCTGCAGCCCCTTTGGCTTCTGCTTCTGCTATAAAAGCATGACCATCTATTTGTTCCCCTTTTAGAGCCACATACAATTCGTTTTTCAATAAAGTACGCGTATCCACGCTAATGCCCGTGCAAGACAAATCCTCACCTGAAAATTTGGCCCCCATTAATTTGGCAAGCGTTGATAAACGAATGGTAGAGATCAAGATATTCTCCTTTTCAATACTGCGATTGCTTCATCATAATCATTTAAAGGCAAACTCTTCGTGCCTATGATCTGTGCGGTTTCATGACCTTTGCCTGCTATCAATATAATATCTAAAGGGCTGGCCTTCATAATCGCATGCGTGATTGCCGCAATTCGATCGGGTTCTACCAACACAACATCCGGTTTTTTCAATCCCTGCTTCATATCAGCAAAAATCTGTGAAGTGTGTTCTTGTCTTGGGTTATCTGATGTCATAATAACTTTATCACTCAAACTTTCTGCCACATTAGCCATTAATGGGCGTTTTGCTCTATCTCTTTCCCCACCACAACCAAAAATACACCATAATTTAGAACGACAATGTGGACGCAAAGCACTTAGCACTTGTTTTAAAGCATCTGGGGTATGTGCATAGTCGATCACAACCATAGGCTGTGTTTTTCCACCCAAACACATCATACGCCCAGGGACCGTGGGCAAGCTGTGAATAGCCTGTAAGGCTAAATCAAAAGGCATGCCTTGAATACAAACTGTGGATAAAGCAGCTAAAATATTACTTAAATTAAAACGCCCTAATAAAGCACATTCTATTTGTCCCTTGCCCCAAGGTGTTTGAATAGTGGCAGACATGCCCGCATTGTCTAAATACAAGGCAAGCGTTTTTACAATGCTAATACCGCCCAACGCTTCTTTGCTGATAAAAGAAATATCGGATGTGGTATATCCGATAATATTGTTTTTTGAAATATGCTTTGTGCGTAATAAACTCGTAATTAAATCTTGGGCTTTGGGATCTTCTAAATTAATAACTGCATTTTTAATATCATGTGCTATAAATAATTGCTTTTTAGCTTGCCAATAGTGTGCCATATCACCATGATAATCTAAATGATCCTGCGTTAAATTTGTAAAAATAGCCGTATCAAATTGCACACCCTGCACCCTTTCTTGCGTTAAAGCATGTGAAGAGACTTCCATTGCAACTGCAAAAGCGCCTTGATCTCTAAATTTTGCCAATGCTTTGTGCACCGAAATAACATCGGGAGTCGTACAATTCATGGACTGTAAATTGTCTAATAATCCAACACCCAATGTGCCCATAATGCCACATTGTTTGCGCCATACGCTTAATAGATAGGCAATAAAATAAGAGCAGGAAGTTTTACCATTGGTACCGGTTATACCAATAACTCTTAAACATTTAGACGGTTCTGAAAAAAAACGATTGGCAATAAAACCCAAAGTCTTTGACAAATCGGTATATTCAACAATAGGTACATTTAAATCATTAGGAGCGCCTGCTTCGGATAAAACGGCTACTGCTCCCTTTTTTACAGCGTCTGAAATATAAGATCTTCCATCAACTGTTTTACCCACCATTGCTACAAATAAATCACCCGCTTGTACTTGTCTACTATCGGCTGTTAACCCTTTAATACAACACTCAATCATGATGGGCCACTCGCAATCCACGAGAATCGTTTATATCAGGAGGAATATTAAATATACGTAGGGCACCCGCTGCTATTTTAGAAAAAACAGGCGCTGCAACTTGACCCCCATAATAAACATTGCTTTCCGCTTTGGGATCGTCTATCATCACCACAATGGCAAATTGAGGATTCGAGGCGGGTGCTACCCCTGCAAATACCGCTATGTGACTGTCTTTTTGGTAAACCCCATCTTTAATTTTACGCGCAGTGCCACTTTTGCCAGCCATATGATAACCCACAACTTTGGCTTTAGTACCACCGCCTTGTTCAACCACACTGGCCAGCATATCCACCACTTGACGTGCGGTAATCGAATCAATGATTTGCTCACCCTCTATCGTTTTTAAGTCGCCTGTCTGCTTTAAAAACGTTACCGGATGTTTAACACCCCCGGCTCCCAATACTGCATAAGCTTGTGCCAATTGTACAGGGGTGACACTCATGCCATAACCAAAAGATAAGGTCGCAAGCATAAAAGAACCCGACTTAATAGAAGGCGAAAGTAAGCCCGCACTTTCTCCAGGAAACCCACTGCCGGTTGCAGTGCCAAAACCCAATTTAGAAAATAAATCGTATAAATTTTTACTCGGTAATGCTAAGGTTAATTTACTAACGCCCACATTAGAAGATTTTTGCAAAATAGTTGCAACATCAATCACACCATAATTTTTGTGTTTGTCTTCTTTGACGAGTTTTCCACCCACTGTCATCCAACCCGGTGAGGTATCGACCATAGAAGCCGGCGTTACCACCCCATGATGCAAGGCATTGGTGACACTGAACGTTTTAATCACAGAACCGGGTTCAAAAGCATCGGTTACAGCACGATTACGGCAACGTCCATCAGTACGCATTTTAATACGCACATTGGGATTAAAAGAAGGCTGATTCACCATAGCCAACACTTCACCGGTTCTAACATCTAAAACCACTGCGGCACCCGCTGTCGCTTTGTGTGCACTGACAGCCGCTTTTAATTCTCGATACGCTAAATACTGCAAGCGTTGATCAATACTCAAAGCCACATCTTGCCCCGGACGCATGGCTTTTAATCCCTCTAAAATCTGAACTTCACGGCCGCGGCGATCACGCACCACTCTTTTAGCACCTGGCATTCCCTGTAGCCACTGTTCATACGCCAATTCTAGACCTTCTTGACCGTGATCATCTAAATCGGTAAATCCTAAGACATGAGACATCACTTCGCCAGCGGGGTAATAGCGTCTATATTCAGATTTTAAATACACACCACGCACAGCCAATGCAGCAACTTGATCGGAGACTTCAGGCGCTACGTGCCGCTGTAAATAAACAAATTCACGCGTACTGTTTTGTTTGGCTTTCTCTAATAATTGCTCTAAAGAAATATCCAATACGCCAGCCAGAGCCAACAAATGCGGGTGATCAGTATCAAATTCTTTAGGATTTAACCATACCGATTCAATCGGTGTACTGATGGCTACTGGTTCGCCATTTCTATCGGTTATCATGCCTCTATAGGCTGGAATGCTGCTTACGCGAACGGTTCTGGCATCGCCTTGATTTCTTAAAAAGCGTTGGTCCACAATTTGCAGGGTCATCACACGCCATGCCAAGCCCCCTGCCAAGAGCAGCAGCACCATAGATAATATTGTATAGCGTGCTTTAGAACTCATGGTTTTATCACCACCACTTGTTGCGTAAGAGGTAACAACATATTCAAATTTTCCCGAGCTATTTTTTCAACATAAATATCTGAAGCCCAGGTACTTTGTTCTAACAATAACCGTGTCCATTCTATATGCAATCCGTCTTTGGTTTGTTGGATTTTCTGTAACACGGTATGTAACTCACGACTGTGATGCTGAGTATAAATCAAGACTATCGCAGAACTCACAACACAAATACTCAATATACCCAAGATCAAAGCTTTTAAATTAAAAAATTGTGAAACAGGGCTTAATGGCAAGCTCATACGACCTCCGAAACAACGCGCTCTGCGATTCTTAAAACAGCGCTGCGTGATCGAGGATTATCTTGCACTTCTGCTTCTGTTGCTTTTGTTTTTTTACCCACACGTTTTAATTGTTGATTTAATTCCGCAAATGGAATGGGTAATCCCCGAGGATGCTCATCGCCACGTTCGTGCTTTTGTATAAATTGTTTAACAATACGGTCTTCTAAAGAATGAAAACTTAAAACAGCCAATCGTCCTTTAGGGGCGAGTACTTTGAGTATTTGATCTAAACATTCGGATAATTCCCCAAGTTCATTATTCACAAACAAACGAATGGCTTGAAAAGCCCGTGTTGCAGGGTGTTTATGTTTTTCCCAAGCAGGATTGGCTTTAGAGACAATATTAGCCAATTCTAAAGTCGTCTTAATCGGCGTAATTTCTCTTGCTTCTACAATGGCATGGGCCATGCGTTTATGAAAACGTTCTTCTCCATACATTTTTAGTACTTCTGAAATATCTTGTTCATCGACTTCATTAATCCATTGCGCGGCTGAAATCCCTACGGTAGGATCCATACGCATATCCAAAGGTCCATCTAAACGAAAACTAAAACCTCGGTCTGCGGTATCCAATTGCGGAGAAGAAACCCCTAAATCCAATAGTACACCCTTAATTTTTCCAACCACACCCTTGTCTTGGCAGAAAGCATATAGTTTAGAGAAAGGACTGTGCCGAACAGAAACACGACTATCACTTTCTGCCAAAGCCTGTGCCACTTCAATAGCCACAGGATCTCTATCCATGACCAGTAAACGACCGTTGGGTCCTAATGCATTTAAAATGGCCTTGGCATGTCCGCCACGTCCAAAAGTAGCATCCACATAGATACCCTCTGGCTGGACCTGCAAGCCTTCTAAGACTTCAGTCACCATGATGGCCTGATGTGAGACTAAACTCGTTGCCATAATCACCACTATAAAGATAAAGATTGCAGATCAAGCGGCATATTTTCCGTAGCGCTCAACCCTTGTGATAACCAAGATTCCCTACCTTGGTTCCATCGTTCTTCATCCCAAATCTCAAATTTTTTCCCTTGTCCAATCAGCACAATACCTTTTTGGAGTCCTGCATAGTCTCTTAACACGGGCGGTAATAACAAACGTCCATGCGTATCTAATTCAACTTCAGTCGCATGACCTATTAACAAACGCTGAATACGTCTAGCAGCAGGATTAAAACTCGGCAAGGCTTCAATTTTACGTTCAATCATTTCCCAATCCGGTAATGGATAAAGCAGTAAGCAGCGTTCTTCAGTGTCAATAGTCACCACCACTTGCCCATCCGATTCGACCTTAAGCGAATCTCTATGACGAGCAGGTATGGTCAACCGACCCTTATCATCTAACTGAAGTAAATTAACGCCTCTAAACATATTTTAAACCCTACTTAGAATACAGTATCCCACTTTGATCCACAATTGCCCACTTACATACACTATAGAGTTTCTGACCAGTGGTTGTCAAGGACAGTTTACAGACTAAGTACGACTTAGTGTTTAGAAAACAGTAAGTTAAAAGCATTTTAACACGAAGAACCATGAGATGTTATTATGTTCGTCAGTAAATTGAATCACTAATTAATATTTTGAGATTTAAATTAGACTTTCGGGCACATTCATGGGAAGCATTATTACAAGGCATTAAACTCTTGCCCGATGATTTTGACATATTACCTGACGTGCCTGATTTTACAGACAATAAAGATTTATTTCCTGAATATGATTAACACAAAACTAAGTCCAAATAAGCTGATAACCATTTTGAATTTTTGGTTTGTGCAGTATAGTAATATACCAAGTGCTACACAATATCGAATAGACTTCCCTGTCCATTTAAACTTAAGGCTTATTTCAGTTTGGGAATTTTAGCCAATTTCTGTTTCAAATAATCTTCACTATCATTAAGAGCATCTCCAATCGCAAAAGCCAATTCTACTTTAGAGTCTTCAACCCTTCCACATACCGAGCGTAATTCTTCACAGCGAGCCAGTACAGTTTCTAATTCGCTTTTCGAGAAATCACCATTGTGCGCTAAGATACTCATACGAGTATGTAAGTTTGAAATATTAACATTCTGCCCTGATTTCAAATTATCTTCCATTTGACTAATAATAGCTAAGATCTGCATTTGATCTTCTGAAGCCCCTTTTTGTTCTTCTGCAGAAAATTTACGGTCTTCTTGAAGCGATGCAGCTCTAGAAGAGAGTTGTTCCCAAAGTTGATGGACCCTTGTTTGAACATAAGTATCTAAGTCACTCACACCACAATCGCTATATCCCCTCAAGTGTCCTCCATAACCCTCTTGAATACGTCTCATCTGTTTGGCTACATTATCTTCAAAGGATTGTATATCTTCTAAACCAATTACCATTGGTAAATGAGATAGATCATTAAACGAATTACAAACCTTTTCCCAAATACTATCCATGCTTGGAATTTCACCCATACCAATTGCATGTTTCCATCCATTAGCCACCGAATCCTCTAGTGTAGATCCTATACCATATCTAGCCCATTGATCATACAGTTTATTTCCTGCTTTAGGTTGTTTTTGCATATTAAATTCTGCCTGTATAGCACCTATTAATTGTCCTTTCGTGACACCTTCTGCACGTTCAGATTGAGACATCCTGACAGCAGAAGGTACAGGCATATGTATATAAACAGCATCATCTACAGCAGTAAATTGTAAATCTATTAATTCTTGAAGACGACTTGTTCCAGCTGTATCCTTTTCATGGGTTGGAATCGCTAACAGTTGATTCATTAGCTCATTTTGCGATGTTTTAGAGAAGTTTTTGATACGCTGACTGTACATTCCGCCCAACACGAGCTCAATGTACATAATATAACCTTGCATTTTCGAAGGGTCAACCTTTTCACCACCGATTATACCACCTTTCCACACCTTCGCTTTTTCTTCTGTTGTCCCAGGTATTTTCCCTGGTACTTTCACTGTTCCGGCTTCGGCACTAATGTCCGGGGAAAATTAGTCATAATATTCTCCGGGGAGCTATTGTAAA